>DATLFG010000073.1:0-70513 GCA_035524955.1 Candidatus Limnocylindria bacterium | reverse complement strand
GTCCCGGATCGCCACCCCCGTGAACTTCGTGTGCAATACCTTCGTGATCGCCGACGTCAACGTCGTCTTCCCGTGATCGATGTGCCCAATCGTCCCAATGTTCACGTGCGGCTTCGTCCGATCAAACTTCTGCTTGGCCATCCGGGGGACCTCCTCGTAGCCGGTCGCGGTTGATGGAGCCCATGTCCGGGATTGAACCGGAGACCTCGTCCTTACCAAGGACGCGCTCTGCCGACTGAGCTACATGGGCAATGCCGAGCCCCGTCCAGTGCGCGGGGCCAGGGACACGGGTGGAGCGGGAAACGGGATTCGAACCCGCGACCCCCAGCTTGGAAGGCTGGCGCTCTACCGCTGAGCTATTCCCGCCCGTGGTCCTGCCGCGCTCGATATCAATCTCAATCAAACAAAGCCGCCCAGGTGGTGGGGAGAGGAGGATTTGAACCTCCGAAGGCGTCCGCCAGCAGATTTACAGTCTGCCCCCTTTGGCCACTTGGGTATCTCCCCGCGTGCACGCCTGATCGTAACCCCTTGATAGTACTGGCGCTGGCGGGAGGATTTGAACCCCCGACCCACTGCTTACAAGGCAGTTGCTCTACCACCTGAGCTACGCCAGCAGTCGCAAACCCTCACTTTAGGTTTGGCCCCCCATCAAGTCAAGGCTTTTCTGTCAAGTCCTTTGTTCTCGGCTCCGCTGGCGGAGCACTTCGTAGCAGAGCACCGCCGCGGCGGCCGAAACGTTCAGCGATTCGAGCCGGCCGCGCATCGGCAGGCTCACCAGGAAGTCGCAGCTCTTGGCCACGAGGGGGCGGAGTCCTTCCCCTTCGCCTCCCAGCACCAGACACACGGGGCCGGTCAGGTCCATCTCCCACGGCAGCTTGCCGCCGACCGGCACGGCGCCTACCGTCCACACGCCTTGCTTCTTGAGGATTTCCAGCGCATGGACCATGTTCGTCTCGCGGGCCACCGAGATCAACTCCGCCGCGCCCATGGCCGACTTCGCGGCCGCGCCCGTCAGGCCGGCAGCGTGGTGCTTGGGCACGATGACCCCGTGGGCGCCCGTGGCCTCGGCCGTCCGGAGTACCGCCCCCAGGTTCCGAGGATCCTGCACCTGGTCCAGCGCGAGGAAGAACGGCGCCTCCCGCCGCGCGACCGGGATCTCGAGCAGATCGCCCAACGAAGCGTAGCTCGCACCGGCCACCCGGGCCACCACTCCCTGGTGGTGGATGTCGCCCGCCATGGCGGTGAGCTGGTCGCGGGTGCGGTACGAGATCTTCACACCCTGGCGCTTGGCCACGGCCAGGAGCTCGTGCAGCGCGGGCCCGCGGCCCTCCGACAGGATCGCGATCTCCTCCACCCGCCGGCTCCCCGTTCGGAGCAGCTCGAGCACCGGGTTGCGACCGAAGAGCGGCGGGCCGCCTTCCGAAGGGCCCTGCCGAGGGGGCAGCTCGCGCGTCACGACTGGAGCTTCCAGCTGGTGCCGTCCCGGGTATCCTCGAGGATGACCCCCAGGCGCGCGAGCTCCTCACGCAGCCGGTCGGCTTCCGCGAAGTCGCGCTGACGCCGCGCCTCCTGCCGGAGATAGACGAGCGACTCGATCCTGGCCTTGAGCTGGGGTTCGACGGCGGCTTCCTTGCGCGCGCTCTCGAGCAGGCCCAGCACCCGCGCCAGGCTCACCAGCTCCCCGACCCCTAGCAAGAACGCCCCCACGCCGGTGATGCCCTGCGCCACTCGCTCCCGCGCCCCCTGCAGCACCCGCGCCAGATCGAAGAGCACACCCAGCGCCTGCGGGGCATTGAAGTCGTCGTCCATGGCGGCTTCAAAGCGGGCGCGGTGGGCCGCGGCCTCGTCGAGGAGCCCGCCGTCCGGCCCCGGCCCCGGCGTCCCGCGCGAGGCAAGCCGGCCGGCCTCGTCTTGGAGCGCCCGCAGGCGGGTCAGCGCGCGCGCCGATTCCGCGATGCGCTCCTCGGCGAAATCGAGCGGATGGCGGTAGTGGGCGCCCAGCAGGTAGAGCCGCATGGCGTCGGGATCGTGGCGCTTGAGGAGCTCGCGGATGGTCAGGGTGTTGCCGAGCGACTTGGACATCTTCTCGGCCCCCAGGTTCAGCAGACCGTTGTGCAGCCAGTAGCGCACGAAGGGCTTCCCGGTGACCCCTTCCGCCTGGGCGATCTCGCACTCGTGGTGCGGGAAGATCAAGTCCTCGCCGCCCCCGTGCAGGTCGAAGGTCTCGCCCAGGTACTGGATGGCCATCGCCGAGCACTCGATGTGCCAGCCGGGGCGCCCAGGGCCCCATGGGCTCGGCCAGGACGGCTCCCCCGGCTTCGCTCCTTTCCACAGAACGAAGTCCCGCGGATCGCGCTTGCGCTCGTCGACGTCCACGCGGGCGCCCGCGACCAGCTCGTCGAGGTTCTTTCCGGAGAGGCGCCCGTAGGCCGGGAAGCGGGCAACCTCGAAGTACACGTCACCCTCCATGGGGTACGCGAGCCCCGTGGCGACCAGTCGCTCGATGAGAGCGATCATCTGCGGAATGTGGTCGGTTGCCTTCGCGTAGACGTCGGGAGCGAGCACGCCCAGCGCCGCCATGTCCTCGCGTTCGGCCGCCACGTAGCGCTCCGAGACCTCCTGGGCCGTCACGCCCTCGCGCTGGGCGCGCTGGATGATCTTGTCGTCCACGTCGGTGAAGTTCCGGACGAACCTGACCTGGTAGCCGCGGAAGATCAGGTAGCGGCGGATCATATCGAAGACCAGGGCGCTGCGCGCGTGGCCCACGTGGGAGAAGTCGTACACCGTGACGCCGCAGACGTAGATCCCGACCCGCCCGGGCGTCAGCGGAACGAACTCCTCCTTCTTGCGCGTCAGCGTGTTGTAGATCCGCAGGGCCACCGCCGACCTCCTCGGCTCAGGAAACGTTCACCGACACCACGGCCAGGGCCGCGACGCCTTCCTCGCGTCCGAGCAGCCCCAGATGCTCCGGGCTCTTGGCCTTCACGCTCACCCGGTCCGCTCCGAGGCCCATGGCCGCGGCGAGCTGCCTGGCCATCTCGGGCAGGAATGGGGCCAGGCGCGGCGCCTGGCAGATCACCGTGACATCGACATTGACCACGCGCGCTCCCTTGGTGGCGATCAGGTCCATCACCGACCGCAGCAGACCGAGACTCGAGACTCCTTTGTAGCGCGGATCGGTGTCCGGGAACAGCCGTCCGAGGTCCCCCAGGGCGAGCGCACCGAGCAGCGCCTCGCAGACCGCGTGCGTGAGCACGTCGGCGTCGGAATGCCCCCCCAGCCCGCGGGGGGCGGGCACCGTCACCCCTCCCAACACCAGGGGCCGTCCCTCGACCAGCGGATGCAGGTCGAAGCCCAGCCCGGAACGGAACTCCGTCATCCCCGGCGGCGGGGTGCGGCCCACGCCCGGGCCGTCTGGAGATCCTCCGGCGTCGTGATCTTGAGGTTCTGCCCGAGCCCCTGCACCATGGCCACTGTCACGCCGAGCCGCTCCACCAGCACCGCATCGTCGGTCCCCGCGAAGCCGTCCCGGCGCGCCTTGTCGTGGGCCTCCCAGAGTAACGCGCGGGTGAAGGCCTGCGGCGTCTGGGTGAGCCAGAGCCCCCGGCGCGGGATGGTGGCCTCGATCGCCCCGTCCGTCACCCGCTTCACGGTCTCCCGCACCGGGATCCCGCAGGTGGCCGCGCCGCCCGCCGCCGCGGCGCCCAGCACCCGCGCCACCAGCGCCGCGTCGATGAACGGGCGGACCGCGTCGTGCACCACGACCCGCTCGGCCTGTTCCGGGATCCGCTGGAGCGCCCGCCACACCGACTCCTGCCGGTCGGCGCCCCCCGCCACCACCTCGAGGATCCGGGGCACCCGCAGCCGCGCGAGGAGCCGCCGGGTCTCCACCACGTGAGCCTCCGGCACCGCCACCACGACGCCCGCGATGCCGCGCGCCCGGCCCAACGCCCTCAAGGTCGCGACCAGGATCGGCACGCGACCCAGACGGAGGTACTGCTTGGGCCGGCGGGAGCCCATGCGCGTGCCCAGGCCCCCCGCCGGCACGATGGCGTAGGTCACCGCGAAGCGTTCTCCTCGTCCCGCTGGCGGGCGAAGATCATGCGCCCGGCCGCGGTCTGGTAGATCGTGGTCACGGTCACGTCCACGGTCTGGCCGATGAGCCGCTTGCCGTGCTCCACCACCACCATGGTGCCGTCGTCCAGGTAGGCCACCCCCTGGTTCGCCTCCTTGCCTTCCTTGACGATGTGCACGTGCAGGGGCTCGCCGGGCAGCACCACCGGCTTCAGCGCGTTGGCGAGCTCGTTGATGTTGAGCACCGAGACGCCCGAGAGCTCCGCCACCCGGTTCAGGTTGTAATCGTTGGTGACGATCTGGCCCCCGGTGGCCCGCGCCAGCTCGATCAGCTTGCGATCCACCTCGCGCACCTGCGGGAAATCCACCTCGTCGATGCGCACGGTGACGCGCGGCACGCGCTGCAGCCGCTGCAGCACGTCGAAGCCGCGCTTGCCGCGGTTGCGCCGGAGCGCGTCGGCCGAGTCCGCGATCTGCTGCAGCTCGCGCAGCACGAACTGCGGCAGCAGGAGGGTGCCGGCCAGGAACCCGGTCTGGCAGACCTCCACGATTCGCCCGTCGATGATGACCGAGGTGTCCAGGATCTTGTCGCCCTCCTGGCGCCCCATCGCGGTCTTGGGGAAGAGCTTGACCGACATGTCTTCCAGGTCATCGCGCTTGGCCAGGGTCACCATCGCGCCGAGATACCCCAGCAGCAGCGCAAAGAGCCCGCGCCCGAGCGCGCCCGCCCCCGGCACCACCGCCTCGACCGCGGTCCCCAGTCCCAGACCGAGCACCACGCCCAGCATGGCGCCGGTGGCGCCCCAGAAGAGCCGGTCCACCGGGATGCGCCGCGCCTGCCACTCGAGCAGCACGACGAGCACACCGGCCAGGAGGCCGGCCCCGCCGAGAAAGAGGTTGTACGGAGGGGACAGCTTGAGGGCGTGCGCGAGCGCGAAGCCGGCGGCGGTGGCCACCATCAGGACCAGCATCCGGACGATGAGCAGTCCTATCCGCATCGCGCCCTCACGACCCCAGCAGGACCTTCACGGCCTCGTCCACCGACCCCACGCCCTGCACGTCCAGGGGATGGCTTCCCCGGTCCGTCAGGCTGCTCTGGGGCACCACGGCCGCGGTGAAGCCCAGCGCGGCCGCTTCCTTGAGTCGTGTCTCCAGCCCGGTCACCGCCCGCACCTCCCCGGCCAGCCCGACCTCGCCCACCACCACCAGATCGCCCCGAAGCGGGCGGTCGAGATAGCTCGAGGCCGCGGCGAGCACCAGCCCCAGGTCGGCGGCGGGCTCCGCCACTCGCGCGCCACCGGCGACGTTGACGAACGCGTCCTGCGACTGCAGGGGGAACCCCACGCGCTTCTCCAACACCGCCAGCAGCAAGCATACGCGATTGTAGTCGGCGCCCAGAACAGTACGACGCGGGGTGCCGAACCCCGCCGGGGCGACCAGGGCCTGGATCTCGACCAGGAGGGGGCGGGTCCCCTCGAGGCTGGCGACCACCACCGACCCGGCGGCGCCCTTGGGGCGCTCGGCCAGGAAGAACCCCGAGGGGTTGCGCACCTCGGTCAGGCCCCGCTCCCCCATCTCGAAGACCCCGATCTCGTTGGTGGACCCGAACCGGTTCTTGACCCCCCGGAGCACCCGGTAGGCGTGGTGCTGCTCCCCCTCGAAGTACAGCACCGTGTCCACCAGGTGCTCGAGCACTCGGGGCCCGGCGATGGCCCCTTCCTTGGTCACGTGGCCGACCAGGAACGTGGCGATCCCCTGCCCTTTGGCCAGGGTCATGAGCCGCGCCCCGCACTCCCGGACCTGACTCACGCTCCCCGGGGCAGACTCGAGCCCGGGCAGGTACACGGTCTGGATCGAATCCACGATCAGGATCCGCGGCTGGATGGCGGCCACGTGGGCCTCGACCGCCTGCAGATCCGTCTCGGCCACGAAGTAGAGATCCACGGGGGACGGCCCGAGGCGATCGGCCCGCAGCTTGACCTGGCCGGCCGACTCCTCGCCCGAGACGTACAGCACCGGCCCCGCCCGCTCGGCGAGCATCCGGCTGACCTGGAGCAGGAGGGTGGACTTGCCGATGCCCGGGTCCCCGCCGATCAGGACCAGCGAGCCCGTCACCACGCCACCCCCCAGCACGCGGTCCAGTTCCGCCATCCCACTCGAGACCCGGTGCCCGCCGTCGCCCACCGAGATCTCCCGGATCGGCTGGGGCCGGCTCGAGGTGACGCCGGCCCGCGCGACCCCGCGCCCCGAGGCGACCCGCTCCTCCACGAGCTGCACGTAGGTCCCCACCCGCGCACAGTCGGGGCAGGTGCCGGGCTTGGCCGCGGCGAGCCCGCACTCCTGGCAGCGGTAGGTGGATCGCTCGCGCGCCATCAGCGGCCCGCGCTCGGGGCCGAGCCGCCGGCGCCGCCCGCATCGCCGGCGCCGCCAGCCTCGATCGTCGAGCGGATCAACGTCCGCAACAGGAAGCTCCGCCGCGAACCCTCGAGGAACCGGACGAGGTTCTCGTACACCGTCGGATCCTCCAGGAGCGCGCCGAGAGTGCCCTCGCCCTCCTTGAGCCGGTCGGTGACCGTGCGGAGGTTGGCCATCGCGGCGCGGAAGTCGGCGGTGGCGTCGCCGAGCGGGCCGAGCGCGCCGTCCGTGCCGCCGTCACGGGTGAGCTGGCCCAGCAGCCCCTGGCCCTGGGCCACCCGCTCGGAGACGTCGCGGAAGTTCCGAGCCACGACGCGGAGATCGTCGGCGACGATCTTGTACTGCGGATCGTGGAGGAGGGCCGAGAGCAGGTTGTCGCGCGACTCGAGCTTCTCCGCGGTCCGGCCGATCGTGTCCATCGCGGCGAGCAGCGCGCGGACGGACTTGCCGCTGTCCGGCGAGAGCAGCGCGCCCACCGCGTGGTCGCCCTGCTCGGCCCGGGCCAGGAGCGACTGGGTGCGGGTCAGGATCGCGTTGAGCCGGGTCAGGGCCTCCGGCTCGTCGTAGATCAGCGCGTGGACCAGCCCCTTGCCCGTCTCCACTTCCCGGGCGATGCGGTCCACCCGTTCCGCGGTCGTCTTGAGGCTGGTGGCGAGCTCCCGCACGGTCTGCAGCGTCTCCGCGCCCGCCTTGAACATGTGCTGCATCTCGACCGACTCCTGGGTGGCCAGGACGTCGCCGGGCTTGAGCGCGGGCGCCGCGGTGGTGCCGATGGTGATCTCCACGATCTTGTCGCCCAGGAGGCCCTGGGTCTCGATCTTGGCTTCCGAGTCCCCGCGCACCCGCTCCGAGAAGCGGCGCGCGATCGTGAGCGTCACCCGCACCTTGCCGCCGGGCTGCTCGGGCAGCTCGACCGCGGTGACGCGGCCGATCTGCACGCCGGCCAGGCGCACGGTGGCGCCCACGATGAGCCCGCTCACCTCGTTGAACTCCGCGATCAGGTCGTACTTGCGCTCGAAGTAGCGGCCCTGGGCTCCGAGCAGGTAGATGATGGCGAAGAACACGAGCAGACCGGACAGGATGAAAGCGCCGATGCGGATCTGCAGCGCGACCCGACCGTCGGCCATGACTAGATCTCCCGCAGCTCGCCGGCCAGGAAGCGCCGCACGTCCGGGTTGGCGGAGCGGTGGATCTCGGCGGGCGTGCCCTGGTCGGCGAACTGCCCGTGCATCAGGATCGCCATCTGGTCGGCCACCAGCTCGGCGAACTCCACGTCGTGGGTCACCACGATGGCGGTGTCACACACGCCGGTGCGGAGCTGGGCGATGAGCTCGGCCACCAGCTTCGCGTTGGTGGGGTCGAGGCCGGCGGTGGGCTCGTCGAAGAAGACCACCTCGGGGTCCACGATCAGGGCCCGCGCGATGCCTACCCGCTTGCGCATGCCGCCGCTCAGCTCGGCGGGCAGCAGATCGTCGGTATCGGGCAGCCCGACCAGATCGAGGAAGTGGTGCACGCGCTCCGTGATCTCGCCCAGAGACAGCCGGGTGTGCTCGCGCAACGGATAGGCCACGTTCTCGAAGACCGACAGCGAATCGAACAGCGCCGCCCCTTGGAACACGAAGCCGGTGCGGCGCCGCAGCGGGAGCATCGCCTCCTCGTGCATGCGGTCGATGCGGGTGCCAAAGAGCTGGATCTCCCCCGCGTCGGGTCGGGCGAGCCCGGAGGCGATGCGCAGGAGCACGGTCTTGCCGGTGCCGCTGCCGCCCATCACCGCAAGGATCGTCCCCTTGGGCAGGGCCAGGCTCACGCCGCGCAGGACCTGTTTGTCCCCGAACGACTTCCAGACCTTCCGGACCTCGACGAGCGGCTGGGCGGGCGTCATCGGCTCACCAGTACATGAAGAGGAAGAGCCGCGTGATGAAGAAATCCGAGATGATCACGCCCATGGCCACCTGCACCACCGTCGCGGTGGTGGAGCGGCCGAGGCCTTCGGTGCCGCCCTCGGTGACCAGGCCGTTGTAGCAGCCGATCAAGGTGACCAGCGCGCCGAACACTACGCTCTTGCCGAGGCCGGTCAGGAAGTCCTTCAGCTCCACCCAGTAGGCGATGGTGTTCCAGTACAGATACGCGTCCACGTTGCGGTCGAACACGGCGATCAGCATACCCCCGAACAGGCCCATGCCGTCCGCGAGGATCGTGACGAGCGGGAACACGAGCAGCGCGGCCATGAGCCGGGGGACGATGAGCTTCTTGACGTAGTTCACGCCGAGCGCGCGGAGGGCGTCGATCTGCTCGGTGACCTTCATGGAGCCGAGCTCCGCGGTGATCCCGGAGGCCACCTTGCCGCCCACCAGGATGGCGGTCAGCACCGGCCCCAGCTCGCGGAGGATGGAGAGCGCGACCACCGGGCCCACGTAGTTCTCGGCCCCGAACCGGGCCATGTTCACCGCGGTCTGCAGGGCCAGCACCATGCCGGTGAAGAGCGCGGCGGTGAGCGCGACCACAAGGGAGCGCACCCCGATGATGTCGATCTCGCGGGCGACCAGCCAGAGGTAGGACGGCGGCAGGGTCAGGTTGCGGGCCACCTGCGCGGTGAGCAGCCCGAGTCCGCCGTACCAGATGGCGGTCTCGCGCAGGTGCTGCCGCAGGTCCTTCGTCATGATCATGGCCGCGGCTCCACCGCGAAGCTCTCGACCAAGGCCCGGAACGCGGGCCGCCCCGCCGCGAAGGCTTCGCTCGGAGCCACGTAGAGGAAGTCGTGCACGCACGGCTCCGCGCGTATCACCAGGGCCTCCACGGTGACGGTCTGCCCTTCCGCCTGACCGCGGACCACCGAGTGGGCCGCTTCGCGCCCGCCCACGGTGGCGGTGCCGTTCTCCAGCACGTCGCGCCGGGTGAGCCCGAAGGTCAGATGGCGCGCCAGCACGTCGAGCGGCCGCCTGGACTCGCGGCCGCGGCAGGTCGCGTCCACGACCATGCCGCCGGGCCGCGCCTCGCCGCGCAGCGCGAGGTCGGCCCGCTGGCCGGCATCCACCCTCCAGCCGGTGGGCGGCAGCGTCACGCGGTAACCTTTCGCCGAATGGAACATCCCGTTCTCGATGCGCCCCGTCGCCGTCGCGCAGCCCGCGAGCAGGACGAGGGCGACCAGGGCGAGGGAGTAGCCGCTCACGGATCCTTCTTGTGGCGCCGGGCGAGCTCCTGGAAGACGCGGCGGAGCGGAATGCCGCGGGCGGTCAGCAGGACCATGGTGTGGAACCAGAGATCCGCGACCTCGGAGACCACGCGCTCGTCGCCCTCGCCGCCCAGGGCCGCGGTCATCACCTCCGCGGCCTCCTCGCCGATCTTGCGACAGATCCGGGGCTGGCCCTGCTCGAGCAGTCCCGCCACGTAGGAGCCGGAAGGCGGCGCCACCTTCCGCGACTCGAGCACCCGCTCGAGCACTTCCAGCATCGCGGGGCCCGCCGCTCCGGACGCGGGCGTCGCCTCGCCGCCGTCGAGGCGCGTGAAGAAGCAGCTCCGCGCTCCGGTGTGGCAGGCCACGCCGTCCTGGTGGACCTGGACCAGCAGCGTGTCCCGGTCGCAATCGGCGTAGAGACCGTCCACGTGCTGGGCGTGCCCCGAGGTCTCGCCCTTGCGCCAGAGCGCGTTGCGCGAGCGTGACCAGAAGTGGGTGAGGCCGGTGCGCCGCGTCTCCGCGAGCGACTCGGGGCTCATCCACGCGACCATGAGGAGCTGGCCGGACTCGATGTCCTGGACCACCGCCGGGATCAGTCCCTGCGCGTCCCACTTGAGCTCGTCCGTCGCGCTCACGGCCCGAGCCTCACCGGCACCCCGCGCTCGTCGAGGTAGCGCTTGGCCTCCGGCACCGTGTGCTGGCCGAAGTGAAAGAGCGACGCCACCAGCGCGGCGTCCGCGCGGCCCTCGACCAGGCCCTCTCGGAGATGCTCGAGTCGGCCGACGCCGCCCGAGGCGATCACCGGCACCGACACCGCCTCCGCCACCGCGCGGGTCAGCGCGAGATCGTAGCCGTCGCCGGTACCGTCACGGTCCATGCTGGTCAGCAGGATCTCGCCGGCGCCCAGCTCCTCCACCTCGCGCGCCCACTCCACCGCGTCGCGCCCGGCGGGGCGGCGGCCGCCGTGGCTGTGTACCTGCCAGGAGGCGATGCCGCCGGGAGATTCACTGTTGCATTCGCTCGGCTCGCCTGCGGCTGCGCCTCGCCAAGCAACTGCCTTCGCGTCGATGGCGACCACGATGCACTGGCTCCCGAAGGCCCGCGCGGCTTCCGAGACCAGGCCCGGCCGCTCCAGCGCGGCGGTATTGAGCGACACCTTGTCGGCCCCGGCGCGCAGCAGGGTGCGGATGTCCTCGAGCGACCGAATTCCGCCGCCCACCGTCAGCGGCATGTAGATGCCCTCGGCGGTGCGCCGGACCACGTCGAGCATCGTGGCGCGCCCCTCGTGCGAGGCGGTGATGTCGAGGAACACCAGCTCGTCGGCGCCCTGGGCATCGTAGGCCAGCGCGGCGGCCACCGGATCGCCCGCGTCGCGCAGCTCGACGAAGCGAATGCCTTTCACCACGCGGCCGTCCTTGACGTCGAGGCACGGGATCAGCCGCTTGCAGAGCATCGGTGGCCTACCGCACCGCGGCCAGCGCGGCGCCCAGGTCCACCGCGCCGCTGTAGAGCGCGCGTCCCACGATGACGCCGGCCAGCTCCGGCACCGTCGCGAGCTGCCGGATGTCGTCGAGGGAGCCGACCCCGCCGGAGGCGAAGACGTCGATGCCCGCCGCCTTCGCTACCGCCTCGGTGCTCCACAGGTTCGGGCCGGTCTGCGTGCCGTCGCGGGCGATGTCCGTATAGACGATGCCGGCCGCCCCCGCCGCCGCGGCGTCGCGCGCCAGCGCGATGGCGTCGAGGTCGAGCACGCGCGTCCAGCCGTCCACTGCGACGCGCCCGTCGGAAGCGTCGATGCCGACGATGACCTGCTCGCCGAACCGCCCGCACACCTCTCCGAGGAACGCGGGGTCGAGCGCGGCCCGGGTGCCCACGATGGCCCACCGCGCGCCCGCCTCCAGCACCGCCTCGACGTGCGCGATCTCGCGCAGCCCGCCGCCCACCTGCACCGGGATCCGCACCGCGGCGATCATGGCCCGGACCAGCTCGGTCTGGGCCGGGCGGCCCGCGAAGGCCCCGTCGAGGTCCACCACGTGGAGGCGCCGCGCGCGCGAGTCCTGCCAGCGGCGGGCCACCGCCACCGGATCGTCGGAGAAGACGGTCTCGGCGGCGGCGCGCCCCTGCAGCAGCCGCACGCACCGCCCCGCCTTCAGATCGACGGCCGGCACGATCTCGAACATTGGACTACCTGCCATTCCCACTACGGACCATGGGCTCCTCGGCTCGCCTTCGGCTGCACCTCGGCCATCTTGGATTACCTACCATTCCCTCTACGGTTCATGGGCTCCTCGGCTCGCCTTCGGCTGCACCTCGGCAAACTCGATTCTTCGATCTCATCTATCGCGCCTCACGGACGACTTCGGCGAAGTTCTCGAGCATGCGGATGCCCCAGCGCTGGCTCTTCTCGGGGTGGAACTGAGTGGCGTAGAGCGGCCCGCGCGAGACGGCCGCCGGGAACGTGAGCCCGTAGGTACAGGTGGCCACCCGGAGAGAGGTGTCCGCGGTCTCCGGATAGTAGGAGTGCACGAAGTAGAAGTGCGCCCCGCTCGGGATGCCGTCGAAGAGCCGCAGGTCGCCCCGGTGCTCCACCTGGTTCCAGCCCATGTGGGGCACCTTGAGATTCGCGGGGAAGCGCCGTACCGCCCCCGGGATGACGTCGAGGCCCTTGCCCTGGCCGAACTCCTCGCTCTCCGAGAAGAGGAGCTGGTAGCCCAGGCAGATCCCGAGGAACGGTCGTTCGCTCTCGAAGCACCCGCGCAGCGGCGCGATCAGCCCGAGCGCCTGGAGGCTGCCCATCGCGTCGTGAAAGGCTCCGTCGCCGGGCAGCACCACCGCCTCCGCGTCGTCCACCACCTTCGGGTCCTGGGTGACGACCGCGGGCATGCCGACCCGCGTGAAGGCCTTTTCCACGCTGCCGAGATTGCCGCGCCCGTAGTCGACGATCGCGATCATGTCTCTGTGCTTTGCTCCCGATCTACCGGAAGCTTCTCATTCTTAGTCCGTGCACGTGGAAGAGATCACGCTGCGGTTTGGCCTCTTCGGGCCGTTGGCCCTCATCGGGGCGTCGACGCAACCGGTGTTCGGCATGGACCCGCTTCACAGGCTGCCCTTCGTGGAGAGGATGCCCGTGATCCGTGGGTTGAGGCGGGTGGCCTCGGCGAGGGCGCGGCCGGCCGCCTTGAACGTGGCCTCCGCGATGTGGTGGAGGTTCTCGCCGTAGTGCATGTTGAGGTGCAGGGTGAGCTCCGCGTTCACCGCCACCGCGCGGAAGAAGTCCTTCAGCAGGTCGAGATCGAAGTTGGCGATGCGGGTGCGCCGGAGCGGCACGTTGAAGACCAGATAGGGGCGCCCCGAGACGTCCACGGCGGCGTGCAGCAGCGCCTCGTCCATGGGCAGGAACGACGCCCCGTAGCGGACGATCCCCTTCTTGTCGCCCACCGCCTCGCGGAGCGCTCGGCCCAGGCAGATCCCCACGTCCTCCACCGTGTGGTGGAGATCCACGTCGAGGTCGCCCTTGGCGTCCACCGCGAGATCCATCAGCGCGTGCTTGGACCACGCCTCCAGCATGTGGTTGAAGAAGGGGATCCCGGTGTCCACCTTGGCGGCGCCGGTGCCGTCCAGGTTCAGCGTGAGGACGATCTGCGTCTCCTTGGTGTTGCGCTCGACCCGGCTCTGCCGCGGCACCGCCGGCTCCGTCTGCCCCCGCTCCCCGGTCATCGCTTGTCTCCCGCGCGGGCGATCCGGATCGCCGCCGCCGCGCCGTGTCCGTCCAGTCCTTCCACGCGGGACAGCTCCGCGACATGCGGCCCCGCCTCGGCCAGCCCTTCCCGTGAGTACTCGATCACGCTGAGCCGCGTCACGAAGTCCTCGGTCGAGAGGGCCGAGGAGAAGCGCGCGGTGCCGCCGGTCGGCAGCACGTGGTTCGGCCCCGCCACGTAGTCTCCCACCACCTCGGGCGTGTGACGCCCCAGAAACACCGCGCCCGCGTGCCGCACCCGTGCGAGCAGGCTCTCCGCATCGGCGACCTGCAGCTCTAGGTGCTCCGGCGCCAGCCCGTTGGCCAGATCCACCGCCTCCTCGAGGCTCGCCGTGAGCACCAGCGCGCCGTGGGCGACGAGCGCGGGGCCCGCGATCTCCCGCCGCGGCAGCGCCGCGAGCTGCCGGCCGAGCTCGGCCGCCACCGCGTCGCGCAGCACGCCGGACGGCGTCAGCAGCACCGCGCGGGCCATCGGGTCGTGCTCGGCCTGGGCCAGCAGATCCGCGGCCACGAAGGCGGCATCGGCGGTCTCGTCCGCCACCACCAGGACCTCGCTCGGACCCGCCACCATGTCGATCCCGACGTCGCCGAAGACCTGGGCCTTGGCCAGGGCCACGTAGATGTTGCCGGGCCCTACGATCTTGTCCACCCGCCGGATGGTCTCGGTGCCGTAGGCCAGCGCGGCGATCGCCTGCGCCCCGCCCACCCGGTAGGCCTCGGTCACGCCCGCGATGCGCGCGGCGGCGAGCACCGCCGCGTTCAACGATCGGTCCGCCGAGGGCGGCGAGACCAGCACGATCTCGCGGACGCCCGCCACGCGCGCGGGCACCACCGTCATCAGGACGGTGGAGGGATAGGCGGCGCGGCCGCCCGGCACGTAGACGGCCACGCGGTCGAGCGGTCGCACCTCCTGGCCCAGGTGCGAGCCGTTGTCGTCCTTCATGCGCCAGGAGCGCGGCGCGCACTCGCGATGGAAGCGCTCGATGCGATCCGCCGCGTAGCGGAGCGAGCGCAGCGTCGCCTCGCCCACCGCGCGCTCGGCCGCCGCGTACTCCTCCGGCCGCACTGCAAGCTCCGCCGCGGTCAGCGCCACCCGATCGAAGCGCCGCGTGAAGTCGAGCAGCGCCGCGTCACCCTTCTCGCGCACCGCCGCGACGATCTCGGCGACCCGGCGGGCAATCTCGGGATCCACCGTTCCCGGCGGCCGCTCGAGCGCTCGGATCACACCCGCGATGCCGTCGACTGACGTTTCAAGCCTTCGAATCATCTCTTGTATTCGCTCGGCTCGATCTTCGAAGCCGGCGGCTCGCCGGCGGCTGCACCGCCTACAACCTTCGAGACCGGCGGCTCGCCGTCGGCTGCACCGCCTACAACCTTCGAGACCGGTGGCTCGCCGGCGGCTGCACCGCCTACACCCACGCCTGCGCCTCGCCCCGCCACTGCCTCGCGCATCGAGGTGATCAGCTGGTTCACGCGCGCGTGCTGCGTCTTCAGCGAGGCGCGGTTGACGATGAGCCGTGCGGTGGAGGTCAGGATCTCCGCCACCTCCACCAGGCCGTTGGCCCGCAGGGTCTCGCCGGACTGCACCAGGTCCACGATACGCTCGGTCAGGCCGACGAGGGGCGCCAGCTCGATGGAGCCGTCGAGCTTCACCATCTCCACCTGGATCCCGCGCTCCGAGAAGTACTCCTCGGTGAGGCGTGGGTACTTGGTGGCCACCCGCACCCACGACCACTTGGCCGGATCGTCGCGCTCCCAGAGCTCCCGGGGCTCGGCGACCACCAGGCGGCAGAAGCCGAAGCCCAGATCCACCGGCTCGTACACGTCCGGCTGCTGCTCGAGCAGGATGTCCTTGCCCACGATGCCGAGATCGGCGGCGCCGTACTCCACGTAGGTCGGGATGTCGGCCGGCTTGAGCAGGATGAAGCGCAGCCCCGCCGCCTCGTCGGCCAGGAGCAGCCGGCGCGAATCGTGCTCGATGCCCCGGATGCCCATGCCCGCGAGCAGGGCCAGCGCGGGGTCCAGCAGCCGGCCCTTGGGCAGCGCGAGCGTGAGCGTCGTCGTCACCGCAGTCGCTCGATGGTGGCGCCGAGCGAGCGCAGCTTGACCTCGAGGCGCTCGTAGCCCCGATCCAGGTGATAGACGCGCGAGATCTCGGTGCGCCCCCGGGCGGCGAGCCCGGCCAGCACCAGCGAGGCGGAGGCGCGCAGATCCGTGGCCATTACCGGCGCGCCCTGGTAGTAGCGCTGGCCCCGCACCACCGCGGTGGAGCCCTCGGTCTCGATCTTCGCCCCCAGCCGCGCCAGCTCGGCCGCGTGCATGAAGCGGTTCTCGAAGATGGTCTCGGTGATCCGGCTGCTCCCGTCGGCCAGCCCGAGCATCGCCATGAACTGCGCCTGCATGTCGGTCGGGAAACCCGGGAACGGGTTCGTGATCAGGTCCACCCCCTTCGGCCGCGCCGGCCCCTGGCAGCGGATACGATCGTCGGTCACCGTCACCGCGGCGCCGGACTCCTCCAGCTTGGCGAGCATGGCGGACATGTGGCGCGGCTCGGTCCCGGTCACGGTGACGTCGCCGCCGGTGATGGCAGCGGCCACCAGCAGGGTGCCCGCCTCGATGCGGTCCGGGATCACGCGGTGCCGCACGCCGGCGAGCTCCGGCACGCCCTCGATCTCGATACGCTCGGTGCCCGCGCCGTGGATCCGGGCCCCCATCGCGGTGAGCAACCGCGCCAGGTCGGTGACTTCCGGCTCGCGCGCCGCGTTCTCGATCACGGTCGTGCCCTCGGCGAGCGCGGCCGCCATCATGAGGTTCTCGGTGCCGGTCACCGTGACGAGATCGGTGCTGATGCGGGCGCCCTTGAGCCGGCTGGCCCGCGCCTCCACGTAGCCGTTGCGGATGAAGACCTCCGCGCCCAGCTTCTGGAAGCCCTTCAGATGCTGGTCGATCGGGCGCACCCCGATCGCGCAGCCGCCGGGCAAGGCCACCTTGGCGAGGCCGGTCCGCGCGAGCAGCGGGCCCAGCACCAGGACGGAGGCGCGCATGGTCGAGACCAGCTCGTACGGCGCCTCGTTGCTCGTCACCCGGGCCACCTCGACGCGCGTGCTGCCGTCGGCCTCGGTCGAGACGACACCGCCGAGCCGCTCCAGCAGCGAGCGGGTGGTGGCCACGTCGGCCAGCTCGGGCACGTTCTCGAGCACCACCGGACGTGCGGTGAGCAGCGCCGCGCACAGTGCGGGCAGGGCCGCGTTCTTGGCCGCGCTCGCCCCCACCTGGCCCCGCAGGGGCGCGCCGCCTTCGACGATGAGTCGGGCCGCCATCAGCAGCCCTCCCGTCGCGCCGCGCCGGAGGCGCAGACGGCGAGCGTGGTCCGGGTATCTTCCCAGCGCCCGCCGATGTAGCGCTCCACGCCGTTGAGATCCCGCCGGGCCCGGATCCCGGAGAAGCCTTCGGCGGCCATGAGCGAGGCGAGCGGGCCCGCCTGCTCCTCGCCGATCTCCATCAGCAGCCACCCGGCCGGCTTGAGCACGCGGGGCGCGCCCGCGACGATGCGTCGGATCACCCCGAGGCCGTCCGGGCCGCCGTCCAGCGCGGCGCGCGGCTCGTGCCGCGACACCTCGGGGGGCAGCGACGCGATCACCGCGCTCGGCAGGTACGGCGGGTTGGCCACCACCAGGTCGAGGCTCGCCCACAGCGAGCCGAGCGGCGCGAAGAGATCGCCCGCGAGCAGCCGGACCCGCTCGGAGAGTCCGAGCGCGCGCACGTTGCGAGAGGCGACCGCGAGGGCGCCCGCCGCCACCTCGACGGCCAGCACCTCCGCGCGGGGCAGGGCCGACGCGAGCGCGCAGGCGATGGCGCCGGACCCGGTGCCGACGTCGGCGAGCACCGGGTCCGGCCGGCCCGCGAGCACCTCCAGCGCCCACTCCACCAGGCCCTCGGTCTCCGGGCGCGGCACCAGCACGTCGGGGGTGACGGCCAGGCGCAGGCCGTGGAAGTCCTCCCAGCCGAGCAGGTACTGGAGCGGCTCGCGTCGGGCACGGCGCTCGATCAGCTCTCGGTAGCGGGAGGCCTCCCCCGCGGTCAGCCGGCGCGCCGGCTCCAGGTAGAGGGCGAAGCGCTCGACGGCCAGGAGGCCGGCGAGGAGCCACTCGGCCTCCGGGCGGGCCGGCTCGATCCCGGCCTTCTCGAGCGCGGTGGCCGCGCGCCCGAGCAGCGCGGTCACGGTCGAGTCCGCGGCGACCCCGATCACGTTACGCTCTCCGCGAGCTTCTGGCTCTGCTCGCGATCGCGCAGGCCGTCGATCAGCTCGTCGAGATCGCCCTCGAGCACGGCGGGGAGTCGGTGCAGCGTGAGGTTGATGCGGTGATCGCTGACCCGCCCCTGGGGGAAGTTGTAGGTGCGGATGCGCTCGCTGCGCTCGCCGGTGCCGACCTGGCTGCGCCGGTCGGCCGCGATGGCGGCGGCCTGCTCCTCCTGCGCCCGCTCCAGCAGCCGGGCCTTCAGCACCCGCAGGGCCTTCGCGCGGTTCTTGATCTGCGAGCGCTCGTCCTGGCAGGTGACGACCAGCCCGGTCGGCAGGTGGGTGAGCCGCACCGCGGAGTCGGTGGTGTTGACGCCCTGCCCACCCGGACCCGAGGAGCGGTAAACGTCCACCTCGATGTCCTTCTCGTCCACCTTCACGTCCACGTCCTCCGCCTCCGGCAGCACCGCCACCGTCACGGTCGAGGTGTGGATGCGCCCGCTCGACTCGGTGGCGGGCACGCGCTGCACGCGGTGCACGCCCCGCTCGTACTTGAGCCGGCTCCACGCCCCGCGCCCCTGCACCAGCGCCACGACTTCCTTGAGCCCGCCCACGCCGGTGGGGTGGCTGTCGATGACCTCCAACTTCCAGCGCTGCCGCTCCGCGTACTTGGTGTACATGCGGAACAGGTCGGCCGCGAAGAGGCCGGCCTCGTCACCCCCCGCCCCGGCCCGGATCTCCAGGAAGACGTTCTTGTCGTCGTTGGGATCGCGCCGGATGAGCAGGCTCCGCAGCTCCTCCTCGATCTTGGCCTGCCGCGCGGTCAGCTCGTCGATCTCGGCCTGGGCCAGGTCGCGCATCTCTCGGTCGGCGTCCTCGGCCAGGATGTGGCGCGCCTCCGAGACCCGCGCGAGCACCCGCTTGTAGTCGTCGAACTTCTGCACCGTGTCGGCCAGGTCGGCCGCGGCTTTGGCGGTCTTGGCGTAGACCGCGGGCTGCCCGATCACCTGTGGATCGGACAGCGAGCGGTTCAGCTCGCCGTAACGCTCTTCGATCTGCCGAAGCTTGTCGAACATGGGGGCGGCTCAGGGAGTGAAACCCGGACGATGGCGCCGCCGCGGCTGGAAACGACCGAGTATCGGATGCGGGATCTGCGGCCCGGAGCGCGGCGCGGCGCCGAGCCGGGCGCTACCCCTCGGTGATCTTCTTCCTCTTGTACTTCTGCTGGAAGCGCTCGACTCGTCCCGCGGTGTCCAGGAACCGCTGCTTCCCGGTGAAGAAGGGATGACACTTGGAGCAGACCTCCACCTTGATGGTCGGCACGGTGGAGCGGGTGTGGATGACTTCCCCGCAGTTACAGGTGATCGTCGTATCGACGTATTCCGGATGAATGCCAGCCTTCACGGCGCACCTCCTCGATGGATCTTAGAGAATAGCAGGGCGGGCGTGAAAAGGCAAAAATCCGGCTTACGCCAGCTGGTTCATCTGGTTCAGGAAGTCCTTGTTACTCTTGGTCATTTTGAGCTTGTCGAGCAGCAGCTCCATGGCCTCGACCGGGTTGAGCTGGGACAGGGCTTTGCGGAGCAGCCAGACCTTCTGGAGCTCGTCTTTCTCCAGCAGCAGCTCTTCCTTCCGGGTGCCGGTCTGCTCGATGTTGATGGTCGGGAAGATCCGCTTGTCCATGAGGCGCCGGTCCAGGTGCACCTCCATGTTGCCGGTGCCCTTGAACTCCTCGAAGATCACGTCGTCCATCCGGGAGCCGGTGTCGACGAGGGCGGTGGCCATGATGGTGAGCGAGCCGCCTTCCTCCACGTTCCGGGCCGCCGCGAAGAACCGGCGGGGCCGCTGGAGCGCGTTGGCGTCGAGACCGCCCGAGAGCACCTTGCCGGAGGACGGGATGACCGCGTTGTGGGCGCGGGCGAAGCGGGTGATCGAGTCGAGCAGGATCACGACGTCTCGCTTGTGCTCGACGAGACGCTTGGCCTTCTCGATCACCATGTCCGCCACCTGCACGTGCCGCTGCGGCGGCTCGTCGAAGGTGGAGGAGATGACCTCGCCCTTCACCGAGCGCTGCATGTCGGTGACCTCTTCCGGCCGCTCGTCGATGAGCAGCACGATCAGGTACACCTCAGGGTGGTTCTTGGCGATCGCGTTGGCGAGGTTCTGCAGCAGCACGGTTTTGCCGGTACGCGGCGCCGCCACGATGAGGCCGCGCTGGCCCTTGCCGATCGGGCAGAGCAGATCCATGGCGCGCGTGGTCAGGTTGTCCGAGTCGTGCTCGAGCCGGATCCGCTCCATCGGGTAGAGCGGGGTCAGGTTGTCGAAGAGCGTCTTGTCGCGCGCCTGCTCCGGCGTCTCGAAGTTGATCGCCTCGACCTTGAGCAGCGCGAAGTAGCGCTCGCTGTCCTTGGGAGGCCGCACCTGGCCGGAGATGGTGTCGCCGGTGCGCAGGTCGAAGCGCCGGATCTGCGAAGGCGAGACGTAGATGTCGTCGGGGCCCGGCAGGTAGTTGTAGTCCGGCGCGCGGAGGAAGCCGAACCCGTCGGGTAGCACCTCGAGCACGCCCTCCGCGAAGATGAGCCCGTCGCGCTCGGCCTGCCCCTGCAGGATCTTGAAGATCAGGTCCTGCTTGCGAAGACCGCTGGTGCCCTGGACCCCGAGCTCCTTGGCGACGTTGTTGAGTTCGGTGATGGTCTTGTCCTTGAGCTCGGACAGGTTCATCCGCTTTCCTCCTGCAGCGACCGCCCCGCCGGGCTCCGTCGGAGTGGGTGGCTCGACGGGGGCGGCAGACGGCTTCGGCGAGGGACGCTTCGGGCTACGCTCTGAAGAAGAGATGGTCGTCTCCCGGGGGGTTGCGTGTGTACAGGTCTCTCTAGCAGGTTGGCTGCCGTGCTTCGCACACAACTGTCCCACACGGCTTCCGGCCCTGTCAACCCTGATTTCACATACGGATATCGATGATCGCGCGCTGCTTGATCTCCACGAGCCAGTCCTTCAGCCGCGTGTCGTACTTCTGGCGGTAGAGGATCTCGCGGATCTGACCGCGCACCTGCACGAGCGCTTCTCCGGTGAGGGTGTCGCGCGAGTCGAGGCGGAAGATGTGATAGCCGAGCGGCGAGCGGAACGGGGTCGAGGCCTCACCCGGGGTGAGACGCAGGATCGCGTCCTCGATGTCCTGGGCCAGCTCGCCGCGCTTGAGACTGCCGAGCGAGCCGCCGTCCTTGCCGGACGGATCGGCCGAGTACTTCTTGGCCACCTCGATGAAGTCCTGCCCCTCGAGCAGGTACCCGTAGATCTCGTCGGCCCGAAGTCGCGCCGCCGTCCATCCCTCCTCGCCCTTGACCGGGTCGGGCGCCACCAGGATGTGCCGCGCTCCGAAGGTGAGGCCGGTCTCGAGCTTGTCCCGGTTCTCCACGAGGTACTTGTCGATCTCCTGCTCGGTGACCGAGATCCGGAGGGCGACCTTCCGGCGGACCACCCGCTGCACCATGAGCTGCTCGCGCATCCGCTTCCTGACGCCTTCCAGGGTGAGGCCCTGCGTCTTGATCATCGCCTCGAACTCGGCCTCGTCCTTGGCCTTGAGCTTCGTCATGATCTCGCCGAGGGCCTCGGCGAGCTCCGCCTCCTCCACCACCACCTTCTCCCGCTCGGCCTGCTGGAGCTGGATCCGGTTCTCGATCAGGGTCTGCAGCAGCCGGCCGCGCAGCGCCTTGCGCGCCTCACCCTCGGCGGGCCGCTCCCGCGTCTCGGCCAGGTAGTAGAGCTCGGCCTCGTCGAGCTCGTACTGGGTGATCGCGTCGTTGTTCACCACGCAGATCACGCGGTCCACCACGTCATCCGAGGCGTGGAGCTGATCCCGCGAGGTCAGGATTGGCGCGGAGGCGGGCGGCTGCGCGCTGGGCGCCTCCGCCGGCGTCGCCGCCTTGCTCTTGCCGATCAGGGGCATCCAGGTCGGGATCGAGCAGCCCGAGACCGCGAGGGAGAGTAGGAGCAGGGCGACGGCCGCGACCCCGCGCGGCCTCACCGAAGGGAATCCAGCAGCGTCGCGAGGGCGTCGCGCACCGCAGGCCAGGGCCCGGCAGGGATCCGCGCTTCCACCGTATACTCCTTTCTCAACTTGAGAGCGCCGCGGCTGGCCGCGATCGTCTTGAGCATCGTCGAGGGCGTGACCGGCGTCGACGCGGAAAACGTCAGAAGCGCGCGCCCGCCACCCGCCTCCACCCGCTCGATCCCGAGCGCGCGGGCGGCCACCCGGAGCCCCACCACGTCCAGCAGCCCCTCCACCGCGGGCGGCGGCGGACCGTAGCGGTCGGTCAGCTCCGCGCGCGCGTCGGCGACGTCCTCGGGCCGCTCGATCTCCGCCAGCCGCTTGTAGAGCGCCAGACGCTGATTCACCTCGGGGACGTACGCCTCGGGCAGGAGCGCTTCCACGTCCGCCGAGATCACCGGGTCGACGCGCTCGGCCGCCGCTTCGCCCTTCAAGTCTCTCACGGCCTCCGCGAGGAGCTTGCTATAAAGATCGAATCCGACGGCGGCGATATGCCCGTGCTGGGCGGCTCCCAGGAGGTTGCCGGTGCCCCGGATCTCCAGATCCCGCATGGCCAGCCGGAGCCCCGCCCCGAGCTCGGTGGACTCCTCGATCACCCGCAGCCGCCGCTGGGCCGTCTCGTCCACCCGCCCGTCCGCGGGCACCAGGAGGTAGGCGTAGGCCTGCTGGCGCTCCCGGCCCACCCGCCCCCGGAGCTGGTAGAGCTGGGCCAGGCCGAAGCGGTCGGCCCGGTTGATGATTATCGTGTTCGAGGCCGGGATGTCCAGGCCCGATTCCACGATGGCGGTGGACACCAGGACGTCGGCCTGGCCGTCCACGAACTTGACCATCACGCTCTCCAGCTCCCGCTCCGCCATCTGGCCGTGCCCCATGACCACCCGGGCCTCGGGGACCAGGCTCTTGATGAAGGTGGTCATGGAGGCCAGCGACTGGATGCGGTTGTGGACGAAGAAGACCTGCCCGCCCCGGTTCAGCTCCCGCTCGATGGCCTCCTTGATCACCCCGCGGCTGAACGCGGTGACCGCGGTCTCCACCGGCAGCCGGTCGAGCGGCGGCGTCTCGATCACCGAGAGGTCGCGCACCCCCGAGAGCGCCATGTGCAGCGTGCGCGGAATCGGGGTAGCGGTGAGCGTCAGCACGTCGACCGAGGTGCGGAGCTGCTTGAGCCGCTCCTTGTGGGAGACGCCGAAGCGATGCTCCTCGTCCACCACCAGGAGCCCGAGGTTCTTGAACGACACGTCCTTGGACAGGAGGCGGTGCGTGCCGACCACCACGTCCACCGCGCCGGCCGCGAGCCCCGCCACCACCTGCTTCTGCTCCTTCGGACTGCGGAAGCGCGAGAGCAGCTCGACCCGGGCCGGGAACGGCCCGAAGCGCTCCGCGAACGTGTTGTAGTGCTGCTGGGCCAGCACGGTGGTGGGTACGAGCACCGCCACCTGGCGGCCGTCCGCCACCGCCTTGAACGCGGCGCGGAGTGCGACTTCCGTCTTGCCGTAGCCGACGTCGCCGGCCACCAGGCGGTCCATCGGCCGGGTGCCGACCATGTCGGTCTTCACGTCCTCGATCGCGCGGAGCTGGTCCGGCGTCTCCTCGAAGCGGAAGGCGGCCTCGAACTCGCCCTGCCAGGGCGTGTCGTCCGAGAAGTGTGGCCGCTCGGCGACCGAGCGCGTCGCATAGAGCTTGAGGAGGGCCTCCGCCATGTCGCGCAGCGCGGCCCGCACCGATTCCTTCAGGCGCTGCCACGCGCCGCCCCCGAGCCGGTCGAGCCGCGCCGCGCCCTCGGGCGCGCCCATGTACTTGGAGATCAGATCCAACCGCTCGACGGGCAGGTAGAGCCGGCCGCCGTCGGCGTACTCCAGCAGCAGGAAGTCGGCGTCGTGCCCCTCGGAGGAGAGCGTGCGGAGGCCGTGGTAGCGGCCGATGCCGTGCTGCTCGTGCACCACCAGGTCGTTGGCGGCCAGGTCGTTGAACGAAGCCATGGCCGCGCCGCGCTGGAAGAGGGGGCGGCGGAGGCGGCGGCGCTGAGCCCCGAAGATCTCCTCCTCGCAGAGCACGATGAGGCCCAGCGCCGGGATCTGGAACCCCGCCGCGCACTCGCCCACGATCACCGCGAGGCCTTCCTGGCTCCAGAGGGTCCCCTCCGGCCACGGCTCGAGGTCGTGCTCGGCCAGCATCTGGCGCAGCCGCTCGCGCTGCCGCTCGTCGTCCACCACCAGGCGTACCGTGAAGCCTTCGCCCCGCCAGGTGCGGATCTCGCCGGCCAGCGCCTTGAACTGGCCGCGGTAGCCGCCGATCGATCGGACGCCCATCGGGACGCGTGGCCCCGCGCCCTCGTCGCGCTGGAGCAGCGGCAGCTCGAGGCGCTGGAAGCGCTCGAGCACGGAGGCGAGCGGGGCCGCCGAGGGGGCGTCGTCCGGCGGCGCCTCCAGCAACGCGGGATCCTCCAGCACCACCAGCGTCCCGGTCGGCAGGTAGTCCACCAGGGTGACCGGCGCCGCGTCCTTCGAGCCCAGCGGCAGCACGGTCAGCTCGCCGAGCGAGGCGATCGAGCGCTGGGTGGTGGGATCGAAGACGCGCAGGGACTCCACCTCGTCTCCGACGAACTCGGCGCGCACCGGCCGCTCGTGGGTGGGGGAGAAGATGTCCACGATACCGCCGCGCACGCTCCACTGCCCGACCTCCATCACGGTCTCGACGCGCTCGTAGCCGGCCGCCTCGAGCAGCTCGAGCAGGATCTCCCGGTCGCTGCTCTCCCCCACCGTCAAGCTGAACGTGCGACGCTTGAAGGCGGAGGGCGGCGGCACCGGCTCCGAGAGCCCGGAGGGCGTGGCCACGATCACCACCGCGTCGCCGTCGAGCAGGCGCCGGCAGCAGAGCGCGCGCTCGGCGTCGGGCTCGCGATGGCGCTTGCCGCGCCAGGAGGCCCCGGTGCCCGACGGGAACTCGAGCACGCGGCCGGCCTCGCCGTCGTCGCCGCCCGCGGCGGGGCCGCCCGAGAGAGAGGACACGAAGAAGGCGGCGTCCTGCGCCATCCGGTGACGCGGCGAGGGGCCCGGGGCGAGCAGGAGGATCGGCCGGCCGGTGCGCTGGAGGAGCGCCGCCACCACCAGGGATCGCGAGGAGCCGCGGAGGCCGTCGGCCCGCAGGCAGGGTGCTCCCCTGGTCAGGGCCGCGAGGAGCTCTTCGAGCGCGGCCCAGCGGGACAGAACCGATCCGGCAGGCACGGTCATCACGGACGACAGCAGATCAGAGGTACCACCCGCGGCGAGCGGCGTCAAATTCGGGAGCCGATGAGCGTGACGAGGACGGTCCCCCTCCCGCGCGGGCTCCGCCCGCGCCTCCCGCAGCCCCCCTCCGAGGTCAACGTGACCCCTGGGCCAGATAGAAGGAGAGCGTCTCCAGCTCGATGGCCAGGTCCACGTTCTTCAGGCGGACGTCCTTGCCCGCCTTGATCCGACCCGGCGCGAAGTTGAGGATGGTCTTGATCCCCGCCGCCACCAGCTTCTCGGTGACCACCTGGGCGGACTCCCCGGGCACCGCCACGATCGCGATCTGGAGGTTGCGCGCCTTGGCCTCGCGAGGCAGATCCTCCATGGACTGGATGGTGACGCCGTCCACCACCTTGCCCCACTTGGCCGGATCCTCGTCGAAGATCGTGGAGATGCGGAAGCCCTGGCGGGCGAACCCCTTGTAGTGGAAGAGGGCGGAGCCGAGGTTGCCGAAGCCCACCAGCGCCACCTGCCATTCGCGGTCGAGCCCGAGGATGCGCTGGAGCTCGGCCTTGAGGCCGGAGACGTAATAGCCGATGCCGCGCACTCCGAACTCGCCGAAGTAGGCGAGGTCCTTCCGGACCTGGGCCGAGTTGAGGCTGAAGCGCTCCGCCAGCTCCTGGGAGGAGATGGTCTTGACGCCGTCTTCTTCCAGCTGCTGGAGACTTCGCGTGTAGACGGACAGGCGACGCACCGTCATCTCCGGGATCCGGGGGATCTTGAACGGGGACCGTCGCGCCATGTTCATTCCCGGGCGCTCACCGCGCCCGTCGGGGCCGCCTCGCGGGAATGCCCGCGTGCCGTCCCGGGGCGGGGCCCCGGGACGGTGTGCTCGAGCTTGCCGCTATCTTACGACTTCACGAACAGCAGGATGACCGCGATGACGAACACGAACAGCACGAGCGACTCGATGAAGGCCAGGCCGAGCAGCATCGCGGTCTGGATCCGGGCGATCGCGCCGGGCTGGCGCGCCATCGCGTCCACTGCCTGTCCGGCCGCGCGACCCTGACCGAGACCGCAGAGGCCCGCGGCGAGGCCGAAGCCCAGACCGGCGGCCAGCACCGCGAAGGCCTTGGCCAAGTCCTCCCCGCCCGCGGCGGCCGCCCCCTGCGCCCAGGCCATCCCCGGGACCGCCAGAATCGCCATCATGCTCATGGTCAGAATGCGTGGCACGGCTCGCCTCCTTGTTGAGGGTGACTGCGACCTAGTGATGCTCGGCTTCCTCGACCGCCGCCGCGATGTACAGCATGGCCAGCTTGCAGAAGATGAAGGTCTGGATGAAGGCGACCAGGATCTTGAGCGGGAACAGGAAGCCCACGACGAACACGACCATGATCAGCGCGGCGGGCGCCCCGATCACGATTCCCGCCACGGAGCCGCGCAGGGCCCAGCCCAGCATCCCGTCGAAGCCCATCATGAAGAAGAAGATGGCGAGGAGGATGTGGCCGGCCATCATGTTGCCGAAGAGACGGAGCGAGAGCGACAGCGGCCTCGCGCAATGACTGATGATCTCAATCACGAACATTAAGGGCTTGAGAGCAACCGGCACCGGCCCCGCGAAGTGCTTCAGGTACGGGATGAAGCCCTGCTTGCGGACGCCGATCACGTGATAGGTCACGAAGACGATGAGGGCGCACGCCGCGGTGGTGTTGAGGTTGGCGGTGGGCGCCACCAGCCCGGGCACCAGCCCCATGAGGTTCGAGACCAGGATGAACAGCCCGAGCGTCGCGATCAGCGGCAGGTAGCGCCGCCCGTCGTGCCCGATCGTCTCGTCGATCTCCTTCACGAACTGCTCGAGGACGATCTCCATCAAGTTCTGGCTGCCCGTCGGCACGAGCTGGACCCGGCGCGAGGCCACGAAGGACACCCCGACCAGGATGGCCATCGCGATCCACGTGTAGAGGATGTGGTCCGGGATGGCCGCGATGTGCAGGATCGGGGGGTGCTCGATCAGCTCCATGTCAGGCGTCTCTCCGCGCGTCGAGCAGGCCCTGGGCCAGCAGCACCGGCGGCAGCGCCGCGAGGCCGGCCGCCACCGCCACCGGGTGCGCCCACCCCTGCGCCACGAGCAGGCCGAGCGCGCCGAAAGTGAAGAGCTGGCGCAGCCCCACCCGGCTCAGGCGTCCGACCCCGGGGGCGCCCTCCGCGATCAGCGCGGTGGCGCGGCCCACGTCGCGGGCCAGCCAGCGGAAGTTGACGAGGGCGATGCCCCCGCCGCCGCCCACGCCGGCCGCGGCGGGCGCGCCCGCCAGCCACCAGGCCCCCGCCGTCATGGCGGCCACGGTGGCAGCGAAGGTCCAGGTCACGCGTGCGGCCAGATCAGTGCTCATTGCCGTCCTGCTCGTTCAGTGTCTTGATGGTCCTGTAAAAGTTCACACCGGCCGCCGCGATACCCAGTGCGAGGCCGACCAGCAAGAGCCACGGGCCCGTCCCGAGCCATCGATCCGCGAAGTAGCCCGCCGCGAGACCGATGGCCACGCAGGCGAACAGCAGCGTCCCCAGATTGACGAGCTGTGCGGTCTGACTCCGCGACGGCCCCTTCTCGGCCGGAGCCATGTGAACAGGAACACTATCACAGGCGTTCAGACCTGACAAGCGCTCGCAACATGTTGATTACGTTGCCTAAACATGACGATCTCCCATGTCGACAGAGAACAAGCAGGGCGGGGTCAGGTTTTACATTCCGACATTTCTCCCGCGCTCGGAGAGTTTGGGAGGTGCGAATGTCGGAATGTAAGACCTGACCCGAACTGGCCGAAGACGCCGCCCATGCGGGCGCCGGCCACGCGGTTGATGATGGCGACGCTGACGGCGGCGACCACGATCAGGATCACGCCGAGCGCGGCGGCCTCGTTGGCGCTGCCCGCGATGTAGAAGGCGAAGATGCCGTTGGTGATCGACTCCCAGCCGCCCAAGGCCAGGAACAGCACCGCGGAGGCCTCCTGCAGCGAGGTCATGAACGAGAAGAGGGCGCCGGGACGTGGAGCGCCCCCACCGCCAGCAGCGCGGTGACGGCCATCGTGACGATCGATCGCAGCATCATGAGCTCCTCCTCTCGGGTTCGATCCAGGCCCGCGACCGCTCGACCGCGCGGCGCCAGCCCGCGTAGGCCGCCTCGCGCGCGTCGTCGGACATCGTGGGAGTGAACTTCCGTTCGAGCTTCCAGCGGGTGACCAGCTCCCGGCTCTTCCAGAGGCCGACGCCCACGCCGGCCAGGTAGGCGGCGCCGAGCCCGGTGGTCTCCGTCACCGACGGGCGCAGCACCTCCACGCCGAGGACGTCGGCCTGGAACTGGCAGAGAAAATCGTTGGCCGAGGCGCCGCCGTCCACCCGCAGCGTCCTCAGCGGCACGCCGGACTCGCGCCTCATGGTGTCGAGCACGTCGCGGCTCTGGTAGGCGATGGCCTCGAGCGCCGCGCGGGCCAGGTGCGCGCGGCCGGTGCCGCGCGTGATGCCGACCAGCGTCCCCCGCGCGTAGGGATCCCAGTGGGGCGCGCCCAGCCCCACGAAGGCCGGCACGAGGTAGACGCCGCCGGTGTCCGGCACCGACTCGGCCAGGGCCTGCGTCTCTGCGGCGTGCTTGATGATGCCGAGCCCGTCGCGCAGCCACTGCACCGCCGCGCCCGCGATGAACACCGCGCCCTCGAGCGCGTAGGCCGTGCTTCCCTCCACCGTCCACGCCACCGTGGTCAGCAGCCCCTCGGCGGAGGCGACGGCCCGCTCGCCGGTGTTCAGCAGCGCGAAGCAGCCGGTGCCGTAGGTGTTCTTGGCCATCCCGGGCTCGACGCAGGCCTGGCCGAAGAGCGCGGCCTGCTGGTCGCCCGCGATGCCGGCCACCGGGATCCCGGGCGGCAGCCACGCTGACTCGCCTCGCCCGGCGGCCGTCTCGCCGAAGACGCCCGCCGACGGCTTCACCTCGGGCAGGAGCGCCATCGGCACGCCCAGCAGCCGGCACAGCCGCTCGTCCCACGCGAGGCGGTGGATGTCGAAGCACAGCGTGCGGGAGGCGTTGGACGGATCGGTCGCGTGCACCGCCCCGCCGGTGAGCTGCCAGAGCAGCCACGCGTCCACCGTGCCGAAGCACAGCTCGCCGCGCTCCGCGCGCGGCCGCAGCGAGGGATCGTGGTCGAGCAGCCAGCGGATCTTGGTGCCCGCGAAGTACGGATCCACCACCAGCCCGGTCCGGCGCCGGATCTCCGGCTCCGCCCCCTCCGCCTTCAGTCGGTCGCAGAGCGCGGCGGTCCGCCGGCACTGCCACACGATGGCGTTGTGCACCGGGCGCCCGGTGGCGCGCTCCCAGAGGATGGTGGTCTCGCGCTGGTTGGTGATGCCGATGGCCGCGATCTCGGCCGGCGTGATGCCGGACGAGGCCCCCGCCTGGCCGAGGGCCTGCACGGTGGTGGACCAGATCTGCGCGGGATCGTGCTCCACCCAGCCCGGCTGCGGGTAGTGCTGCGGGAGCTCCGCGTAACCGCGGGCCCGCACGAGCCCCTCCGGATCGATCACGAGCGCGGTGGATCCGGTCGTGCCCTGATCCAGCGCCAGGACGAAGCGCCGCGCGGTCACCGGCCGAGCAGCTCCTTGGCCAGGTCCGGGCGGTCGGTGATGACCACGCCCACGCCCTGGTCGATGAAGCGGCCGATCGCGTCGCGCTCGTTCACCGTCCACACCGCCAGGGTGAGGCCGGCCAGCCTTGCCTGCTTCGCCACCTCCGCGTTGACCAACCCCTGGTGGAGGCCGACCGCCGTCACCCCGGCCTGCCGCAGGGCCTGCAGCTCCGCGTCCACCGCGGCGGCGGGCAGCATGCGCGGCGAGTAGAGGGCGGCCACGCGCGCATCGGGACGGAGATGCCGCACCCGGCGCCACGTCTCACCCTCGAAGGCCATCACTACCGTGAACGGCACGAAGCGGTGACGGTCGAGCACCGCGAGGACCTTCTCCTCGATCCCCGGGTACCGCCGTCGCTGCTCGTCGGTCTTGATCTCGAGCAGGATCTGCCGCTTCCCGGCCCTGGCCAGCTCCACCACCTGCTCGAGCGTGGGGATCCGCTCCTCGGTGACGGCCCCGCTCGGGTCCTTGAGGCGCAGGGTCCCCAGCTCGGCGAGAGTGCGGACGCGCACCGCGCCGGTGCCGGTGGTGGTGCGGTCGAGCGTGGGATCGTGGATCACCACGACCTCCCCATCGCGCGTCAGATGCACGTCCAGCTCCAGGAAGTCGGCCCCCAGGGCCAGCGCGTTCCGGAAGGCGAGCGGGCTGTTCTCCGGCCAGAGCAGCGCCCCGCCCCGGTGCGCGGCGAAGAGCGGGGCGATCATGCCCTGGGCGGCCGCGGTGGCCCCGCCCAGCACCGCGCCCATCACCACCAGCGCGATCGCGAGCAGGAGCGGGCCCTTCACTTGTCGCTCTCCACGAGCCCCTTCACGAACCAGCGCTGCATGAAGATGATGACCGCCACCGGGGGCAGCAGCGCCATCATGGCGCCTGCCATGATCAGGTTCCAGGTGGGCAGCTCGGTGCCACTGCGCGGGATCAGCTGTTCGAGCCCGATCACCACCGTGCGCATCGCCTCGGTGTTGGTGATCATGAGCGGCCACAAGTACTGGTTCCAGCCGAAGATGAAGAGCACCACGAAGAGGGCGGCGATGTTGGCCCAGGACAGCGGCAGCAGGAAGCCCCACAGGAAGCGCAGCGGCCCCGCCCCGTCGAGCTGGGCGGCCTCCACCATCTCGTTGGGCACCGTGAGATAGAACTGGCGGAACAGGAAGGTGGCGGTGGCGGAGGCCATCAGGGGGATCGTGAGCCCCTCGTAGCTGTTCAGCCAGCCCAGGGTCCCGATCACCTCGTAGGTGGACATGAGCCGCACCGGCACCGGCAGCATCAGCGTGATGAAGATCATCCAGAAGCAGAGGGTGCGGCCCCGGAAGTTGAAGTACACGATGGCGAACGCGGAGAGCATCGAGATGGCGATCTTGCCCACCGCGATCGTCACCGCCATCACCGCGCTGTTGAAGAGCATGCGGCCCATGCTCGCCCGGCGCCACGCCTCCGCGTAGTTGTCCAGCAGGTGGGTGGAGGGCAGCAGCCGCGGCGGCCGCTGGACCACCTGCTGGAGGTCTTGGGTGGACACGATGAACGCGAAGTAGAGTGGGAAGACCACCACCGCGATGCAGGCGATCAGCAGGGTGTGCACGAGGAGACCGCCCCCCCGCGCGCGCCGGCGCCGGGGCGCGTCGGCGGCGTGGACCCGCACCCGGGCCCGCTCGAGCTGCGTCGTGCCGACCGCGCTCACCGGTACGTGACCTTCTTCTCGGCGAAGCGGAACTGGAGCACGGTGAGGCCGATCACGATGGCCATCAGAATCACGGACTGCGCGCCGGAGGAGCCCAGGTTGAGGCCGATGAAGCCGTCCTTGTATAGCTTGTACACCATGATCTCGGTGGCCTGCCCCGGCCCGCCCTTGGTCACCGCGTCGATGACGCCGAAGGACTCGAAGAAGGCGAAGACCATGTTGAGCACGACCAGGTAGAACGTGATGGGCGACACGAGCGGGAACACGATCGCGGTGAAGCGCCGCAGCGGCCCCGCCCCGTCCACGTCCGCCGCCTCCATCACCGAGGCGGGGATGGCCAGCAGCCCCGCGATGTAGAAGGCGATGTTGTAGCCCAGGTGCGTCCACGCGGTGGCGACGATCACCAGGGTCATGGCCACCCAGCCCTTCAGGAGCCAGTTGAACTCGTAGGCGGTCACGAAGGACAGCAGGTACGGCAGGATCCCGTAGGCGGGGTGAAAGATGAACAGGAAGATGATGCCGGCCACCGCTGGCGCGATGCCGTAGGGCCAGAGCAGCAGGGTACGGTAGACGGCCAGCCCGCGGATCTTCTGGGTGGCGAGGCCCGCCAGCACCAGCGACCCCAGCACCGAGAGGCCGGTGACACCGCCCGCGAAGAGAAACGAGTTGAGGACGCTCGCGTAGTAGTCGGGATCGGCGAGCAGCTTGGTGAAGTTCTCGAGCCCGACGAAGGTGGAGCGGTCCCCGAACGGCGAGACCCGGTAGACGCTCAGCTGCAGCGACTTGACCGCGGGCCAGAAGAAGAAGAGCACGGTGACCGCCAGCTGGGGAGCCACCAGCAGGTAGGGCAGCCACCGGCTCTTGAAGACCGTCCGCTGCATCGCCGCTTCGGGCCGCCCGGCCCTATGGCTTGTTGGCGGCCGCGAACTCCTTCAGGATCTCGTTCGACTTCGCCACCGCGTCGTCGAGCCCTTGCTTGGCGGACTTCTTGCCCGCGAAGATGTTCTCCATCTCGCTCTCGATCACGTCGCGGATCTGCACGAAGTTGCCGAGGCGCAGCCCCTGGCTGTTGGGGGTGGCGGTGCCCTTCGTGAGCTGGGCGAAGGCGGTGAACTGGTCCGGATTCCTCTTGAAGTGCTGGGCCGCCTCGAGGTTCTTCACCGCCGAGTTGGAGATCGCGAGGTAGCCGGTGGTCACGTGCCACCACATCTGCTGGTTCGTGTCCGAGACGAACTTGAGGAAGCGGGCCGTCCCCCGGTTCTCGGCGGCCGGCTTGCCCTTCATCACCCACAGGGTGGCCCCGCCGATGATCGACGTGGCCTTCTTGTAGGGAGCCCCGTAGTGCGGCAGCTGGGCCGTCCCCCACTTGAACTTGGCGCCCTTGGTGAACCCGCCGATCAGCGCGGAGGAGTGCGTGTACATGCCGCAGTCGCCGCTCAGGAACTTGGGATCGGCCGTGCCCATCCGCCCGCCGTACGAGAAGATGCCCTCTTTCTGCCAGGCCGCGAGCTGGTTCAGGTGCTTGACCCCGAATTCCCGATTGATCAGGAGCTGCACGTCGAGGCCGTCGAAACCGTTACGGCGAGTGGCGAACGGCTGGTCGTGGAGCGCGTGCATATTCTCGACCTGGACCCACGAAGGCCAGGCGGTGGAGAAGCCGCACTTGGTGGTGCCCGACGCGATGAGCTTCTTGCTGTACTCCCCCACCTGCTTCCACGTCTGGGGCGGCTTGTTCGGGTCGAGCCCCGCCTTCTGGAAGGCGTCCTTGTTGTAGTAGAAGATGGGGGTCGAGGAGTTGAACGGCATCGAGTAGAGGTTGCCGTCCTTGGAGTAGTAGCCGACCACCGGCGCGATGAAGTCCTTCCAATCGACCGCCATCTCCTGCTCCTTCATGAGCTGGTAGACGGGCAGGACCGCGCCGGAGAGCATCATGGTCTGCGTGCCCACCTCGAACACCTGCACGATGTGGGGCGCCTGGCGCTGGCGGTAGGCCGCGATGGCGGCGGTGAGCGTCTCCGAATAGTTCCCCTTCCGGAGTGCCTTCACCTCGTACTCCGACTGGCTCTCGTTGAACTGCTTGACGAGCGCGTTGACCGACTCGCCGAGCTGCCCGGTCATGGCGTGCCAGAGATGGATCTCGGTCTTGGCGAAGGCGGGGGCGGGGGCCAGGAGCAGGAGCGAGGCCAGCAGGAGCGCGGTCGCGGTCGACCACCGGTACGACTTCGTCTGTGGCATGCGAACCTCCGTAGTTGTTGGACAGGTGCCTGAGGGTATCGATCCGGCGTCTCGACCGGGTTGCGGCCGAATCACGTTTCCATATCGGCCCGCGAGCGCTGGGAACTATAGCACTGTTGTCCCGGCTACTGCCGCTTCTCGTACACCGCGGTGTAGCCGGTGCGGGCGGAGCGGGCGTAGAGCTGCGCCTTGTCGGGCCCGACGGTGAGCGTGATCAGGACGGACTGGGTGCCGGCCTTGTAGTCGAGGTGTACCTCCTGCCCGGCGACGGCGTACCGGCCGCCCAGGCGCTGGCCGTCCGGCGTGATCGAGGTCATCCGACCGTCGGGGGCGAACTCGAGCCAGTCCTTCCGGTCCCCGTCCGGCGAGCGGATCCGCTCCCAGCGGCCGAGCAGCCACGCGTCGTCGGCCGCGCGCGCCGGCGCGGCCACGCCGAGCGCCGAGGCGAGAGCCAGGAGCAGCGCGAGGCCGCGGACGAGACGCGCCATCAGCGATGCCGGAACCGCCGGCTCTGCTCGACGTGCTGGGAGTAGGCCAGGAGCTCGGCGTCGAGGCGGCGGGGTGTCCAGCCCGCCAGCTCGGCCATGCGCGCGCCGATCGGCTCTGCGCAGTCCAGGCCCTGGCAGCGGCTCTGGCCGATGCCGGTGCGCCGCAGCAGCACGTCCTGCAGCGACACCGCCAGCTCCTCGCGCACCGCGTGGTGGAGCTGGGCCACGATCTCGGGATTGCTCGGGCAGAGGCGCTCGAAGCCGTCGGGCAGCTTGCGGCCCAGCTCGAGCACGCGGGGGAAGGCCCGGCCGTAGGTCTCCACGAGCGTCCGGAGCGTCGCCCGGGAGAGTCCCGTCGCGGCCATCTCCTCGGAGACGTCCATCCACGCGCGCACCTCGATCCGGCCGGCCTCCTCGTCGGTGCCGTCGAGCATGGCGCGCGCGGTGCGCGAGGCCTCCGTGCGGCCCAGCGCGCGCATCACCCGGTCGCCCACGTCCTCGGCCAGGCTGCGGAAGCAGGTCAGCTTGGTGCCGGTGATCGAGAGGAACCGCCCGTCCGGGCCCTCCGGGATGACGCGGTGCTCGCGCGAGACCGCGGAGGCGGAGCGACCCGGCTCGAAGGAGAGCGGCCGCACGCCCGCGTAGGTGTAGGCCACGTTCTCGAACGCGACGCGCTTGTCCGGCAGCACCTTGGCGACCTCCTCGAGCAGGTAGGTCACCTCCCCGCGGGTGGCCCAGAGGCGGTCCAGATCGCCGTCGAAGTCGGTGTCGGTGGTGCCGACCAGCGAGAAGCCGTGCCACGGGATGACGAAGATCATCCGCTCGTCGTGGGTGGAGAGGTACACCGCGCGGTCGGTCATGCGCGGCAGGAGGCAGTGGATGCCCTTGGTGGCGCGGAGGATCCGTGGGCTCCGGTCGGCCACGCCCGCGAGCGCCCGCATCTGGTCCACCCACGGCCCCGCGCAGTTCACGATGGTGCGCGCCTTGACCGCCTGCACCTGGCCCGAGAGCAGGTCGCGCACCTGCAGGCCGTCGAGCCCACGGGCGCCCGGGATGAACGCCTCAACCTGGCAGTAGTTGAGCGTCCGGGCCCCGTGGCGCGCCGCCGAGAGCACGTTCTCGAGGCAGAGGCGCTCGGGGAACAGCAGCAGGTCGTCGAAGTAGTAGCCGGCCCCGCGCAGGTCCTCCGCCCGCACGTTCGGCTCCAACGCGAGCGCGGCCTCCGGCCGCAGCACGCGGTAGCGCTCGGTCTTCTTGCCGGGGGTGAGCCAGTCGTAGAGCCACATGCCCAGGCGCACCTTGATGAGCCCGCGCGCGGCCCCCCGGTACACCGGCACCAGGAAGGGCAGCGGGCGCACGAGGTGCGGGGCGAGGCGCTCGAGCGTCCGCTTCTCGCGCAGCGACTCCCGCACCAGCCTGACGTCGCCCAGCTCGAGGTAGCGGAGCCCGCCGTGGATCAGCTTGGAGGACTTCGACGAGGTGCCGGAGGCGAAATCGCCCTTCTCGAACAGCGCGACCGAGGCGCCGCGCATCGCCAGGTCGCGCGCCACGCCCGCCCCCGCCATGCCGCCGCCGATCACCACGGCGTCCAGCGCGGCGCCGTCGAGCCCTTCCAGCCGATTCGGGGGCGCGCTCGCTTTCACTCCACCAGGTCCCGGACGGATCGTACCACGTGGTCCGGAGCGACCGCGGCGATTCGGGGGTCGTCCGCGCGCGTGACGCCGCTCAGCACGAGCACGGTGCCGAGCCCGAGCCGCCGTCCCATCACGATGTCGGTTTCGATGCGGTCGCCCACCATCACCGCCTCGCCCGCGGGCACCCCCAGCGCGGCCAGCGCGACTTCCAGGATGATCGGCGATGGCTTCCCGACGATCGCCTCCACCTTCCGGTCGGTCACCGCCTCCACCGCCGCGATCATGCCCGCGCAGTCCGGGATCTCGCCGCCCGCCACCGGGCAGGTGCGATCGGGATTGGTGGCGATGAGGCGCGCGCCCTGCTTCACGGCCTGGAGCGCGGTGTTGAGCTTGGCGTAGTCGAAGGTGCGATCGAAGGCGATCACCACCCAGCGCACGCGCTCGTCCCCGCGCACCTCGAAGCCGTGGCTGCGCATCTCCTCCCGCATCGGCGGCTCGCCGATGACAAAGACCGGCGCGCCCGGGTCGCGGTCGCGCAGGTGGCGCGCGAGCACCAGCGAGGAGTTGATGACGTCGTCGGGCGCCGCGGGCACCCCCAGGCGCGTGAGCTTGGCCGCGTACTCGACGCGGGTCTGGAGCGGCTTGTTGGTGAGGAAGGCGATCCGCCGGCCCGCCGCGCGCAGGGTCGCGAGGCATTCGGCGGCGCCGGGGATCAGGTGGTCGCCCAGGTAGACGGTGCCGTCGAGGTCGAAGAGCCAGCCGCGGTACGGGAAGCGGGGCCGCAATTACCGCAGGAGGGGGATGACGGCGGCCTGGGCCAGGTCGAAGAGGGGCCCGGGGGCCACGCCGAGCTGCACCACGCCCCAGAGGGCCACCACGAGGGCGAGCGCACCGGAGAACGACGGAGGCATCACGGTCGGTGCGCCCTCGGGCTCTCGCATGTACATGAAGACGATGAGGCGCAGGTAATAGTAGGCGGCGACCGCGGAGTTCAGCACGCCGATCACGGCCAGCCACACGTACCCCGCCTTCACGGCGGCGCCGAAGAGGTAGAACTTGCCCACGAACCCCGCGGTGGGCGGGATGCCGATCAGCGAGAGCAGGAAGATGGACAGCGCCGCCGCCAGCAGGGGATGCCGCGTCGCGAGCCCACCCATGTCGGCGAGCTGCACCGCCTCGCGGCCGTTGCGCTCGAGCAGCAGGATCGCCCCGAAGGCGCCCGCGGTGGTGAACGTGTACACGAGCAGGTAGAAGAGCACGCTGCCGTTGCCCAGCGCGCCGCCCGCCACCACGCCCACCAGCATGTAGCCCACGTGGGCGATCGAGGAGTAGGCGAGCATGCGCTTGAGGTTCTGCTGGGCCAGCGCCACCACGTTGCCCACCGTCATGGTGATCACGGCCAGGCCCCACATGAGCATGGGCCAGTCGAGCGGGGCGCCTCGCAGGGCGGTCAGCAGCACGCGCAGCAGCGAGGCGAAGGCGGCCGCCTTGGAGCCGGTGGCGATGAAGGCGGTGATCGAGGTGGGCGCGCCCTCGTAGGCGTCGGGCGCCCACATGTGGAAGGGCACCGCGGAGATCTTGAAGCCGAAGCCCACCAGCAGGAGGCCGAAGCCGATCACCAGCATGGGGTCGCGCCCCGCCCCCGACGCGACCGCGTTGGCGATGCGGTCGAGGTTGGTGGACCCGGTGGCCCCGAAGATGAGCGCGATCCCGTAGAGGAAGAAGCCGGAGGCGAACGCACCGATCAGAAAGTACTTCATCGAGGCCTCGCCTGCCTCGAGGCGATGGCGGAAGAAGCCGGTGAGCACGTAGAGCGCGATGGACATCGTCTCGAGCCCGAGGAAGACGACGATCAGGTCGCCCGCCGAGGCCATCAGCATCATGCCGAGCGCGGAGAGCAGGATCAGGATGTAGAACTCGCCCGCCTCCTGGCCCTCGCGCCGGATGTAGTCCATCGAGAGCAGGATCACGAGCCCGGTGGCGTAGCCGATGATCACGTTGAAGAAGAGCGCGTAGGGGTCCAGCACCACCATGCCGCGGAAGCCGCGCAGCTCGCCCCCGCCGAGCGAGAAGGTCATCCAGTACGTCACGATCAGGGTGGCCACCACGCCCAGCGCGCCGACGAAGCCCAGATGGTCCTTCCGCTCCCGCGGGGGCAGCAGGTCGAGCACGATCACCAGCGCCGCCGTCGCGGCCAGCACCAGCATCGGCAGCAGCGGCCGCAGGTCCACCTCCGGCAGCACGAGCGCCGGGTTCACCGCGTCACCAGGGCGGCGGCGGTCGCCTGCGCCTTGCTCTGCACCTGGGCGATCAGCGCCTGCACGCTCGGCTCGGTCATCGTGGTGAAGGTGGTCGGGTATACCCCGATCCAGAAGATGAACAGGAGCACCGGCAGCAGCACCGCCCACTCGCGGGGGGTCAGATCGGTCAGCCGGCGATTCGCCTCGTGGGTGACCTCGCCGAAGCACACCCGCTGGTACATCCACAGCAGGTAGACCGCCGCGAAGATGATGCCGGAGGTGGCGAGCACCGCGGCGAGCCGGTCCACCTGGAAGGTGCCCACCAGGATGAGGAACTCGCCCACGAAGCCGTTGAGCCCGGGGAGCCCCACCGAGGACAGGCAGACGATCAGGAAGACGACGCTGAACGCGGGGATCACCTTCCACAGCCCGCCGAAGTCGGCGATGAGCCGGGTGTGCCGCCGCTCGTAGATCATGCCCACCATGAGGAAGAGCGCGCCGGTGCTGAGCCCGTGGCTCACCATCTGGATGAGGCCGCCCACCATCCCCTGCGCGGTCAGGGTGAAGATCCCGAGCACCACGAAGCCCAGGTGGCTCACGCTGGAGTAGGCCACCAGCTTCTTGATGTCGGGCTGCACGGTGGAGACCCACGCCCCGTAGATGATGCCGATGACGGCTAGAACGAACATCCAGGGCGCATACGTCAGGCTCGCGTCCGGGAAGAGCGGCAGGCAGAAGCGCAGGAACCCGTAGGTGCCCATCTTGAGGAGCACCCCGGCCAGGATCACGCTGCCCGCGGTGGGCGCCTCCACGTGGGCGTCCGGCAGCCACGTGTGGAACGGGAACATCGGCACCTTGATCGCGAAGGCGAGCGCGAAGGCGAAGAACATCAGGTCCTGCCCGCGCCCGCCCGGCAGCACGTAGCGCGCCAGCACCGGCAGGTCGAACGTGTAGACCCCGGTGGCGGCGCCGTGCTGGAAGTAGAGCACGAGGATGGCCACCAGCATCAGGAGCGAGCCGGCCAGGGTATAGAGGATGAACTTGACCGCCGCGTAGATCCGGTTGTGGCCGCCCCAGATCCCGATGATGAGGTACATCGGGATCAGCATCGCCTCCCAGAAGACGTAGAAGAGGAAGAGGTCGAGCGACACGAAGACCCCGACCATCCCCGCCTCCAGCAGCAGCATGGTGACCGCGAACTCCTTCCACCACGACTCGACCGACGTCCACGAGGACAGGATCACCAGCGGCATCAGGAAGGTGGTCAGCAGCACCAGCAGCACGCTGATGCCGTCCACGCCCAGGTGGTAGCTCACGCCCAGCGACGGGATCCACGCCCTCTGCTCCACGAACTGGTACTCCGCGGAGGTCGGATCGAAACGGAAGTAGAGCGGGAGCGAGACCGCGAACGTGACCAGCGTCGCGCCCAGCGTCACCCGCTTGGTCACGTCCTCCTGGCGGCGCGGCAGCAGGAGCACGAGCAGGGCCCCCGCCACCGGCAGGAAGGTGACGAGCGTGAGCAGGTAGGCCATGGGCGGCTAGCGGCGGGCCAGGAGGTAGGCGACCACGGCCACCGCGCCCAGCAGGACGCCGAGCGCGTAGTTCATCACGTAGCCGGTCTGCACCAGGCGCAGGCCCCGCGCCCAGGCCAGCGTCGCGGTCGCGGTGCCGTTGACGAGACCGTCGATGACGCGGGGATCGAACACGCGGGCAAGCCAGAGCGAGAGACGGTAGATCGGGCGCACGAACAGGACGTCGTAGAGCTCGTCCACGTAGTACTTCTCGAGCAGCAGCTTGTGCACCGGGTTGCGCGGCACCCCGATCGAGGCGGCCCGCACCGGCGCGCGACCGTACATGTACCAGGCCACCGCGACCCCGGAGATGGCCACCACCGCGGAGAGCAGCAGGAGCGTGAAGGCGAGGCCCGCGCCGTGCTCGCCCTCCGGGAGCGGCAGCACCGGCGCGAGGAATCGCGCGAACGGGGTGCCGTGCGGAGACGGGATGCCGACGGCCAGGCCCGCCACCGTAGTGGCGATGGCCAGGATGACCAGCGGAACGGTCATGCTGGCCGGCGACTCGTGGATGTGGTGCGCCACCTCCTTCGACATGCGCGGCGCCCCGAAGAAGGCGAGGAACACGAGGCGAAACGTGTAGAAGGCGGTCATGAACGCGCCCACCATCAGGAGCGCCCACAGCAGGTAGCGATGCTCGTGGAAGGCGGCGGCGAGGATCTCGTCCTTCGAGAAGAAGCCGGCCAGCGGCGGCACCCCCGCGAGGCCGAAGGCGCCGATCAGGAACGTGACCGTCGTCGTCATCATGCGCGGGGCGAGGCCGCCCATCTTGCGCAGGTCCTGCTCGCCGCCGAGCCCGTGGATCACGCTGCCCGCGCCCAGGAAGAGCAGGGCCTTGAAGAAGGCGTGCGTCACCAGGTGGAAGATCCCCGCCGCGTAGGCGCCGACCCCCACGCCCACGAACATGTAGCCGAGCTGGCTGATCGTGGAGTACGCGAGCACGCGCTTGATGTCGGTCTGCGCGAGGCCGATGGTGGCCGCGAACACCGCGGTGAGGCCGCCCACCCACGCCACGATCTCGAGGCTGAGCGGCGCCATCTCGAAGAGCTTGTGGCAGCGTGCCACCATGTACACGCCCGCGGTCACCATGGTGGCGGCGTGGATGAGCGCGGAGACCGGCGTCGGGCCCTCCATCGCGTCGGGCAGCCAGGTGAAGAGCGGGAGCTGCGCGGACTTGCCGCACGCGCCCATGAAGAGCAGCAGCGCGATGGCGAGGTAGGTGCCGGTGGCCACGGTCGCGTCGGCCTTGGCGAAGACCTCGGCGTAGTTGAGGGTGCCGAACGTCACCCAGATCAGCATGATGCCGAGGCCGAAGCCGAAGTCGCCCACCCGGTTGACGATGAAGGCCTTCTTGCCCGCGTCGGAGGCCGCCTGCTTCTCGTACCAGAAGCCGATCAGGAGGTAGGAGCAGAGGCCCACCGCCTCCCAGAAGACGTAGAGCACGAGGAAGTTGCCGGCGAGCACCAGCATCACCATCGAGAACACGAACATGTTCAGATAGGTGAAGAACCGGGCGTAGCCCGGATCGTCGTGCATGTAGCCCATGGAGTAGACGTGGATGAGGAAGCCCACCCCCGTCACCACCAGCAGCATCACCGCGGTGAGCTGGTCGACCTGGCCGGTGACCGCGGTCTCGAAGGTCCCCGCGACCACCCAGGTGAAGAGGTCACCCGTCCATGTCTCGCCGTTCCAGACCCGGGCGAAGACCACGCACGACGTCACGAACGAGGCGAACAGCGCCGGGACCGAGATCCAGTGCGCCTTGTGACCGACGGCCCGCCCGAAGAGCGCGTTGAAGATGGAGCCGATCAGCGGGAACAGCGGGATCAGCCAGACGAGTCGTGACATGAGTGTGATGTCGGGTGCAAACCCGCATCACTCTAAGGGAAAGGGTTCAGGGTGTCAAGAACGCGGGGGTCCGCCGCCGTCGCGCAACCGCGGCTCCACGAAGCGGAAATACATCAGCGGAATCAGGTAGAAGAGCAGCAGGTGGCCGGAGAGGAGTCGTACGCTCCCCACGCCGTCGTCGGTCAGGAGAAGCGACAGCGCCAGGTTCAGCAGGACGTAGGCGACCACCGCCATGCCGGCCCGCTGCACTCCCCCTGGGATGAGGGCCAGCAGCGCCCGCCACTCCACCATCCGGATCGCGCCCTGCCCCCGCGCGGGGGCACCCGCCTCGCGCAGCCGCACGATCAGGGCCGCCAGCAGCGCGAAGGCGCCCGCGAACAGCACCAGGGCGAGGGCGGCGGCGGACTCGGGCGGAAAACGGGTGAAGGTGGTGAGGTGGAGCGCGGCACCGGCGACGAAGCCGGCGGTCGCCGCGATGCGGAAGATTTTTCCCCAGTCGCGTGGGTGGGTGGACACGGGTCCCTGTCTAGCATAAACCGTGACCTCTCTTCTAATGCGCTCGGCTCGCCTTCGGCTTCACCTCGCCAAGCTTCGGCCGCAGTCGCCCCGTAGTGTCGGCCGCGGTCGACCCGTGGCGTCGGTTTCGCCTCGCAAAGCTTCGGCCCCGAGCGGTCGGCTGCTATCATGATCCCGTGGCTCGGTCGCGTTTGCGCGTCTGGCTCATCCTCTTCACCGTGCCCATCCTGCTCGTGCTGGGCGGGATCGGCTATCTCGCGTGGCGGCAGAGCGTGCCCGCGGTGCGCGTGGAGTTCCAGCCGACGCCGCGGTTCATCGGCGCGCGCACGCCGGTCACGCTCGTGCTGCGCGCCAGCCGCGGCGCCGTGGAGTCGGTGGACATCCGGCTCAACCAGGGCGGCACGCGCGTCAACGTCGCGCAGCAGAGCTTCTCCGGTCCGGCCGGCCCCGAGCAGCGCGTGCAGCTCATCGTGGCCGGCGGCACGCTCGGCCTGCGCGAGGGCGCGGCGAACCTGGAAGTGCGCGCGCGCGACACCTTCTGGCGGCCCGTTCGCGTGGACGACCGGATGATCGCGAACCTGCCGGTCATGATCGACTTCACGCCGCCCTCGCTCGAGGTGCTGGCCTCCACGCGGTATCTCTCGCGCGGCGGCGGGGCGCTGGTGGCGGTGCGCGCCAAGGGCGCGGCGCGCGTCGGCGTCAACGTGGGCGACCTCTTCTTCCCCGGCTTCCCGGCGGGCGCGCCGGACACCGGGCTGCACGCGGTGCTCTACGCGCTGCCATGGAACCTGCCGCCCAACTCGCCGGTCACCGCCACCGCGCAGGACGAGGCGGGCAACGCGGTCTCGCGCGCGCTCGCGGTCAACATCCGCGCGCGCACCTTCCCGATCGACACCGTCGAGATGGGCGAGCAGTTCCTCGCGAGCAAGATGCCGGAGCTCCTGCCCGAGCGCGGCCAGATCCCACCCGATCAGCTCCTGGCCGCCTTCCTCACCGTGAACCGCGATAAGCGGAAGGAGGCCGAGGAGACGAAGAAGGCGCTCGCGCAGAAGAGCGGCCCCTCCCCGCTCTTCGCGGGCGCCTTCATCCAGCCGCGCAATACGAAGGTCTTCTCCAACTTCGCGGAGACGCGCACCTACCGCTACCAGGGCAAGGACGTGGACACCCAGGTGCACATGGGATACGACCTGGCGTCACTCAAGAACAGCGCGATCCCCGCCGCCAACGCGGGCGTGGTGGTCTACGCGGCGCCCCTCAACATCTACGGCAACACGGTGGTGCTGGATCACGGCTGGGGCCTGCAGACGCTCTACGCACACCTCTCCGTCATCGAGGTGAAGGTAGGCGACGCGGTGACGAAGGGCCAGCAGCTCGGCAAGAGCGGCGCCACCGGCCTGGCCCTGGGCGATCACCTGCACTTCGAGGTCCTGATCCACGGCGTCTCGGTCACCCCGATCGAATGGTGGGACGGCAAGTGGATCCGCGACCACGTCGGCCGCCCACTGCGCGAGGCCAATATCCCCCTCCTGCAGTCCGACCAGCCCGCCTCCGCCGAAAGCGACGCCGCCCCCGCCGCGCCGCCGTCCAGACGCCGCCCCCGCTAGCCCGGTAGCCCGGGGTCAGGTCTTACATTCCGACATTTTGGGCGCGCTACCACTCACCGACCGGTCTGAAGAATGTCGGAATGTAAGACCTGACCCCAGATCGCGCGGGGCGGGATGAAGTCGCCGATCACGCCCATCAGCGTGCCGAGCAGCGCGGGGCGGCGCTGGAGGAAGCGCGCGGCGCCGTTGGCCAGCCGGCGGTGCGCGATGATGAACTGCAGCACCCGCGTGACGCGCGCCTTGTCCGCGAACGCCGCGCGCTTCGCCCGCGCGTAGGGCGCCAGCGCCCCCGCCGATACATCCCCCGTGGAGAGCGCCGGGTGCGCCGCCTCCGCCAGCAGCTCCGCGGAGCGCAGCGCGGTGTAGAGTCCCTCGCCGGTGAACGGGTCGTAGAACCCCGCCGCGTCCCCGGCGAGCAGCACGCCGCCCACGCGCGGCTCCCCGACCCGATACGCCAGCGGTCCCATCGCCATCACCGGCCCCTCGGCCGTCACGCCGGCCAGCCGCGCCGCCACGTGGCGAAGCTGGCGCAGCCGCGCCTCCATGAAGACCTCGAGCCGCGAGCGATAGGGCCTCGCGTGCGCCAGCGGCACCACCAGGCCCACGTTGGCGATGCCCGGCGCCACCGGGTTCAGGATGCAGTAGTCGGGCGGATCCACGTAGATCTCGCCGCGATCGCCCAGCCCCTCGATGCCGCTCACGTGCCGGATGAGCGCCAGCCGCCGCAGCCGGTGCGGCCGCACCAGCCCGAGCGCGTGCGCCACCACCGAGGCGCGGCCGTCGGCGCCCACCACCAGCCGGCTGCGCATCTCCACCGGCGCGCCGTCGGCGGCCTCCGCCTTCACGCCGCGCACGAGGCCGCCCTCGACGAGGAGCCCCGTCACGCGATGCCGCTCGCGCACGTCCACCGGCAGGGCCCGCGCCCGCTCCAGCAGGACGCGGTCGAAGACCTCGCGCCGGATGGCCAGCGCGTGGTCCCGATATCCGCGCCACCGCCCGCCGATCGGGTACGCGCCGTCGAGCACGGCGCCGTCGGGGGCGACGATGCGCATGCCGCTCAGCGGCTGCGCCCCCGCCACGTCCACCGCCTTCAGCACTCCCAGGCGGTCCAGCACCCGCGCCGCTTCGGGCGAGAGGTACTCGCCGCAGATCTTCGGGCGCGGGAACGCGGCCTTGTCGAGCAAGGTGACGGACCAGCCGCGCTCGGCCAGCAGGATCGCGGCCGCGCTGCCCGCGGGCCCGCCGCCGACCACGACGACGTCGATCACGGCTTGGCCCGGACCGCGCAGAAGCGAAAGTACGGCCAGTGGTGCACCACGTCCACGCCCTCGAGCCCGGCCTGCGCGCAGAGCCCGGTCACCTCGCCCGGCGTGTACGAGCGCCTCACGGACAGCGGCCCGTCGTGGCGCGAGATAGCGCTGCGGGTGATGAACCGCGTGAGCAGCCACACCACCCAGTGCGCGAGGCGGCTCCGCACCAGGTCGTTGACCACGAAGCCCACGCGCGCCGCCCGATCCATCTCGGCCAGGTACCGCACGCCCGCGTCCGGCTCCAGGTGGTGGAGCGTCATCGCGGAGATGGTGAGATCCACCGCGCCCGAACGGATCGGCAGCGAGAGCGCGTCGCCGCGCACGAAGGTGATCTCGGGGTAGTCGCGCACCAGCTTCGCCGCGATCCGGAGCGTCGCCGCGTCGCGGTCCAGCGCGAAGATGCGGATGCGCCGGCCCTGGCGCCGCGCCCAGCGCACCAGCTCGCGCGGGATGTCCCCCGCCCCGGTGCCCACGTCGAGCACGGTGACGAGCCGGTCGGGCGGCCACGCGGCCAGCAGGCGCTTGACGTGGACCATCGTGACCATGCGGCCGCCGAACAGCGCGTTGATCCGCGAGATGTCGGTCATGCAGCACGCCATCTCCTTGAAGGGGACGGGCGGGCCGTCGATGATCTCGAGCACGCCCGCGGCGCGCGCCAGCGGCGGGAAGAAGGCCATGCTACCAGCGCAGCAGCGCGCCCTCGGCCGCGAAGCCCGGTCCGAGCGCGATCATGAGGCCCCAGTCGCCCGGCGCGGCCTCGTTCCCCCGCAGCAGCTCGTCGAGCACGAACACGACGGTCGCGGAGGACATGTTCCCGTACTTCTGCAGCACGGAGCGCGAGTGCGCCAGCCGGCTCTCGTCCAGCTCCATCAGCTTGCCCACCTGCTCGATCACCCGCCGCCCCGCCGAGTGCACCACGAAGTGCGCGACGTCCTCCTTCTTGAGCCCGTGCGAGGCGAGCAGCGCGTCGGCCATCTCCTTCATCATCCCCGCCCCGAGGCGCCGCACGTCCTTGGAGAGGATCACCCGCGGCCGCCCGCCCGGATACTCGAAGCCCATCGCGCCCAGGTGCTCGGAGCGGAACAGCGTCCGGTGCTCGACGATCTCCGGCCCCGGCCCGTCCGCGCTCAGCGCGATCGCCCCCGCCCCGTCGGCGAAGATGGCGTGCGCCACCGCGCTCTCGAGCCGGTCGTCGAGGAAGTAGGCCGCCGAGCAGATCTCCGCCGCCACCACCACCGCGCGATGCTCCGGGAACGCGCGGAGATGGTTCGCCGCCTGCTGCATCGCCACCATCGCGCTGGCGCAGCCGGTGTCGCCCACGTGCACGCGCTGGATGGTGGGCTTGAGCCCCAGCGCGTCGATGATCTGCGCGTCGAGGCTCGGGCACGCGCGCCCCGTGCAGGTCGTGGTGGCGAGGAAATCCACGTCCGCCCGCCGCCAGCCCGCCCGCTCGATCGCCCGCGCCACCGCCGCGCCGCCCACTTCCACCGCCCCCCGCCGCCAGCGCTCGTTGAGCTGGTCCGCGCCCTCGTCGGGCGTGAACGTCTCCGGGTCCATGTAGAGGTGGCGTGTCTCGATCAGGCTGTTGCTGAAGAAGCCCATGCGGCGCGGATCGTCGTAGCCCGACATGCGGAGCACGGTGGCCTGATCGTAGCGCCAGGGGGGAGTCGCGGTCGCGACGGCAGCGATCTTCGGCGCGGCCATGGAGCGCAGGCTACACCCCGCCCCCTTGCCTTGTCCAGGCGACGGGGGCAATATCGGGCGGCGCGATCATCCTCACGTCATCAAGGAGCCGCCGATGCCCCTCTTCTCGTTCGAAGGCAAGTCCCCGCGCGTGCACCCGACCGCCTTCATCGCCCCCACCGCCAACCTGATCGGCGACGTCACCGTGGAGGAGAACGCTTCGGTCTGGTACAACACCGTGCTCCGCGCCGACTTCAACCCGATCGTCGTCCGGAAGGGCGCCAACGTGCAGGACTGCGCGGTGATCCACGTGACCCCGGCCGGCGGCGTCGAGATCGGTCCCGGCGCCACCGTCGGGCATCTCTGCCTGGTCCACGCCGCCACCGTCGGCGAGGAAGCCCTGGTCGGCAATTCCTCCACGCTGCTCGACGGCGTCAAGATCGGCGCGCGCGCCATGGTGGCGGCCGGCTCCCTGGTGACGCCGGGCACCGAGATCCCCGACGGCGTGCTGGCCATGGGCGCCCCGTGCAAGGTGAAGGGCCCGCTCGCGGGCACCCCCGCCGAGCGCTGGGTGCAGATGAACCCGGCCGGCTACCAGGCCCTGGCCCAGCGCCACCGCAAGGGAGTGCAACCCGCGTGACCCCCGACCCGCACCGCCACGTCCTCCTCACCGGCTTCGAGCCCTTCGACGGCGACCCCGTCAACCCGTCGGGCGAGGTGGCCAAGCGGCTCGACGGCCGGGTGGTCGGCGACTGCGTCGTGCGTGGCGTGGTCCTGCCGGTGCAGCACGAAGCGGCGCGCGCGGTGGTGGCCCCGCTGCTGGAGGCGCCGGGGCTGGTCGCGGTGGTGCAGCTCGGCCTCGCGGGCGGACGCGCGCGCATCGCGCTCGAGCGCGTGGCCGTCAACGTGATGGACTACTCGCGCCCGGACGCGCACGGGCAGGTGCTGCGCGACGTGGCGTGCGTGGCGGGCGGGCCGGCCGCGTACTTGAACACCCTGCCGCTGCCGGCCCTGCTGGCGGCCCTGACCGCGGAGGGTATCCCGGCGTACGTGTCCAACACCGCCGGGACCTATCTCTGCAACGACATCTCCTACACCACGCTCCATGCCCTCGACCAGCGGGCGATCGCGATTCCGGCCGGCTTCATCCACCTCCCGCTCATGCCCTCGATGGTGACCGCGCACGACCTCGAGGAGCCCAGCATGGAGGTGGCGATGATGACCCGGGCCGTGGAGATCGTCCTGTCCCACATCACCCAACCAGGAGGAGGATGACCCGATGAGCTCCATCGCCCGCGCCGCCATGGCCCTCGCCGTTACCACCGGATGGCTGGTCGGCTGCACCACCGCGCCACCGACCCCGGAGAGCCGCACCGCGCTCGTCGAGCACGCCACGCTCGCGATGCAGCACATGACCCGCGTGGATCCCGGGGTGGAGTCCCTGGTGCGCCAGAGCTACGGATACGCCCTGTTCCCGGAGGTGATCAAGGCCGGGCTGGGCGTAGGCGGCGGCTACGGCCAGGGCGTCGTGTACGAGCAGGGCCAGCACGTCGGCTATGCCGACCTGACCCTCGGGTCGGTCGGCGTGCAGATCGGCGGTCAGACCTTCAGCGAGCTGATCGTGTTCGAGAACAAGGCCACCATGGACCGGTTCAAGCTGAGCCCGGTCGATTTCACGGCCGGCGCCGCCGCGATGATCCTGCAGAACGGCGCGGCCGCGGACGCCACCTTCATCGAGGGGATCGTCGTGGTCATCAGGCCGATGACGGGCGCGATGGCGGAAGCGACGATCGGCGGCCAGCAGTTCAAGTACGTCCCCAAGTGAGCATTCCGCTTCATTTCAATGGCCCCAGCCCAATGAGCTCAGCGCGTCGCCACGATGCGCTGTGTGAGGTCGAGATCGGTCACCACCTGGCGCACGAAGTCCGACGCCGCGCGGTTGAGGAGCCGTTCCAGAAGGAGCCGGCCGTCCGGGAGTTGCAGCTCTTCATCATTCGGACGCAGCCGAGCTGAGATGGTCTTCTCGATCAGCTGCGCACCCGACTGGTCAGTCAGAGAGCCGGACCACGCCGCTGACGTGCGCGAGATACCTTGCCCAGCGGTTCTGGGTCGAGAAGTTCCGGATCGAACCCGTCACCACGAGCGGCGTGGTCCGCGTTGCCGGGGGCGTACATGCGGTCATCGACCACCACGCGGCCTGCACGCCGCGCTGGGTGAAGCCAGCTCCAAGGTCCCGCGCGAGCATCTCGGGCCACGGGCGGCATGGCGCTTGAGCAAGGTCGTGCTGCTGAACGTGCTCCCGTGGACTCATGGTCACGGCTTGAGGTCGAGCGACGCCTTGAAGGGCGGCGTCATCTCGAAGGGGACCGACACGTGCTCGTGCGTGATCGCCCACCGGCCGCCGATCCGCCGGAAGCAGACCGTCGCGCGCACCCACACATCGGTCTCCGTCCCGTCCGTCCTGGCTCCGCTGATCCGGTTGAGGCTGTGGGAGAACGCCACCTCGTCGCCGGCCGTGATGGCCAGGTCACGGATGTCGTAGTCCAGCGCCCCCCGGAAGGTCGGGAACCACTCCTCCAGGCTCCTGCGATTGGCGGCGGCCCCCCGGTACTCCAGGGGCGGCGCGAGATCGAACGCCACCACGTCGGGCGCGTAGGCGGTCATGACCGCGGTGACGTCCTTGGCGCGGACCGCCTTCACCCGGTCGTCCAGGAGCTGCCGGATCTGCGCTTCGTTGCCGGCTCGGTCGTCGCGAGGTGTCATTGGCTCCTCCCTTGCTGGATGGTCGAGCGGGCCGGGCGGGAATCGACAGGACCGGCCCCGGCCCCTGGGGCCGGCCCCACGGCCGTTGCCGGTCAGGGCCGCGCACGCTACACTCCGCGGACCACGGCAGGAGGCCAGACCAATGGATCTGGGACTCGAAGGCAGGCGCGCGATCGTCACCGGCGGCAGCCTCGGCATCGGCAAGGCCATCGCGCGGGAGCTGGCCCGCGAAGGGGCCGACGTCGCGATCGTGGCGCGCACGGAGGACCGGCTCGAGGCGGCGGCGCGGGAGCTGGCCGCCGAGACCCGGCGCCGGGTCGTCCCGCTGGTGGCCGACGTGACGAGCCGGGCGCAGGTTGACGCGATGGTGGCGCAGGCCGCCGCGCAGCTCGGCGGGCTGCACATCCTGGTGAACAGCGGCTCCGCGCCGGGCGGCTCCGCCACCGCCACCGGCCCCATCGAGACCATCGTGGACGAGGATCTGCTCCAGGACTTCAACGTGAAGTACGTGGGCGCGCTCCGCTGCGCCCGCGCGGCCATCCCCTTCATGAAGGAGCAGGGCTGGGGCCGCATCATCAACATCAGCGGGACCAACGCGCGGAACGCCGGGAACCTCAGCGGCGGGGCGCGCAATACCTCGCTCGTGCACTTCACCAAGACGCTGGCCGTGCAGCTCGGCCGCTTCGGGATCACCGTCAACTGCGTCCACCCCGGCATCACGCGCACCGAGCGCACCCCGCACCTCCTCGCGGCCCGCGGCAAGGAGCTGGGCGTGGACGCCGCCGAGGTGGAGAAGGCCGACTTCGCGCCCGACTCACCCAGGGGTAACGCGATCGGGCGCATGATCGACGCGACGGAGATCGCCTACGTCACCGCGTTCCTCGCCTCGGACAAGGCCTGGGCGATCTCGGGCGAGCTCATCGTGGCCACCGGCGGCGCGGGGCGGGCGGTGTACTACTGAGGCGGCCGCGGTGATCACGCGCTTCTCGACCCTCTACGTCGGGCACATCGAGCTGGAGCGGTGCGGGCTCGCGGGCGTGCCCGCCGACGACCGCCGCTATGCCAACGAGCGCCTCGCCGAGACGTTCGACACCGCGGCGGCCCTGGCCCAGGCCGCCGACACCCTGGGGTACGAGACGCTGTGGCTGGCCGAGCACCACTTCCAGCACGAGGGGTACGAGTGCATCCCGAGCATCCCCATGCTGGCGGTGGACCTGGCCCACCGCACCCGGCGCGTGAAGATCGGCTGCGCCTTCAACGTCGTGCCCGCGTGGCATCCCCTCCGCCTCGCCGAGGACTACGCGGTCGCGGACATCCTCACCCGGGGCCGGGTCGTCTTCGGGGTGGGGCGCGGCTACCACACCCGCGAGGTCGAGACGTTCGGCAATCCGATGCTGGACGCCGAGGCCAACCGCGAGCTCTTCGAGGAGCAGGTGGAGATCATCCTGAAGGCGTTGCGCGAGGAATCGTTCTCGCACCGGGGCAAGCACTACACGCTCCCGCCGGAGGTCCCCTACCGCGGCTATTCACTCAAGGAGATCACCCTGGTGCCGCGTCCGCTGCGCCAACCCGTCGAGGTCTGGCAGCCCATCGTGAGCGGCAGCGCGCGGGGCCTCGACTTCATGGCGCGCCACCGCATCAAGGGCGTCATCTCCGCCACCGCCGAGGAGCTGGTCCAGCGCTGGGTCCGCGACTATCAGGAGACCGCGCGCCGCCACGGCCGGGCGCTCGAGCTCGGCGAGGAGCTGATCCTCGGCTTCCGCATGTGCATCGACGACACCGTGGAGCGCGCCATCGAGCGCGCGCGCCCGTACTTCGAGGAGCACGCCAAGGTGATGGCGCCGCTCGGCATGCTGCGCTACAGCGAGGAGCACGCGCGGGCGGTGGCCGCGCGGCAGCCGCAGTCCCCGACCTCGGCCACCCTGGAGAACGGCGTGCGCAACCGCTCCTGGCTCTGCGGGCTGCCCGGCGACATCATCGCCTACCTGAAGGAGGTGGAGGGGCGCTACCCGGGCCTGGACCACGTCATGATCGGCTGGGCGATCGGGACGCCGCGGGCCCTCATGGTCGAGCAGCTCACACGCTTCGCCCGGGAGGTCATGCCCGCCTTCCGCCCCTAGCGTCTCCGCCCGGCATCGTGTTATCGTCTGGTCATGCATCGAATTAGTCCGTCAGCCATGAGCGCGGAGAACTGTCTGAGCTGACGGTCGGTACACCACTCTCACGTATCCCACGGCCGTCAGGGTTCCTGGCGGCCGTTTCGTTTCGCAGCACGGGGTGTCGTCGCGAAAGGCATCGCCGGAACCCGGGTCGCTCCACACCAGACTAGGGGAGGCGAGCATGTTTGCCACACCGGGGCCGCTTGACTTCGTCGCCGTCGCGACCACCACGCTGCCGTTCTGGGAGCGAGAACACGTCTTCTCGCGCCTCGTGGCCGGGAACCGTGGGGGGCCACGCTTCTCGTTCCTCGACGGGCCGATCACCGCGAACAACCCGATGGGGATCCACCATGCGTGGGGACGCACCTTCAAGGACGTGGTGCAGCGTTACCGAGCGCTCTGCGGCTACGAGCAGCGCTTCCAGAACGGCTTCGACTGCCAAGGGCTGTGGGTGGAGGTCGAGGTCGAGAAGACCCTGGGGTTCGATTCGAAGCGGGAGATCGAGTCGTTCGGCCTCGAGCGCTTCTCTCGCGCCTGCCGCGAACGGGTGACGCACTTCGCGCAGGTCCAGACCGAGCAGTCGAAGAAGCTGGGCCAGTGGATGGACTGGCCCAGCTCCTACTTCACGATGTCCGACACCAACACCGAGTACAACTGGGGCTTCCTCCAGCGGTGCCACGAGCGGGGCTGGCTGTACACGGGGCATCGCCCGATGCCGTGGTGTACGCGGTGCGGCACCTCGATCTCGCAGCACGAGATGCTGGATGCCTACACCGATCTCACGCACGCGTCAGTGACCGTCGCCCTCCCTCTCCGGGATCGGCCGGACCACCGGCTGCTCGTGTGGACGACGACGCCGTGGACGCTGACGGCCAACGTGGCGGTGGCCGTTCACCCCGAGCTCGACTACGCCGAATGCGAGCGGGCGGGCACCGTCTACTACGTCGCCGCCGGCCTCGCCGGGCGTTACCCAGCCCTTGGCCGACCACGGCGAACCGTCAAGGGTGCCGAGCTCGTCGGGCTGCCCTACGTCGGGCCGTTCGACGATCTGCCGGTCCAGCGGGGCATCGCGCACCGCGTGGTCGCCTGGGAGGAGGTGTCCGCCGAGGAGGGCACGGGGATCGTCCACATCGCCCCGGGTTGCGGCCTCGAGGACTTCGACCTCGGCCGCCACCACGGGCTTCCCGTCATCGCACCGGTGGATCCCGAAGGGCGCTACCTCGATGGCCTGGGTCCCCTCTCGGGGACGCCGGTCGCCGACGCCACGGCGCTGATCGCCAACCTGCTGACGGAGCGGGGCATGCTCTTCGCGCGGGCCTCGTACCGCCACCGCTATCCCACCTGCTGGCGGTGTGGCCAGGAACTGATCTTCCGCGTCGCCGACGAGTGGTTCCTGAGCGCCGCCGAGATCCGACCGCTGGCCCGGGCCGCCAACGAGCGCGTCACGTGGCTCCCCGGCTACATGCAACGGCGCATGGACGACTGGCTCGCCAACATGGGCGACTGGTGCATCTCGCGCAAGCGGTACTGGGGCCTGCCCTTGCCCTTCTACCCATGCGGGTGCGGGCGCCTCACCGTGGTCGGCTCGCGCCGGGAGCTTCGGGAGCTGGCCGTGGACCCCGGGGCAGTCGACGCGGTCCCGGAGCTGCACCGCCCGTGGCTCGACGGCATCCTCATCCGCTGCCCCGGCTGCGCCCAGCCGGTCCGTCGCATCCCCGAGGTCGGCGACTGCTGGCTCGACGCCGGCATCGTGCCGTTCTCGACGCTGGGCTACCTCGAGGATCGCCGGCAATGGAAGCGCTGGTTCCCGGCCGACTTCGTCGTCGAGGCGGTGGGCCAGCTTCGCGGGTGGTTCTACGCGATGCTCTTCATGTCCACGGCCCTGGAGGGCACGAGCCCCTACCGGACGGTCCTCGCGCACGAGCGAGTGCTGGCCGCCGACGGGCGCGAAATGCACAAGAGCTGGGGCAACGCGGTCTGGCTCGACGACGCGCTCGAGAAGATGGGCCCCGATGTGATCCGCCACATGTTCGCGTCACAAGCGATCACGGAGCCGATTCGCTTCAGCTTCGAGGCGGCGCGGGACGTCAAGCGGCGGTTCCTGACGTTCTGGAACGTCTACCGCCTCTTCGTCACCTACGCGAACGTCGACCGGCCGGCCCTCCAGGGGCCGGAGAGCGTGCCGCGGCACGTGGCCCCACTCGAGCAATGGCTGCTGAGCCGACTGCAGGCCACGATCGCCGAGGCGCGGGTGGCGCTCGACACGTATCAGATCCGCCGCGCCGTCACCGCGGTCGACACGTTCATCCACGACGATCTGTCGAACTGGTACGTGCGGCGCCGCCGGCGCGAGTTCTGGAAGGGCATCCTCGACCCCGAGAAGCAGGCCGCGTTCCAGGTCCTCTACCACGTGCTCGTGCGGGTGTGCCAGCTCCTCGCCCCGGTCATGCCGTTCATCACCGAACACATGTACCAGAACCTGGTACGCGCCGTGTCGCCGGACGCGCCGATCAGCCTCCATCTCACCCGCTTCCCGCGACCGGACCCCGCGCGCGCACGACCCGACCTGGAAGCCGACGTGGAGGCGGCGCGACGAGTATTGAAGGTGGGGCTCGCGGCCCGCAACGTCGCCCGCCTCAAGGTTCGGACACCGCTCGGGCGGGCCCTGCTGGTGGCGCCGCCCGACGTGGAGCGTGCCGCGCGGGCCTTCGAGCTGGATATCCTCGACGAGCTGAACGTCGAGCGCCTCGAGACCGTGCCCGGCCTCGACGACCGTGTCCCGGAGGGCTTCGTGGCCGCCGCCGACCGGGACGTGATCGTCGCTCTCGATACCACGATGACGCCCGATCTCCGGCGGAAGGCGCTGGCGCGCCATCTGGTCCACCAGATCCAGCTGATGCGAAAAGAAGCCCGGCTCAACGTCGACGATCGTATCCGCATCGCGGTGGACGCTCACGGTGAGGTCGCCGAGGCCATTGCGGAGCACTCGCTCTACATCCGTGGGGAGACCCTCGCGGTGGAGCTGCGCTGCGGCTCCCCGCCCACGGACTGGATGGCGCGAGTGGTCGACCTCGAGGAGTCGCGGGTGGACGTGGCCGTGGGTCGCGCCTGAACCCGGGGCCGATCAGTACTCCGAGAGCAGCCGATCCACCATGGCCTTGGCGGCGGCCCAATCGTAGGAGCGGAACATCCGCCGGTTCACCACCGGCTGCGCCGCCGAGTAGAACATCTCGTACTGGAGCTGGCGGCCCCCGTACTCGGTGCCGATGAAGTCCCAGATCAGCCTGAGCAGCTTCACCCGGTCGCGGGCGCCCGCCGCGGTGGACTGGTAGTAGCGCTCGGTGTGGGCGCGGGTCTCGGGGGAGAGGAAGCTCGCCTCCGACGACGGCAGGTGCTGGAAGGCGCCCCCCGCCAGCTCGCGCACCGTCCGGTACATGTCGACGATGAGCCGGCGCTGGAGGCTCATGCCCGCGTAGATGTACTGCGGATGCGGCCGCGCGTAGCCTTCACTCACGAGCGGGCGGCGCTCGGCCGCCTGCACCAGCGCGTCGAAGGCGGCGCAGAACGTGGCGATGTCGCCGCCGAGGGTCGCCTGGGTGTTGGCGTCCCCCTCCCCGCGCCCGACCTCGACCAGCTTCAGGGCGAGGCCGGCCAGCAGCTCGAGCTTGACGCCGAAGCGCACCAGCGACTGGAAGTTCGCGGTCACGTGGGCGGGCGATTCGTGGAACTGGGCGGTCACCAGGTCCACGTTCCGGTAGACGAACACCTGCTCCCAGGGCACGAACACGTCGTCGAAGACGACGGTGGTGTCCACCTCGTCGAAGCGCGCGGAGAGCGGGTAGTCGTAGACGCTGGTGGCGAGCGTCGCGTAGGGCCGGCGCGGCAGGAGCCGGAGCCCCTCCGCGTTCACCGGCACCACGAGCGAGATCGCGTAGTCCACGTCGCCGGGGGCGAGCGGCGTGATGTAGCTCACGTAGAGCCAGTCGGCCATGGTCACCGACGTGGCGATCGAGTGCGCGCCGCGGATCACGATGCCCGCGTCCGTCTCCTTCAGGACCCCCGGGTGCAGGAAGGGCTCCGGATGCTTGTGGGCCGGGGTGGTGCGGTCGATCTGGGGCGGCACGATCGCGTAGGCCAGGTAGAGGTCCTCGTCCCGCGCCTTCTCGTAGAACCGGACCACGTTGTCACCGTACTGCCGGCCCCCCCGGTCGAAGAGCTGGCGCCAGCCCGCGAAGGCGGTGAGCACCCCGGCCACGTGGTCGGGCGTGCGCCCCATGAGGCCGTACGAGCCCTCGGCCCAGAACCGGTGGACGGCCCGCCGGCGCCCGAGATCCTCGGCCGACCGTGGGATCAGCCACATCGCGCCGATCCGCTTGCCGGTAGCCGGATCGAGGCAGGTGGTGACGTCGGCCGCCCCCCCGGCCGCCTCGTACCGCTCCGCGATGCGCTGGGCCGACTCGGCGAAGGCGGGATGGCGGGTCACGTCCTCGACCCGCTCGCCGTCGAGGAAAACGGCGCGCCCGTCATGGAGGCTCGCGAGATACTGGGCGGCCCGGCGCATGGCGGGACTCTCGCACACCCCTCCGGCGGGGCGCAAGCCGGCCCGACGCTTGACAACAGCCAGGCGGCTGCCCTATACCTCTGGCGCCGAGACCTCAGATCTCAGATACCAGGACCGGATTCCGAGGCCCCCAGCGCAATGGAGCACTCGACGACCACCGAGAGTCAGGCAGCGCTGGCCCCGCCGCTCCCGCGGATCACCCTCGGGCGCCTGCTCCGCGAGCAGGCCTACGACGCGCTCCGGGATGCCATCATCCGCCTGGAGCTGGCCCCGCGGCAGCCCCTCACCGAGCGCGTCCTGAGCGAGCAGCTCGGCGTGTCGAAGTCTCCGATCCGGGACGCGCTCATCCAGCTCGAGCGCGACGGGCTCGTGCGCTCCACGCCGTTCAAGAGCTTCGAGGTGGCCCCGCTCGACGAGCAGGAGTGCCGGGACGTCTTCCAGTTCCGTGAGGCCCTGGAGCTCTACTGCGTCCAGCACTTCACGCGGCAGTGTGACGAGACGGCGCTGGCCGCGATCGAGGCGACCCACCGCGACCAGGCACGGCTCATCCAGGCCGGGCGCCCGCTCGAGGCCTACACCCAGAGCCGGTTCCACGGGATCCTCACGGAGTCGGTGCGGAACCCGACATTCGCCACCGGCAGCCGCCTCGTCCAGGCGCATATCCAGCGCATCCAGCGCGTGGCCGTGTCCATCGCGGGGCAGATCGAGCAGACCCACCGGGAGCACGAGAGCATCCTCGAGGCGATCCGGGCCCGCGACGCGGGGGCGGCCGCGGCGCGGATGCGGGAGCACATCTACAGCGTGCTCGAGCAGGTGGTGCGCTCGCGGGAGTTCCAGCGCTTCGCCGGCCCGAAGGACGCCCGGCGCGAGAGCGCGCGCTAGTGGACCTCCGGCTCCGCGGCAAGGTCGTGCTGGTCACGGGCGCCGGCCAGGGCCTGGGGCGGGCGATCGGCCTCGCCTTCGCCCGCGAAGGGGCCCACGTGGCCTTCCACTATCATTCCTCGGCGGGCGGGGCCGACGCGGCGGCGGCCGAGGCGCGCGCGCTGGGCGTGAAGGCCCTGGCCGTCGGCGCCGACCTGCGGGTGGACGGCGCGGTGGCCGGCGCGGTCCAGCAGGTCGAGCGCGAGCTGGGCCCGATCGACGTCCTGGTCAACAACGCCGCCGCGACCCAGCGCAAGCCGTTCCTCGAGACGACGCCCGAGGAGTGGGCCCCCCAGGTGGACGTGACCGTCACCGGGACGCTCCGCATCACGCAGGCGGTGGCGCGGGGCATGACCGCCCGGGGCTCGGGGGCGATCGTCAACCTCATGGGCGACTCGGGGCGCGTGGGCGAATCCGGCCTGCTCGTGACCGGGACCACGCGCGCCGCCACCGTCGGCCTGACCCGGTCGCTCGCCAAGGAGCTGGCCCGCCACGGGATCCGGGCGAACTGCGTCTCCCTCGCGCTCGTGCAAACCGACAGCCTCGAGGCCCACGCGGGCGGGGCCGACGACGCGCGCATGAAGAAGATCCTGGCCCAGTATCCGTTGCGGCGGGTCGGCCGGCCCGACGACGTCACCCCGATGGTCCTGCTCCTCGCCTCGCCGCTGTCGGGCTGGACCACCGGCCAGGTGGTCTCGGTCAACGGCGGCTACGCCATGGTGTGAGGAGCCCGAGCGCGTCGGTGGCCAGCGCCCCGCATTCCGGCGCGTCGAGCGTGTTCGGGGCCCGCATCCCGCGCAAGGAGGACGCGCGCCTCGTCACCGGGCGGGGCCGGTACGTGAGCGACGTCGAGCTGCCGCGCATGCTGCACGTCGCCTTCGTGCGCAGCGTCCACGCGCACGCCCGGATCCGCGGGGTCGAGACCGCCGGCGCGGCGGCGGCGCCGGGCGTCGTGGCGGTGGTGACGGGCGCCGATCCGGACTTCGCCCGGCATCGCGTCCGGGCGCGCTCGGCGCTGCCGACCTACGTGGAGACCGAGCAGCCGATCCTGGCGTGGCCGACGGTGCGCTTCGCGGGCGAGGCGGTGGCCGCCGTCGCGGCCCGCGACCGCTACGCGGCCGAGGACGGCGCCGCGCTCGTCGCGGTCGACTACGAGCCGCTGCCGGCGGTGGTGGACGTCGTCCGGGCCCGCGGCGATTGCGCCGTCCTCCACGAGGCGGCGCCGGACAACGTGCTCCTGTCGCGCCGGTTCGAGAGCGGGGAGGTGGAGGCGGCCCTGGCCGGTTCGGCCGTCGTGGTGGAGCGCGCCTTCCGCACCAACCGGCAGACGGCGGCGCCGCTCGAAGGGCGCGGCGGGGTCGCGGACTGGAACCCGGCGGAGGGCAAGCTCACGCTCTGGTCCGGCACCCAGGTCCCACACCTGGCCCGCCACGGCCTGGCCGGGATCCTCGGCCTCCCTGAGAACCGCATTCGTTTGATCGCGCCCGACGTGGGCGGCGGGTTCGGGGTCAAGGCGATCCTCTATCCCGAGGACGTCGCGCTCTGCCTGCTCGCGATGCGTCTGGGCCGTCCCGTCAAGTGGGTGGAGCAGCGCCGGGAGGGGCTCCTGGCTTCTGCGCACGCGCGCGATCACCACTACGCGGTGCGGGCCGGCTTCGACCGCGCCGGGGCCCTGCTCGCGATGGACGTGCGCGCCGCGTGCAATGCGGGCGCCTACTCCGTGTACCCGTGGACGGCGGGGATCGAGGCGCTCATGGCCGGTGGCCTCCTGACCGGACCCTACAAGCTGCGGCACTACCGGTGCGAAGTTGTCGCGGTGGCGACGAACACGGCCCCGGCGGGCCCCTACCGCGGCGTCGCGCGTCCGGCGACCACCTTCGTGATGGAGCGGATCCTGGACCTCGGCGCGGGCGCGCTCGGGCTCGATCCCGTGGATGTCCGGCGCATCAATCTGATCGGTCCCGCCGACCTGCCCTACACCGCGGCCACGCGCCTCGTCCACGACAGCCCGAGCTATCCGGTGTGCTTCGAGAAGGCGGTGGAGGCGGTCGGCTATGGCGCGTTCCGGGCCGAGCAGGCGCGGCTCCGGCAAGAGGGCCGGTACGTGGGCATCGGCTTCGCGAACTACAACGAGCTGACCGGCCTGGGTCAGGCCGCCTCGGCGGGCCCGCGCATGCCCTTCCGCACCGGCCACGAGGGCGCGACCGTTCGAGTGGATCCCGGAGGGGCGGTGACGGTGCTGGCGGGGGTCACGTCCCAGGGCCAGGGGCTCGAGACGACGGTGGCCCAGATCGTGGCGTCGGAGCTCGGCGTGCCGTTCGACACGGTGTCGGTCGTCCTCGGGGACACCGACGCCACGCCCTTCGGCCTCGGCGCGTTCGCCTCCCGGCAGGCCGTGATCGGCGGGGGGGCCGCGATGCGCGCGGCCGGGGCCGTGCGCGACAAGGCGGCCCGCATCGCGGCCCACCTGCTCGAGGCCGCCCCCGAGGATCTGGAGGTGCGGGACGGGCGCGTCGCGGTCAAGGGCGCGCCGGGGCGCGCGGTCACGGTGGCCGAGGTGGCCCGGGTCGCGCACCTCGAGACCCACCGGCTCCCCCCGGACATGGAGCCGGGCCTCGAGGCCACCCGGTTCTACGATCCGATCCGCGGGACGTTCGCGGCCGGATCGCAGGCGGCGGTGGTCGAGGTCGACGCCGCGACCGGGGCGCTGGCGATTCACCGCTACGTGGTGGTCGAGGACACCGGGCGGATGATCAACCCGCTGATCGTCGAGGGTCAGGTGCAGGGCGCCATCGCGCAGGGCATCGGTGGGGCGCTCCTCGAGCATCTGCTCTACGACGACGCGGGCCAGCTGCTCACCGGGACCTTCATGGAGTACGCGCTGCCGACCGCGGCCGGCATCCCGGCGCTCGAGCTCCACCACATCGAGGAGCCCGCGGACAACCTGCTCGCGGTGCGCGGCGTCGGTGAAGGCGGCACGCTCGGACCGGCGGCCGTTCTCGCCAATGCGGCCGCCGATGCCCTGGCTCCCTTCCGGATCGAGTTGAACGACCTGCCCCTCGCGCCCGCCCGCCTGTGGGCCTCCTGGCGGCAACGCGGAGGAGATTCCGGGGAGCCCGCGCCGTGCTCGTAGAGCAGCTCGTCAACGGCGTGATGCTCGGCGCGGTCTACGCGCTGATCGCCATCGGGTACACGCTGATCTTCGGCGTGCTCGGGCTCTTGCACCTGGCCCACGGGGAGGTCTTCATGGTCGGCGCCTTCGCCGGGTTGGTGGCGGTGCGGGCGACCGGCAGCATTCTCATCGCGATCGCCTTCGCCATGCTGGTCACCGGCGTACTCGGTATCGCCATCGAGCGGGTGGCCTTCCGACCCCTGCGCGGCGCTCACCACCTGGCCCCTCTGGCTACGACGATCGGGACGGGGATCGTGCTCCAGGAGACGACCCGGGGGTACTTCGGCGCCGAGCAGCAGGGCTTCCCGCCCACGTTCGCGACCGAGGTGTGGCAGCTCGGACCGGTGCGCATCTCCTCGGTGCAGGTCTTCATGCTGCTCGCGGCGGTCGTCCTCATGGGCGCGCTGCAGCTGTTCCTGGCCCGCACCCGGGCGGGCCGCGCGATCCGCGCCACCGCCGAGGATCCGTCCGTGGCCACGCTGCTCGGCGTCAACGTGACCGGCGTCGTGCTGCTGTGCTTCTTCATCGGCTCGGCGCTCGCCGGGGCCGCCGGGGTCCTCGTGGGAATCGCCTACAATTCGGTCCATCCGTTCATCGGCGTGCAGATGGGCATCAAGGGGCTCGTCGTGATGATGCTGGGCGGACTTGGCAACGTGCCCGGCGCGATGCTGGGCGGCTTGCTCCTGGGTGTCCTCGAGGTGCTGGGGGCCGGCTACCTGGCCTCCTCGTATCGCGATGCTTTCGCGTTCGGGGCGCTCATGCTGGTCCTCCTGGCTCGGCCGGAAGGGCTGCTCGGACTGCGGGCACCGCGACGGGACTGACGGCGATGCTCAGCCCGTACTTCGAGGATGTCCTGATCCAGCTGGGGATCAACATGATCCTCGGTCTGTCGCTCTACTTTCCACTGGCCGCCGGGCAGCTGTCGCTCGGGCAGGGAGGGTTCATGGCGGTCGGGGCCTACACGGCGTCCTGGCTCACGGTGGCCATGGGGTGGCCGTGGCCAGCCGCCTTCGGCACGGCCGCCGTCGCGACCGCCCTGCTCGGTGGCGTGGTCGGCCTTCCCGCCCTGCGGGTAAAGGGCATCTATCTCGTACTGCTGACGCTGGCGTTCGGGGAGATCGTCAGGGTATTCTTCCTGAACTTCGAGCCGACGGGTGCTGCCCAGGGGTATCGCGGGATGGGCTTCGTGACAACGCTGCCCCTGGTCGCCGCTCTCACGGCGTTGACGGCGTTGCTGGCCTCGCGCACCGCGCGCTCCCGCGTCGGGCGGGCGCTCGATGCGGTGCGGACCGACGAGTTGGCGGCCGACGTCATCGGCATCGACGTCACCCGGATGAAGCTGATGGTCTTTGCCATCGGCGCGGGCGTCGCCGGCCTGGCCGGGGCCCTGTGGGCGCACTACGCTCTGTTCATCGATCCTGAGGAGTTCGGGCTGCACCGCTCGATCATGCCGTTCACCTTCATCGTCGTGGGTGGGGTCGAGACGTACTGGGGCGCCATCGTGGGCGCGACGCTACTCACCCTGCTCCCGGAGTGGCTGCGATTCCTGCAGGAATGGCGCCTGGCCTTCTTCGGGCTGGCCATGATCCTCGTGATGGTGATCCGGCCGCAGGGGCTCGTCGATCATCGGGTTGTCCACGGGCTGCGACGGCTCGTGCGCCGTGTTGGTTCGGGGGCTCGGTCCCGTGGCGGCGGGTCGAGCGCGCCAAGACAAGATCCGCACACAAGGAGGGAGCGATGAGAATACCCAGGAAGCTCACATGGACGGCGGCACTGACGCTGATGCTGGTCCTCCTCTCCGCGCCGGGGTCGACGGAGGCGAAGCTCGAGGGGAAGACGGTCAAGCTCGGCGCGATCTACCCGATCACCGGCAAGGGCGCCGAGTGGGGCGAGCACAGCAAGATCGCCACCCAGATCGCGGTGGATGAGATCAACAAGGCGGGCGGGATCGGGGGCGTCCCGGTGGAGGTCGTCATCCACGACACCGCCACCGAGGTCGGTCAGGCGATCTCGCTGGCCCGGAAGCTCGTCCAGGAAGAGAAGGTGCTGGCGGTCATCGGCCCCTGCTTCTCATCCGAGTTCGAGGCCCTGGCCCCGATGCTCGACCGGCTCCAGACGGTGATCGTCTCGCAGTGCTCGGCCAAACCCGGGCTGTCCAAGCTGTCGACGTGGGCGTTCCGCAACTCGCTCACCAGCGACAAGCAGCTGGAGCCGGCGGTGAAGGTCTGGAGGAACCGCTACAAGGTCAAGACCAGCGTGATCCTCTACGATTCCGCTGACGCGGTTTCGGCGGCCGAGGGGGCCAAGGTCCTGCCGGCGCTGTTCAAGAAGTATGGGGTCGACGTCAAGGAGCTTCTGACCTATCAGACGAAGGACATCGACTTCAGCGCGCAGCTCACCAAGATCAAGGGCCTCGCCCCCGACGGAATCGCCCTCGGCGCGTGCTACCAGCAGGCCGCCAACATCGTCCGGCAGGCTCGGAAGCTCGGCCTGAAGCAGCCGTTCCTCGCCGGCGCGTGCACCGGCTCGCCCGAGTTCGCGAACCTCGTCGGCGCCGACGGCGAGGGTAGCATCATCGGCTCGGCCGGTTGGCCGGACGATCCCCGTCCCAAGAACCGCGAGTTCCTGAAGAAGTTCATGGAGCGCTCGGGGGGCAAGAAGCCGAACTACGGCGGGATGCGGGCCTACGACAACGTCTACATCACCAAGATCATCATGGAGAAGTACGGCGTCACCAACAAGCCCGGCGATCTCGAGCTCGACCGAGAAAAGATCCGCAAGGGTTGGGCGGAGCTGAAGGGCTACGACGGCATCGCCGGGCTGACCTCCATGGACGAGGTGGGCGACGGCTCCGGCGCCGCCACCGTCCTCGAGGTCAAGAGCGGCGGGTTCGTGAAGCTGGATCAATAGGCCGACCGGACCGTTGGCGCTGCTGGAGGTGCGGGGTCTCTCCAAGTCGTTCGGGGGCCTGCGGGTGCTGAGCTCGATCGATCTCGCGGTCGAGGAGGGCTCGGTCCATGCTGTCATCGGCCCCAACGGCTCGGGTAAGACCACCTTGCTCAACTGCGTGAGCGGAATCCTCGCCCCCGACCGGGGCGAGGTCCGCTTCCGCGGGGAGCGGATCGACCACCTGCGCCCGTTCCGGCGGGCGATGCTCGGCGTGGGACGGACGTTCCAGAACATCCGCCTGTTCTCGGGCATGACCGTGCTCGAAAATGTCCTCGTCGGCGAGCATTGCCGCACGGGCGCCGGGCTGCTCCGCGCCTGGTTCCGGCTTCCCTTCCGGCCCCTCGCCGAGGAAGTGGAGGTCCGGCGGCGCGGGATGGACCTGCTCGACTTGGTCGGTCTGTCCGACCGCGCCGAGGAACCGGCCGGTAGCCTCCCGCTCGGCGACCAGCGACGGGTGGAGGTCGCTCGGGCCCTGGCCACGGGCCCCGGGCTCCTGCTGCTCGACGAGCCGGCCGCGGGCATGACCCCGACCGAGAAGATGGGCATCATCAAGCTGATCCGGGACATCGCGGCGGGGGGGTGTACCGTGATCCTCGTCGAGCACGACATCGGCCTCGTCATGGACGTGTCGCGCGCGGTGTCGGTGCTCAACTTCGGCGAGAAGATCGCGGAGGGCTCCCCCGCCGAGGTGCGGTCCGCGCCGCGCGTTATCGAGGCTTACCTGGGTGAGGAAGGTTGAGGGTGGAGGGCTCGGGAATGCTCGAGGTGCGTGACCTTTCGGTATCCTACGGCCGCATCCGGGCCCTCAACGGCGTCTCGCTGACGGTCCGCGCTGGAGAAGTCGTGACGCTGATCGGCAGCAACGGTGCGGGCAAGTCGACCCTGCTCCGCACGATCGCGGGGCTCCTGGTGCCCGAGAGCGGGGTCATCGCCTTCGACGGCGCCCGCCTGACCCGGCTGGCCGGGCACCGCATCGCGCGCCTCGGCCTCCGGCTGGTCCCGGAGAATCGGGGTCTCCTCACGCGCATGACCGTGTGGGAGAACCTCCTCATGGGCTTGCACGCCAGCCGACCGGCCGGCGGGGAGGACCGGGCCGCCATCGAGGCGCTCTTCGATCGGTTCCCCGTTCTCCGCCATCGGCGTGGGCAGCTGGCAGGCACGCTCTCCGGCGGCGAACAGCAGCAGCTTGCGATCGCCCGGGCGCTGGTCGGCCGGCCACGGCTCCTGATGCTCGACGAGCCCTCTCTCGGGCTGGCGCCGCTCCTCGTCAAGGAGATCTTCCGCATCATCCGCCAGCTGAAGAGCGACGGGGTGACCATCCTGCTGGTGGAGCAGAACGCGAAGCAAGCGCTCCAGGTGGCCGACCGCGGCTACATCCTCGAAGCCGGCCAGATCGTGCTCGATGGCGCGGCATCCGACCTGCTCCGTGGAGAGGCCGTCCAGCGCGCCTATCTCGGGGCGAGCGCTTGACAGGTCGGCGGCCCTAGGCTGCGCGTCCCGTGACCCTCGCCCGCATGCTCGAGCAGGCCGGCCTGCGACGGCCCGCGGCCGACGCGGTCGTGGACGGGCGGCGGCGGTTGACGTACGCGAACCTCCTGGATCAGGCGACCCGGCTCGGGCGCGCCTTCGCGCGGCTCGGCGTGGGCAAGGGCGACCGCGTCCTGATCGTGCTCCGGAATCGGCTCGAGCACGTGCTCGCCTACTGGGCCCTCCAGATGATCGGGGGCGTGCCGACGCCCGCCGGCTTCCGGCTGGCCGCGCGAGAGGTCCGATACATCCTCGACGACTGCGGGGCCTCCGTCGTCCTCTTCGAGCCGGCCACCGCCGCGGCGGTGCTGGAGGCCGCCGCCGGGCACCAGGCCCGTCTCGTGTTCGTGGGGGACGACGGGCCGGCGGGGGCGCTGCCGTTCGCCGAGCTGCTGGCCTCGCGCGCCCCGAGCAACGCATATGAAGTCGCCGAGGGCGACCTCTCGCTGATCCTCTACACCTCCGGCACCACCGGCCGGCCCAAGGGGGTGCCGCGGACCCACCGGAACCACGTGGCGGGGGCGCTGGCCCACGTGATCCAGTGCGGCTACGGGTGGCTCGAGCGGACCCTCGGCGTCATGCCGCTCTACCACACCATGGGCATCCATTCCCTCACCAGCATGGCGGCGGTCAACGGCTGCTTCGTGTGCCAGCCCGACTGGAGCGGCGAGGGCGCGCTGGCGTTGATCGAGTCGGAGCGGCTGACCGCGCTCTACCTGATCCCGACGCTCTACTACGACCTCGTCCGCGCCCCCGGGTTCGCGCCGGCCCGGGTCTCGTCGGTGCGCAAGCTCGCCTACGCGGGGGCGCCGATGCTCGCCCCCCTCACCCGCGCATGCGTGGAGGCGTTCCGTCCCGAGGTGTTCGTGAACCACTACGGCTCGACCGAGATCTACACGTTCTCGGTGCGTCCCGCGGTCGACGCCAAGCCGGGCTGCGCGGGCCGCGCCGGGATCCACGGCAAGCTCCGGGTGGTGACAGCCGGCGCCGACCGCCGCGTCGGCCCGGGTGAGACCGTCTCCCCGGGGGAGAAGGGCGAGATCATCGCCAGTCTCGACTCGGACGAAGCGTTCAGCGGCTACTGGAAGCGGCCCGACGCCGATGCGCGGGCGCTGCGGGATGGGTGGTACTTCACGGGGGACATGGGCCATCTCGACGCCGACGGCGAGCTGTACGTCTCGGGACGCGTCGACGACATGATCATCACCGGAGGGGAGAACGTCCATCCGGTCGAGGTCGAGGACGTCCTGGCCCGCCACCCGCTGGTGCGGGACGTGGCGGTGGTCGGCGAGCCCGACGAGCGCTGGGGTGAGCGGGTCGTCGCGTTCGTGGTGCCCGGGGCCCCCACCCTGACCGCCGACACGCTCGACCGGCATTGCCGCGAGTGCGCGGACCTCGCGAACTTCAAGCGCCCGCGGAAGATCGTCTTCGTGAGGGAGATCCCGAAGACGGCCTCGGGTAAGATCCTTCGCCGACTCCTGCGGGAGGGGCACTACACGGAGGTTCAAGGATGAGCGAATTTCTGCGAACGGAGCAGCGGGGCGCCATCGCCACGCTCTGGATCGACCGCCAGCCCAAGATGAACACGATGACGGTGGCGATGCGCAACGAGTTCCCCGGCATCTTCCGCGCGCTGGAGGCCGACGACGCGGTCCGGGTCATCGTGATCCGCGGCGCGGGTGGCAAGGCCTTCAGCGCGGGGGGCGACGTCGCCGAGTTCCTCGCGCAGGCCCCGGCCGATCTCGAGCTGTGGGGCGACACGCTGACGTCGGCCGAGCGATGCCGGAAGCCGGTGCTCGCGGCCATCGACGGGTTCACGATGGGCGCCGGGCTCGAGCTGGCGGTGGCGTGCGACTTCCGGATCGCGACGCTCCGGTCCGAGTTCGCCTTCCCCGAGATCCGGCTCGGCATGATCCCGGGCAGCGGCGGCACCCAGCGGGCCCTGCGCCTGATCGGGATGACGCGGGCCAAGCTGTTCATGATGACCGGGCAGCGGATCAACGCGGAGCGGGCGGAGGCGTGGGGGCTCATCACCCAGGCGGTGGCCAACGAGAAGCTGGACGAGGCGGTGGGGGCGCTCGCGGGCGAGCTGGCCGAGCGCGCGCCGCTGGCGCTCCGCACGCTCAAGATGGTGCTCAACCGGGGCGCGGACGCGCCGCTGGAGACCGCGCTCGAGCTGGAGCGGAAGGCCTACGCGTGGCTGCGCTCGACCCACGACTACGCCGAGGGCGTCACCTCGTTCCTCGAGAAGCGTCCCCCGAAGTACACCGGACGATGAGCGAAGAGCCGCCGGGCTGGATCGGCCGCCGCGTCGCGCGGGTCGAGGACGCGCGCCTGCTCACCGGCCGCGGCCGCTTCATCGACGACCATCCCCCGCTCGGCGACATCCACGCCGCCGCCATCGTGCGCTCCCCGCACGCGCACGCGCGCATCACCGGCTACGACGTCTCCGCCGCGCTCCGGATGGAGGGGGTGGTGGGCGTGATCACCGGGGCGGACGTGGCGCGCTCGACCCGGCCCTTCCCGGTCGGCGTCACCGCGCCGGTGCACTACCACTGCGCGGCCACCGACAAGGTCCGCTTCGTCGGCGAGCCGGTGGCGGTGGTGGTGGCCCGCAGCCGCTATCTGGCCGAGGACGCGGCGGACGCGGTGCGCGTCGACTACGAGCCCCTGCCCGCGGTCGTGGACGTGGAGCGGGCGCTGGAGCCCGACGCGCCGATCCTCCACGAGGCGGTGGGCACGAACCTGGCGGGCCACCGGCGGCTCGTCTACGGCGATCCCGACCGGGCCTTCGCGGAGGCGGACGTCGTCATCCGCGAGCGCTTCCGCTTTCCCAAGTACGGGTCCACCCCCATCGAGACCTACGGGGTGATCGCGCGCTGGGACGACGTGGAGGAGGCCTACACCGTCTGGTCGAACTTCATGGGGCCCTTCATCATGCACGGGCTCGTCGCGCGGGTGCTGGGGGTGCCCGAGAATCGGCTGCGCTTCATCGTGTCGACGGACATCGGGGGCAGCTTCGGGATCAAGTCGGCCATGTACCCCTACCTCGCGCTGATCGCGCTGGCGGCGCGGCAGACGGGCGTGCCGGTCAAGTGGATCGAGGACCGGCGCGAGCATCTCCTGGCGTCGTCCAGCGGGACCGATCGGGTGGCGCACCGGGAGCTCGCGGCGACAAAGGACGGCACGGTGCTCGCCATGCGCTACCGCTGGCTCGACAACGTCGGCGGCTATATCCGCAGCCCCGAGCCCGGATGCAGCTTCCGCCCCGTCGGCAACTTCGTGGGGCCGTACCGCTTCCAGCACCTCGAGGTGGACGCCTCGGTGGTGATGACCAACAAGAGCCTCACCGGCCCGAACCGCGGGTACGCCTGCGGGCACCTCTACTTCGAGACCGAGCGGATGATGGACCTGCTCGCGCAGCGGCTCGGGCTCGATCCGGTGGAGCTGCGCCGGCGCAACCTGATCGAGCCCCCACAGATGCCGTACCGCTCGCCGACGGGCGGTCTCTACGACAGCGGCGACTACCCGGCGGTCCTCGAGCGGGCCGTGGAGATCGCGCGTTACGCCGAGCTGAGGCGCGAGCAGGCGGCGGCGCGGACCGCCGGGCGGCTCTTCGGCATCGGGGTGGCCCTGGCGGTGGACCCCTCCGTCTCCAACATGGGCTACGTGGCGATCGCGCTCGATCCGCAGCTCCGGGCCAAGCCCGAGTACCTGCCCAAGTCGGGCGCCGTCGAGGCCGCGACGATCAAGGTGGACCCGCAGGGGCGCGTCACCGCGATCCTCGGCACGGCGCCGCAGGGCCAGGGACACCAGACCGTGGTGGCGCAGATCGTGGCGGACGAGCTGGGGCTCGCGCCGGCCGACGTGACGGTGGTGGACGAGATGGACACCCTCACCCGCGTCTGGTCCATCTCCTCCGGCACCTACTCGAGCCGCTTCGGCTCCGTCGGCACGAGCGCGGTCGCCCTGACCGCCCGGAAGCTCAAGGCGAAGCTCCTCGACTACGCGGCGCACCTGATGGAGGTCCCGGTCGACCAGCTCGAGTTCCGGGCGGGGGCCGTGAGGCCGAAGCACGGCAAGGGCGCGTCGTACTCGATCAAGGACCTGGCGGGCCGGGCCCACTGGAACACCACGTCGCTCCCCGAGGGCATGGAGCCGGGGCTGCAGGCGACCGGGGTGTTCGGCTTCGCGGAGGCCCAGCCGGTGGACGAGCACGACCGCGTGAACTCCTCCAACACCTACGGCTTCATCGCCGAGGTGATGGCGGTGGAGGTGGACCCGGAGACGGCCGCGATCACGATCCTGCGCTACGCGACGGTGCACGACGCGGGCACCATCATCAACCCCATGATCGCCGAGGGGCAGATCTACGGCGGGGCGCTGCACGGGCTCGGGGGCGCGCTCTTCGAGGAGCTCCAGTATGACGAGGGGGGCCAGCTCCTCACCGGCACCTTCATGGACTACCTGGTGCCGACGGCCTCGGAGGCGCCCGTAATCGACATCGCCCACGTGGTCTCGCCCTCGCCGCTGACGCCGCTCGGCTCCAAGGGTCTGGGCGAATCCAGCTCCATGACGGTGCCGGCGGTCATCGCCAACGCGGTGAGCGACGCGCTGGCGCCGCTCGGCATCGGGATCACCGAGCTGCCCATGTCGCCGACCCGCCTCTGGGCGCTGATCGAGGGCGCGCGGCGCGCCGGCCGCCCGGCATGAAGCCGGCCCGCTTCGCCTACCACGCCCCGGCGAGCGTGGACGAGGCCATCGCCCTGCTCGCGCGCTACGGCGGCGAGGCGAAGCTGTTGGCAGGAGGACAGAGCCTGGTCCCCCTCCTCAACTTCCGGTTGAGCCGGCCGGCGGCCCTCGTGGATCTGAACCGGGTGCCGGCCCTCGCCTACATCCGTGAGGACGACGGCCACGTCCGCCTCGGGGCCATGACGCGCCAGCGGGCCATCGAGTTCTCGCCGGTGATCCGCCGTCGCCTGCCGCTGCTGGCCGAGGCGACCACCCTGGTCGGGCATCTCCCGATCCGCTCGCGCGGCACCATCGGGGGCAGCCTGGCCCATGCCGACCCCGCGGCGGAGTATCCGACCGCCCTCACCGCGCTCGGGGGACAGGTGGTCGTCCGGGGTCCGCGGGGTGAGCGCACGCTGGCGGCGGGGGAGCTGTTCCAGGGCTATCTCACCACCACGCTGGTGGCAGACGAGATGCTCGTCGAGATCCGGCTGCCCGCGATGCCCGACGAGGCCGGCTTCGCCTTCGAGGAGTTCAGCCGGCGCCATGGCGACTTCGCCATCGTCGGGATCGCCGCCATCGTCGTGGGGCACCGAGGAGGTCGCTGCGCCTCCGCCCGGCTCGTGACCGCGGGAGCCGGACCGATGCCGGTCCGCCTGCGCGCCGCCGAGGAGATCCTCGAGCGCGAGGGGCTCTCGGATGCAGCCGTCGAGGCCGCCGCCCGCCGTGCCGCCGAGCTGGTCGATCCCCCGTCCGACATCCACGCCTCCGCCGACTATCGCCGCAACCTGACCCGCGTCCTCACCGCCCGCGCCCTCCGCCGCGCCATCACCCGCCTTAACCTCCTAGATACCCTCTCCCCCGCCCCGGGGGAGAGGGCAGGGTGAGGGGGGCTCTAAAATGTCCGACACCCTCCCCATCCGCCTCACCATCAACGGCCACCCCCGCGAAGGCCACTGCGAGCCCCGCAAGCTCCTGGTCGACTTCCTGCGCGAGGACCTCGCCCTGACCGGCACCCACGTCGGCTGCGAGCACGGCATCTGCGGCGCCTGCACCGTGCTCATCAACGGCGAGGCGGCCCGCTCCTGCCTGATGCTCGCGGTCCAGGCCGACGGCGCCGAGCTGCTGACCGTCGAAGGCTTGGCGACGGCGGGCCAGCTCCATCCGCTGCAGGAGGCCTTCCGCGAGCACCACGCGCTCCAGTGCGGGTTCTGCACGCCGGGGATGCTGCTGACCGCGCTCGACCTGCTCCGGACGAATCCCACGCCGACCGAGGACGAGATCCGCCACGGCCTCTCCGCCGTCCTCTGCCGCTGCACGGGCTATCAGGGCATCGT
>DATLFG010000082.1:0-4857 GCA_035524955.1 Candidatus Limnocylindria bacterium | reverse complement strand
GGCGGGTCGCTCGATCTGCCGCGGCTGCGGGGCGGGCGCGGTGGGCCGCTCGATCTGACGCGGTTGTGGGGCGGGCGCGGTGGGCCGCTCGATCTGACGCGGCACGGGCGCCGCGGGCCGCTCCGCGGCGCGCGGCCGGTCCACTCCCTCGCGCCGCGGCTGGCGCGGGACGTCCGCGGGCGCGCGTCGCTCGGCCGAACCCTCCGGCGCGCGCTGGACCTGCGGTGGGCGCTGGACCTGCGGCGCTCGCCCGGGCTCTGGACCACGCGGTGTCTCCGGGGCGCGCGGTTCTGGCGCCCGCCGAGGCTCCGAGGTCCGCGGCGGCTCGGGCACGCGCTGCGCCTCGGGTCGGCGGCCACGCTCCTGGATGCGGCCACGCTCCGGTCCCGTCGGATCCTCACGCCGCGCCGCGGGCGGTGTAGCGTCCGGGCGCCGGGCGTTCTCGAAACGCGGCGCCCGCGCCGGGCGCGCCCGCTCGAGACGGCTCTCGCCCACCTCGGTCGGCCTCGGCGCCGGCACGATGCGCGGCGCGGGCCCACGCCCTTCCGGCTCACGCGGCAGCGCCCGCGTCACCGGCGCGCGGGTGGCGACCACGCCGCGCTCCAGCACCCGCTCCGGCGGGCGGATGCCGCGGCCGCCGGCCGCCGCGAAGCTCGAGCGGTCCGGCCGCAGGTCCACGGCGCCGCGCACCGGCTCCAGCCGGCGCGTGTCCACCTGACGGATGCGCGCCTCGCCCACGGGCCCGCGTCCGAAGCGGTCCGGCCGCACCGCGACCACCGCGTTCCGCACGTTGACGTTGCGGTACACGTTGATGTTCGTCACGTTGACGACTGTGGTGCGGTTGACGACCACGTTGTTGACCACGCGCGGCCCGCCCCAGCCGCCCCACCACGGACGACCGACGAAGCCCGCGCGACCCCACCACGGCACGACCGGCTCGCCCCAGCCGAGCGCGACCCAGCTGACGAAGGGCGCGCCGATGGCCACCCGCACGCCGGGCGCGCCGAAGAAGGCGACGAGCGCCGGGGCATAGACCGGGCGCACGACCACCGGCCCGGGCGCCCAGGCCCAGACGTGGTTGACATGCACCCAGCGCCCGTAGTGATAGGGCGCCCAGCCCCAGGGTGCCGTGTCCACCCAGCTCCACCCGAAGCGCGGATCCCAGATCCAGCGGCCGGTGGTGTAGGGAGCCCAGTCCGCCGCGACGCCTGCCGGCACCCACACCGAGCCATACTCCGGCACCACGCGCCAGTTCCCATGCTGATCGAGGTCGTCCACGCCGGCGACCGTGGGCGGCACGTAGCGTGCGCTCGCCGTGTTCACGAGGGCCTGGGTGCGCGCGTAGTTCCAGCGGTCCCATACGTCCTGCTCGGGGGCCGCGAAGGTCTGCACCGAGGCCGCGCCGCCCGTGAGCACCACCTGCTCGCCGGCCGCGATGCGCACCGCCGGGCCGCCGGCCGGCGTCATGGTCGCGGTGCCTCCGCGCCGGGTGATGAAAGACGTGCGGTCGGGCGCCACGTCCACCCGGTAGTAGCCGGGTCGGTCCATGGTGAAGGCGGCGTCGGGTGTGCCGATCTCCACGGAGCGCCCGCCGTCCAGCGCGCGCAGGTCCAGCGAGACGTGGCCGGCCGTCACCTTGATCTGGAGGAAATCGGCTTCGTGGTTCTCCAGGCCGAGCTGACTATCGCCCCAGGCCCGCACGAAGCTCCGCGAGTCGATCTGGACCTCGACGTTGCCGCGGTTGCCGGTATAGATCTGGTCGCCGGGGGCCAGCGGCGTGTTCACCTGCGCGGGCGCCCAGTCCTCGCCGCCGGGGCGCCAGAACGACACGTCCCCGTTGATGTAGCTGAGCCGCGGCGGGGTCGGCGCGGGGTTCTGGCCGTCGTCGGTCTCCCCGTCCTCCGGCGCGGCGGCGACCGGGGGCGCGGGCGGAGCGGGAACGGCGGACGAGGCGGCACGCGCCAGCGGCGCGGCGCCCACGAAGAGAATCAACGCCAGGAGGCTGGCGATCATTTTCTTGACGATGCCGATCATGACGTGGCCTCCGTCACTTGGGTGGTGCCTGCGGTGGAGGAGGCGGCGGGGCCGACCCCGCCGGCGGGACCGGCGTCCGGGCGGGCAGATCCCGTCCCGGTACCTGATGCCCCTTGGCGTACATGCACTGGATGTAGGCGTTGTCGTAGCGACGCTGCACTTCCCAGGACGGCGCGTCCATGAAGGCGCCCTTCACCTGCTTCGCGGCCCAGTCCCGGCAGACGCCCACGTCCGCCTGGAACTGGTCGAAGGGCCGGCCGGTGCCCGGCAGCACCATCACGCTCGGGCCCGCGGGCGCGGTCGCGCAGCCCGCGCACAGCATCGTCGCCACCGCCGTCACGTTCCATCCTCCGCGCATCGAGACCTCCATGGTGCCGGGCTGGGCAGGGTGCTCGGCTGGGCTCCGGGTTACATCCAGTCAGACGAGGGCCGTCCGGGGACATTCGGGACGAAACGACCGGGAGATCCACTGTAAACGCCGGCGGGATGCGCCGCGTCTAACCAGGTCGAGGTTCAGCCGGCGAGCGCCCGCCGCATCCGCTCCAGCCCTTCGGTCAGGATCGACCGCGGGGAGCCGAAGTTGAGTCGCACGAAGCCCTGACCGCCCCGGCCGAAGAGGGCGCCGTCGTTGCACGCCACCTTCGCCCGCTCGAGGAAGAACGTGAAGGGGTCGGCGGCGGCGGCCGCCGCGCCCCGGCAATCGAGCCAGGCGAGGTACGTGCCCTCGGGCGGCGTCATCGTGACGCCGGGCAGGTGCCGGCGCACGTAGTCGGCCAGGTAGTCCCGGTTGGCTTCGAGGTAGCGCAGCAGCTCGGCGAGCCACCCATCGCCGTCGCGATACGCGGCGAAGGCCGCGGCGTAGCCGAGGACGTTGACCTGGGCCTGGACATAGTCGCCGCGCGCGGCCATGAAGCGCTCGCGCAGCGATGCGTCCGGAATGACCGCCACCGAGACCTTGAGCCCGGCCAGGTTGAAGGTCTTGCTGGGCGCCATCAGCGTGATCGTGCGCCGCTCGATCTCGGGGCCGAGGGAGGCCATCGGGATGTGGTGCTGGCCCTGGTAGAGCAGGTCGCAGTGGATCTCGTCAGCGATGATCGACAGATCGCGCTCGAGGCAGATCTGCGCCAGGCCCGCGAGGTCTTCTCGAGTAAAGACGCGGCCCACCGGATTGTGCGGGTTGCAGAGCAGGAACGCGCGGGTGCGGGGGTGGATGGCCGCGCGGAAGGCGTCGAGATCCACCGCGTAGCGGCCGTCACGGTCGCGGGCGAGCGGGGCCTCGTCGCGGGTGATCTCGTGATTGCCCGGCGACCGGAGGATCGGGGGATAGACCGGCACCTGCAGCAGGAGCCCGTCGCCCGGCCGGGTCAGGGCGCGGCACGCCACGTTGAAGCCGGGAATCACGCCCGGGATCATGACCACCGCCTCGGGGGACACCGTCCAGCCGTAGCGCTTCTGCAGGCGGTCGACGAACACCTGGGCGAACCCGGGCTCCTCGAAGCCGTAGCCGTAGACGCCGTGCTCGACCCGCTCGCGCAGGGCGCGCACCACCGGCTCCGGCGAAGTGAAGTCCATGTCCGCGACCCAGAGCGGGAGCACGTCGGCGGGGTACTTCCGCCACTTGTTGCTGGCGGTGGCGCGGCGGTCGATGACGCGGTCGAAGTCGTGGGACATGTCAGATCACCCAGAGACGGCGAGGCCCCTCACCCTGCCCTCCCCGGCGGGGAGCGGGAAAGACACAGAACCCTCTCCCCCGGAGGGGAGAGGGTAGGGTGAGGGGTGATTTCAACGCGGGGAGACTACAGACAGGACTCGAAGAGGCCCGCGGCGCCCTGACCGCCGCCGATGCACATGGTCACGACGCCGTACTTCGCCTTGCGCCGCAACATCTCGTTGGCGATGGTGCCCACCATGCGCGAGCCGGTCATGCCGAAGGGGTGGCCGATCGAGATCGAGCCGCCATTCGGGTTGAGCTTCTCCATCGGGATGCCCAGCTTGTCGCGGCAGTAGACGACCTGCGAGGCGAAGGCCTCGTTCAGCTCCCACACGTCGATGTCGCCCATCTTGAGGCCGCTCCGCTTGAGCAGCTTCGGCACCGCGTAGATCGGGCCGATGCCCATCTCGTCGGGCTCGCAGCCCGCGACCGCGAAGCCGCGGAAGATGAGCTTGGGCTTGATGCCGAGAGCCTTGGCCCGGTCCGCCGACATCAGGAGCGTGGCGGAGGCGCCGTCGGAGAGCTGCGAGGAGTTGCCCGCGGTGACGCTGCCTTGGCCGCTCGTCTTGTCGAAGTGCGGCTGGAGCGAGAGCAGGCCTTCGAGCGTGGTGTCAGGACGGTTGCACTCGTCCTTTTCCACGTAGCCGTCTTCCTTACCGGTGATCTCGCCGGTCTTCTTGTCCACGATGCCGCGCACGACCTGCATCGGCGCGATCTCTTCCTTGAAGAAGCCCTCCTGCTGGGCCCGCGCGGTGCGCTGCTGGCTCACCAGGGAGTACTCGTCCTGCATCTGGCGGGTGACGTTGTAGCGCTTGGCCACCACCTCGGCGGTGTCGCCCATCACCATGTAGATGCCGGGCTTCTTCTCCTTCACCCACGGGTTCGGATCCCCGTCACGCTTCATCATGCTGATGGACTCGAGGCCACCGCCGATCGCCGCGTCCGCGCCGCCCAGGATGATCTGGTGGGCGGCCATGGCGATGGCCTGCAGGCCCGACGAGCAGAAGCGGTTGACGGTGGTCCCCGCCGTGCTGACGGGCAGGCCGGAGCGCAGCGCGGCCACCCGCGCGATGTTGTGGCCCTGCGGGCCGTGCGGCTGGCCGCAGCCGAGG
>DATLFG010000057.1:0-79718 GCA_035524955.1 Candidatus Limnocylindria bacterium | reverse complement strand
CGGCAGCGCGGCCGAGAAGGCCGGCCTGCGCGCGGGCGACGTGCTGGTCCGGCTGGCCGACTCCGGGCTGCACGGCTTCGCCGACCTGCGCGAGCAGCTCGGCCGCCGCCGGCCCGGGGAGACGCTGCGCCTCGTCTACCTCCGCGAGGGCCTGGACCACGCCACTTCGGTGACGCTCGACGCGCGGCCGTGAGCCTGGCGCTCGCGGTCACCGCCGCGTCCTGCCACCTGCGCAACCTGCGCACGCGCCTGCCGTTCCGCTACGGCGTGGTCACCCTCACCCGGTGTCCGCTGCTCCACCTGGCGGTGGACGTGGAGGCGGCCGACGGGCGCCGCGCGCGCGGCTTCGCGGCCGACAACCTGCCCCCGAAGTGGTTCGACAAGGATCCGGCCAAGAGCTTCCGCGACAACGTCACCGACCAGCTCGCGTCCATCCGCGCCGCGCAGGCCGCGTATCTCGACGCGGGCCGCACGCCGCGGCCGGTCTTCGACCTGTGGCAGGAGGCGTACACGGCCTGCGCGCGCGGCGGGCCCGCGCTCGGGCTCAACGGCCTCACCGCGGCCTTCGGCTCCTCCCTGTTCGAGCGGGCTCTGGCCGACGCGGCGGGGCGGCTCGCGGGCCGCGACGTGATCGGGATGCTGCGCGACGACGTCCTCGGGATCCGGCCCGAGGCGGTGCATCCCGAGCTGGCGCGCGTCGACCTGCGGGCGTGGGCGAGCCGTCCCGCGCCCGAGACCATCGCGGCCCGGCACACGGTGGGCCTGCTCGATCCGATCGTTGCGAGCGACGTGCCGGCCGACGGGTGGCTGCGCGACGGCCTGCCGCAGACGCTCGAGGAGTGCGTGCGCGTCCACGGGCTGCGTCACTTCAAGCTGAAGGTCGGCGGCCGGCTCGAGGACGACGTGGATCGCCTCAGCCGGATCGCGGCGACGCTCGACCGGCTGATTCCCGACGCCTACCTGGCGACGCTCGACGGCAACGAGCAGTACAAGACGCTGGCCGACTTCGCCGCGCTGGTGGAGGCCATCGAGCGGACGCCGGCGCTGGCCCGGCTCTGGCGCTCGATCGCCTTCATCGAGCAGCCGCTCGACCGCGCCATCGCCCTGGCCGCCGCGGCCACCGAGGGGCTCGCCGGGCTCGGCCGCCGGGTGCCCATCATCATCGACGAGAGCGACGGCGATCTCCACGCGTTCCCCCGGGCCCTCGCGCTCGGCTACCGCGGGGTGTCCACCAAGAACTGCAAGGGCATCATGAAGTCCTTCCTCAACCGCTCGCTGGTCGAGCGGCGCAACGCGGACCGGCCCGAGTCCGAGCGCCTCTTCATGAGCGCGGAGGACCTCACCAACGTACCGGTGGTGCCGGTGCAGCAGGACCTGGCCACCGTGCGGGCGCTCGGCATCACCCACGCCGAGCGCAACGGCCACCACTACGTGCGCGGCCTCGCCCACTGCTCGCCGCGCGAGCGGGCCGCCGCGCTTCGCCATCACGGCGACCTCTACACCGGCGACGAGCGCGAGGCGTGGCTGCGCATCGAGAACGGCCGCCTGCGGGTGGGCTCGCTGGCCACGCCCGGCTACGGCGTGGCCTTCGAGCCCGACCTCGACGCGATGATCCCGCTCGAGCGCTGGACCTTCGAGTCCCTCGACGCCGGCGGCTGAAGTCGGATCCACGGCTCGCGGACTTCGCGCGAGGCGCGCCCCTCGGCGCCACCCGCGGCCGCGGGATCGCAAGGGGCCCGAGTTCTGGAGCAGGTGGGCGCTAGAGGGCGGCGGGCTCGTCGCGGGCCGTGACCGCGGCCGCCTCGGCCAGGAGCGTGTACTTGGCGAGCGTGCGCGTGGCGAGCGCGGCGGGCCGGTGGCCCGTGTCGATCCAGCCCAGGAGCTCGTCGAGGAGCTCGGCGAAGTGGGCCTCGTGGCCCGCGTCGAGCGTCGGGGGCACGTCGATCGCGTGGGCCGCGGCGCCCACCGCGCGGGCCTGCGCGCCCGGCCACTCCCCGCCGGTCAGGACCCGGGCGAGATGCCGCGCGGTGTCCGCGGCGGCGCCGCGGGCCTCGACGACCACGCGCCGCCGGAAGCCCGTCTCCGCGCTCAGCTCGACGCGGATCGTCGCGGCCCGTCCGTGCAGGACGAGGCGCGAGGTGTCGCCGCCGCCGGGCGGCGCGGAGACCTCCCAGCGCGTGGTGGCGCGCGCAGTCACGCCGCGGAGATGGTAGGCCAGCTCTGCGTTGCAGAACACGCGCAGGCCGTCGCGCTCCACCGCGCCGCGCAGCTCCGTGGGTACCCCGCTCGAGCCGGTGATGCGGGTGAAGGCATCGACGGGCACCCGCGTGGACCAGGCGCGCGCCGCGAGCAGCTTCGGCAGGTCGCCCGGGACGGCATCGGTGTCGAGCAGCCACTGGGCCTGATCGACCTGGTGGGTGGGGATGTCCACCGCGCCGCTGCCCTGGACGCGCGCGTCGAAGAACCACCAGGGGCGGCGGAGCGGGGCGCCGTCCACGCGCTTCTCGAAGTGGTGCACGCTCTCCTGCTCGATGGCGGGCCCCGCCGCGCCATCGGGCGCGAAGCCGCCGAAGACCTCCGGATCGTCCACCAGGCGCTTGACGAGGCGGCCGATCGTATCGCGCCGGCCGGTCATCATCTCGCGCGCGATCGGGCCGCCGGTCAGGCTCGCCCGGATCTCGGCCAGATCCGCCGGCTCCACCAGCCACGGCTTGTCGGCCAGCACGTGGAGGCCGGAGGCGTGGAGCCGGCGTATCACCCGGGCCTTGCCGCCGTTCTTCCCGGCCAGCACCACCACGTCGCCCGGCCGCTCGACGAGGAGCTGGTCGAGGGGATCGGCCGAGAGCCGCACGCGCGGCCGCCAGGCGGTGGGGCGCTGTGCGCGGGTGTTGAAGCGCTCGACCAGCGCCAGGAAATCGTCCAGCTCCGGCCCCGGGGTGGCGTATACGAACACTTCCGGCGAGACGGCGGCGTGCGGCGCCTTCAGGGTGAGCGTCGCGTGGAAGTGGCCGGGCTCGAGGAAGGTCAGCGTGTGCACCGTCGTGAGCCTAGCACATTGCCCACCCGCAATCGGGGCGCGTCGAGTACTATGGCCGTGCTCTCCGATGACCGGCACCGGACGCGCGCGCTCCCGCTACCTGCCCGCCGCCGCGCTCTTCGTCGCGCTCATCGTGGCCTGGCAGCTCGCGGTGACCGTCCTCCGGGTGCGCGAGTACCTGCTGCCCGCGCCCCTCACGGTGGCGCGCGCCATGCTGGGCGACGAGATCCCGTGGCTGCGCCATCTCGGCGTCACGTCGCTCGAGATCGTGGGCGCGTTCCTGCTGGCCGGCGCGGCCGGGGTGGTGCTCGGAGTGGTGGTGGCGTGGTCGCCCTTGCTCGCGCGGGCCCTGCTGCCCTTCCTGGTCTTCGTCAACACGCTCCCGAAGGTCGCGGTGGCCCCGCTCTTCCTGCTCTGGATGGGCTACGGCGTGCTGCCCAACATGCTGATCGGGGCGCTGATCGGGTTCTTCCCGGTGGTCATCAATACCGCGGTGGGCCTGACCCAGGTGGACGATGAGCTGCTCGACCTGGGGCGCGTCTTCAACGCGCCCAAGTGGAAAGTCTTCGCCAAGATCCGGATCCCCAACGCCTATCCGTATATCTTGAGCGCGCTGAAGATCACCGCGACCGCGGCGGTGGTCGGGGTCATCGTCGGTGAGTTCGTCGCCTCGCAGCAGGGGCTCGGTTACGTCATCGTCACCACGCAGGGCAGCATGAACACGCCGGTGGCGTTCGCCGCGCTCGTCTGGATCTCGCTGGTGGGCCTCGCGGTGTACGGCCTGGTCGTGCTGGCGGCGCGGTGGATCGCGCCATGGGCGGAAACCGTGGAGTAAAGGAGAACAACCTATGCGACGCGTCTCGATTCTCGTCGTGCTCGTGATCATCGGCATCGTGGTGGCGCTCGGCTCGGGGGGGCCGTCGGCCCAGCCGGCGCCCCAGAAGATCGTCTTCGCGCTCAACTGGTTCCCGGTCGGCGACCACGCGGCCTACTGGGTGGCGCTCGAGAAGGGCTACTACCGGCAGCGCGGCCTCGACGTGGACATGCAGAACTCCAAGGGCTCCGGCGACTCCATCGCCAAGGTGGACACCGGGCGCGCCGACATCGGCCTGGCCGACAGCGCGGTGGTCATCGCCGCCTCCTCCCGCGGCGCCAAGGTGAAGGTGGTGGGCATGGTCTTCGACAAGAGCCCGCTCAATATCTGGAGCCGAAAGGAAGCGCCCATCACCAAGCCCAAGGACCTGGAGGGCAAGAGCGTGGCCGCGCCGCCCGGTGACGGGCAGCGGCAGATGTTCCCCGCCTTCGCGCGCCTGCACGGGATCGACCAGAGCAAGGTCACGTGGGTGAACGTGGAGCCCGCGGCCAAGGTGCCCGCGCTGGCCGAGAAGCGGGTGGACGCGGTGGCCGACTACACCACCGGGCTGCCGTTCTACGAGAAAGCCATGGGCAAGGGCAACGCGGTCATGCTGCCGTGGGCCGACCACGGCTTCGACATGTACAGCATGTCCGTCATCGCCAGCGAGAAGACGATGAAGGAGCGCGGGCCGGTGCTGAAGGCGTTTCTCGAGGCCTCGTACCTGGGCTGGCGCGACGTGATGAGCGATCCCAAGTCGGCGCTCGAGATCTTCAAGAAGCGGGTGCCCGAGATCGACCTCGCGATCATCGAGCCCAACATGATGATGGGCCTCGACCTGATGAAGACCGACCGCTACGCGAGGAACGGGATCGGCTGGATGGAAGAGAAGAAGATGTGCGACTCGGTGGACCTGGTCAACACCTATATGGGCGTGCCGACCAAGGTCGAGTGCAAGGCGGTCTACACCAACGAGTTCCTGACCAAGGTGGAGCTGCCCCGGTCCGCCCGCTGACCCCAGGCGCGTGACCGATCTCATTCGCCTCGACCGTGTCGGGATGACCTACGCGACGGCGTCCGGCACGGTCGAGGCACTTCGGGACATCGACCTCGCGGTAGGGCGCGGGGAGCTGGTGGCCATCGTGGGCCCCTCGGGCTGCGGCAAGTCCACACTCCTGCGCGTCATCGCGGGGCTGCGGCCGCCGAGCCGCGGCCGGGTCGAGGTGGACGGCCGCCCGGTGACGCGGCCGCTGCCGTCCGTCGGCATGGTCTTCCAGGCGCCGGTGCTGCTCAAGTGGCGCACCATCGAGTCCAACGTGCTGTTGCCCGCCGAGCTCTCCGGCCTCGATCCCGACGCCTACCGGAGCCGCGCGGCCGAGCTATTGCGGCTGGTCGGCCTCGACGAGTTTGCCGGGAAGCGGCCGCGCGAGCTGTCGGGCGGCATGCAGCAGCGCGCCTCCCTCTGCCGCGCGCTACTGCTCGACCCGCCGCTCTTGCTGATGGACGAGCCGTTCGGCGCGCTCGACGCGATGACCCGCGACGAGATGAACCTGGAGCTGCTGCGGGTCTGGGGCGAGGGCAGCCGCGAGCGCAAGACCATCGTGTTCGTGACCCACTCGATCCCGGAGGCGGTGTTCCTCGCCGACCGCGTGGTGGTCATGACCGCGCGCCCGGGCCGGCTCGCGCGCGTCTTCGACGTGCCCCTGCCGCGTCCCCGCACCGTCGCCTCCCGCGCCGACGCCGACTTCGGCGCTCTCACCCTGGCGGTGCACCAGGCGCTCAGCGGCTAGGAGGCGAGGGTGCCGCCGTCCACGGCGAGGACGTGGCCGGTGACCATGGCGGAGGCGGCGGAGGCCAGGTAGAGGGCGGCGCCGATCAGCTCGTCGGGCTTGCCCATGCGGCCCATCGGGACGCGGCGCATCGCGCGCTCGGCGTAATCGGGCTCGCGGTGGATCAGGTCGCCGATGTTCGACTCGAACCACGACGGTGCGATCGCGTTGACGCGCACGTTCCGGGGCGCCCACTCCACTGCGAGCGCCCGCGTCAGCATGACCACCCCGCCCTTGCTCGCGGCATAGGCCACCGTGCCGGTCAGGCCGATCTCGCCCGCGATCGACGCGATGTTGACGATGGACCCGCGCCGCCGCGCAAGCATGCGCCGCCCCACGACCTGGCAGCCCCAGAAGACGCCGCTCAAGTTCACCGCGAGCACGCGATGCCACTCGGCCTCGGGGAAGTCGGAGGCGGGGCTGCGGTGGGTGATGCCCGCGCTGTTGACGAGCACGTCCACGGCGCCGAGCCGGTCCTCGACCTCCGCCGTCATGCGCTCCACGCTCCCCCGGTCGGCGACGTCCAGCGGCACCGCCAGCGTGCGTCCCCCCCGCTTCGCGATCTCGTCGGCCACGAGCTTGGCCTGGCCCGCGTTGGCGTCCGCCACCGCGACCGCGGCGCCCGCCTCGGCCAGGCCGCGCGCCATGGCCGCGCCCAGCCCGCCCGCGCCGCCCACCACCACCGCGATCTGCCCGTCGAGCCGGAAGAGGTCCAGGCTCGTCATGGCCGGCGGGCCGGCTGGATCAGCTCGAGCGTGATGTCGTCGGGATCGAAGAAGTAGACGCCCTTGGCGCCCGCGTTGCGCCCGTGGGTGATGTCCACCGGGGCCGACTTGAAGCGCACGCCCTTGGCCTTGAGGTCGGCATAGGTGGCGTCGAGGTCTTCCACCATGAAGGCCACGTGGCCGTTGCCGGGAACGTAGGTGCTCGCGTCGCCCCGGCGCCCACGCGGCCGCCGATACTCGAGGAGCTCGATGTGGTGACCCGGTACCGCGTCCGGCGGCGCGGGCAGGCGCAGCAGCGCGATGCGCAGCTCCGCGTCCGGATAGCCGACCACCGCGCGCAGGTACGGCTGGCTGCTGTCCCACTGGGTGATCAGCTCGAGGCCGAGCAGATCGCGATAGAACGCGATCGACCGGTCCAGATCGCTGACGGTGAGTCCGGTGTGCAGGATTCCGCTGACGCCCATGGTCAGGTTCCCCTCCGCCCGACAGTCTAGGGAGGCACGCGGCAGTTGACAAGGCGCACCAGTCATCGCAGAGTCTTGAGACCCGAGACCACCCACGCTCGTTCCGGAGGTGCAGGCATGACACGTCGAACGATCTCGCTACGGCTGCTGACCGTGCTCGCGATGGGCGCGCTGCTCACATTCGCGGCCGCGCCCGCCGACGCGCAGAAGAAGGGCGGAGTGCTCCGGGTCGGCAATCTCGGCGAGCCGCCCGCGCTCGACGCGCACTGGACGACCGCGAGCATCACCGAGACGCTGACCAACCACCTCTACGAGGGGCTCTACAGCCTCGACCGTGACAAGAAGCCGATCCCGATGCTGGCCGAGAGCCACACCGTCAGCAAGGACGGGCTCACCTACACCTTCAAGCTCCGGCAGGGCGTGAAGTTCCACAACGGCAAGGAGATGTCCTCCGAGGATGTGGTGGCCTCGCTCAATCGCTGGGGCAAGCAGTCCAACTACGGCAAGTCGCTCTTCGCCCAGGTCGCCGAGCTGCGGGCGGTGGACCGGTACACCGTGGAGATGAAGCTGAAGGAGAAATCCGCGATCGTGCTCATCTCGCTCGCGGTCCCCAACAACTTCGGCGCCATCTATCCCAAGGAGATCGCCGAGAAGTTCGCGCCGGAGGTGAAGGCGACCGAGTACGTGGGCACCGGCCCCTTCAAGCTCGCGGAGTGGAAGCCCGACCAGTACATCCGGATGGTGCGCTTCGACGACTACAAGTCGCGCAACGAGAAGCCGAACGGCTACGGCGGGGGCAAGACCGCGTGGGTGGACGAGATCCGCTGGGTGCCGGTGCCCGAGGTGGCGACGCGCGTGGCCCAGGTGGAGACCGGCGAGCTCGACTTCGCGGACGACCTCAACCTCGACGCCTTCGACCGTCTCAAGGCCAGCGCGGGCGCCCGGCCCATCGTCTCGAAGCCCTACTACTGGCTCGTGGCCGTGTTCAACAAGAAGGAAGGCCTGATGACGAACCAGAAGCTGCGTCAGGCCTGGCAGGCGGCGATCGACATCGAGCCCATCATGCGGAACGTGGCGGGGGGCAAGAAGGAATTCTATCGGATGGACAGTAGCCTCGCCCCGATGGAGATCAGCGCCTGGCACACCAAGCTCTCGGGGCTGCCCTGGAACGAGCGCAACCGGGACAAGGCCAAGCGACTCCTGCAGGAGGCGGGCTACAAGAAGGAGCCGATCCGCTTCATGACCACCCAGGAGTACAAGTGGATGTACGACTTCGCGCTGCTCAGCAAGCAGCAGCTCGAGGACGCGGGCTTCAACATCGACCTGCAGGTGGTGGACTGGGCCACCCTCGTCAAGCGGCGGAACAACTCGAAGGAGTACGACGTGTTCACCACCGGCATGGGCGCCTTCTACGACCCGACCCACCACATCTACCTGACCTCGAGCTGGCCCGGCTGGACGAGCGACGAGAGCATCCTCAAGGTGCAGTCGGAGCTGGCCCGCGAGACGGATCCCAAGAAGCGGAAGGCGCTGTGGGAGCAGCAGACGCGGCAGTTCTACGAGAAGGTGCCGGTCATCCGCTACGGCGACCTGTTCGGCTTGCGGGCCGCGCGAAACACGCTCAAGGGCTTCGACGAGTCCACCGAGCGCATCCGCTTCTACAACGTGTGGCTGGAGAAATAGCATGGCGAGGTGCAGCCGGCTGGGCGAGGCGAAGCCGAAGGCGAAGCCGAAGGCGAGCCGAGCGATCAGATATCGAGCCGAGCGGATCAGTGGCTTGGCGAGGTGCAGCCGCAGGCGAGCCGAGCGGATCAGTAATTGAGGGGGTCGCCCGTCCGCGGCGCGGCCTGACCTGCCCTCGTGGTCGGCTATCTGGTCCGGCGCCTCCTCGCCGTCATCCCGGTGATGGCGGTGGTGGTGACGGTCGTCTTCCTGCTCATCCACCTGATCCCCGGCGATCCGGTGAGCGTGATGCTGGGGCCCGACGCGAGCCCGGCCCAGATCGAGGCCACGCGGCGGTCGCTCGGGCTCGACCGGCCGATCCACGAGCAGCTCCTGGGCTTCTACGCCCGCGTGCTGCGCGGCGATCTCGGCCAGTCCTACTTCCTGGACCGGCCGGTGGTGACCGCGATCGCCGAGCGGGCCGAGCCCACCCTCATGCTGATGGCCTGCGCGCTGCTGGTGGCGGTGGTCGTCGGCGTGCCCTCCGGTGTCGTGGCGGCGGCCCACCGCGGGTCGATCTGGGATCGCACCCTGATGTTCGGCTCCCTCCTGGGTGTCTGCGTGCCCGGCTTCTGGCTGAGCCTCAACTTCATCTACCTCTTCGCGGTGCGCCTCGGCTGGCTGCCCGCCGCGGGCTATGCCTCGATCTTCTCCGAGCCGGTGAGCGCGCTGCGCTACATGGTGCTGCCCGCGGTCTCGCTCGGCTTCAACCAGTCGGCCCTGATCGCGCGCATCAGCCGCTCCTGCATGCTGGAGGCGCTCCAGCAGGACTACGTCCGCACCGCGCGGGCCAAGGGCCTGCCCGATCGCGCGGTCACCTACGTGCACGCCTTCCGCAACGCGCTGGTGCCGGTGGTGACGGTGATCGGGGTGACCACCGCGGTGCTCATCGGGGGTGCGGTGGTGACCGAGATCGTCTTCAATATCCCGGGGCTGGGCCGGCTCGTCATCTCCGCGATCCTGCGCCGGGACTACCCGGTGGTGCAGGGGGTGGTGCTGGTGACCGCGGCGGTCTACGTCTTCATCAACCTCCTCGTGGACGTGCTCTACGCCTTCATCGATCCCCGCATCCGCTATGACTGAGCCCCTGACCGAGCGGCAGCGCTGGGTACGCCGGCTGGCCCGGAACGGCGGGGTGATGGCCGGCGCCGCGATCCTGCTCCTGCTGGTGGCGGCCGCGCTCCTGGCCGACGTGGTGTCCACCCACAACCCCACGCGGCTCACGCCCGCCGACCGGCTCCGGCCGCCGAGCGGGCAGCACTACCTCGGCACCGACGAGTTCGGGCGCGACATCTACAGCCTGGTGCTGCACGGCAGCCGGGTCTCCCTGCTGGTCGGGCTCACCACCATGCTGCTGACCTCGGCGGGGGGCATCATCATCGGACTCACCGCGGGCTACTCGCGGCGTCTCGACGTGCCGGTGATGCGCTGCATGGACGGCCTCATGGCCTTCCCGGCCATCCTGCTCGCCATCGCGCTGATGGCCGCGCGCGGGCCCGGGGTGTGGAACGTGATCCTCGCGCTCTCGGTGGTCTACATGCCGCGCACCGCCATGATCATCCGCAGTACGGTGCTGAGCCTGCGCGAGCTGGACTACATCCAGGCCGCGCGCGCGCTCGGCCGGCGGGACAGCGCGATCGCGCTCCGGCACATCCTGCCCAACTGCGTGGGCCCGCTCCTGGTGCAGGGCAGCTTCGTGTTCGCGTACGCGATCCTCGCCGAGGCGATCCTGGGCTTCCTCGGCGTGGGGGTGCCGCCCTACGTGCCGTCGTGGGGCAACGTGATCGCGAGCGGCAAGAACGTCATCCGCGAGGCCTTCTGGGTGAGCCTCTTCCCGGGCCTCGCCCTCACGGTGGCCGGGCTGAGCCTCAACCTGCTCGGCGACGGTTTGCGAGACGTGCTGGACCCGCGGCTCCGAGTGCGCTAAGAAGGAGGGCGGGGCAGCGCAAACGCGGTGCGTCATGACCACAGGAGGATGGGCCACATGAGCGCGATGGATTCGAGACAGTCGTCCCTGCTGGACGCGGCCGCCCCCACGCGCCCGGCGCGCGCCCGCCCGCCTTCCCCGCTGCTCACGCGCGCCCAGCATCGCGCGGTGGAGATCGTCCGGCACCCGGGCGGGCCGGTGGAGGTGAAGCTTTCCGGCCTCGTGGACGCGGCCGAGCGCCGCATCCGCCAGTGGCAGGGCGTGGCCGCCCTGCTGTTCCTCATCATGGTGGTGGGCGCGGCCCTCGCGGTGGTGGTGGTGGCGGTGCGCTGGGACGCCGAGCGCAGCCGAACCCTGCGGATGCTCCAGGCCGATCTGCAGATGGCGCAGGCCCGCGAGCGCTGCTGGGAGGCCCTGGCGCTCTTCTCGCCGCGCACCATCGACGACGTGATCGCGCCGGCCAAGCGCGAGGCCTGGGTGGCCCGCTGCCTGAGCACCGAGCTGAGCCGGGTGAACGGCAAGCGCTAGGAGCCGCCCCTACACAACCCCTAGAGCGCGGCGACCTCGACGCGGCAGTCGTTGTAGCAGGCGCCCCCGCAGATGTCGGCGTGGTGACCCGGGGCCAGCGCGGACACGGTCTGGCCGTTGCCGCTGGTCTTCATCCACGCGCCCTTCAGGCTGCACAGCACGCCGGGCCGGATCTCGTCGGTGATCCGGAGCGGCAGGTGTACCTCGCCGAGCTCGTTCCACACGCGCACCATCACGCCGTCCGCGAGCCCGCGGGCTCGCGCGTCGTCCGGATGCATCTCGAGCGGCGGCGTCGCGTCGCCCGTCTTGAGCCCCCCGAACGTGGAGGTGATGCGCTCGTCGGACGCGGGAGTGATGAGGATCAGCGGGAACCGCGTCTCGTAGGCGCGGTAGGTCGGCAGCCGGCTGCCGTACTTCCTATCGAGGTACTCCGAGGCCAGCTCCACCTTGCCGGAGGCGGTCTTGGGAAAGACGTTCTTGAACAGGATGGCCGGCCCGCCGTCCACCGTCATCGCGGTGGCGCGGTCGGTGGGGAGCCGGCTCGGCGCCACGCCGCCCAGGCGTGGGTCGGCCGGGTCCATCGCGTCGTCCATGAGCTGGGCGTCGCTGGCCCGGAAGATCGGGTCGGTGAAGCCGAAGCGCGCGGCCAGACGCCGGAAGATCTCGGTGTTGGGCCGCGAGTCGTGCTGCGCCGGGATCACCGGCTCGGCGCGCTGCAGCCAGTGCTGGCCGTAGGCCGCGTAGAGGTCGTCGTACTCGAAGTGGCTCGAGGCGGGCAGCACCACGTCGGCGTAGGCGAGGCTGTCGGTCATCACGACGTCGCAGCCCACGATGAAGAGATCCTCCCGGCTCAGCCCGCGGCGCATGCGGTTCTGGTCCGGATGCACGACGAGCGGGTTGTGGTTGTAGACGAAGAGCGCCTTGATGGGCGGCGACAGCGTCGGATCGAGCAGGTGCGCCCCCACGTCCACGATGTTGAGCGTGCGGGTGCCCGGCGGCACCAGATCCGGCCGCTGCAGCCGGGCGGGGGTCTTCGGGAACACGAAGCCGGCCCCGTTGACGAGCCCGCCGCCCGGCACCCCGAACTTCCCGGCCAGCGCGGGCAGCGCGAAGATCGCGCGGATGCCGCTGCCGCCGTTCTGGTTGCGCTCGAGCCCGTTGCCCACGCTGATGGAGGCGGGCGAGAGCGTGTGGTACCACTCCGCGAGCTGGCGGATCTGCGCCTCCGGCACCTGGCAGATCCGCGCGGCCTCCGCCACCGAGTAGCGCCGCGCGCCCGCCATGAACTCCTCGAAGCCGGTCACGTGCCGCTCGATGAACGCGCGATCGAGGGCGCCCCGCCGCTCCAGCTCCGCGGCGAGCGCCCAGGCCAGCACCACGTCGGTGCCGGGCTTGAGCGCCACGTGCATGTCCGCCTGCTCGGCGATCTTGATGCGCTTGGGATCCACCACCACGATCTTGGCCCCGTCGCGGCGGGCCGCATTGATGATCGGCGTCAGGTGGAGGTTCGACCACGTGACGTTGTTACCCCACGCGATCGTGAGCTTGGAGTGGCGCACCTGCTCGGGGGCGATGCCGGGCGCGGCGCCGAAGGTGCCGAGCCAGGCCTGGGTCCGGATGCCCCCGCAGAGCGGCGGGCGGTCCAGGAGCGAGGCGCCCAGCTTGTGGAAGAAGCGCAGGTCCATGGAGGCGTACGCCAGCATGCCGTGCGGGCCCGCGTAGTTGAGCGGCAGCACCGCCTGCGGCCCGTGGGCCGCGATCACGCCGGTCACGCGCTCGTGGATGATGTCGAGCGCCTCGTCCCAGGACACCGGTGCGAAGCGCCCCTCGCCCTTGGCGCCGACGCGGCGCAGCGGGGTCTGCAGGCGCCCGGGCCCGTGCACCCACTCGGGATACGAGCCGGCGACCTTGGTGCAGATCACTCCGGCGGTGTAGGGATTGGCCCGCGACCCGCGGATCTTCACGATCTTCGCGTGCTCCACGGTCACGGTGAGGCTGCAGGTGTCCGGGCAATCGAGGGGACAGACGCTCGCATGTACGCTCATGGCCGGACATGGTAAGGCACCCGGCCCGTCTGCGCCACCGGGGCGGGGTAAACGGGGCCGGGGCGACCTCCGTCTACAGGGGCGTCCGGTACATGAGGCCGAAGCTCCAAAAAGGAGATATCCCCATGAAAAAGCTGATCGCACTGGTTCTTGCAGCCGCGGTCTTGATGCCCGGCCTGGCCTTTGCGGGCGCGTCGACGGACGCGGCGCTGGGGCTGGGCGCGTTCGCGGTCTTCAATCAGATCCTGGGTGGCGTCGGCATCTTCCATCGCGGGCCGGTGGTGGCCACGCCGCCGGTCGTCTACGCGCCGCCGCCGGTCTACTACGCGCCACCCCCTCCGCCTCGCGTGTACGCGCCGGCACCGCGGGTGATCGTGCGGCCGCATCCGGTGTACGCGCCGGCGCCGCGCCACGTGGTGGTGCACCCGCGACCCGCGTTCTGCCCGCCCGGCCATGCGCGGAAGGGCTGGTGCTACAGCGGGCCGCAGCATCGCCGCGACTGGCGTCGCTGATCGCCTTACGGACGGACTTCCGCTCCAAGCCCTCTCCCCCCGGAGCACGGGGGGAGAGGGTGCTACACTCCAGGGCCATGTCGCTCCCGCGCTCGCTCGAGCCCGTCGAATGAGGCGGGCCTCGTGAGGCGCGTCTCCCTCCTTCGGCTGATCGCGGTCTTCGTCTGGACCGGCCTCTCGAGCCTCGGTGGCGGCCGCAGCGCCTACTTCCACGACGCGCTGGTGCGCCGCCGCGCCTGGATCCGTCACGACGAGTTCGTGCAGGACTTCACGGTGAGCCAGGTGCTGCCGGGACCCAACTTCAGCAATCTCGCGGTCGCGCTCGGCTACCGGCTGGCGGGCATCCCGGGCGGCGTCTGGGGCCTGCTCGCCATCGTGCTGCCGGGAGCCCTGATCCTGGTGGGCGCGGCCCGACTCTACCTGCACGGTGCCTTCGGCGGCTCCGCCACGCTGCTGATGCAGAGCCTCAGCGCGGCGGTGGTCGGGCTCGTGCTGGTGACCACGCTGCGCATCGTGCGCGCCTCGCTCCGCGGCGGGCGCGGGATCCTGGTGGCCGCGATCACCTTCCTGGCGGTGGGCCCGCTGCGCCTGCCCACCGTGGGCGTCGTGCTCGTGATGGCGGCGGTGAGCCTGGCGCTGCACCGGGCCGCGCCCGCCCCGCCGGCCCCGCGTGCCGAGCGCGGCAACCCGGAGGGGACCTGCTGATGGCGGAGCTGGCGCTGCTCACCTGGACATTTCTCTGGCTGAGCCTGCTCTGTGTGGGCGGCGGCCTCGGGGTGATCCCGGAGATGGAGCGGCAGTCGGTGGCCATCCACGGCTGGCTCACCGCGCGCGAGTTCGTGGACGGCTACACGCTCTCGCAGCTCACGCCGGGCCCGAACATGCTCATCGCGGTCTTCGTCGGCTACCGCGCCCACGGCGTGCTCGGGGGCCTCCTCGCCGGGCTCGCGATGTTCCTGCCCACCTCCGTGCTCGCGATGGTGGTCTCGCACCACTGGCAGCAGTGGCGCACCCGGCGCTGGGCCGCCACCGCCGAGCGCGCCCTGATTCCCGTCGGCGTCGGGCTGATGGCGGGCGGGGTGTACACGCTGGCGCGCACCGCGATCCACGACGCGCCGACCCTGGCGCTCGCGGTGCTCACCGCCCTCGCGGTGATCTCGGACCGCGTGCCGCCGGTGCTCGCGATACTGGCCGCGGGCACCCTCGGCTGGCTCCTCACTCGCTGATTCCCTTTCCGGCTCCGCGGTAAGATGGTGCCGCCCATGATCTCCCCGGTCGAGCATGCTCCGCTCGCGCCCCACTGCACCCTCCGCGTCGGCGGCGCCGCCCGCTTCTTCCTCGAGGCCCGGGACGAGGCCACCGTGCTCGAGGCCGCCCAGTGGGCGACCTCGCGCGCGCTCCCGGTGCGCGTGCTCGGCGGCGGCTCCAACGTGGTCATCGCCGACGAGGGCGTCGACGGCCTCGTCCTCAGGATCGGCCTGCGCGGCGTGGCCGCGCGCGACGTCCCGGGCGCGGTGGAAGTGACGGCGGCGGCGGGCGAGCCATGGGACGACTTCGTGCGCTACACGGTGGAGCGCGGCTGGGCCGGCCTCGAGTGCCTGAGCGGCATTCCCGGCCTGGTAGGGGCCACCCCGATCCAGAACGTGGGCGCCTACGGCCAGGAGGTGAGCGACACGCTCGCCGCGGTGCGGGCGCTCGACCGCGAGAGCGGTCGCGTCGTGACGCTCGCACCGGCCGAGTGCGGCTTCGGCTACCGCGACAGCCTCTTCAAGAGCCGCGCCCCCGGCCGCTACGTCGTCCTCGCCGTCACCTACCGGCTCGTTCCCGGCGGCGCGCCCCATCTCGGCTACGCCGACATCGCGCGGGAGATCGGGACCGCGTCGCCTGCGCTCGCCGAGGTGCGCGAGACCGTGATCCGGGTGCGCCGCTCCAAGTCCATGGTGCTCGACCCGGGCGATCCGAACGCGCGGAGCTGCGGCTCCTTCTTCCTGAATCCCATCGTGGACGCGGGCGCGCTCGCCGCCATCGACGCGCGCGCGGCGGGCCTCGCCATGCCGCGCTGGCCGCATCCGGACGGGCGCGTGAAGCTCTCGGCGGCCTGGCTCATCGAGCGTGCCGGCTTCACGCGCGGCCAGGCCGACGGGCCGGTGGGCCTCTCCACGCGCCACACCCTGGCCATCGTCTGCCACGACGGCGCCCGCGCCCGCGACGTCGCCGCCTTCGCCCGGCGCGTGCGGGCGTCGGTCGAGCAGCGCTTCGGCGTGCGCCTGCACCCCGAGCCCATCTTCTGGGGTACGCTGGGCCTCGACTGACGCGCCGTCACCTCCACCGAAGGAGCGTCCATGAAGATCACCACCGTTCGCGCCACCTGGCTCCGCGCCCCGATTCCCGCCGAGCACGCCCACGTCAGCGACTTCGGCCGCAACGACACCTTCAACATGTGCCTGGTCGAGATCGAGACCGACACCGGCCTGGTGGGGCTCGGCGAGGCCAAGGCCGCGGTGGGCAATCTGGGCAACTACGCGGCGATGGTCACGCTCATCCGCGAGGAGATGGGGCCCGCCCTGGTGGGGCGCGACCCGCGCGATGTCACCGGGATCTGGGAGCTTCTCTACAACGGCTCGCGCGCCCGCTACGCCGCGCGCGAGGGGCGGACCTTCCCCACCATCGGCCGGCGCGGGCTGGCGCTCAGCGCGATCAGCGGCATCGACATCGCGTGCTGGGATCTCCTCGGGCGCTCGGTCGGCGAGCCGGTGTGGCGGCTCCTGGGCGGGCGGTACCGCGACCGCATCCCGGCCTACGCGAGCGGGGGCTGGGCGCCGGTGGGCGCGATCGGCAAGCAGATGACCCGGTACGTGGAGCGCGGGCACCGCGCGGTGAAGCTGCGGGTGGGGCTCCAGGACCGGAGCGTGGACGATTCGGCGGCGCGCGTGCGCGAGGTGCGCGAGACGCTCGGGCCCGACGTGGGCATCATGGTGGACGCGCACGGCACCTGGAGCGTGCGCGACGCGATGCGCTTTGCGCGCAAGGTCGAGGACTGCGACCTCGCCTGGCTCGAGGAGCCGGTGTCCTCCGAGAATCTCGCGGGCCAGGCGGAGGTGCGCGCCGCCACCGACATCCCGATCGCGGCGGGGGAGAGCGAGCAGACGCGCTTCGCCTTCCGCGACATGATCGCGGCCCGCGCGGTGGACGTGTGCCAGCCCGACGTGGCCATCGCGGGCGGCATCACCGAGACCCAGCGCATCGCGGCGCTCGCCGCCGCCCACGACCTCACGGTGGCGCCGCATCTCTGGGGCTCGGCCATCCTCTTCGCGGCGGGCCTGCACCTGGCGGTGTCCACGCCGTGCGTGAACCTGCTCGAGTTCTCCCGTGGCCACAATCCACTGCTGAACGATCTCGTGGAGGAGCGGGTGGAGCTCGAGGACGGCCACGTGCTGGCGCCCGCCGGCCCCGGGCTCGGCCTCACGCTGCGCCGCGACTTCGTGGCCCGGGTCGCGGTCGGCCCGTAACCAGCCGGAATGCAAGGCGTCTCATAAGGCACGGCCCCGGAAAGGCATAGGGACTAACGTAGAGAGACCAGCCGATGGCTCCCGAACGAGTTCTGGTCCTGGACGACGATCACGAGGTCGCGGCTTTCCTGGCCGAGTTCCTCGAGGGGCGCGGCTATCCGGCGGTGACCGCGCACACGGGAGCCGACGGGCTGGCGATCCTGCGGGAAGGGCACGTCGGGTTGCTCCTGCTCGATCTCAAGCTCCCGGACATGGACGGCAACCGGGTGATGGAGGAGGTGCAGAAGCTCGCGTCGCCCCCGGACATCGTCTGCGTGACCGGAGAAACCAGCGTCGACGCCGCGATCAAGGCGGTGGAAGGCGGGACCGCCGGTTACATCCTCAAGCCGGTCGATCCAAGCCGGCTCGAGGCGATCGTGCGCCGGATCTGGGAGCGGCGCCGGCTCCTTCGCGAGAATGCCCGGCTGCATGCCGAGATGGAGGTCCGGCTCCGTGAGACCGAGGCCGTCCTGGCCATCGCGCACACCGCCAGCACCACCCTCGACGTGCAGGAGGCGCTGCGCCGGATCTGCCGGGAGCTGACCCGCCTCGTCGGGGCCGACACCGGCGCCGCGTACCTCCTGGACCCGGCGGGTGGGCGCCTGGTTCCCAGCGCGGGGTACCGCGTCCCGAAGGACATGCTCGCGACGTTCCTCGCCTTCCCGCTCCCAATCGGCGCGCAGGGCATCGAGGCGGAGGTCTGGTCGGCGCGGCGCCCGGTCTTCACCGACGACGTGCCGTCCGATCCGCGCTTCAGCTACCAGCTCTTCAAGCTGTTTCGACACCAGTCCGGGCTGGTGCTCCCCTTGCTGCTCGATGACGAGGTGGCCGGCACCTTCTACCTGGTCTGGTGGACCAAGCGGAAGGTGCTGACCGAGCGCGAGCTGGCGCTCGTGGAGCACGTCGCCTCGCAGGTCACGGTGGTGCTGCGCCACGCCCGCCTGTTCGATCAAGCCGAGCGGGAGCGGCGCCAGCTCGACGCCCTCTACGAGATCTCCCGCCGTCTCGCCGCCGCCGAGGATACCGAGCAGGTCCTCTCGCTCCTGGTCGACGAGACAACCGGGCTGCTGGGGGTGGAGGCCGCGGGCATCCGCCTCCTGGAGGGCGGGCACCTCGTGGTAGGCGCGCGCACCCGCTCCGCCGCGCGGATCATGGCCCGCCCGCGCATCCGGGTGGGGGAGAGCCTGAGCGGGGAGGTGGTCGCGACCGGCCGGCCGGTGATGATCGAGGATCTCCAGCAGGACACCCGCTACGATCCCGCTCACAAGGCGGGCGCGATCGCGGAGGGCTTCCAGGGCTTCCTGGGGGTGCCGCTGCAGATCAGCGGGCGGACCATCGGCTGCCTGCTCGTCTTCAGCAAGAATCGCCGCCGGTTCAGCCCGGAGGACGTCTCGCTCCTGACCGCCCTCGGCGATCACGCCTCCGTGGTCATTCACAAGGCCCGCCTCTACGCGCAGAGCCGGGCGCGTGAGCAGGAGGTGACCAAGCTGTACGAGGTCACCACGCATCTGACCGCCACCCTCGACGTGGACTCGGTGCTGCATCAGATCGTCACCAAGACCGTCGACCTGCTTGGCTGTGACGCATCCGGCGTCTTCGTGCCCGACGAGTCCCGCGGGGGTCTGGCCTTCCGGCACGGCCTGCATCTCACGGCCGGGCACACGCGGGATCTCGTGCTGAAGTTCGGCGAGGGCGTGGCGGGGCGCGCCTTCCAGGAGCGCCGGCCCGTGAGCACCACCGACCGTCTCGCCGATCCGTCGCTGCGCTACGCCCCGGCGACGGGGCAAGTCTTCGAGCTTGGGCCCCGAGCCTATCTCGCGGTTCCGATCGTGGTCCGGGACGAGGGGCTCGGGGTGCTGATGGCCTATTTCTTCGAGCCACACGAGTTCTCCGACAAGGAGGCGCAGCTGCTTGCGGCCCTGGCCGCCCACGTGGGGATCGCGATGGACAACGCCCGCCACTACGAGGAGGTCAGGCTCCAGCAGACCCGCCTCGCCCAGATCTTCGACTCCACCTCCGACGGGATGTTGCTGGTCGGGCGGGACGGCCGGGTCGAGACCGCCAACCGGCGCGCGGGCGACATGCTGGGCCTCGACGCGGCCGACCTGGTCGGCGCCGAGCTCACCGAGCTGCTGGCCGGGCACCGGATCGAGGGCGCCGACTACCAGCGGATGTTCGCGACCTTGCGATCGCTCGTGGACGATCCCGAGCACGGTGGCGCGGGAGACCTCGAGCTGGGTGCGCCGCGCCGCACCCTCCAGTGGGTGTCCCAGCCCACCAAGGACAGCGCCGGCGCCACGTGCGGTTTTACCCTCACCTTTCACGATGTGACGCAGGAGCGAGAGGTGAGTCGGATGAAGTCCGATTTTGTCTCGTTTGTGACGCACCAGCTCCGCACGCCGCTGGCCGGGATCCGGTGGATGCTGGAGCTGGCCGCCCAGGATCCGGACGTCCCCGCCGACGCGGCCTCCTACGTGCAGGATGCGCGGGAGGCCGCGCAGCGGCTGATCCAGCTCGTGAACGATCTCCTCGACATCTCGCGGCTCGAGCGAGGAAAGCTCACGATGACCGCGGCGCCGACCGACCTGGGGGAGCTCACCCGGGGCGTGCTCGCGGAGACGGCGGGCCTGGTTCAGGCCAAGGGGCATCAGGTGTCGCTGGCCGGCGATGCGGACGCCCCGCGCGTGCTGGCGGATCCCCAGCTCCTTCGCCAGGTGGTGGTGAACCTCGTCTCGAACGCGATCAAGTACACGCCGGAGGCGGGCACCATCGCGATCCGGCTCGAGCCGGATGGGCCGGCCCTCCGCTGGTCGATCCGCGACAGCGGGATCGGAGTGCCGGCGTCGTCGCAGCCGAGGTTGTTCGAGAAGTTCTACCGCGCCGACAACGTGGTGACGATGGAGACCGAAGGCACCGGGCTCGGCCTGTATCTGGTGCGCTTGATCATGGAGCAGCTCGGCGGTCGGGTCTGGTGCGAGTCCGAGGAAGGGGCGGGGGCGACCTTCCTCTTCACGCTCCCGCGGGCGGAGCCGGCGAGATGACCGCGCGGCGCATCCTTCTGGTGGAGGACGATCGCTTCCTGCGCCGGGCCTGCGAGGTCAGCCTCCGCCAGCGCGGCTTCGTGGTCACCACCGCGGCCGACGGCGAGGAGGCGCTCCGACAGGTGCGAGCGGAGCCGCCCGACCTCATCCTGCTCGACCTCCTCATGCCGAAGATGACGGGCATCGAGGTCCTGAAAGCGCTGAGGGCCGAGGAGGCCACGAGGGAGATCCGCGTGCTGATCCTTTCCAATTCGTCGCGCGAACAGGACGTCGAGGAGATCAAGACCCTCGGAGTGTCCGGATACTTCGTCAAGGCGGACCTGTCGCTGCAGGAGCTGGGCGACATGGTTGCGCGTCTCCTGGAGGCCTGACCATGGGTGAGCCGACCCGGCGGATCCTGCTGGCGGAAGACGATCGGTTCCTTCGCAAGGCGGCAGAGACCGCGCTCAAGCGCCAGGGCTTCTCGGTGCTGGCGGCGGTCGACGGGGACGAAGCGCTTCGGATGGCGCGGACCGAAGCGCCGGACCTGATCCTGCTCGATCTGATCATGCCCAAGCTGCAGGGCTTCGAGGTGCTGCGCGCGCTCAAGGCGGACACCGCGACCGCGACCATCCCGATCATCATCCTGAGCAACCTCGGGCAGGATAGCGACGTCAAGCAGGCGATGGAGGCGGGCGCGGCCGGCTACTTCGTGAAGGCCAACCTCTCGCTGCAGGATCTGGTCAAGCGGGTCGGCGAGACGCTGGGAGGGACCGGCTGATGGCGGGTATCGTCTCCGACGAGGAGCTCAGGACCCTGATCGTCCAGCAGCTCGAGCTGGTGGACGCGCCCGAGTTCGAGAAGGCGCAGCAGATGGCGGCGCGGCTGAAGATCCCGCTCGAGCGCGCGCTCGCCGAGCGGGGCCGCATCCCGCTCGCCTTCCTGCTCGCCCAGCTCGCCCAGGCGTGGGAGGTGGGTTTCATCGAGCTGAAGGTCGGGGATGTACAGCTCGACGCGCTGCAGGCCGTCCGCGAGGAGTACGCGCGGAGCCACGCGGTGGTGCCCTTCCAGCGCCAGGACCAGACGCTGAAGGTGGCGATGGCCAATCCACGCGACAAGCTGATCATCCGCGAGATGGCTCAGATGACCAGGTGCGAGATCGTGCCGTACCTGGCTCCGGAGGGCAATATCCAGCGCGCCCAGCTCCTCTACAAGGGCAACCTGCGCGACATGCTCGAGCGCTCCGCGCTCCGCGCGAGCACCGCGATCAATCCGCCCGCCAAGACGGGGGCCGCGCCGGCGGGACCGGGCGCCCAGTGGCATCCGGCCGACCCCGCCGCCCGGCGGCCGGCCCCTCCCGCGGACGCCTCGACCGCCGACCTGGTCACCCGCATCCTCGAGTACGCGGTGGTGACGCGGGCCTCGGACATCCACATCGAGCCCTATGAGCTCGAGACGCTGGTCCGCTACCGGATCGACGGCGTGTTGCACGAGGTGCTGACCCTGCCCCCCGCCGCGCACCCGTCGCTGGCCGCTCGCATCAAGATCCTGAGCGCGATGCGTATCGACGAGCACCGCACCGCCCAGGACGGCCGCTTCGAGGCCGATCTCTCCGGCTTCGTGGTCGACCTGCGCGTGTCCTCGGTGCCGACCCAGTGGGGCGAGAAGGTGGTCATGCGCGTGCTCTCGCGCGAGGCGGCCTCCGTGGACCTGGACGACCTGGGGCTGGCCTCGGCCGACTACGAGGTGCTGGTCAAGGGCCTGCTGCGGCCGTTTGGGATGATCCTGGTGACGGGGCCGACCGGCTCCGGCAAGTCCACCACGCTGTACGCGATGCTGAGGCGTTTGTCCGTCGAGCGGCAGAACGCGGTGAACATCTCGACGGTCGAGGATCCCATCGAGTACACGATGCCGCGGGTCACCCAGATCCCGCTGAACGCGGCGGCCGGATTCGACTTCGCGAGCGCGCTGCGGGCGCTGCTCCGGCAAGACCCCGACGTGATCATGGTCGGCGAGATCCGGGACAGCGAGACGGTGTCCATCGGGGTGCGGGCCGCGCTGGTCGGGCGGCTCTTCCTCTCCACGCTGCACACCAACGACGCGACCTCCGCGGTCCCGCGGCTGCTCGACATGGGGGTCGAGCCGTTCCTCCTCGCCTCCACCCTCGTCCTCGTGATGGCGCAGCGGCTCGCGCGCCGCATCTGCGTGGCCTGCCGCGAGAGCGGGGCCCCGGAGCCCGGGGTGCTGACCGCCCTGCGCGCGCGTCCCGACTTCGAGCGGAGCGTCCGGATGCTCCAGACGCAGGGCGTGCTCGGGCAGGGGAGCGATCCGTTCGCGGCCGTCCGCACCTTTCGCGGCCGCGGCTGCCCCCAGTGCCAGGGCAGCGGCTTCCGCGGGCGCATCGGGATCTTCGAGCTGTTCGAGGTGCAGGCGGACACGCGGCAGCTCATCATGGAGCGGCGGGACGGCGGCGTTATCCGGGCCGCCGCCACCGAGGCCGGCATGCGGACCATGTTCGAGGATGGACTGGCCAAGGTGCTGCTCGGCGAGACCACGCTGGAAGAGGTGTATCGGGTCGCGCTGTAGCCGGCCCGGGTCAGCGAGTGGGTTGGCGAGGCCCCAGGACGAAGCTCACCTCGTAATCGGATCGGTTGGCGTAGGTCGCGTACTGGATGGTCCCCGCCCGGACCATTTCCGCGACCGGCTCCGGAAGCTTGGATAGCACCGTGGCGAGGCTCTCCGGATAGCGTCCCGAGGAGGGGTCACGGCTGTCGTCCACCGCCCGCGACACGGCCTCCACCGCCTTCACGCCCTGGGTGATCGCGGTGTCCGACCGCCCCGCGAGCACCAGGTAGCCGGCGAGTCCGATATTGAGCGCCACCAGGAGCGCGATCGCGTAGCGCCCCCACCGGATCCGCCGGGGCGCTTCGTCGGGCGTCTCGCCGGCCAGCACCCGCACCTCGCGCTCCGCCGATTCGCTCCGGTACTGGGCGCACGTGGCGCAGAGGTCGCGCTCGTCGGGCGCCCGGCACCCGACGCAGACCGCGTCATGACACTGCCGGCAGCGGAAGAGCGCCGGCTCGCCGGGATGACGGATGCACGCACCGAGGTCTTTCATGAGGGTCTACTTGTAGAAGTTGCCCACGTCGACGGAGACCGTCCACACCTTTTTGCTCGTGGTCAGCTTGGCCTGGCCGCCGAACGAGGGCGCCACGGCGGCCCCGGCAGCTTTCGCGTCGCTCGCGTTCAGCGACACCGCTTTCAGCACGGCCATGGTGCCCTTCTTGCCCTGATACTGGAAGCTCGTGCCCTTTCCGAAGGGCGTGGTGGTGGGCCAGCGCGCCAGGTACGGTCCGAACCAGCACGCGGAGCCCTTCGGCCGGGAGACCAGCCCCGGATCGCCACTGCGCTTGCCCGTCAGGGGCAGGCCTTCACAGTTGGTCGCGAGATTCAGCACCCCTGTGCGGATGAACGCCATCTGGGTGGCGGTGGCGCTCGCCCGCGCGCGCTGGATCAGGTTCTGAGCGGTCAGCAGGCCGAGCGTGGCCAGGATGCCGATCAGGGCCGCCACGATGGCGAGCTCGATGAGGGTGAACCCGGAGGAGTCTCGATGCCAGACACGGCTCGGAGAGCTGACGGCGGGGCCGGCAACGCGGCGTGCCCGAACGGGCGCTGGGCCGGAGTGCATCACGTTGACCAAGTCTAGCACCACGCGATTTTTCGGCTTGCACGATCGCGGGTCATCGGGCCATCACTTCCGGTAGAGGGTGCCGATGTCGACGCTGACCGACCAGGTGTCCTTGCCGGAGACGAGCCGGGCCTGCCCGGCGAACGAACCTCGGCGCCACCTCCGCCGCGAGCGCGCGCGCGAAGTTCTGGGGCGGCCCGGCGGGCCGGCTAGCGCGGAGCAACCGCCTCGCCGGGCCGGGTCGCCCGCAGGGCTTCCACGAAGCCGCGGATCCGGCGCGCGTTGGTCCCGAGATCGCTGCGACCGACGCGGGAGACCGAGCGGACATCCACGCGACTGCCCGCGCCGTCCGGCCGCACGCGGACCACGACGTCGTCGCGGAAGCCGAACCACCGGGTGCGGTCGGTGGCCTCGAGGCGTCCATCCGCGGGGACCGCGGCGACGATCTCCCAGCCGAGGGCGCCCGCGGCCTCGACCGCGCGCGCGAACACGCGGTCCGGGGGGTCGCGGAAGCGCGCGGGGCCGAGGTCGGGATAACCCTCGCGCTGCCGGGCGGCCAGGGCGGCGCCGCCGTGCTCGGCCGAGTTCGGCGCGCCCCGCCGCCGGGCCAGCACCGCCACGAAGCGCGGCGGATCGTCGAGATCGGTCGTGATGTCGTGGATCGGGGGCACGCGGCCCGCGGCGCGGAGATGCATCACCGGTACCGTCGCCACCACGGCCAGCAGCGCGAGCGTGGCAAGCGACAGCAGCGCGGCGCGGCCGGTCCTCGCGAGCAGCGCCAGCACGAGGCCGGCCAGGGTGATCACGATCGCGACGAGGCCGCCGTACAGCGCCCACCGGAACAGGACGAAGCCGGTGCGGAAATCCCACCAATCCCACCGGCTGCCCGCCGCCGACAGCACGAGGGTGAGCGCGCCGAGGAAGGTGAGCACAAGCCCGGCCCTTGCCACGAGCGACGCGATGCGCGGGAGTCCAGTCATCGCGCGGACACTCGTTTACTTGCCTTGACACCGGCCGGGGGCGTGCCTAGAGTCGCCGCAGACCGCACCCATCGTGCTGCCCAGGAGGGCCCCCTCATGCTGTACGAGCTTCGGACCTATCACGCGATGCCCGGCCGTCTCCCCGATCTCAACCGCCGTTTCGCCGAGATCACCATGGACTTCTTCAAGAAGCACGATATCCAGGTGGTCGGCTTCTGGACCAACGAGCTGGGCGGCTCCTCGGACCAGCTGATCTACATGCTCGCCTGGGACAGCCTCGCCGACCGCGAGAAGAAGTGGAGCGGGTTCTTCGCCGACAAGGATCGGCTGGCCAAGTTCGCGGAGACCGAGAAGAACGGGCCGCTGCTGCGCCGGCTCACCGCCCACATCCTCCGGCCCACCGCCTACTCGCCGATGCAGTAGATCAGTCCGCCCGGAAGACCACGTCCGGGGCGAGCCCGCGCACGCTGGTCTGCCCGGCGAGGGCCATGGAGGTGCGCAGCTCGCGCCGCAGGATGTCGAGCGTGCAGGCCACCCCGGCCGCCCCGTCGGCGGCCAGCCCCCAGAGCGCGGTGCGCCCGATGGCCACCGCGTCGGCGCCCCACGCCACGCCCTTGAGCACGTCGGTGCCGCGGGCGAAGCCGCCGTCCGCGATGATGCTCGCGGCGTCGCCCACCGCCTCGCGCACCGCGGGCAGCGCGTCGATGCTGGCCTGCGTGGCGTCGAGCTGCCGGCCCCCGTGATTGGACACCCAGATCAGCTCCACGCCGGCCTCGACGGCGCGGCGAGCGTCTCGCGCGGTCATGATGCCCTTGAGCCCGATGGGGAGCCGGGTGGTCTTGCGCAGCCAGTCGACGTCGGCCCAGGTGAGGCGCGCCGGGTAGTCCGGATCGGGCGGGCGCGGGTTGGGGGCCTTGAGCATGGCCTCCCGCGGCGTGAAGCGGGCGACGATGTCACGCTCGCGACGGCTGTAGACCTGCACGTCCACCGTGAGGCACACCGAGAGGTAGCCCGAGGCCTCCACGCGCGCCAGCAGGTCGGCGACCCAGGCCCGATCGCCCATGTGGTAGAGCTGGAACATCTTGGGACCGGGCGCGGCCGCCGTGACCGCTTCCACCGACCAGCCGGTGGCGCCGCTCAGGAACTGCAGCGTGTCGCCCTTGGCGGCCCCGCGGGCCATCTCGCAATCGCCCTCGGGATGGAAGAGGACGAGGCCGCCCATGGGCGCGATGACCACCGGCCAGGAGAGCGGGATGCCGAGGAGCGACGAGGAGAGATCGATCTCACGCACGTCCACCAGGATGTCCTGTCGGATGGCCAGGCGCCGGATCGCCCGCCGGTTGCGGCGCAGCGTGGTCTCGGTCTCGGTGCCGCCCGCGCCGAAGTTGTACGAGTTGCGCGGCAGGCGGGCCCGGGCCGCGCGGTGGATCTCGGGGAGCGTGACGAAGGGTGCGGTCATGGCGGGTAACATAGCATGGCCCTGAAGGGGGGCATGGCCCTGGAGCGGGGCATGGCCCTGAAGCGGGTGCCCTACCGCAGCCTGCGGGCCTTGCTGCGGCGGGAGCTCCAGGCCACGGAGCACGAGGCGACGGCCGCGCTGATCCGGCGCCTGGCCCACGTCAAGGGCGCCGGCCGCTTCACGCGCGCGGAATTTCTCGCGATGTGCCGATGGAAGAGCCCGCGGTCGCGGCGGCACTACGAGCGCAACACCGCGGGGGCGATCCGGCGCGCGTCGAGCGCGGCGCTCGCCACGCGCAGCGAGCGGGAGCGCATGACCCGGCTCATCGCGCTGCCCGGGGTGAGCGTGGCGACCGCCTCCGCCATCCTCACCCTGATCGATCCGCGGCGCTACGGGGTGCTCGACATCCGCTGCTGGCAGCTGCTCTTCAGCATCCGCTCGGTGGCGGGCAACGCGCGCGGGCGCGCGTTCACGGTGTCACAGTGGGAGCAGTACCTGGAGCGGCTGCGGGGCCACGCGCGCGCGCTCGGCGTCTCCGCGCGGATGATCGAGTACACGCTCTTCCACTGCCACCGGAAGCTGCAGCGCGGCCGGCTCTATGACTGACGCCGCCGGTGCGCGCTGCGATCAGGTGGCGCGGACGAGCACGACCGGCACCGGCGAGGCGTGCAGCAGCTTCTCGCCGAGCCCGCCGCCGGTGAGACGCTCGAGCCAGCTCCGGCGGGACGCGGTCACCACGATCATGTCCGCGTCGAAGGCTTCCGCCTCCACGAGGATCTCCCGCTCGGGCTTCCCGAACCGCACCACGGTCTCCGCGGGCACCGGGGCGAGCTGCGCCTCGACGCTCTCCAGATAGTCGCGGCCCTCGGCGCTCAGGCGCTCCATCTCCTGGTCCGCGTACGCCACCACGCGACCGTCACTGTTGACGTGGTGCTCGGGGACCGGGTACACCTGCAGCAGCCGGACGCCGCCGCCGCTACCGCGGGCCAGGTCGGCCGCCAGGGTGGCCGCCGCCTCCGCGGATTCACTGCCGTCCAACGGAACAAGAATGCGCTTGGCCATCATGATCTTCTCCTTCCACACGACCTTTGGACGGCGGGAGGGCGCCGATGGATTCCTCCGTTCCTCGTCGGCAGTCGCCGGAATCCCCGGGTCGGTCCCGCGCATCACAACGACCGGAAGGAGCGTTCGCCATGATCGAGGTCGCGGTGGCCGTGATGGTCGGGCTGGTGCTGGTGGTCGGACCACTCCTGTGGCGCCTGTCGCGGGATCGGAGCGAGGCCCGCGCCCTGGCGATCCGCGCCTACGTCCAGTCCCTGGTGGACCGGAAGCTGGGCGGCGAGTCGTTCGTGTCGGTGCAGGTGACGCCGCGCGGACTATGGCGCGCCGGGCAGGTGGTGGTTGCCGTCCCCGGCGGCTGGGAGTGGCTGCTGGAAGAGGCGTGGCCGGTGCTGCTGGCGCGCGTGCCGCGCGGCTACGAGCTGGTGGTGCGCCGCGGCGAGGGCGCGCCCACGCCGGAGCGGCAGCTCAAGCGCGTCGCCTGACGCCCCGGTTGCTGGCCGGGTTCCCCCTCGCGTAACATCCGGGCGAGGGGGAACCCACCATGCACGTCGGGATGGCCGCCGTCTTCCAGAACCCGGGCCGGGCGCAGAGCGATCGCGACGTCTACCTGAACGAGCTGCGCCTGGCCGAGCTGGCCGAGCCGCTCGGGTTCGAATCGGTGTGGGGCGTGGAGCATCACTTCACGGACTACACCATGTGCCCCGACGTCCTGCAGTTCCTCGCCTACATGGCCGGGCGCACCCGGCACGTCCAGCTCGGCTCCATGGTGGTGGTGCTCCCATGGCACGATCCGATGCGGGTGGCCGAGGAAGTGTCCATGCTCGACAACCTCTCGGGCGGCCGCCTGATCCTGGGCATGGGGCGCGGGGCGGGCAAGGTGGAGTTCGACGGCTTCCGCCTCTCGATGGACGAGTCGCGCCCGCGCTTCGTCGAGTGCGCGGAGATGCTGCTGCGCGGCCTCGAGCAGGGCTACTGCGAATACGAGGGCGCCTTCGTCAAGCAGCCGCGGGCCGCGATCCGGCCGGCTCCGTTCAAGTCCTTCCGCGGACGCACCTACGCGGCGGCGGTCTCCCCGGAGTCGGTGCGCATCATGGCCGAGCTGGGCGTCGGCATCCTGATCATCCCCCAGAAGCCGTGGAAAGAAGTGGCGCGCGAGCTGGAGGCGTATCGCGAGGTCTACCGCCAGGTGAACATGGTGGATGCGCCCCCGCCGATCTCGGCGGGCTGGACCTTCTGCGACGCGAGCTCGGCCCGCGCCGAGGAGATGGCGCGCCGGTACATCGGCGGCTACTACCAGACCGTGCTCGACCACTACCAGTTCCAGGGCGACCACCTGGCCCGGACCAAGGGCTACGAGTACTACGGCAAGATGGCGGAGAAGATCCACCAGTACGGCACCGACACCGTCATCGACTACTTCATGAACCTGCAGGTGTGGGGCACGCCCGAGCAGTGCTACGAGAAGGTCGTGGATATCCACGCGCGCACCGGCAACAGCCACTACGTGGGTGTGTTCAGCTACGCGGGCATGCCCTACGACGAGGCGGAGCGCAACCTGCGCCTCTTCGCCCGGGACGTGATGCCGCCGCTCCAGAAGCTCGACCCCACCACGGCCCCGCCGGACCGCGCCCGGGCCGCCGAGAAGCCGGGCGTCGGCCTCCTCGGCTCCTAGGAGGGCGCTGAAAAAGGCCCATCTGCGGGAGTGCGGCGCCCTCGACCGCACGCTCAACGTACAGAAAGTACGCCTCGCGTGCGGCCATCGGGCGCCGCCTCGCATCTGGACCTTTTTGAGCGCCCTCCTCGAAGGGAAGCGTTACTAGGCCATCGAGCCGCCGTCCACCGGGTAGACCGCGCCCGTGATGTACGCGGCGTCGGTGCTACACAGGAACAGCACGAGCGCCGCCACTTCCTCCGGGGTCCCGTAGCGCTTCATCGGGATCCCCGCCGCCATCCGATCGTGGAAGGCGGCCGGTTTTGCGGGATTGGCGCTCTCCTCGAGCTGGCGCACCATGTCGGTCTCGATCGCGCTCGGACAGACCGCGTTGACGCGGACCCGGTCGGGCGCCAGCTCGAGCGCGGCGCTGCGGGTGATGCCGACCACCGCGTGCTTGCTGGCGGTGTAGGCCACCAGGTTGCGCGAGCCGCGCAGGCCCGCGATGGACGCGGTGTTGACGATGACGCCGCCGCCGCGGGCGCGGAGCAGGGGCGCCACCGCCTTGATACCGAGCCAGACGCCCTTGACGTTGACCGCGAGCACCCGGTCGAAGACGTCCTCCGGATAGTCCACCAGCGGGCGCACCGCGCCCAGGATCCCCGCGTTGTTGAAGAAGCAGTCGATGCCGCCGAAGCGCTCGGCGACCGCCGCGGCGTAGCGCGTCACGTCCGCGGACCGCGTCACGTCGGCCTCCACGGCGAGCCCGGCGCCGCCCGCCTTCTCCACCGCGGCCAGCGACTGGCGCAGGCCCTCGCGCGAGACGTCCACCAGCCCCACCCGCGCCCCTGCGGCGGCGAAGCGCACCGCGACGGCGCGGCCGATGCCGCCGGCCGCGCCGGTGATCAGCGCGATCTTGCCGTCGAAGCGGGGGCCGTCGAAGCGGGACGCGGCCACGCGACCCTCAGATCGCCGCCACGACCATGATCTCGACCAGGTACCGGGGCGCGGCGAGGCGCGCTTCCACGGTGGCGCGCGCCGGCGTGTTGGCCGGATCCACCCAGGCGTCCCACGCCGCGTTCATGTCGTTGTAGAGCGCCATGTTGGCCACGTAGATGGTGGCGGAGAGGAGCTTGGACTTGTGACTGCCGGTCGCGGCCAGGTGGTCGTCGATCTTCCTCAAGATCTGCTCGGTCTGGCCCTTGGCGTCGGCCGACGGATCGCCGGCCACGATGCCGGCGAGATAGACGGTGTTGCCGTGGACGACGGCCTGACTCAGTCGGGGTCCGACGCCGTGACGCTTGATGCTCATCGCGCGCTCCTTGTCGTTGAGGGTGGCCTGGCTGAATCCGGTCGAGCGGCGTATGATTCTGTCACACTTCGGCCGGCGCGTCTGGTTTTCTCGCGCGGAAAGGACGGGCGGTGGACATCCGCAGGGCGGTGGGCGTGGCGGGGCTCGCGGCGCTGCTGCTCGCGTGCGAGCGCGAGGAGAAGATGGTACGCGAGGACCTGCCGATGGCCCGCGCCACGAAGGCCCGCGCCGACGCGCAGGCGATCGCGACCGCGGTGAACACCTATCGGGCGAGCTGCGGCGGAGGGCTGCCCGAATCCCTGGAGGCGCTGACCACCCAGACCATGGTCGGCGGCGCGCCGTGCGGGCCGATGCTCGGCTCCATCCCGACGCCGCCCCCCGGGTGGACCGCCTACGTCTACACGCGCCAGGGCGACGCCTCGTTCACCGTGACCTCGAGCGGCGGCGGCGTGACCGTCACCGCGCCGTAGGAGATCGCATGATCGAGGCCACGCCGCCCGCGGTCGTCTTCCGCACCGTCTCCACCCGGCCGGCCCCCATCCGCCATCAGGCCACCCTTCGGAGGATGCGCCCATGACCGCGATCACCGAGCTCGAGACACCCGCCGTGACGGTCCACCTGGACGTGATGGCGGACAATATCCGCCGCGTGCAGGCGCACCTGACCCGGCACGGTCTCGGCAACCGCCCCCACATCAAGACGCACAAGATCCCCGCCATCGGCCAGATGCAGATGGCGGCGGGCGCGGTCGGTATCACCTGCCAGAAGCTGGGCGAGGTGGAGGTCTTCGCCGACGCCAAGGTGGCCGACGACGTGCTGCTCACCTACAACATCCTCGGCGCCGCCAAGACCGAGCGGCTGATGGCGCTCGCGCGCCGGGTGCCGCGGCTCACGGTGGTGTTCGACAACGAGGTGGTGGCCCGCGAGCTCTCCGCGGCGGCCGCCCGCCACCACCTGGACCTCGAGTTCCTCGTCGAGTGCGACACCGGCTTCCGGCGCACCGGCGCGCAGACGCCCGACGAAGCCTTCGCGCTGGCCCGCCTCGCGCGGAAGCTCCCGGGCCTGCACTTCAAGGGGCTCATGACCTTCCCCAATCGCGATCCCGACACCCGGGAGTTCTTCGAGCGGGCGCTCGCCCTGTTCAAGCAGGACGGCATCCCGGTGCCGGTGGTCTCGGGCGGGGGCACGCCCGCGCTCGCCACGGTGGACCGCTTCCCAATGCTGACCGAGCACCGCGCGGGCACCTGCGTCTACAACGACGCGATGGTGGTGTCGAGCGGCACCGCCACGTGGGAGCAGTGCGCGATGCGGGTGCGCGCCACCGTGGTGAGCCGCCCGACCGCCGACCGCGGCGTGCTCGACGCGGGGAGCAAGGTGCTCACCTCGGACCTCTACCACATGAAGGGCTACGGCCACGTCATGGAGTACCCGGAAGCGCACGTGGCCCATCTCTCCGAGGAGCATGCGGTGGTGGATTTCTCGGCCTGCGTGGAGCGGCCGAAGGTGGGCGAGGTGGTGAACGTGGTGCCCAACCACTGCTGCGTGGTCACCAACATGGTGGACGAGGTCTACGGGGTGCGGAACGGGCGGGTCGAGGTCGCCTGGCCGGTGGCCGCCCGCGGCCGCGTGCAGTGAGGGCCGCGTGACCCGGACCGGCGCGGACCTGGTCGTGGAAGCGCTGGCCGCCGCCGGCGTCCGGCATCTCTTCTCGCTGTCGGGCAACCAGATCCTCTCGCTCTACGACGCCACGCTGGGCCGCGGCCTCTCGATCCTCCACACACGGCACGAGGCGGCGGCCGTGCACATGGCGGACGCGTGGGGCCGGCTCACCGAGGACCCGGGCGTGGCCCTCGTCACCGCCGGGCCCGGCCACTGCAACGCGATCTCGGCGCTCTACGGCGCGCTGATGGCCGAGTCGCCGGTGGTGCTGCTGAGCGGGCACGCGCCCACCACGCAGCTCGGCCGCGGCGCCTTCCAGGAGATGGATCAGGCCGCGGTGGCCGCACCGGTCTGCAAGGCCTCGTGGATGGCGAAGGACGCCGCGCGCCTGGGCGAGGACATCGCGACCGCGCTGGAGCTGGCGCGGAGCGGGCGGCCCGGGCCCGTGCACGTGAGCCTGCCCGGCGACCTGCTCGAGGCGACGGTGGCCCTGGGTGACGGCGCGCGGGCGCCGCGGCGCGAGCCGCCGGTGGCGGCCTCGGCCGCGGAGGTGGAGCAGGCGTTCGCGCTGCTCGCCGCGGCGCGGCGGCCGGTGATCCTGCTGGGCGGCGCGATGGCGCGCGGGCCGCGGCGGGCCGCCGTCGCGCGGCTCGGCGAGGTTACCGGCGTGCCCGCGCTGCCCATGGAGAGCCCGCGGGGGTTCAACGACCCGTGGCTGCACCTGGCCGCTCCGCTGCTCGGGCAGGCCGACCTGCTCCTGCTCCTGGGCAAGAAGCCGGACTTCGTGGTCCGCTTCGCGCAGGCCCCCGCGGTGGCCGCGGGCTGCCGCGTCATCCAGGTGGACGCCGACGCGGCCTCCCTGCGCGCGGGCGCGGCGCTCGGCATCGTCGCGGATCCGGCGGTGGTGGCCGATCAGCTCGCGGCCGCCGCCCGCGGGCGGGCCTGGGGCCATCGCACGTGGGGTGACGAGGTCACGCGCGCGCAGGCGACGGCGCCCGCCCCGTGGGCCGAGGCGCGGCGGTCGGCGCGGACGCCGATCCACCCGCTCCGGGTCTGCGCGGCGCTCCAGCCGCATCTCGATCGGGGCGCCGTCCTGGTCGCCGACGGCGGAGAGTTCGGCCAGTGGGTCCAGGCCGGGGTCGAGGCGGGGACGCGGCTGATCAACGGCCCGGCCGGCTCCATCGGCAGCGCGATCCCGATGGCGATCGCGGCCAGGCTCCGCCATCCCGACCGGCCGGTGATCGCGGCGCTCGGGGACGGCACCTTCGGCTTCCATGCCTTCGAGCTCGACACCGCGGCGCGCTACCGGCTGCCGGTGGTGACCGTGATCGGCAACGACGCGCGCTGGAACGCGGAGCACCAGCTCCAGATCCAGCACTACGGCGCCGATCGCACGGTGGGCTGCGAGCTGGCCCCACGGCGCTACGACCAGCTCGCGGCCGCGCTCGGCGCCCACGGCGAGCACGTGGAGCGCGCGGCCGACCTCGAGCCCGCCCTCGACCGCGCGCTGCGCGCCGGCATCCCCGCCGTCATCAACGTCGCCATCGACGGCCTCCCCGCCCCCACCTACACCGCCGGCAAGTCGCACTAGCCGAGGTCAGGTCTTACATTGGGTGAGCGGGGACCCCAGAGCTAGATGGTGAGGCGACGGGACATGGCGCGGTCCCACTTGCGGGCGTGGTCCTCGTCGAAGAGGAGGGCCTCGTCGGCGGGTACCGTGATCCAGGCGCCCTCCTCGATCTCGCGCTCGAGCTGGTCCGGGGCCCAGCCCGCGTAGCCCAGCGCGAAGAGCGACTTGCGCGGCCCGGCGCCGCGCGCGATGTCGCCCAGCGCGTCGAGCACACCGGGGCCGGGCGTGAGCGCGACGTCCCCCGCGACGGGCTCGGTTCCCTGCGTGGCGTACTCCGCGGTGTGCAGGACGAACCCCTGCCCGATCTCGACCGGCCCGCCGTAGTGCGCGCGCACGCTGCCGCTGGCGCCGCGGTCGTCGCGGCCGAACTTCCGCAGCAGGGCCGCCAGCGGCAGGTCGCGGACGGGCCGGTTGACGGCCAGGCCCATCGCGCCCGTCGCGTCGTGCCGGACCATGTAGATGACGGTTCGCGCGAAGCGCGGGTCCCGCAGCGTCTCGGTGGCCACCAGGAGCTGCCCGGCGAGGCTCGGCCCGGCCTGGGCGATCGCGCGCTCGGCGCGGGCCGTGGGCGGGCTCGACGGCGCCTCGCCCGCCCACGCCAGCCCGGCCAGCACCCCGAGCACGGCGGCGGCGCGCCGAAGCAGACGAGCGGAAGGCATGGCACAGTATAGCGAATGGCCCTCCCCGCCGGGCTGCGCGCCCTCGGCCACCGGGATTTCCGCCTCTTCTGGTGCGGGCAGCTCGTCTCCCTCATCGGCACCTGGATGCAGAGCGTCGGACAGGCGTGGCTCGTGCTCGAGCTCACGAACTCTCCGTTTCGCCTCGGCCTGATCGGCGCGCTCCAGTTCGGTCCCATCCTGCTCTTCTCGTTCCTGTCCGGGGCGATCAGCGATCGGGTGCGCAAGCGACGGCTGCTCCTCGGCACGCAGGCTGCGCTGATGCTGCAGGCCTTCACGCTGGCCGCCCTGGTGTGGAGCGGGCACGTGCAGTTCTGGCACGTGGCGGTGCTGGCCGCGCTCTACGGGCTCGCCACCACGCTCGACATGCCGTCGCGCCAGTCCTTCGTCGCCCACCTCGTGCCCCGCGGCGATCTCATGAACGCGATCGCGCTGAACTCGGCGGTGTTCAACGGCGCCCGGGTGGTCGGCCCCGCGATGGCGGGCCTGCTCGTGGCGCGCTACGGCACCGCGGCCGCCTTCCTGATGAACGGGGCGAGCTTCATCGCGGTGCTCACGGCCCTCGCGGCCATCCGCACCGAGGGCGCGCCAAGCCCGCGCCGCGGCGTGGGCCTCCGGGCCGAGATCGTGGAGGGGGTACGCTACGCGGCGGGCACGCAGCGCGTCGCGCTCGTCATGGCGCTCCTCACGGTGATGGGCCTCTTCGTGGTCAACATGAACGTGCTGGTGCCCCTGATCGCCCGCGATGTGCTGCACGAGGGCGCGCACGGCTTCGGCCTCCTGATGGCCGCGCTCGGCGTCGGCGCGGTGGCGGGCGCGCTCGCGGTGGCGGCCCTGTCCGTCCGGCGCCCGCCGCTCGCGCTGGTGGTGGGTTCCGCGCTGGCCGCGGCGGCGCTGGTGCTCGTGCTCTCGACCGCGCGCCACTTCGGCCTGACCGCGACGGTGCTGGTGGCGCTCGGCTTCGCGCAGATCGTCTTCATGACGAGCTGCAATACCACCGTGCAGATCGCGGTGCCCGACGAGCTACGGGGGCGCGTGATGGGCCTCTACGCCCTCGTCTTCGCGGGGATGACGCCGATCGGAGCGCTGATCATGGGCACGGTGGCCGAGCACTGGGGCGTGTCCCGCGCCTGCGCGGTGGGCGGCGCCGCCGGCCTGGTGCTGATCCTGACGCTCACCGACGCGTGGCGACGCTGGTATCCCGCGCCCGCCGCGCCGCGGCCGTCGTCAACTCCGCCGGCGCCCTGAGCGCCCGGTCGTGACATAATCCGGACTCGTTGGCCATGGACCAGTCGATCGACGCTCAACGCCGCGCGCGCCCGACCGCCGACATCACCTCGACCGCCGACACCGTACCGGTGCGCGAGACGCACCGCTTCGACGTGGCCACGCTCGAGCGGTACATGGCTCGGCACGTGGCGGGGTTCTACGGGCCGGTCACGGTGAGCCAGTTCCAGGGCGGGCAGTCCAACCCGACCTATCGCCTGACCTCGCCGAGCGGCGACTACGTGCTGCGCCGCAAGCCCCCCGGCAAGCTCCTGCCCTCCGCCCACGCGGTGGATCGCGAGTACCGCATCATCACCGCGCTGGCGCGGACCACGGTCCCGGTGCCGCGCACCTACGCGCTCTGCGAGGACGGCGCGGTGATCGGCACCGCGTTCTTCATCATGGAGTGGGTGTCGGGGCGGGTCATGGCGGACCCGTTGCTCCCCGGGGTGAGCCCGGGCGATCGCGGGTGCATCTACGACTCCATGAACGAGGTGCTCGCGCGGCTGCACACCGTGGATCTCGAGGCCACCGGGCTCACCGACTACGGCCGGCCCGGGAACTACTTCGCGCGGCAGATCCACCGCTGGACGACGCAGTACCGCGCCTCGGAGACGGAGCGCATCGCGGCCATGGAGCAGCTGATCGCCTGGCTGCCCGAGCACGTGCCGGCCGACGAGCAGACCACGGTCGTCCACGGGGATTTCCGGCCGGGGAACCTGATCGTCCACCCGACGGAGCCGCGGGTGGTGGCGGTGCTGGACTGGGAGCTGTCCACGCTCGGCAGCCCGCTGGCCGATCTGGCCTACAACTGCATGCCGTACCGGCTCGCCCCCAGCACCCTGGGCGGCGTGCTGGGGGCCGACCTCGCCGCGCTCGGGCTGCCGACCGAGGCGGACTACGTGGCGACCTACTGTCGCCGGACCGGGCGCGCGGGCATTCCCGACTGGGAGTTCTACCTGGCCTTCGCGATGTTCCGGCTGGCCGCCATCGCCCAGGGCATCATGGGGCGCGTGATCGCGGGCACCGCCAACGATCCCAACGCCCGCTCGCGGGGGGAGCGGGCGCGGCCCCTGGCCGAGGCGGGCTGGGCGACCATTACGGAGGGCATGGGCACGGAGGGCAGGGGCAGTCAGGGTACCGGCTGAATCCGACCCGCCCCACGATCGGCAGCTTCAGCGCCGGGCGCTTGACGTCGACCCCGAAGGTCAGGCTCAGCAGGTTCAGCTCCACGCCCTCCTCCACGCCGGCCAGGAGGCCGAGCAGCCCGAAGAGCGAGACCTGGACCCCGGTGCCGCTGGGGCTCATGGCCACCGGCATGCCGCCCGGGATGAAGTCCTTGCCGATCGCGGTGGCGGGCAGATCGAGGCGTAGCTCGGGCACGGCCCGCCCCAGGTAGGCAACGAACGTATTGCTGTTGGGGCCCGGCCACGTGCGGTAGCTCGTCGGGTAGGGGTAGGCCTCGACCGCGGCCTGGATCCGGGCGATCAGCTCGTCCACGCCCTCGCCCCGCCGGTCCACCAGGCGCTCGGGCCGGCTCCCGAACCAGTAGTTGTCCGGCCCGCTCCGGTTCACCCGCACCGCCGGCGCCCCGTTGCCGACGCCCCAGCCCATGACCTCGTAGCGGGTATAGGCCGGCGCGCCGCTCGGCTTGAGCGAGATCCAGCTATGGACGGCCATCACGCCCCGCCACCCCACGGTCCGGGCGGCGTAGACCTGGACGACGGCGTCGGATGTCTCGGCGGGATCCGGCGCCTGGCCGGAGGAATCCCGCCGCAGCTCCCACCAGCTCTTGCCGGCCCGCTCGAACCCCGAGCAGCCCCCGGCCAGCAGGAGGATCAGGGCCCCGAGCGCGGCTCCCCGAGCCAGGCGGGCTACCGGGTGTAGCGGAAGGGGGCCCAGCCTATCCCCTCGATCGGCTTCGGGGTGTAGGGGTCGGGGCGGGGCGCCGCGGGGGCGGCCTTCGCGGTGGTGCGCTTGGCGGCGGCCTTTGCGGCCGGCTTCTTGGCCGGCTTGGCCTTGGCGCGAGCGGGCGACGTCTTCGGCTTTTTGGAAGCGCTCTTGCTTTTCATGCGGCCGAATCTACATCAATGCTCTCGTCGCGGTCAATGCGTCGAATACACTGACACCACGGAGGAGCAATTCCATGCGACTGACCAAGGCGCAGGCGAAGCTGATCCGGTGGGAGCGCGTGGCGCGCGTCGCCACGGTGGGCGCGGCGGGCATGCCGCACCTCGTGCCGGTCTGCCAGATCCTCCTCGGCGAGAAGATCTACTTCGCGTCGGGCAAGAAGGGGCGCAAGGTGCTCAACCTCCGCGCCAACCCGAAGCTGGCCCTGACCGTGGATCTCTACTCGGACGACTGGGACCGGATCCAGGGGCTTCTGGTGCAGGGCACCGCGCGGATCATCGAGCGGGGCCCGCGCTTCCGGGGCCTTCGCCGTCGTCTCTACGCGAAGTACCCGCAGTATCCGCGCGAGGCGGCACTCGGCGAGTCCGACTCGGTGATCGTGGAGCTGACGCCCACCCACGTCTTCTCCTGGTAATCCTTACACGCGTCGTGTAATTCCTCCCAGCCCCGTTCCCGCGCATGAGGGGTAAAACGCCCGGTTAGCGCGCGATTGCCACCGCGGCGGCGGCACTGCGGTGGCATGTGGGTTGCCCTGAACTTTCCCGCGAGTCACCGTGTTACCCCGACGAAGCAAGGAGGCGGGCGAGATGAAGAAGGCGATCACGGGCATCGTCCTCATGCTGGCGCTGACGGCGGTGCCGCCGGCGATGGCGGACGACAGCAAGGCGAAGGAGGGCGCGCAGCAGGTGGAGAGCGGCGCCCGGCAGATCGGGCAGGGGGTGCAGGACACGGCCAAGGGGATCGGCAAGACCGTCGTCGGCGGCGCCGAGACGGCGGGCGAGAAGATCAAGGACGCGGGCCGGGCGGCGGAGCCCGAGGCCAAGTCGGCCTGGGCCAGGACGAAGGAGGGGGCCGTATCGTTCGGCCATGGCGTGAAGAATTTCTTCACGACCCTGTTCGACTAACCACCCAGACGCGGATCTAGGGAAGAGAGTTTCTCGTAGGCCACGTCCAGCCGCGCGGAAGAGCGCGCGTTCACATAGGGGCGAGCGGCGCGGGGGGAGCACCCTCGCGCCGCCCGCCTCCCCGTTCTCCCTCTCCCCGATCAGCCCCGCAGCTTCGCCTTCAAGATCTTCCCGGTCGCGCTCTTCGGCAGCTCCCCCACGATCGTGATCCGTCGCGGATACTTGTAGCCGGCCAGCCGCTCGCGACAGAACGCGATCAGCTCCTCCGGCGGCGCGAGCGCGGCCGGCCGCAGCGTGACGAAGGCGACCACTTCCTCCCCCAGCTCGGAGTGGGCGGCTCCGATCACCGCCGCCTCGGCCACCGCGGGATGGCCCAGCAGCGTCGCCTCCACCTCGGCGGGCACCACCGAGTAGCCTCCGCGCAGGATCAGCTCGCGCTTGCGGCCCACGATGCTCACGAAGCCGTCGGGCGAGATCGTCGCGAGGTCGCCGGTCTTGAACCAGCCGTCGTCGAGTACCGCGGCGGTCTCCTCCGGCGCGCGCAGGTAGCCGTCCATCGCCGCGGGCGTGCGGATCCACAGCTCGTCGTCCACCAGGCGCAGCTCGACCCCGGGCACCGCCCGGCCGACGGACTCCGGCAGATCGTTGGGCTCCGCGGCCCGGTAGGAGATGGGACGGAACAGCTCGGTCATCCCGTAGCCGCGCACGATGCGCACGCCGGTGCGCCGCCGCCACTCGCTGGCCAGGGGCCACGGGCAGGGCGCCGCGCCCGACACCGCGAGGCGCAGGCTCGAGACGTCCGCACCCGGCAGCGCGGGCGACTCGAGGATGCGCGCGAACATCGTGGCCACGCCGGGGAACACGGTGACGCGATGGCGCGCGATCGCCCGGAGCGTCCCCTCGGGCACGAAGCGCTCCTGGAGCACCACGGTGACGCCGGCGAGGAGCGGGGCCAGCAGCGCGCCGTTGAGGCCGAACGAGTGGGCGAGGGGCAGCGCGGCCAGCACCCGGTCGGTCGGGGCGAGCCCCATGACCGGGTCGGCCCAGGACTCGTTGGCGGCCGCCAGCGCGGCGTGCGAGAGCACCGCGCCCTTGGGCCGGCCGGTGCTGCCCGACGTATAGAGGATGATGCCCGGCGCGACGGCATCCGCGATCGTCATCGTCGCGGCGCCCTCCTCGGCGGGCGTCGAGTCGAGCACCGCCTTCGGGCCCAGATGGCCGAGGATCCGCTCGCGCTCGTCGGCGGCCAGCAGTGGATTGAGCGGCGCCACCGTGGCCCCGAGCGCGAGGCCGCCCCAGAGCGCGGCGGCCAACCCCCACGTGTTGGGCAGGAGCAGGGCGACCACGTCGCCCGCGCCGACGCCCTGGCGCGCGAGCCGCCGCGCCATCCCGGCCGCGCGCGCCTCGAGCTCTCGCCAGCTGAGCGCGCCGTCGTCCCAGATCAGCGCGGGGTGCTCGGGCCGCCGGCGCGCGGCGGCGGCGAGCAGCCCGGCGACGTTCCCGGGGAGACCCGATGTCACGGTGGCCGGCGTGGGCCCTACGGCCGGACGCAGTTGATGTAGGTCCAGCAGCAGCGGAACGCTTCGCGCCCTCCGAACAGCGTGTCCATCGCGTGGCGGATGAGGGCCAGCCGGTCGGTCACCGCTTCGCTGCTGGGCGCCTTGCCATCGACCTTGACGGAGGTCCCCAGCCAGCCCAGCACGGCTTCGTGGTAGGCGCTCAGGAACTCGAACCAGTGCCCGACCTGGGCCTCGATGGAGCGGGCCGTGACCGCCTCGACGGTGAAGCCGGCCTCCTCCAGGCAGCGGAGATAGTGGTCCAGGGGGCGGACGGGCAGGAAGACCTGGTCCCGATAGGCCACGTGCGCGCGCATGCGCGGCTCGTCGTCGAGTAGCGGGCGGTAGGCCGCATAGCGCGGGTCGTTGCGCACCAGTCCGGTCGCGACCTCGTGGATCGCCCACACGGTCTCGTCCAGGATCCACTCGCTGGGCCGGGCCTGAGGATTGCGGATGTTCCCGGACTGCACGAACACGCGCCCACCCGGCCGCAGCACCCGAGCCCAGGAGGCCAGGGTCTCCGGCAGGTCCCGGTAGAGATGGATCGCGTTCGTGGACGCGATGGCGTCGGCCTTCCGCGCCAGCAGCTCGGGCCCGATCACCTCCTCGAGGAGCTCGAGCCGCTTGTCGTCCTTGAGCCAGCGCAGGAGCCGGAACGCGACGCGCTCCTCGTCGCCGAACTTGTCGAGCGCGACGCGGAGGAACTTGGGCGAGCTGTCGACGATCAACGTGCCGACCTGACGGTCGAAGATTCTCAGATTCAGCCGGTCGAGCAGGATGCCGGTCCCCCCCGAGTAGTCGATCAGCAGGTCGCCGTCCTCCAGGTGACGGGCCAGATCCTCCACGGTGGGGTCGAGGTTGCGGTACCAGCCGTGGTTCTCGACGGTGTCGTAGCGCAGGCCGAAGGTGTCGACCGGCTGCAGGGTCCAGTCCTGGTCCGGCACGCGGGCGAAGCCGGAGGGCCACTCGAACCGCCGCCGAGGCCCGCCGGCCGGCGCGATCGGGGCACTGACCGCGGCGTGGATGCGCAGGAGCGCGGCGATGGTATCGGGCGGCCGCCGGCCCCAGCCGCACTCGGTGGCGACGCCGAAGCCGGAGACGAAGCGACGGGCGAGCTCCATGCGCCGGCGGGTTCCCTCGACACCGTCGGTGTGGTGGACCAGCCCGAGATAGAGCTCGGTCTCGGAGCGCAGGCGCAGCTCCCGCATCGGGGCGTAGTACGCCTCGTCGAGGCGCTCGCGCGGAACGGGGAGGTGAATCCAGTTGAGCGGGCGGCCGAGGCTCGCGGCCAGCGCGTTGGCCACGTCGACCAGCTTCGAGGCATCGGCCGGCTCCTTGAAGTGGCGGTGCTGGACGTCGCCGTAGCAGAAGTGGTACCCGAGCTGGACGTCGGGCGGCACGTGGCGGGAGAGGCGCAGCAGCCGCTCCAGGATGCCGCCCTTGACGTCGTCGAACCACACCGGGAACACGCCCTCCAGCATCCCGAACTCGAAGTTGGTGTCCCACTGGATGGCGAGCTGATCGTGGGGCAGCTCCCGGAGGATGAGCCCCAGCTCGTGCAGCAATTGCTCCTCGTAGACCGGCTCCAGCACCCGCTGGTGCTCGGGCACCACGAACGCGCTGATGGGGGCGAGCGGGGTGGGCAGGCACACCTGGAAGCGACAGGCCACCGGCACCAGGCCGTCACGCTTGAGCCGCGCGAAGACGCGATAGGAGGACAGCGCCGCGTCCGCGTACCCGAGGGCCCCGAAGCGCACGCTCTCCGGCCGCGCGCCGTCGGCCAGGCGCACGCGGGGCAGCGGGCGCCAGCTGTCCGGGCCGGGCGGCACCACCTCGAGATGGCGCGGGGTGGTGAAGACCGGCAGCTGCCAGACGATCCAGTCGGATCGGGGCCCGGTCTCGCCGTCCGGGATGCGCCGCACGCGGTCCCCGATCTCGGAGGCGATGGTGCGGAAGACGGCCTCCGAGCTCGCCAGCGGCACGCTGCCGACCAGATGCGCTCCGGAGGCCACGAGCTGCGCGGTGGTCATGGCCTACTCCACGTAGTCCTTCAGGTCGAGACGCTTCCACACCGCGGGCGGCACCCGGTGCCGCGGCGTGTAGCCGGCGAGCGAAGGCTTGGCGGTGGCGTCCACGCCCCACTTCCCGGAGTAGCCGTCCTCGCGGGATGAGGGGTCGAGGTCCGAGCCGCGCGCGTTGGAGATGATCGTGATGTCGCGGTCGGGCTGGCAGCGGGTGGCGATGGCCCAGGTGACCTGGCGGTCGTCGAAGATGTTCACGTCCTCGTCCACCACCACCACGCGCTTCATGTAGAGGTCGGCGCCCAGCACGGCTAGGATCGCGTTCCGGGCCTGGCCGATCAGCCGCTGCTCGATGGAGACGTAGCAGGTGAAGGGCGCGGGCACGCGCACCGCGTTCACCGAGGGCACCATGGCCCGGACCGCGCGGTAGAGGTTGGCCTCCATCGGGATCGTGGAGAGCAGCATGTGATCGAGGTGGGCCACCGTGATGTCCTGGAAGTAGGCGGCCCGGCGGTGGGTGATGGCCTTGACCTGCACCACCTCGCGCGGGCGCTCGCCGAGGCTGTAGCCGGTGAACTCGCCGAACGGGCCCTCGGGGGTCCGCGCGCCGGGCAGGATGTCCGCCTCGATGATCATCTCGGCCTGCGCGGGCGCCAGCACCTCGGAGGTCTCGCACTTCACCAGCTCGAGCGGCTCGCGCAGGAGCGCGCCCATGATCGCGCGCTCGTCCTCGTCGATGGAGCCGATGGCGAGCGCGCCCAGCGCGATGGCCGGGTGCACCCCGATGGCGAAGGCCACCGGCAGCGGCCGGCCGAGCGACTCCGCGATGCGCTGGAACTCCCAGAGGTGCTTGCCCGCGGTCAGGTGGATCGAGGTGCGGTCGCGGCCCTGGATCATCAGGCGGTTGTAGGCGCAGTTCCACGTCTCGGTCGTCGGATCCTTCGCGAAGGAGATCGCGGCGGTGAGATAGGGGCCCGCGTCCCCCTCGTGGTGGAGGATCTGCGGGAGATCGTGGAGGTTGATGCGGTCGCCGGTGAGCACCACGTCCTTGGCGGGGCCGCCCGCGACCACCCGAGGCGGAATGGGCCGGTCCATCGCGCGGAGATAGGTGGCCAGCATGTCCTCGGGCGCCGAGCCCATGGAGAGCGCCAGGCGCGAGCGGCTCGCGTGCAGGTTGGTCAGCACCGGGAACCGGGTGCCGCGCACCCGCTCGCAGATCAGCACGGGCCGCCGGCGCCCCTCGCGCTCGAGCTTCACCACCAGCGCGGTGATCTCGTAGGCCGGGTCCAGCTCCCGGGAGACGACCACCAGGTCGTCGGGCTTGCTGCGCTTGATCTCATCGAGGTAACCGGGAAGGCTCTGCGCCATGTCGCGCCTCTCTGGCTCGAACCGCGAAGCGAAGGGTGGGAACGGGCGGTAGCATAGCATAGGACTGCATGCGGAAAGGCCGCGCCACCGTCTTGCGGCTGCATCTGGGCGTCGCCCTGCTGGCGGGCGCGGGGCTGCTGCTCGTGAGCGTGAGCGGCGCCGTCCTGGTCTTCCGGCCCGAGCTGGACGAGGCGGTGTTCGGCGGGCCGGTGCGGGTGACGCCGGGCCGCGGCCGCGCGCCGCTCCCGGCGCTGCTGGCCGCGGGGCAGGCGGCGCATCCGGGCCTGCTGCCGGTGCGCCTGAGCCTGCCCGAGCGCGAGGGCCACCCCGCGCGGCTGCGGCTCGAGCGGCCGGGGGGCGAGATCGTCGAGGTGCTCCTGGATCCGGGCTCGGCGCGCGCGCTCGGCTCCCGCTGGCTCGAGCGCTCGCCGCTCCACGCCTTGCACGCGCTTCATACCGAGCTGTACCTGGGCGGGCGCGGGCGCCTGGTGGTCGGCGCGCTCGGGCTGCTGCTCGTGCTGCAGGGCGCCACCGGGTTCTTCCTCTGGTGGCCGTTCACGCGGCGGCTGCCGCGCGGCTTCACGGTCCGCCGCGGTCGCGGATGGCGCGGGCTGGGCTACGACCTGCACAAGGTGGTCGGCGTCGCCTCGCTCGCCTTCCACGTGCCGGTGGCGTTCACCGGCGCGCTGCTGGCCGTGTCGGCCGGGGCGGGGCCGGCGGTCTCGGGCGGGGTGGAGGTGCGGGCGCGCGACGGGAGCGTGGCGCACCTCGATCGCGTGAGTGGCGCGGTCACCATCGTCCGCGATCCGCGCCGGCCCGGTGAGCGATGGTGGACGCTGGCGGCGGCGCTTCACGAGGGGCGCTTCGGGGGCCTCGCGTCGCGGTGGCTCTACGTGGCCGCCGGCCTGACGCCCGTGGCGCTGGCGATCACCGGATTCGGGATGTGGCTCGGGCGGCCGCCGGAGAGATCGACCGGCCCCCTCACCCTACCCTCTCCCCGGAGGGGAGAGGGAGAGGAGGGGGGCTAGACCGGCCAGGTCTCCTGGCGCCAGCCCATGTCCCAGAACATCCACTCGTAGCGGCTGGTGGTGACGAAGTGGCGCCGCATGGTCTCGCGCTCGTGGTCGCGCAGGCCCTCGGCCAGCGCGTCGGTGCAGGCGAGCACGTCGCGCACCACCGCGCCGAACTCCTCGGAGGCGTAGGTGCCGATCCAGCGCGCGTAGAGCGGGTCGAGCGAGCCCGCCCGCTCGAGATTCTTGCCCACCTCCCAGTAGATCCAGTAGCAGGGCAGGAGCGCGGCCACCGCCTCGTGGAAGGGCCCGGCGTGCGAAGTCGCCAGCAGGTACGAGGTGTAGGCAAGGTTCGTGGGCGCGAGCGGCGTGGCCGAGACCGCCTCCGGCGAGAGGCCGAAGTCCTTGAAGAAGGACTCGTGCAGCGTCCTCTCCACCTTGAGCGCGCCGGCGGCATGCTCGTTGAACATGATGATCCAGTCCTCGCGCGGGGCGCGCGCGGCGGCCAGCGCCAGCGCGCGGGCGAAGTCGCGCAGGTAGAGCGCGTCCTGCACCGCGTAGAAGCGGAAGGCCTCGCGCGGGAGCGAGCCGTCGGTGAGTCCGCGCAGGAACGGGTGCGCGAGGATCGTCGCGTAGATCGGCTCGATGGCCCGCCAGAGCGTCGTCGTGAACGGCACGCCGAGAGCATACTACGCGCCCGCCGCCCCCGGGTCGGCCCGTGTATACTCCACGACGCGATGGACCATCACGTCGACGACTCGCAGGCGCACTACGAGTGGAACAACGCGCTGCCCCCGCGGCTCGAGATCGAGCCGGGGGACACCGTCGTGATCGACTGCCGGGACGCGGCCGACCGCTACTACAGCCGCCGCTCCACCCACGAGGACGTGATCGCGCGCGGTCCCTTCCGGGGCCACGCGCTCACCGGGCCGATCCGGGTCCGGGGCGCCCGGCCCGGGGACGTGCTGGTGGTCGAGCTCCTCGAGGTGAAGCCGGCCGACTTCGGCTGGACCTCGATCCGCCCCGGCCGCGGGCTCCTGCCCGAGGCGGACTTTCCCAAGCCGTACCTGCAGATCTGGGACCTCGCCGACGGCCGCTTCGCCCGCGCGGGCGACCGGATCGCGGTGCCCATCGATCCGTTTCCGGGGGTGATGGGGACGGCGCTCGACCTGCCCGGCGGGCACAGCACGATGCCGCCCCGCAAGAACGGCGGCAACATGGACGTCAAGCAGCTCACCGCCGGCTCCACCCTCTATCTCCCGGTATGGGTTGACGGCGCGCTGTTCAGCGTGGGCGATACCCACGCGATCCAGGGCGACGGGGAGGTCTGCGTCACCGCGGTGGAGATGGGCGGCCAGGTCACCGCGCGCTTCGGGCTCCAGCCCGGGCGCGGGCTCGCCGAGCCGCAGCTGCGCACCACGCGCGCGCCCTCCGCGGCGGCGCCGGCGGGCTCGTGGTTCGCCACCACCGCGCACGGGCCGGATCTCTTCGCGGCCACGCAGCAGGCGGTGCGCTACATGATCGACCACCTGGTGAGGGAGCGGGGCCTCTCACGCGAGCAGGCCTACATCCTGTGCAGCGTGACGGTGGATCTCAAGATCAGCGAGATCGTGGACGCGCCCAACTGGATCGTCTCCGCCTTCCTGCCCGAAGGCGTCTTCGTCTGATTTGACGCGGCTGTGACAATCCGCGTCGGGACGGGAGCATGCTGAAGCGTACCGTGACGCCCATCGTGACCGAGATGCCCGCGGGCCGGGTCCCCGCCGCCCCGTTCGTGGGGCTGTCCACGCTCTGGGTGCAGATCACCGGCACGTGGTGCAACCTCGAGTGCCGCCACTGCATCAACGCGAGCGGCCCGAAGTCACCCTGGCTCAAGCCGCTGGACGCCGCCACCATCGAGCGCGCGATCCGGGAGGCCGAGCGGGCGGGCGTCAAGGAGATCTACTTCACCGGCGGCGAGCCGTTCCTGCACGGCGAGATCCTGCCGCTGCTCGAGACGGCGCTGACCGCGGCGCCCACCACCGTGCTGACCAACGGGACGCTGATCGGGCCGGAGGTGGCCGACGCCCTCGCCGCGCTGGCCGCCCGGGTGCCGTACTCGCTCGAGCTCCGCGTGAGCCTCGACGATACGGATCGCGAGAAGAACGACCGGATCCGCGGCGCGGGCACGTGGGCGAAGGCGGTGGAGGCGGTCCGGCTGCTGCGCGAGCGGGGCCTGCTGCCGATCGTGACCGCCACCGAGATCACCCGTGACGAGCATCCGGCCGGATCCGGCATGTACGCACGCTTCCGCGACTTCCTGCACGCGCAGGGCGTGGAGCGGCCGCGGGTGAAGATCATGCCGGTGTTCGGCCTCGGCCGCCAGCCGGCGGGCGCGGCGGCGGCGCTCACCGAGGAAGATCTCGAGGGCTTCGACCGCTCCGTGCTGCAATGCGCGGACGCGCGCGTGGTGGCGGCGGGCGGCGTCTACGCCTGCCCGATCCTGGCCGGGCTCGAGGGCGCGCGCCTCTCCGCTGGGAGCCTCGAGGCGTCGTTCCGGCCGGCGCCCCTCTTTCATCCGGCGTGCGTGACGTGCCGCGACACGGGGATGACGTGTCGGAACAGCTAGGCGAGTACCGGCGCATCGCGGTGTTCGGCGGCGTGTACAGCAACGCGCCCGCGCTCGAGGCGCTGCTCGCCGACGCGCGCACCCGCGACGTCGAGGGGATGTTCTGCCTGGGCGACATGGGCGGGTTCGGCCCGCAGCCGGATCGGGTGTTCCCGCTGCTGCGCGCGCACGGGGTGCTGGCGATCCAGGGCAACTATGACGAATCGCTGGCCTCCGGGCGCGCCGACTGCCGGTGCGGGTACACGGACCCGCGCGACAACCACTACGCGGCGATCAGCTACCGCTACACGTTCGAGCACACCTCGACCGAGAACCGGGCGTGGCTCGGCTCGCTGCCGCGCCACCGGCGGCTCAAGCTGGGGCCGCACCGCGTGCTGATGTGCCACGGCTCGCCGCGGGTGGTCAACGAGTTCCTGTGGGAGTCGGCCACCCCGAACGGCCTGCTGCGCCACCTGATGGACCGGGCGGAGAGCGACGTGATGCTGTGCACGCACACCGGGATCAAGTGGCACCGCGCGCTGCCCGACGCCCGTCACGCGGTGAACGTGGGGGTGATCGGGCGCCCCGAGAACGACGGCCGGCCGAACGTCTGGTACACGGTGCTGACCGCGGGGCCCGACCTCCAGGTGGAGTTCGTGCCGCTCGCCTACGATCACGTAGCGCTCGCGCGCGAGATGGACCGGGAGGGACTGCCGCCCGAGTTCGCGGAGACGATCCGCACCGGCTGGTGGACCACCTGTCTCGAGAACCTCCCCGCCCGCGAGCGCGCCCGGGGCAAGTACTGAGCAGGCGGCTGCTGGTCGCCACGCTCATCGCCCTGGCGGTGGCCGTGATCGTCGTCCGCGTCCTCGGGCTCACCGACCTGGTCCGGCTCGAGAATCTGGCCCGGCTGCGCGAGCGGATCGACGCGTTCGGGGCGTGGGCGCCGGTGATCTTCGTCCTGGGCTACGTGGCCGCGGTGGTCGCCTTCGTCCCCGCATTGCCCCTCACCATCCTGGGCGGGCTGGCCTTCGGCGCCGGGTGGGGCGCGCTCTACGTGGCGATCGCGGCCACCACCGGCGCGTGCCTGGCCTTCCTGATCGCGCGCTACGCGGCCCGGGCGGCCGTCGCGCGCTGGATGGCCCGCTATCCCGCGCTCGAGCGCATGGACCGCGCGGTGGCCCGGCACGGCTTCCGCATCGTCATGATCACGCGGCTCGTGCCGATCTTCCCGTTCAACCTGCAGAACTATGCCTACGGCCTCACCTCGATCCGGTTCGGAGCGTACGCGGTGACCTCGTTCCTCTGCATGCTGCCGGCGACGCTGGCCTTCACCGCGGCGGCGGGCGCGGTGGTGGCGGGCGCCTGGGACGCCCGGCGGATGCTGCTCCTGCTGGCCCTGGCCGGGGTGCTGCTGGTCGCGCTCTCGCTCCTGCCGCGCTGGCTTCGCGGGCGCAGCGCCGCGCTCGACGACCTGCTGCGCACGGGATGAGGGCGCCGGGCGTCGGGCTCGCGTGCCTGGGCGCCGCGCTGCTCGGGTTGCTGCTCGCCGCCGCGGCCGGCCGCGCGGTGGAGCCGCTCCGGCTCGGCGACTTCACCCCGCCCACGGATGCGGCCGCCCCCCCGGCGGGCTGGGAGCCGCTGACCTTCCCGCGCGTGCCGCGCCATACCCGGTACACGGTGGTGCTCGAGGGCCAGAAGTGGGTGCTGCGCGCGGAGAGCGACGCCGCGGCCTCCGCACTCTACCGCCCGCTCGACCTCGATCCGAAGGTCCATCGAATGCTCTCCTGGCGCTGGAAGGTGGCGGGGGTGCTCGCGAAGGCGGACCCGCGGCGCCGCGATGGCGACGACTACGCCGCGCGCGTGTACGTCGCCTTCCAGTACGATCCGGCCGGCGCCTCGATCTGGGAGCGCTCGCGCTTCGGCGCGTACCGGCTGCTCCACGGCCGCTACCCGCCCGGGCTCGTGCTCAACTACGTGTGGGAGAGCCGGCTGCCGGTGGGCACGGTGCTCGACAACGCCTACACCGCCCGCGCCAAGATCGTGGTGGTGCGCAGCGGGGCCGCGGAGGCGGGGCGCTGGGTGACCGAGACCCGGGACGTCTACGAGGACTATCGCCGGATCATGGGCGGAGAGCCGCCCCGCATCGTGGGCATCGCGCTGATGACCGACACCGACGACACCGGCGAGCGGGCGGTGGCCCACTACGACGCGCTCACCATCGGGCCGCGCCGGTGAGGCTCGCCATCGTCATCCCGGCGCTGAACGAGGCGGCGAATCTCTCGCGCCTCCTGCCCGAGCTCGCGCGCGACTGCCCCGGCGCGGCGATCGTCGTGGTGGACGGCGGCAGCCACGACGACACCGCGGCGGCGGTGACGCGCCAGCCGGGCCCGCGGCTGCTCGCGAGCGCGAGCGGCCGGGCGCTCCAGATGAACCACGGGGCGCGCGAGGCGGGCGGCGACACGCTGCTGTTCCTGCACGCCGACACGCGCCTGCCCGAGGGCGCGGCGCGGGCCATCGAGCGGGCGCTCGCCGAGCCGGGCGTGGTGGGCGGCCGCTTCGACGTGCGCTTCGACAACGAGCGCGCGCTCTTCCGCATGATCGCCTGGTTCATGAACGTGCGCTCCCGGGGCTCCGGCATCTGCACCGGCGATCAGGCCATCTTCGTGCGCCGCGCCGACTTCGAGGCGATCGGCGGGTACCCCGACATCCCGCTGATGGAGGACGTCGAGCTGAGCCGCCGGCTGAAGCACCGCGGACGGCTGCGCGCGCTCCGCCTGCGCGTCACCACGTCCGCCCGCAAGTGGGAGCGGGAGGGGCCGCTGCGCACGATCGGCCTCATGTGGACCCTGCGATTCCTGCACTTCTGCGGGGTGGCCCCCGCGCGGCTCCACCGCTGGTACTATTGACCCACCCGAGCCGGGCTCCCGCCGGCGACCCAGGAGGTGTGGCGATGCGCTTTTCCGGAGTCTGGCTGCCGGTCATCACGCCGTTCACGGACGGCGAGATCGACTACGCGGGCTACGAGCGCCTGGTCGATCACTACGTGCGCCTCGGGGTCACCGGCGTCATCCCCCTCGGCACGACCGGCGAGAGCCCGACCATCGACGAGGCGGAGGCCGAGGCGCTGGTCGAGCGAACCGTGGCCACCGTCGCGGGCCGGGTGCCGATCCTGATCGGCGTCGGCGGCAACGACACCCGGAAGGTCGTGAAGGCCGTGAAGCGGCTCCAGAAGCATGCCGTGCAGGGCATCCTCTCGGTCTGTCCCTACTACAATCGGCCGGGCCAGGACGGCCTGCGCGAGCACTTCACCCGCGTGGCCGAGGCCACCGACCGGTCGATCCTGATCTACAACATTCCATACCGGACCGGCGTGAATCTCGCCAACGAGACCCTGCTCGCCCTGGCCGAGGTTCCGAACATCGCGGGCGTGAAGGACTCGTCCGGCCACGTCGCCCAGTCGCTCGATCTGCTGCGGCAGCGGCCTCCCGGCTTCGCGGTGCTGACCGGGGAGGACGCGTTCTTCTACACCATGCTGGCCCACGGCGGCGACGGCGGCATTCTCGCCTCCGCACACGTCGAGACCGCGACGTTCCTCTCGGTGTACGAGCGGATGGTGGCCAACGACCACCAGGGCGCGCTGAAGGCCTGGGCGCGGCTGGAGCCGATGGTGCCGCTGCTCTTCAAGGAGCCGAACCCGGCCCCGATCAAGCACTGCCTCTGGCGGCAGCGCTTGATCGCCTCGGCCGAGTGCCGGCTCCCGCTCACGCGCGTCTCGAACGCGCTGGCGCAGGAGCTCGATCGGCTGGTCCCGGCGGGGGCCGCCGGCTAGACTCCGGGGCCTGCCGCCCATCCACCGCACCGCGCGAAAGGAGCGTACCGCATGGCCGATGACAAGGACGAGCAGGTCGTCGAGACCGCGACCGGGCTGGGCTACGTGGACCTGGTCGAGGGAGCCGGGGCCCAACCCCGGACGGGAGACACCGTGAGCGTGCACTACACCGGCTGGCTCAAGAGCGGCGCGAAGTTCGACAGCTCGGTGGACCGCGGGAGCCCGTTCGAGTTCCCGGTGGGCAAGGGTCGCGTCATCAAGGGCTGGGACGAGGGCGTCATCTCCATGAAGGTGGGCGGCAAGCGCAAGCTGGTCATCCCCGCGCACCTGGGCTACGGTGACCGCGGGGCCGGCGGGGTCATCCCACCGGGCGCCACCCTGATCTTCGAGGTGGAGCTGCTGGGGATTCGTTGAAACCGCCGGGGCCCGGGCCGCATCCAAAGGGCAAGGAGAAACACATGACCCCGAACATCGGCATCTCCGAATCCAACCGTGACAGCATCGTCAAGATCCTCAATGCCGTCCTCGCGGACGAGTACGTCCTCTATACGAAGACCCGGAACTACCACTGGAACGTCGTGGGCCCGCAGTTCAACGATCTGCACAAGTTCTTCGAGGCCCAGTACGAGGCCCTCGACGAGGTCGTGGACGACGTGGCCGAGCGGGCCCGCTCGCTGGGCGGGAAGGCCTTCGGCTCCCTGGCCGAGTTCTCGCAGCACACGCGGCTCAAGGAGCACCCGGGCAAGCAGCCGCCCGCGCTGACGATGGTCGCGAACCTGCAGGCCGACCACGAGGCCATCGTGCGCACCCTCCGCGCCGACCTCGCCACCGTGATGGAGAAGCACAACGACGCGGGGACCAGCGACTTCCTGACCGGCCTCATGGAGAAGCACGAGAAGATGGCCTGGATGCTGCGCGCGTTCGCCGAGAAGTGATCATCCGAGCGCGCGCGTGAGCGCCTCGAGCGCGCGCTCGACGTCGCGGTCCACGCCCTGGAGCTCGACCGGTATCGCGGTCGGGCTCCAGGGCGTCCACCGTCGATAGGTCGCGGAGGGAAACAGCACCACGCTCGGGGCGCCCATCGCGGCGGCCAGGTGGCTCACGCCCGAATCGCCGCCCAGGTAGGCGCGGGCGGCGCCGAGCACCGCGGCCAGATGGGGCAGCTCGGGCTGGAGCAGCACGGTCGCGTCTCCGTCCAGCAGCGCCAGCAGGCGCCGCGCCGGCTCGGCGTCCGCGGGGCCCTGGTGCACCACGATCTCGAGCGCCGGGCGGCCCCGCCACGCGCGAATCACCTCGACGAAGCGCTCGACCGGCCAGCGCTTCCAGTCGCTCCCGCTCCCGGGATGCACGACGAGTCGGCGCCCCGGCGCGTCCGCGGCGGCGCCGGCGGGCGGGGGCGGCGCGCGTAGCGGCTCCACGCGCTCCGGGACCGCGAGACCCCAGCCGGCCAGCGTCCCGAGCAGGTGTCGCCAGACCGGCGTGTCGTCGTCGGGCACCGGAGGCGCGACGACCGCGCGCGGGGCCAGCGCGCGGAGCCGGCGCCGATACGTCTCGTCGCGGGAGCCGAACCACGAGACCACGTGGCTCACCCCGCCCACGGTGTCCGCCAGCGCGGGCGGCGTCGGCGCGTCCGCGAAGAGGGCCTCGAGGCCGAAGCCGTCGAACGTGCGCGCGTGCTGGGCGGCCCCCAGCTCGACGAGCAGGCGCCCGAGCCGCGGCTGGCCCACGAAGATGATCGGCGCCGCCGGCGCCACCGCGCGCAGACCGCGCAGCGCAGGCACCGCCTGCAGCACGTCGCCCAGCGCGCCCGGGTGAATGACCAGGAATCCGGTTCCCCCTTGACCTCCCGCGCCACGGCCCGTAGCATCAACTACCATGAAATTCGCCCTCTTCACCGGCATGACCGGCACCACCTGGGACGAGGTGCTGGCGCTCTGGCGCCACGGGGACCAGACCGGATGGGACGCGGCCTGCGTGACCGACCACTTCATGCCCAATACCGCCGACCGGGTCGGCGACACGCTCGAGTGCTGGACCGCGCTGGCCGCGCTGGCCGGCCTCACCACGCGCCTGCGCGTGGGCACCATCGTGAGCGGCAATACCTATCGCCATCCGGCGCTGCTCGCCAAGATGGCGGCCAACGTGGACGTCATCTCGCGCGGCCGCCTCATCTGCGGCATCGGCGCCGGCTGGCAGGAGAACGAGCACCGCGCGTACGGGATGGACTTCTACACCACCCGCGAGCGCCTCGCGCGCCTCGACGAGGCCTGCCACGTGCTGAAGGCGCTGTGGACCGAGGCCAGGGCCGACTACCAGGGCAAGTACTACCAGCTCGAAGCCGCGCCGCTGATGCCCAAGCCGGTGCAGAAGCCGCATCCCGAGCTGATGATCGGCGGCGGGGGCGAGAAGGTCACGCTGCGCATCGCGGCCCGGCACGCCGATCACTGGAACGTGTGGGGCGGCCCGGCCACCCTGGCCCACAAGGGCGGCATCCTCGATCAGCACTGCGCGACCGAGAGGCGGGATCCGCGGACCATCCTGCGCTCGGCGGTGATGGTGCTGGGCTTCGCGGACGATCGCGCGGGTGTCGAGAAGATCGAGCAGGCCTACATGAAGCGGATGGGGGCCGACGCGGAGAAGGCGCGCGACACGGTGCTCGCGGGCAGCGTGAGCCAGATCCAGGACAAGCTGGCACGGCTGCGGGAGGCGGGCGTGGGCATGCTCTTCATCCCGACCTTCCTCCTCCCCGCCGATCGGCGTCCCACGCTCGATCGCTTCATGGCCGAGGTCGCGCCCGTCTTCCGCTCCTAGACCTTCCGGTCCGCGCCGCTCTCGACCTCGGTGCGGTAGTGCGCGCTGATCTCGCCGAGCGAAGCGATCCAGACCCGCGGGGCGCGGCGCGCGTGCTCCATCAGCTCGCGGAGGCAGGCCAGGCGCGACGGCCGCCCGATGATCTGCGGATGGAAGGTGAAGTTGGTGACCCCGTGCACCTCGGTGATGCCCTCGAACTCGGTGATCCAGCCCTGCAGCACCGGGCCCGGCGGCTGGATGGAGCGCTGGCCGGTGAACATGAAGTACGGAGCGTCGTCGAGCACCCACGACACCGGGATCTCCACGATCGCGCGGCCGCCCACCGCCGGATGCAGGTAGGGCGAGAGCCGGTCCATCATGTTCGAGGAGTACGCGAAGCCGTGCCGCACGAGCAGCGGGATCGTCGCGGCCGAGAGCTGCCAGGCCGGCGCGCGGTATCCGAGCGGGCGCGTGCCGCCCAGGCGCGTCAGCACCTCGACACTCCGGGCCAGGATCGCCTCCTCGCGGTCGGGCGGCAGCTCGCTCACGCGCTCGTGCTCGTCGCCGTGGCAGCCGATCTCGTGGCCGCCGTCCACGATGGCGCGCACCGCGTCCGGGTAGCGCTCGGCCACCCAGGCCGGGATGAAGAACGAGGCGCGGATGTCGTGCGCGCGCAGGAGCGCGAGAATGCGCGGCAGGGCCTCCACGGGCCCGAACCGCCCCTGCGAGAGCGTGACCGGCTCCTGAACGCCGCGGGCCATCCACAGCGTCTCCGCGTCGAGATCGAAGGTGAAGGCGCAGGCCGCGCGGGCATTGCGGGGCCAGCGGAGCGCGGGGGACGGGTCGAAGGCCATCGTGCCGCTCAGTGTAGCCGAAGGGCCCCGGCCCGGGCCAGCTCGGCGCGCGGGTCGAATATTCGCGCTACGGTATAGTGGAATCCTATGGGCGACGCGACGGAAACCATCCGCCGGCTCGAGGAAAACGTCGGCCGCGCGCTGGTCGGGAAGCCGGAGGTGGTGCGGCTCGCCGTCATCGGCCTGGTTGCCCGCGGCCACCTGCTGATCGAGGACGTGCCCGGCGTGGGCAAGACCACGCTGGCCTCGGGGCTGGCCCGGTCCATCGGCGCCTCGTTCCAGCGCATCCAGTTCACCTCCGACATGCTGCCCTCCGACGTGCTGGGGGTCTCGGTGTGGGAGCCCAAGCGCGCGGAGTTCGTCTTCAAGCCGGGCCCGCTCTTCACCAACATCGTGCTCGCCGACGAGATCAACCGGACGACGCCGAAGACGCAGTCCGCACTGCTCGAGGCCATGAACGAGGCGCAGGTCTCGCTGGATCACTCGACGTATCCGCTGCCGCGGCCCTTCATGGTGCTGGCCACCCAGAACCCGCGCGAGTACGAGGGCACGTTCCCGCTGCCCGAATCCCAGCTCGACCGCTTCCTGCTGCGCATCCGCATCGGCTACCCGGCCGCCGCCGACGAGAAGGCGGTGCTGCGCGGCGACGCGTCGCCCGCCGACCTCGGCCCGGTGGTCGAGGCGGACGAGGTGCTGGCGCTCCAGGAGGCGGCGGAGCGCGTGCGGATGGAGGAATCCGTTCTCGATTACCTGGTGGCGCTGGTGACCGCCACGCGGCTCTCCCCGCTGCTCGCCCTGGGCGTGAGCCCGCGCGGCTCGCTGGCCCTGCTGCGCGCCGCCCGCGCCCGCGCGCTCGCCGACGGGCGCGACTACCTGCTGCCCGACGACATCAAGCACCTGGCGGTGCCCGCCCTCGCCCACCGCGTGATCGTCAAGGGTTCGCTCGCGGGCTCCGCGGCGGGCGGCATGGACGGCGAGTCCGCCGTCGCCGCCATCCTGCAGGACGTTCCCGTTCCGAGGTAGGCGACGGTGACGCTGGTCCCGGCCGCGCTCTGGCGGCTATTCCACCCGCGCCGGACCATCAAGCCCACCCGCGACGGCTGGTGGTGCCTGCTCGTGGCGGTGGGGCTGGGCGTGGCCGCCATCAATACCGGCAACAACCTGCTCTACCTGCTGGTGTCCGCGCTCCTGGCCCTCGTCGTGGTCTCGGGCATCCTCTCCGAGCAGAGCATGCGGGGGCTCGACCTGACCGGCGTCGCGCCGGACGAGATCTACGCGGGACAGCCCGTGCTCCTGGGGGCGACGATCGCCAACCGCAAGCGCTGGTTCACCTCGTACTCGGTCACGGTGGAGCTCCTCGCCCCCGCGGCGCACGCGCTCGAGTCGAGCTCGCGGGTCATCTACGTTCGCCGGATCGAGGCGGGGCGCGAGCGCCTCGCCACCTGGGAGGAAACGCTGCCCCGGCGCGGGCCCCACCGTCTCACCGGCGTACGCATCACCACGCGTTTCCCCTTCGGCCTCTTCGTCAAGGCGGGGCGGCCCGCGCTCACCGACGAGGTGGTCGTGTTCCCGGCGGTGCGCCCCGTCCCCGACGAGTCGCTCCGCCGGCTCGGTGAGACCGGCGACGCCTCCGCGCGGCGCCGGGGCCGGGCCAACGAGCTCTACAACCTCCGGGGCTATCGGTCGGGGGACGACCCGCGCTTCATCCACTGGCGCAGCAGCGCCAAGGCCGAAGCGCTCATGGTGCGCGAGCTCGAGGCCGACACGAGCCCGAACACGCGGCTCGTGCTGGTGGGCCGGGGCCGGCGCGGGGCCGACGCGCTCGAGCGGGGCCTCTCGGAGGCGGCCTCGCTCGCGGTGGCGCTGGTTCGCGCGGGCGCGGGCGTGGAGCTGGCGGGTCCGGACTGCGCGGTGCCGCTCGGCCACGGCCGCGGGCACCTGCGACGGGTGCTCACCGCGCTCGCGCTCTACGACCCGGAGGCGCCCCGCGCCGCGTCGGCGGCGCCCGCGGGCGCCGAGACGCTCCGGAGCAACCGCCCGCTCCGCGAGATCCGGATCGCGCTGGCCTGACATGCCGGCTCTCCTCGCCCTCCGGCTCGCGACCTATCTGATGGTCGGCACCGGCGTGGCCGCGCTCCACCTCGCGAACCTGATCGGCGCGCCGGGCGCCGCGCTGGTGGTGGTGGCGATCCTGGTGAGCTGGGGCCACGAGCAGGCGCGCGCGCGGGGCGCGGTCCGGCCCGCGCTCGGCTGGAGCCTGGTGGCCACCGCGGCGGTGGCGATCACGATCGATCTCTTCTACCTGGTCCCGTCGATGCTGGACGGCATGGTGCACCTGCTGCTGTTTCTCATCCTGCTCCGGCTCTTCGCGCGCCGCGGCCTCCGGGACCTGCGCGACGCCGGGCTGCTGTCCTTCTTCATGCTCGTGGCCGCGGCTTCGGTCAGCTTCAGCCTCAGCTTCCTGTTCGTGTTCATCGCCTTCCTGCTGCTCGGCACCTGGATGCTGATGCTCAACCACGTCGTGACCGAGCTGGAGCAGGCGGGCTGGCCCGGCGACGCCGCCACCATCGCGCGCCGCGTCTTCTTCCGGGGGCCGCTCACCCAGGTGAGCGTGGTGGCGGCCGCCATCACCCTCTCGCTCGCGGCCGGCCTCTTCTTCGTGATCCCGCGTGTGGGCCAGGCCGCGCTGCCGCTCCGGGCGTCCATCGGGCGCATGGTGACCGGATTCTCGGACCGCGTGGACCTAGGCAGCTTCGGGGACATCGAGAGCGACCGCAGCGTGGTCATGCGCGTCTACCTGGCGGACGAGGGACTCGATCCGGCCACCCTGCCGGTGCTGCGCTGGCGCGGGGTGGCGTTCGACCAGTTCGACGGCCGGACGTGGTCGAGCGCGGCGGCGGCGCGGCGGTACGTCCAGCGCTCGGTCAGCGGCGACTTCGGGGTCGGCCTGCCCCGGGGGACGGGTCCGGTGGTGCGGCAGGAGATCTACCTCGAGCCCATCGGAAGCGACGCGGTGTTCGCGGCGCCACGCGCGCTGCGGCTCGAGATGCGCTCGCCCACCCTGGTGCTGGACGACATGGATGGTCTCACCGCGTCCAGCCCCGGGGCCCGTCTGCACTACGCCGTAGAGTCCGAGCTCGCCGGCCCCGCCCCGCCGGTGGCGGGCCGCCGGCCGGCGGCCGCGCTGTCCGCGGCCCTGCGCGCGCGGTACCTGCAGCTGCCGCCGCTGCCGCCCGCGATCGCGCGCCTCGCCCGCGAGGTGACCGCGGGCAGCCTCGACGCCGAGACCAGGGCCGCCCGCATCAGCGCGCATCTCGGCGCCAACTATCGCTACACGCTGGCGCTCAAGCGGCAGAGCGCGCTGACCCCGCTCGAGGAGTTCCTGTTCGTCCGCCGCTCGGGCAACTGCGAGTACTTCGCGGCCGCGATGGCGGTCATGCTGCGGAGCCTGGGCGTGCCGGCCCGGGTGGCGGCGGGTTTCCAGCAGGGTGAGTGGAACCCGTACGGCCGGTACTTCATGGTGCGCCTGAGCGACGCGCACGCCTGGGTCGAGGTGCATCTCGACGGCCGGGGCTGGGTGGCCTTCGATCCCTCGCCGCGCGGCGAGGAGGCGGCGGCCGCGCGGCCCGGCCCGATGTCGCTCTATCTCGACGCCGTGCGCATGCACTGGTATCGCTACGTGGTTGCCTGGAGCTTGCGCGACCAGGTGCAGCTCGCCGCCTCCGTCCACCGTCAGGCGTCCGACGCGCGGCTGGCGCTGTCGTGGCCGCGGGACTGGCGGGTGAGCCCGGCGGTGGGCGTCGGCGCGGGCGTCGCGGTGGCGGTGGTGCTGCTGTGGTGGCTCGGGCGCTACGGCCCCCGCCTGCCGCGCACCGGCTCGGCGGCCCGGATGCCCCCGTTCTACGAGCGGGCCCTCCGCTTCCTGGCCCGCCGTGGGCTCGCGCCCGGCGTCGCGGAGACCGCGCGCCAGTTCGCCTCGCGGGTGGGGGAGCGCGCGCCGCATCGCGCCGCCGCGTTCGACCGCCTCACCGGCTACTACGAGCGCGCGCGCTTCGGCGACGCGGCGCTCAGCGAGGCGGAGCGACAGGACGTGTTGCGCTCGCTCGCCTCGCTCCGCACGCGATCCTAGCGCGCGCGGTACGGCTTTCCTGTATTCGCTCGCCTCGCCTAGCGGCTGCGGCTCGCCCGGCCATGTGTATTCGCTCGCCTCGCCTAGCGGCTGCGGCTCGCCCGGCCATGCTCCACCAGCAGACAGCGGTCCTGCACGACCTGGATGCCGGCCTTCGCCCAGGTCTCGGCGGCCTCGTCGTGGCGGATGCCGAGCTGGAGCCAGACCACGCGGGGCCGCGCGGCCAGGATGTCCTCCACGTGCGGAGGAATATCGCGCGGGCGCCGGAACACGTTGACCATGTCGACATGCCCAGGCACCGCGCGGACCGTGCGGTAGACCGGCCGGCCGAGGATCTCCGTCACTTCCGGGTAGTAGACCGGTACCGGCACGATGTCGTAGCCGGCCCGCGCCATGTACTCGGGCACGTAGAATGCGGGCTGACGACGCTGCGCCTCGGTCTTGATCCCCAGCACCGCGACGCGCTTGTTCTCGCGCACCACGCGCGCGATGTCGTCCGGTGAGGTGACGAGGTTGTCGCGCCAGTCGCTCATGGCCAGAGTCTAGCACCTGTGCTAGCCTCGGCGCGGGAGGAGCCGTCATGCCCGTCCGCATCAACCGCGTGTACACGCGCGCCGGCGACGCCGGCGAGACCGCCCTCGTCGGTGGGCGCCGCGTGCCCAAGGACTCGCCGCGCATCGAAGCCTACGGCACCATCGACGAGCTGAACGCGATCGTCGGGCTGGCGCGGGCCTTCAACGCGCCCCGGGTCAAGCGCGGCAGGAAGTACCGCCGGCTCGACGAGATCCTGCGCCGGGTGCAGAACGAGCTCTTCGATCTGGGCAGCGAGCTGGCCACGCCGCGCGAGTCGTTCTACGAGGGCATGTTCCGCGTGGGCGCCTTCGAGGTCACCGCGCTCGAGAAGCTGATGGACGAGTGCCAGAAGGAGCTCACTCCGCTCAAGTCCTTCGTGCTGCCGGGGGGCGGGCCGGTGGGCGGTTTCCTGCACCAGGCCCGCACGGTGTGCCGGCGCGCCGAGCGCGGCGTGCTCGCGCTCTCGCGCGTGGAGGACATCGGCGAGTGGCCGCTCAAGTACGTGAACCGGCTCAGCGACCTGTTCTTCGTCCTCTCGCGCTGGGTCGGCAAGCACCTGGGCGAGACCGAGTACCTCTGGGAGCGCGGCCTCGCCTCCCATGCCCGCAAGCGGTAGCCCGGCCGCGCCGGCCGGCGACTACCAGGTGCGCCGCGCGGGCCCGGCCGACCACGAGGGCGTCATGCGAGAGCTCGCCGCCTACTTCGCCTTTCTGGGCGAGGACGTGGACCCCGACGGGCTCGATCACGACGTGGCGGACTGGCAGGGCGAGTACGACGGTGTCGCGGGCGTGATGCTGGTCGTGGTGGGCCCCGCCGGGGAGGTGGTGGGCACCGCGGCGGTGCGCCGCCTCGCGCCGGGCGTGGCCGAGCTCAAGCGCATGTGGCTGCGCCCGGACTGCCGCGGGCGCGGACTCGCGCCGCGCCTGATGGACCGCTGCCTCGAGGAGGCGCGTGCTCTGGGGGGGCGCGTGCTGCGGCTGGACAGCGAGCGAGACCGGCTGGCCGCGGCGGTGAAGCTCTATCGCCGCTACGGCTTCGAGGAGATCGCGGACTACAATCGCAACCCGCGGGCCGACGTGTGGATGGAGCTCCGCCTCACGTAACCACCCGCATCCTGCCCTCTCCCTGGACGGGAGCGGGAGAGAGAACGAGTCGAATCCTGGAGAGCGATCGCCTGGCCGCCCGCGCGGAGCGCGGCATGGTCACCTCACCCCACGCGCTCGCTTCCCGGGCGGGCGTCGAGATCCTGCAGGCGGGCGGCTCCGCAGTGGACGCGGCGATCGCGGCCGCCGCCGTCCTCTCCGTCGTCTATCCCCACATGACGAGCCTCGGCGGCGACGCGTTCTGGCTGATCCACGACGCGCGCACCGGCGCGGTGCGCGCGCTGGAGGCGGCGGGCCGGGCGGCGGCCGGCGCCAGCATCGACTGGTTCACGGCCCGCAGGCTCCGCGAGATCCCCGTCCGCGGGATCGTGCCCGCCACGCTCACCGTGCCCGGCGCGGTCGACGGCTGGTGCCAGGCACACGCGGCCTACGGCCGGCTGCCGCTCGCGACCGACCTGGCCGCGGCGGTCGGCCACGCGCGCGACGGCTTTCCGATCACGGCGCGGCTCGCGCGGTGGATCGCGGGCTCGGCCGAGGTGCTCGCGGCGGACCCGGCGGCCGCGCGCATCTTCCTCGCGGGCGGGACGAGCCCGGCCGCGGGCCGGCGGCTGGCCAACCCGGACCTCGCGCGCACGATCGAGCGCCTGGCCGAGGGCCGGGCCGGGTTCTACGAAGGGGAGACCGCGACCGAGATGGCGCGGCACGCGCGCGAGCACGGCGGCTTCTTCACCGAGCGCGACTTCGCGGCGCAGCGCGCGAAGTGGGGCGCCTCCATCCACGCCACCTATCGCGGGGTCACCATCCACGAGACGCCGCCGCCCAGCCAGGGCGTGACGGTCCTGCAGGCCCTGCGCCTGCTCGAGCCCTGGGAGATCGGCGCGCTGCCGTTCCTGGGACCGGACCACGTGCACCTGCTGGTGCAGGCCAAGCAGATCGCCTTCCACGACCGGGACCGGCTCGTCGCCGATCCCGAGTTCTCGCCGGTGCCGGTGGAGCGACTCCTGTCGCGCGCGTACGCCGACGAGCGCCGGGCCCTCATGGACCGGGACCGCGCGCTGCCCTGGGACCGCGTCCCGTCCACCGGCAGCCTGAGCGGCGACACGGTCTACGTGGCGGCGGTGGACGCCGAGGGCAACGCGGTCTCGCTGATCCAGAGCCTCTACTTCGGCTTCGGCTCGGGCCTGGTGGCGGGCGACACCGGCGTCGTGCTCCAGAACCGCGGCGCCTATTTCTCGCTGGATCCCACCCACCCCAACCGGCTCGCGCCCGGCAAGCGGCCGCTGCACACGCTGATCGCCTCGCTCGCCTTCAAGGACGGGCGGCTCTGGCAGGTGTTCGGCTGCATGGGCGCCGACGGCCAGCCGCAGATCCACCTGCAGGCCTATATCGCGATGATCGACTTCGGGCTCGATGTCCAGCAAGCGGTCGCGACGCCCCGCTGGCTCGCCGGGCGCTTCGCCCTGGGCGACGCGCGCGAGGTGCTGAACCTGGAAGGCCGGTTCCCGCCGGCGACCCTGGCCGAGCTGGCGCGGCGCGGCCACGTGATCAATCGCTGGGAGGACTGGAACGAGCTGGCCGGGCACGCTCACGGCATCACGATCGATCCCGCGAGCGGCGCGCGAGTCGGCGGGGCCGATCCGCGGAGCGACGGCGCCGCCCTCGGCTACTGACGGGTGCGGTCGGCGGCGGAATGGCTGACCTGGACCTCGAGCGGCGATCGTCCCTCACCCTATCCTCTCCCTGGAAGGGAGAGGATGGACCAATGATCATCCTCTCTGGGAGAGGTCGACGAGCGAACACCCTCTCCCCTCCGGGGAGAGGGCAGGGTGAGGGGGCCCGAGGGATAATGCGCGCATGGCATGGCTCTCCGACCTCACGGCCGTGCGTACGCGCGTGGCCGCGAGCCCGGGCCGGCTCGAGAAGCGACGCCTTGTCGCGGAGTATCTCCGCGCCCTCTCGCCCGAGGACTTGCCGCTCGCCGTCACCTACCTGAGTGGCCGCGCCTTTCCTGCGTCCGACGTGCGGGTGCTGAACGTTCGTGGCCTGCCTGCGCCCGAGGCGACGGCCCCCTCGCCCGCTCACCCCTCACCTTCTCACCCCTCACCTTCTCACCCCTCACCCTGCCCTCTCCCCGGAGGGGAGAGGGGTCCGCTCACACTGGCCGATGTGGCCGCGGCGTTCGGCGCGGTGGCGGAGGCGGTCGGGCCGGGGGCGCGGAAGCTGCGGGACGCGCGCCTCGGCGAGCTGGCCGCCCGCGCGTCGGCGGAGGAACGCGATCTGCTCCAGCGCGTCATCTCCGGCGAGATGCGCATGGGGCTTTCCGAGGGGCTCGTGCTGGAGGCCATCGCGGCGGCGGCCGGGGTCGCCGCGGCGGCGGTGCGCCGCGCGGCCCTGGTGACCGGCGACCTGACCACGGTGGCCGCGCTCGCGCTCGGCCAGGGCGCCGCCGCGCTGGCCGCGGTCGCGCCCCGTGTCTTCGTGCCACTGCTGCCGATGCTGGCCGAGATCGCGGGCGACGTGGGCGAGGCGCTCGCCACCCACGGCGGCGCCTCCGCGATCGAGTACAAGTACGACGGCGCGCGCATCCAGCTCCACCGCGACGGCGACCGCGTGGCGATCTGGAGCCGGCGCATGTCCGACGTCACCCGGAGCCTGCCCGAGATCGTGGCCATCGCGCGGCGCGATCTCGGCGGCGCCCCGTACATCCTGGACGGCGAAGTGGTGGCGCTCGACACGGCGGGCCGGCCGCTGCCCTTTCAGGAGCTGATGCGCCGCTTCCGCCGCGTACGGGGCGTGGAGGCCGCGGCGGCCGAGCTGCCGCTCGCCCTGCACCTCTTCGATTGCCTGGTGGCCGACGGCCGCTCGCTGCTGGACGAGCCCTACGCGACGCGCTGGGAGGCGCTCGAGCGCCTGACCGGCGGCCGCTGGCTCGCCGAGCGCGCGATGATCACCAGCGCGGCCGATGGCGACGCGGTGATGGCCCGCGCCCTGGCCGCCGGGCACGAGGGCGTCATGGCCAAGGACCCGCGCAGCGCCTACGAGCCGGGCGGCCGCGGCAAGCGCTGGTTCAAGCTGAAGGCCGCGCAGAGCGTGGACTGCGTGATCCTGGCCGCCGATCGCGGCTCCGGCCGCCGCGTGGGCTGGCTCTCGAACTACCACCTGGCGGTCCGCGACGGGGAGGCCTGGGCGGAGGTGGGCAAGACTTTCAAGGGGCTCACCGACCGTGAGTTCGCCCACATGACCGAGCGGCTGCGGGCGCTGGCCACCGCCGACGACGGCTACACGGTGCGGGTGCGCCCGGAGGTGATGGTCGAGGTGGAGTACAACGAGATCCAGAAGAGCCCGACCTATCCCTCCGGCTTCGCGCTCCGCTTCGCCCGCATCGCGCGGATCCGGGAGGACAAGGCCCCCGGCCAGGCCACCACGCTCGAGGAGCTGCGCGGCCTCTACGAGCGCCAGTTCGCCACGAAGGGCCGCGCCGCGCCGTAGGAGCGGCGTTCCGCCCGGATCACCCGAGGAGCCCGGCCCGCGTCACATCGAGCGGGTGATCGAGCAGAGCCTGTACCCGTTCGATAAAACGCACCGTATGCGGCAGGGCCGCGTGACGGTCGAACGCCGCCTCGTCGACCCAGCGCGAGTGGATGTAGAACAGGCGTGGGTCGCGGGTCGAGCGGAACGCCTGGATGCCGAAGCAGCCGGCTTCCGCACCGGACGGGCCGACGACGTCGCGGAGCGCCTCTTCCAGCGCGCGCTCGTCTCCGGGACGCGCGTGAAAACGTCCGAAGATGAACAGCTCCACGGGTCCTCCTCAGGGCGGGCCGAGTGTCCCCAGCCGCAGCGTCCACGGAGCGATCTGCTCGATGCGCAGCAGGCCGTTGCGCGCCCAGCAATCCTCCGCGAGCCGCGACCTGATCTCGCCCTCGTCGTTCGCGCGCGCGATCAGGAGCACGTCGGGGGTGCCATCGAGCGGCCCGCCGAGCAGGATGAATCCGTCACGGTGCAGCGCGGTCATGAAGACCGCATGCGCGTCCCATTCCTCCTGCTCCTCCAGCGGGCGCTCGGGGTTCCAGGCCGGCCCTCGCGATCGCGTGACGGCAAAGAGTCGCGGCATGACCACCTCCCCCCGAGGGTCTCGTCAGTCCACGCCGGTCATGGTCATGACCCAGTTCTTCTCCCAGGTCTTGCCGTCGTCGGGGGAGAACGCCTGCTCCCAGCGCGCGCCGTTCCGCGTGATGTCGGACCACGTGAACCGGACCAGGATCGGCCGGCCCTCGAGCTCCTGGCGGCCCTCGAACACGCCGACGCCGTTGTCGAACGAGCCTACCACCGGCGGCTCGAGCCCGTCGATGTGGTTGCTCGCCCAGTAGATGCTCCACCGGCGGGTGCGCCGGTTGTAGAGGCGCAGCGACATCCCGACGAAGCCGGGCCAGTGGTCGGTGACGAAGTCGTCGATGTTGCCGAGCCCGCCCGGGAGCAGCCGGGCTTCCTGGGTCGCCTCGAACGTCTCCCACTCGGTGCACCCCTGCAGCCGCTTCTTCAGCCGCTCGTTGCGGATGCGCCAGCGGCCGGTCTGGAAGTCGAAGTCGTGGGAGCCGTCGCGGTCGGGAGTGCTCATGGGGTGCCCCCTCACCCTGCCCTCTCCCCTTCGGTGAGAGGGGAAGGGGCGTGGCGGAGGTAGGAGCGGCGGGTGGGCTCGAGGCGCAGGTGGTCGCGATGGTGGACGCCGGGCCCGATGATCGGGGACGGGTGGTAGGCGCCGGCGGTGGCGTACGAGAGGAAGGTCACGAGGACGTTCGCGTCCTCGCGGACCGGGAGCCGGACGAACGCGTTCCGCGCCGGCTCCGTGACGAGGCGGGCCAGGACCGCCGCCTCGTGCGCGTCGCCCGGCGCCGCGCCGGCGTCGGGCGCCGGCGGCCCGCTCAGGTGGTCGACCGTGGCGATCACGACGCCGCCCGCGACGACGCGCCCCTCCGGCTCGGGCCGCCGGCGTGGATCGAAGCGGAAGCCGGCCGTTCCGGTGACCGGCCTCAGCAGGAGCACGTCGGTGTGGTCCACCATGGTGGCATTGGCCGCCGGGCCGTGCTCCTCCCAGACCGGGCCGCCGTAGAAGGCCTCGAGCGCCCGCGTCCGCGACTCCATGTCCGCGAAGCCGCGCAGCCAGACGAAGCGGTCCGGGTCGTCGAGGTCGCGGAACTGCCCGATGACGCGCATGCCGCACCGCTCCTGGCCCTCGACGAAGTGCTCGTCGAAGAGCCGGATCAGCGTGTCGCGGGCCCCCGGATGCAGCGTGTACTGTCTGAGCTCGACGACCGCGCAGCAGCGTTCCACGGCGCGAGTGTCGATCGCGCCCCGGCGACCGCGAAGAGCCAGTTTCGCGGGAAGGCATAGGGCCACTCCGGGCCCCGCCGCTGGTATCATCGACCGGGTCGCGGAGACCCTTGACGTATGGCCACCTCGAAGCGCCCCACGAGCCTCCTGATCCGCCTCGACCCCCGCCGTCGCGGCGGGCTGCAGCGGCAGATCTACGCGAGCATCCAGCGGGCGATCCTGGACGGCGTCGTGGGGCCCGGGGCGCGGCTGCCCTCCTCCCGCGCCCTGGCCGACGACCTCGACGTGTCCCGGACCACCACGCTGCTCCCGGTGCAGCAGCTCCAGGCGGAGGGCTACCTCACCGGCCGCCGGGGCTCCGGCATCTTCGTGGCCGACGAGCTGCCGGACGATCTCGTGCGCGGACGGACGGCCCGTCCGCCGGCCCGCCTGAAGCACCCGAACCTGTCGCGCCGCGGGGCGGCCCTGGTGGCGGCGCCGCAGGGGGCCCATCGCCTCCCGGGCCCGCCGCGCGCCTTCCGCATCGGAACGCCCGGGGTGGACCTGTTCCCGGCGGCGCTCTGGTGGCGACTCGCGAGCCGGCGGCTGCGCTCGATCACGCCGACCCAGCTCGACTACGGCGAGCCGGCGGGCCTTCGCGCGCTGCGCGAGGCCATCGCCGGCCACGTGCCGGCCGCGCGCGGCACCCGCTTCGGCGCCGACCAGGTGCTGATCGTGGCCGGCGCCCAGCAGGGCCTCGAGCAGATCAGCCGGGTGCTGCTCGATCCCGGAGACCGCGTCTGGATGGAGGAGCCGGGCTACCCGGGGGCGCGCAGCGCGTTGCTCGGCGCGGGGGCGCGCATTGTCCCGGTGCCGGTGGACGCCGAGGGCCTCGCGGTCGAGACGGGCGCCCGGGGCGCGGGCCCCGCACGCCTGGCCTACGTGACGCCGTCGCATCAGTATCCGCTCGGCGTGCCGATGAGCCTGCCGCGGCGGCTGGCCCTGCTGCGGTGGGCGAGCCGCACGGGCGCGTGGGTGGTCGAGGACGACTACGACAGCGAGTTCCGCTACGACGCCCGGCCGGTGCCGTGCCTGCACGGACTCGACGTGGACGGCCGGGTGATCTACGTCGGCAGCTTCAGCAAGACGCTCTTCCCCGCGCTACGCCTGGGGTTCCTGATCGTGCCGCCCGACCTGCAGGACGGCCTGGTGGCGGCCCGCGCCGCCGCCGACCAGCACCCGCCGGTGCTGGACCAGGCGGTGCTCGCCGACTTCATCGGCGAGGGCCATTTCGCGCGCCACCTGCGGCGCATGCGGCTGGCGTACCGCGAGCGCCTGGAGGCGCTCGCCGACGCGGCGGCCCGCTACTGCCGGGGCGCGCTCCGGCTGCGGCCGACCCGCACCGGGCTCCACGCGATCGCCGATCTCGAGGGGGCCGCCGCGGTGCGCGTCTCCCGGGAGGCCGCGGCCCGGGGCGTCGAGGCGGCGCCGCTGTCCGCCTACTACGCGCGGCGTGGCACGCCGGTCAACGCGCTGGTGCTGGGCTTCGCGGCGGTGCGCCCGGAGGCCGCGCGGCGGGGCATGGAGCGGCTCGCCGCGGCCATCGAGGCGGCGCGGAGCTAGAGCTCCCGGCGCACCAGGGCCGCGCCCGTCGCGAGGGCCTGCAGCTTGCCCCGCGCCACCGCGCGCGAGAGCGGCACCATCCCGCAGTTGGTGCAGGGGAAGATGCGCTCGGCGGGCACGTGCGCCATCGCGGCGCGGATCACCGCGGCGACCTGCTCGGGCGTCTCGACGCGATCGGTGGCCACGTCCACCGCGCCCACCAGCACGTCCTTGTCGCCGAGCAGGCCGATGAGCGCGATGGGCACGCGCGAGCCGGCGCACTCGAGCGACACGCCGCCGATGCGGCTCCGCGCCAGCACCGGGAAGGTCTGCTCGTACTGGCGCCACTCGCCCCCCAGCGTCTGCTTCCAGTCGGTATTGGCCTTGATGCCGTAGCCGTAGCAGATGTGCACGGCGGTGCGGCAGCGCAGGCCCTCGACCGCGCGGTCGAGGGCGGCCACGCCCCAGTCCCGCACCTCGTCCATGTAGACGTTGAAGGCGGGCTCGTCGAGCTGCAGCATGTCGAGCCCGAGCGCCTCCAGCTCGCGCGCCTCCTCGTTGATGAGCCGGGCCAGGTCCATCGCGAGCCGCTCGCGGCTGCCGTAGTGCGCGTCGTGGATGGTGTCCACGATGGTCATCGGCCCCGGGATCGTCAGCTTGAGCCGGCGCCCGGTATTGGCCCGCGCCCAGCGCACGTCTTCGCCATGGATGGGGCCGCGGCGCCGCACCGGCCCGGTCACCGTCGGCACGCTGGCCTGGTAGCGATCGGCCCGGATGCCGATCGTGACCATCTTCGAGAAGTCGATGCCGTCGAGGCACTCCACGAAGCCCCACACGAAGTGGCGGCGGGTCTGCTCGCCGTCGGTGACGATGTCGATGCCCGCCTGCTCCTGCTCGCGGAGCGCCAGCAGCACCGCGTCGCGCTTGCCCTCCTCGAGGACGCGGCCCTCGAGCCGCCAGGGGGCCCACAGCGTGCCGGGCGGGGCCAGCCACTCGGGTTTCGGGAGACTGCCGGCGATCGTCGTCTCCAGCATCGGTGGGCGGCATGGTACCATGACCGGCATGACCGGCCGGTATGGCCTCACGCTCGTCCTCGCCGCGTCGCTTCTCGCGGCCGGCTGCAGCTCCGACCGCGACCGCCAGTGGTACAAGCCCGGCGCCAACTACACGGTGGCCGAGTTCAACCGCGATCGCGACGAGTGCACCAAGGGCCGCGAGCTGGACGAGCCGTGCATGAAGCAGCGCGGCTGGGTGCCGCTCAGCAGCGATCGCGAGCCGCCGAGCGAGATCAAGCCCGCCCCGAGCTCGCGTGGGCGCTACTAGCCTCCACGCCGTCATCTTCGACTTCGGCGGCGTCCTGTGGGACATGCGCTGGGACGTGGCCCGTGAGTTGGATCGCGCCCACGGCCTGCCGAAATCCTCGGTGTTCGAGACGCTCTACCGCTGCCCGGCCTGGAACGACATCGAGTGCGGCGCGGGCGATCCGGCCGCATGGGCGGAGGGCGCCCACCGGGAGCTCGAGCGGCGCGCGGGCCGCGCGCTGCCGCGCCTGCACGAGGAGTGGCGGCGGGCGCAGGTGGCCATCGAGGCTAATATCGCGCTGGTGCGGGCGCTGCGGCCCCCGTACCGCTGCTCGGTCCTGAGCAACGCGGATCTCTCGCTCCGGGCTCGCCTCAAGGGCGAGCTGGGGCTGGAGCACCTCTTCGACGACATCGTGGTGTCCGCCGAGGTGGGGATGGCGAAGCCCCGGCCCGAGATCTTCCACCTGGCCGCCGACCGCCTGGGCCTGCCGGCCCAAGCGTGCGTGTTCGTGGACGACTGGGACCAGAACGTGGAGGCGGCGCGCGCGGTCGGCATGCAGGCGGTGCTCCACCGCGCCGACCAGGGGGACGACCTGCGCGCCCAGCTCGCGGCGCTGGGCGTGACGGCGGGCGCCTGAGCGCCATGGCGCGCACCGCGCTCTTCCTGAGCCCCGGCGCGGATCTGGCGCCCGCGCTGGCGCTGGCCCGGCGCGCCGACGCACTGGGCTACGAGAGCCTCTGGGTCACGCACGGCGCCGGCCGCGACGCGCTGCTGACGCTCTCGGCCTACGCGCACGTGGCCCCGCACGCGGGCCTCGGGTCGGGCGTCCTCCCGATCTACCCGCGGCATCCGGTGCTGCTGGCCCAGGAAGCCCTCACGCTCTCCGACACGAGCGGCGGCCGCCTGCGCCTGGGCATCGGGGTGAGCCACCGGCCGATGATGGAGGGCGCGCTCGGCCTCGACATGGGCAAGCCGCTCGAGATCATCCGCGAGTACGTCACGGTGCTGCGCGCGGCCTTGACCGGCAAGGTGCGACACGAGGGCCCGCGCTACCGCGTCAGCTGGCAGAGCGGGCTGCCGAGGATCCCGGCCGCGCCGCCGATCCTGCTGGCCGGGCTGGCCCCGCGCATGCTGGAGCTGGCCGGCGAGATCGCCGACGGCGTCGTGCTCTGGCTGGCCGCGCCCGCCTACGTGCGCGAGCACGCGCTGCCCGCCATCCGGCGCGGCCGCGCCCGCGCGGGCAAGCCGCTCGACGGCTTCGAGATCGTCGCGGCCGCGCCCGCCGCGCTCACCGCGGACCGGACGGCGGCCACCGCGCTCTTCCGCACCGAGCTACAGCGCTACCTGGCGCTACCGTTCTACCGCGCGATGCTCGAGCAGAGCGGGTTCACCGCCGACGTGGCTGCCTTCGACCGGGCGCCGGGCCCCGACGCGGTGTCGGACCGCCTCGTGGCCGCGCTGGGCGGCATCGGCGACTTCCGCGCGGTGTCGGCCTTCGTCGGCGCCTATCGCGACGCCGGGGTGACGCTGCCCGCGGTGCGCCCGATCGGCTTCCCCGACGCGCCCCACTACCAGCCGACCATCGAGGCCGCGGTGGCGGCGTAACCCCGCATGCTCTACATGGTCATCGAGTACTTCAACGCGGGCGCGGCGGCCGAGATCTACCGCCGCGTGCGCGAGCGGGGCCGGCAGCTCCCGCCCGGGCTCGAGTACGTGGACAGCTGGGTGGATCTCGACTACTTCCGCTGCTTTCAGCTCATGCGGACCGAGGACCGGGCGCTGCTGGACGTGTGGGCCAGGAGCTGGAGTGACCTGATTCGCATGGAGGTCTTCCCGGTGCGCACCTCGGCCGAGGCCGCCCGGCACATCGCGGAGCCCCGCTGACGTCCGCGCTAGGGCTTGCCCGCGAGCGCGCGCCGGAGCTGATCGAGGTGGTTGTCGTCGTGCCAGGCCATGAGGCCCACGAAGTCCTTGACGGTCATGCGGCCGCGGGTGGCGTGCACCCCGCCGCGCTCCCAGTGCTCGGACCGTAGTCCCCGCAGGAACTTCAAGGTCTCGTCGCGCCGCACCCGGAAGGCCTGCAGCGCCTCTCCCGCGTCGTTGCGCTGGTACTGACGCTCGCTCGCCCAGCGGTCGGGATCGGCGGGGAGGAACCGCGGCTCGTCCATCTCCATGATGGTCTGGAATCGCAGCATGAAGGACTCCTCGGTGTCCCGCACGTGGCAGAGCGTCTCCTTGGCCGACCAGCTCTTGTCGTCCGGGCGCTTGCTGAGCGCCGCGTCGGACACGCCCTTGATGGCGGCCGCGAAATCCTCCGCCGTGCGCTCCATGCGCGCCATCTGCTCCTCGAGACTCGCCATGAGGATTCCCCCGTCGGTGATCAGTTGATGGAACAGGTGCGACTCCCGCGCGTAGAAGCCCTGGGTGTGGAAGGAGTCGCCCAGCCGCAGCAGAGTATAGTCCACGTGGTGCCCGACCTCGTGGAGCAGCGTGCGGAGGAAGGTGCGGAAGGCCACCACACGCTGCTGCCGCGCGGTGCGCATCCAGAGCGTGATCAGCGGCGGCTCCGCGCCGCGGCCGGGTGCCTCGTAGAGCCCGTGCAGCTCGCCCCATCGCGCGTGGGGCCGCGCCGCCAGCACCGACACGCGCACGGGCGGGGCCCCCAGGGCCCGCGCCAGGCCCGCGACCAGCCGCTGCGCGGCCGCCTCCGTGGCGGCGCGATCGCCGCTCTCGAGCGCCCGGGCCAGCGCGGTCACGACGGGCTGCAGCCGGCCCGCCTGCGGCAGCGGCATCGTGACGACGCCGTCGCTCTCCAGATAGATCGCCTGCTGCCGCCGCGTGAGCCGCTGGAAATAGGCGAAGGGCATCCGGCTCAGGATGCTACCGCCCGTGTATCGCCATGTCCACGTCTTGCGCGCGGGCGCCCGCCCGGTAGCCTGGCGCCGTGGCGCCTTCCGAGGCACCGCCCCCGCCGCGGCTGCTGGATCGCGTGCGGGCGGCGCTGCGCACCCGCCACTGCAGCCTCCGCACGGAGAAGGCCTACGTCGGCCGGATCCGGCGCTACACTCTCTTCCACGACAAGCGCCACCCGGCCGACATGGGGGCCGCCGAGATCACGCGGTTCCTGAGCGCGCTGGCCATCCAGCGCAACGTGGCCGCCTCCACGCAGAACCAGGCCCTGAGCGCGCTGCTGTTTCTCTATCGCGACGTCCTCGGGCAGGCGCTGCCCTGGCTCGACGACATCGTGCGCCCCAGGAACCGGGAGCGGATCCCGGTGGTGCTCACCCGCGCGGAGGTGCAGGCCGTCCTCGATGCGCTCGACGGGCCGACGCGCCTCGCCGCCCTGCTGCTCTACGGCGCCGGCCTGCGGCTGCTCGAAGCCCTGCGCCTGCGGGTGAAGGACGTGGACTTCGCCCGCAACCACATCACGGTGCGCTCCGGCAAGGGCGACAAGGACCGCGTGACCATGCTGCCGGCCGCCGCCAGCCGCGACCTCGCCAAGCACCTGGAGACGATCCGCGACCAGCACGACGCCGACCTCCGCGCGGGCGCGGGCTGGGTGGAGCTGCCCTGGGCCCTCGCCCGCAAGTACCCCCGCGCCGGCCGCGAGTGGATCTGGCAGTGGATCTTCCCCGCCACCCGCACCGACCTGCACCGGGAGACCGGCCAGCGCTGCCGCCACCGCCTGCACGAATCCGTGCTGCAGCGCGCGGTGCGGGAGGCCGTACGCAGTAAGGGCATCCCCAAGCGCGCCACCTGCCACACCTTCCGCCACTCCTTCGCCACCCACCTGCTGGAAGACGGCGCCGACATCCGCACCGTCCAGGAGCTCCTCGGCCACCGCGACGTGGCCACCACCATGATCTACACCCACGTCCTCAACCGAGGCCCCGCCGGCGTCCTCAGCCCCGCCGACCGCCTCCACCTCCTGTAATCGATCTCCCCGAAATGTCCAGGTCTGTGTAAAACTGGAACCGCACCCGGGACCATGCGCAACCACGCATCCCCAAAGGCCGCTCCCGCCACATCCCCCCGGCCATCCCAACCGGCTTATCCGCACCAAGCCGCCATGCGGCCGAATTATCCAGACCTGGATACATATAGTTCGGCCGCGGATGACATGCGAGTGAAGGAGATGCCGTCGTCGTGAGAGGGCAGTTCTTCAAGTACTGGAATCGCGTTCGTTCCGGTTTCTGGTTTGTTCCGGCAGCCATGGCCAGCGGGGCCGTAGCGTTGGCACTCGTGAGCGTCACCGTGGACGAGCCGCTGACGGAGTGGTTGACGCTCAACTTGCGCTGGACGTTCACCGGTGGAGCGGAAGGGGCGAGCGCCGTGCTGGGCATAATCGCCGGATCCATGATTACCATCGCCGGTGTGGTCTTCTCGATGACGTTGGTCGCCCTGTCACTGGCCTCGTCTCAGCTGGGACCCCGTCTGCTGCGCAATTTCATGCGCGATTCCACCACACAGGTGGTCCTCGGCACGTTCATCGCCACCTTCCTGTACTGCTTGCTCGTCCTCCGTACGATCCGCCGGGCGGAGGAGGTCGCTTTCGTACCGCACCTGTCGGTCACCCTCGGCGTTCTATTCGCGGTGGCGAGCGTGGGAGTGTTGATCTACTTCATCCATCACGTGTCTGTTTCCATCCAGGCCAACGAGATCGCCGCGCGGATAAGCGGGGAATTGATCGAGAGGATCGACGGTCTTTTCCCGGAACACATCGGACGGGGAACGCCAATGATCCCGACGGAGCCACCCGACGTGGGCTTTCTCGAGGCGTTCCACAAGGACGCTCGGCCAGTCGGCGCGGACGGAGACGGCTACCTCCAGTTCATCGACGGTGAGGCCTTGCTGGCGCTGGCGATGGAGGAGGACCTAGTGGTTCGACTGGAGCGAAGGCCTGGAAACTACGTCATTGCCAGTTGTCCTCTGGCGCTGATCTGGCCAGGAAGCCGAGTGACCGAGCGGCTTACGGATCAGGTCCGTTCCCTCTTCGTCCTGGGCCACCAGCGGACTTTCGACCAGGACATCGAGTTCGGGGTGAACCAACTGGTGGAGATCGCGGTCCGGGCCCTCTCCCCCGGGCTGAACGACCCGTTCACGGCGATCACGTGTGTGGACCAATTGGGATCCGTTCTGTGTCGTTTGGCAACACGGGATATGCCGTCACAATATCGCTATGACCACCAGAATCAGCTTCGGGTGATCGCGCCTGCCAATACGTTCCCGGAGATCACGGACGCAGCCTTCAACCAGGTTCGGCAATATAGCCGCTCCAGCGTCGCGGTGACCATCCGCCTGCTGGAATCGATCGCCGTGATCGCGGGATTCGCACATCGACCAGAGGACCGCACCGCGCTCCTACACCACGCTGAAATGATCGCCCGAGGGGCTATCGAGGGGCTGCCCGAGAACGAGGACCTCCGGGCGGTGGAAGCACGCCGCCAGGCGGTAATCCAGTTGTGTAGCGAAGCGGCAGCCTCTTGCCGCTGAAAGCACGTACGTGCGGTCAGTACACTCTGCGAAGATGTGGGGTGGATGTTGGGCTGGCCCCTTGAGGCTCAGCGAAGAGGCCGCCGAACAACAGCATGCGGCGGACGGCGCTTCGCGCCGCCGCTGATGCTGGGCGTTAGGCGGATAGCCACCTATGGGTAGCGATTCGCGGACACACCGGCTCTATTCGCTGCTCCAGCAGCTGGAGGGGGCGCGGATTCACTACACGCTCGCTCGCGTCCGTGGCGATACGGTCATGGTGTGTGCTACCGTCCCGGGCCGCCGGTACGAGATTGAGGTGTTCGCGGACGGCACGCTCGAGGTTGAGGTCTTTGGCGGGACCGGGCCTCTCACCGGCGAGGAAGCGGTAGACGCTCTCTTGGCGAACTACTCAGATGGCGCGAGGGTTTGAACGGTCGGGGAGATAGGTAACAAACGAGTCCGGGGACATGGGTTACACATGTCGGCGTCTCAGTCTCCCATACGCATCCTCGATGCGCATGTGCCGCTCGAGCAACCGGCCGAGGCGCAGGGGCGCGAAGTAGACGTTCCAGACGCCGTCGTCGATCTCCTCGAGGCCGACGTACTCGCCCACGCAGACCGTGGAGACGTTGACCCAGCGGTGATTCCACCGAATGCCGCCGTTAGCGCTGACGTAGCGCACCTCGAAGCGATCGGGATATTCGAGCGGAGGCAGCCGGTCTGGCATGGGCCGCGGCGACGGGTGGTAGCACGCGGCGGGAGTCTGCTGCTCGAGCACCTCGTGGGGGCGCACGTGATTGAATTCCTCGCGAAAGGCGTTGAACCGGCGCTGCTGGGCGCCGAGGCTGCCGGCCGCGGGGCGCGTGGTGGCCGCCTTGAGGGTGTGATGCATGCGTTCATGCCGTCCGTTCTGGTCGGGGCGGCCGGGTTCGATGAACTCGGGCAGGATCCCCAGCCGCACCCACCAGGCCGAGAGCTTCGAGAGCCGGGCCAGGGTCGCGGTCGCGAAGGGGACGCCGTTGTCGGTGCAAATGCGCAGAGGCAGGCCATACTCTTTGAACAGCCGGGTGAAGACGGGCTGGGCCTCCGCGCCCGCCGTGGAGCCCAGCCCCTGACAGCCGAGCAGATAGCGGCTGAAGCCATCGGTGACGGTGAGGGGATAGCAGTAGCGGCCGTCGCCGGTCTTGAACTGCCCCTTATAGTCCGCGCACCACACCGCATTCGGGGCGCCCATGATCGTCGTGGGTTTGCCGGGAAGACCGAGGCGGCGGCGCGAGCGGCGCGTGGGGACGAGTCCGTGCCGCCGCAGGATGTCGCAGACCGTCGAGCGGCCCGGGAGGGTCCACCGCGGGTGCCGCCGCTGGAGGAGGGCCCGCAGCTTCTTGCCGCCCCACCCGGGATGCCGCTGGCGAGCCTCCAGGATCGCGGCGACGATCTCATCGGGGGTCTGATTGGGGGCGCGATGGGGACGGCGAGAGTGTTCCTCGAGGCCGGCGGGCCCAAGGCGCAGGTAGCGGTCGATCCATTTGTAGCCCGTCTTGCGGGAGACGCCACACCGATCGCAGAGCTCCGTGATCGTCTGGGTCTCGCGCAGGTGGTCGGCGATGAACTGCGTGCGCTGATCCATGGGTGCGGTCTTCCTCCAGGGCATGGGCACGTCCTCCCGTGCCCGCCAGTGTGGTGTCACCCATGTCCCTGGACTAAAGTGTTACCTATGTTCCCGGACTGTACCGAACGAGGTCTAACATCATGCTGCAACGGACGGGGTCCTCGCGTTGCTCGGACCCCGCCGCTGAGCATGGCCGTTAGACGGACAGCGCCCGGACAACCGGAATGGTAGGATCGACGCATGGCGAAATCGGCGCGCGAGCTGTTTGAGGAGGCGATGCGGCTCGACCCGAAGGAGCGGGCGACACTCATGCGCCTTCTGGTCGACAGCCTGGATGCGGAGTCGGAGGAAGGTGCCGAGGAAGCCTGGCGAGCCGAGATAGAGGGCCGAATCGCGGAGTTAGATTCGGGCCAGATCCAGGCGGTTCCCTGGGAAGAGCTGAGGGCGCGGCTGTACCAGCGCTGAATGGCCTCAGCGGCGGCCCGGTTCCATCCTGCTGCGGCGCAGGAGGCGGAATCCACGTATGACTGGTATGCCGCGAGAAGCCCCGAGGCCGCGGACGGTTTTCGGGAGGAGCTGCAGCGGGCGATCGACGCGGTCGCAGCGAGCCCCCGAACTTGGCCGCGCTTTGGAAGCCGCGCGCGGCGATACGTGTTTCCTCGATACCCCTTCAGCCTGGTGTACATCCTGCGCGGTGATGCCGTCGAGGTCGTCGCGATGGCCCACGGTCGTCGCCGGCCCGGCTACTGGCGGTCGCGCCTCTGAGAGGCCCTCTAACTTCCGCATGCAGCGGTCGGCGCTTCGCGCCGCCGCGGATCCCGAGCGTTAGACACACACGCCCGATAGGCGCGGAGATGCCTGAAGCGACCCTCGAGGCGTTTCGGCGGGAGTTGGTCCAGCAAGGCGTCGATGCTCTTGATCACAAGAACCTCTACTGAGCCTACAGCGGAGCGGAGGGTTCGCCGACATCCTCTTGGTCGGGCCAAGCATTCTTCCGAAGAATCGAGTCAGGAAGGACACCTGAGTCTTACTCGGCCCCATTTGGACGCCCGGAACGCGCTGCAGCGCCAGTCAACGATTCGGGATCACATTGGCATGACGCGCAAACAGCCGCCAGGTACCCCCTTCGTTCTTCCAGATGTTCGTGAAGCGGCGCTTGATCGTGTGCCCGGCCACGAGGCCAGCGCTTGGCGCGTCCCTGACTGGCTCCACCGTCTCTAACCCCATGATGATGACGAAGGGCCCATCAGCGCGGATGAACTCGATCTGGCGCTCAAACTTCGAAAAGTTGATGACACCCGCGCGCACGAAGACATCGAGGACGGCGCGTCTACCGACCACTATCTCGTGGTTCGGCGCATTGACGGTGAACTGTTCGGACCACAACCGTTCCAGCGTGGAGATATCACGCTTTAGGGCGGCGATCCGTTCCTGGTCGTCGAGCAAGCGCACGTTCTCTTCGTCCACGTTGCGATCTTGTGCCATCGCGACCACCCCCAGTGGCATGCTGAGTAGCAGAAGGAATGCTAAGGTGTGCTTCATACGACAAGCTCTCCATGGGAGGCGGGTTCGTTGTCGGAATGGCTCCCGGCACGCCCGACTCCTAAGGGGCACACTAGCAGATTCGCCTAGTCGCCGCTCGCTTGTGGGCGACCGGAGCGTCGACTGAGAGCGACACCCATGGTGTCAGTGACGACCGACAGTATCCCGACGCGGGAACGTGCGGAATTCTGGGCAGATCTCGTGAGCCGTCACGTCACGCCGATGAGGATCGAGCCAGCCGGCAAGCTGGCGCTGCACGGCCAGATCCAGGCGCGAGTCATCGGGGAACTCGGAGTCGCGCAGGTCTCCGGGCGGGGCGTGCATGCGTTGCACACAGGCGCGCACATCGCACGCGCGCGTGGTCACGTGTATGCCGCCTGCGTGGACCTCGAAGGCGAGGCTCGGATCACCCGTCGCGGCGAAGCGGTTGTCCTGCGACGAGGCGATATCTTTATCACCGACAGTCGGCACGAATTCACGCTCGATCTCGAGCGTCCCTGGCGGCATCTGCTCATCACGCTGCCGACCTCCTGGCTCGACAGTCGCGTGGCGCGGCCAGAATTGCTCCCAAGCGCAGTGTTGCGCGATCATCCCCTCGCTCGCCTTTGGGCGAGCCATCTGGCTACCGGATTCGCGCTCGCTGGTGAACTGTCGTCGACCGCCGCGACACTGTTCGCGCGCCATTCGGTCGACCTCTTGGCGCAACTGCTCAACGAGTCGCACCGCGACCACCTCACGCCGTCAGATGCATGGCGCGCCGCGATGTTCCTCCGCGCCTGCGGGACGATTGCACTCAAGTTCGGTGACCCGGAGCTGACGCCGGACCACATCGCGCGAGCGAGTGGGGTATCGAGCCGCACATTGGCACGGGTGTTCGCCGCCAATAATGAGACCATCATGCGACGCGTCTTTGATGAACGCGTGAGGCAAGCGGCAAGACTCCTCGCAGCGCCAGAGTTCGCTCAGCGGTCAGTTACCGATATCGCCTTTGCCTGTGGCTTCAAGGACGTTTCGCATTTCGGGCGCATGTTTGCCGGCAAGATGCGAGTGACGCCCTCCCAATGGCGGCGTCGACGGCAGTGAAATCCAATGAGGCCCGGAACCCCGCTGTACTCGGATTCTCGACCGCACCGCAACGTCCGAGTACCATCACGACCGAATCCGCAAGGTCACTTCTTCTTCTGGAGGAAGGGAACGGTTGGCGTATTCGCGCCGCGCCGATTTGCCGGCTGCAAGCACGGCACAAGTCGCGATGGAATCGTGCCAGAAGATCGTCGGCGACGGTCCTGGACCGAGGGTGTCCAACCACAGGCTGGAGCGGACCGGCTTGCCGGCCGGCCTGACCGTTAGGCAGAGCAAGCTACTGCCACAATGCGTTACGCTTAGAGCGGAGGTACACGACGCATGCGGAACGAGTCACCGCGGTAGTGGAACGGGACCGGCGCTGGTACATCGCGTACTGCCCAGAGATCCCTGGTGCGAACGGTCAAGGCAGGACAAAGGCTGCGGCCCTGAAGAGCTTGAGAGGCGCTATCACCCTGATTCTTGAGGACAGACGTAAGGACGGCCTTCGCGGGATACCGGCCACGGCGACCCGCGAGAAGGTCGTCGTCGGGTGAAGCGAGGCGATCTGCTTCGGGTGCCACCTGAAGCGTGAGGGTGGAGCACATTCCCTGTGGACGAACCCTGCGACTGGAGCGGTCGAGGCCATTCCCAGGCATACCGAGATCACGGACCTGCTCGCCCGGAAGATCTGCCGCGGTCTGTCGGTACCGGAGATGGGTCGGTGAGCCTGGCTAACAACATCGTGGAGCGGGCCGGCCCAGAGCGGCCGGCCGCTCACGATGAGCGTTCGGTGTCAGGGCCTTCACGGAGCTCGCGAACCATGGACAAGTTGCCTAGCTTCAAACGAGGGCTATCTGCATGAGCGCACCTCGCAGCCCGCTGGTCGGGCTTGCGCTGGGCAGCGGATCGGCCCGCGGTTGGGCGCATGTAGGGGTCATCCGCGCGCTGGAGCAGGCGGACATTCGGCCGGACGTGGTGTGCGGAACATCCATCGGCGCGCTGGTCGGCGCCGCCTACGCAGCAGGCGAGCTGGAACGCCTCGAGCAATGGGTGCTTGGATTGGGGTTCAAGGATGTCGTTGCATTCATGGACGTGAGTCTGGGCAGCGGCCTTCTAAAGGGCGAACGGCTGATGGACTTCTTCCGGCGCAACTTCGTGGACCGCCCTCTCGAGGAGTTGGCCATGCCGTTCGCCGCAGTGGCAACGTCTCTGCGCACCGGCGCGGAGGTCTGGCTGCGCCATGGCTCGACGCTCGACGCGGTGCGGGCCTCTATCGCCCTGCCCGGATTATTCGCGCCGGCGCTGCGCGAGGGATCGGTGTTGGTTGACGGCGGGCTCGTTAACCCCGTGCCGGTATCGCTAGC
>DATLFG010000056.1:0-45527 GCA_035524955.1 Candidatus Limnocylindria bacterium | reverse complement strand
GCCGCCGCCCAGCGTCGCCACGTTGAGGCGGCCCGCCGCATCCTCGATCACGTGAATGCGGGGCTCCTTCAGCGTGAGATCGGCCAGCTCGACCCGGCCCCGGAGCAGCGGGCGGATGCGGATGCGCATCCGGCCCTCGCTCACCGTGACGAAGGGTCCGGGCCCGAAGCTCGGTTCCTCGGCGACCTCCAGCCCCCGCAGCCGCACGGTCGGCAGCGGGAGCATCGAGATGGAAATTGCGCCGAACTTCACCGGCCGCCCCAGGGCGTGCGAGGCGGCCTGCGCGGCGTAGGTTCTGATGGCGGGCGTGTCGAGCAGCCACGGCAGCGCCACGAGGGCGCCCAGCACGAGCGCGACCAGCACCGCCAGCCCGACCAGCGTCCACTTCAGCATGACGGGACCGGGGCGGTGCGGCCCCCGTCCGCGCGGGCCGCACGCGCCGGGGCCTGCGGATCATTCATGGAAGCAGCAGGATCTTCCCCGTCGTCTTGCGGCCCTCGAGCTGCCGGTGGGCCTCGGCGGCCTGCTCCAGCGGGAACTGATGCTCCACCCGCAGCTTCACCTTTCCGTCGCGGATCCAGCCGAGCAGCTCGCCGGAGCGCTGCATCAGCTCGTCGCGCGTGGCGATGTGGTGGTTGAGGCTCGGCCGGGTCACGAAGAGCGAGCCGCCCGCATTCAGGCGCTGGAGATCGAGCGGCGGCACCGGGCCGCTGGCCGCGCCGAAGAGGGCCATGAGGCCGCGCGGCCGCAGGCAGTTGAGCCCCTTGTCGAAGGTGCTCGCCCCGACGCCGTCGTAGACCACGTCCACGCCGCGGCCGCCCGTGATGCGCTTGACCTCGGGCTCGAAGTCTTGCTTGGTGTAGAGGATCACGTGGTCGGCGCCCGCCGCCTTCGCGAGCGCCGCCTTCTCCTCGGTGGAGACGGTACCGATGACGTTGGCTCCGCGCATCTTGGCCATCTGGCAGAGCAGCAGCCCCATGCCGCCCGCGGCGGCCTGCACCAGCGCGGTCTCGCCCTTCTTGAGCGGCCACGTGGAGGTGACGAGGTAGTGGGCGGTGAGCCCCTGCAGCATCGCGGCGGCGCCGTCCTTGAACGTGAGCTTGTCGGGCAGCGCCACCAGGCGGTCCGACGGCACCGCGAGCATCTGGGCGTAGGAGCCGATCACACCGGTCCACGCCACCCGGTCGCCCACCTTGACGTCGGAGACCCCCGGCCCGACCGCGGTCACGGTGCCCGCGCCCTCCATGCCCGGGGTGAGCGGCAGCGGGGCCTTGTAGGCGCCGGTGCGGAAGTACACGTCGATGTAGTTCACGCCGCAGGCCTCGAGCTTCACCTGGGCCTGGCCGGCTGCCGGCGTCGGGACCGCCACGTCCTCCAGCTTCATGCTCTCCGGGCCGCCCGGAGCGTGCACACGAATCGCCTTCATGATCGGTCCTCCTCAGACTCTCAGCAGGGTGCGCATCTCGGTCACCACGTCGTCGCGCTCCATGAATCGTCCCAGCTCGTTCATCCGCTCGTCGAAGAACACGAACACCGGGATCGTGCGGTAGAGCCCGCGCTTGAGGTACCGGTCCATCACGTCCGGGTTCGCGTCCCGCAGGAACACCCGCAGCTCCACCTCGGGCGCGCCCTCCACCAGCCGCGCGAGCGCGGGAAAGGCCACGAGGGCGTCGCCGCACCAGTCCTCGGTGATCACCAGGATCCTGAGCTTGCGGGCCCGGATCGCCTCCCGATCCTCGGCGGTGATCACGGCGTCGGCCATGCGCTTCGTGAAGCGCTCCTTGTTGGCGCGCATCTGCGCCAGGTACTCCGGGAGCGTCAGGCCCTGCGCGAACCGCTCCGGGGTCACCATCGGCGCTAGCGCATGGTCGAGAGATCGACCGTGAACCTCGCCACCACCTTCTCCTCGCCGTCCCGCACCAGGAGCGTCATGGTGGCCCGGGGATCCAGGCCTTCCGCGGGGAACACGTAGACGCAGCGTGCGGTGAACTGCCCGTCGTCGCCGCGGAGCGCGGTCCGCTCGTTCTGGGTGAAGGAGGCCTTGATCTCCCGCTGCCGCGCCTGCAGCGTGGGCGTGTAGAAGCGCGCGAAGTCCACCCGGCCGCCCCGCAGCGTCGCCCAGAAGACGACCTTCCCCTGCTGGTCCTTCAGCACCGATTCGACGTCGCGCGGCGTGAGCTCCTTGTCCTGGAAGGCGGAGTTGCGCGCAGCCAGGGCCAGCCGATGAAACGGGGTCATGACGGTGACGAACTGGCCGGCGCCACCGTTCACCCGCCACTCGCCGGCCCAGTCCTCCGCGATGACGCTGCGTCGCCCGACCCGCACGGCCTCGTCGCGATCCTGCGGCATCAAGGTGAACGACGCGGCGTCGCCGGGAGCGCTGCCGGTCAATGACAGGCCGATCGCCAGCACCGAGCACCACCACCGGCATGAGCGAGCCCGCCTCATGTGCGCGGATTGTAGCACAGCGATTGCGGGCCTCCCCGACGAGAGGTATCGTGACGGCATGCGTTGGCTGCGGCCGGTCCTGCTGGCGGTCCTGCTCGCCGGTTGCGCGACCGCGTTTCCGGATGCGGTGATGCGCACCGTGGACACGCGGATCACCGTGGACGAGCTCCTGCGTGATCCGGCCGCCCGCAAGGGCGCGCGCGTCATCCTGGGGGGCGACATCCTGGCGACCCAGCCCCGCTCCGGCTTGACCGAGATCGAGATCCTGGCGCGCCGGCTCCGTGGCAACGACGCGCCCGAGCGCAGCGACCGCTCGCCCGGCCGCGTGCTGCTGCACACCGCGGAGTTCCTCGATCCCGCGGTCTACGCCCCGGGCCGGCGCATCACGGTGATCGGCGAGGTCACCGGCGTGGAAGAGCGCAAGATCGGCGAGGTCCCCTATCGTTACCCGGTCGTCACCGTGGAGCGGATCCGCCTCTGGCCGCAGGACGTGGTCCTGGGTCCCGCGTACTACCCCTATCCGTGGGGCTTCGGACCGTACGGGTACGGCCCCTACTACGACCCCTTCTACATCGGCCCACGCCGGTACCATCCCGGCTGGTGGTGGTGAGCAATGATGATTCGTACCGTGGGGCGACAGGTTCTCCAGCGTCTCCATCTCTACGGTCTTTACAGCCTGTGGCGAAAAGGGCCACTCCGGGACGATGGCTGGTTTCGGAGCTTCGACGAGCAGCGCTCGGTCGACAGCAGTGGACAGCCGGTGCCGTACATCACGTACCCCGCAATTGACTTCTTGGCCCGCCGCGTCAGGCCGGACATGGCGGTCTTCGAGTTTGGCTCCGGAGCGAGCACGCTGTGGTGGGCCGATCGCGTCGCGTCGGTCGTCAGCTGTGAGCACAATCCCGACTGGTACCGGGCCGTGTCGGACCGAGCGCCTCGAAATGTGACGATGATGTATCACGCTCTCGAGTACGGGGGCGACTATTCGAAGGCTATCACTCAGTTCCAGGATCGTTTTGACATCACCAGCATCGACGGGCGCGATCGTGTCAACTGCGCGATGAACTCGGTCGGCGCGCTGAAGCATGACGGCGTCATCGTATGGGACAATTCGGACCGAAAGGCCTATGAGCCAGGCTACCGATTTCTCCTCGATCAGGGCTTTCGAAGGATCGAGTTCGTGGGGATGTCCCCGATCACCAACGAGAGATCCGAGACCTCGATATTCTATCGGGCGGTGAACTGCCTACGGGTCTGATGAGCCCGGCTGGAATGTCCCGTCGCGGCCGCTAGCGGCCCACCTGAACCTCCGAGAAGGTCGCGGGATCGAGGTACTTCGCCGCGACGCGCTGGACGTCGGCCGCGGTGACCCGGCCGATCCGCTCCTTGTAGCGCTCCGGGTAGTCGAGCCCGAGGCCGCTCTCCTCCACCGCTCCCAGGAAGCGCGCCAGCTTGCCGGCGGTGTCGAGCCGCAGCGGGAAGCTGCCGATCAGGTACGACTTGGCGACGGCCAGCTCCCGCGGCGCCAGCGGCTCGCGCCCGAGCCGCGCCATCTCCGCCCGGGCGAGCCGCACCGCCTCCTCCACCCCGTCCGTCCGCGTCTGCAGCGAGACGAGGTACGAGGCCCCGTAGCGTCCGGGCGCGAGCGAGCTGTAGACCGCGTAGGCGAGACCGCGCTCCTCGCGCACGCGCGTGTACAGGCGCGAGGCGGATCCGCCGCCCAGGACGTAGCTGGCCACCGCCAGCGGAAAATAGTCCGGGTCGTCCTGTCTGATGGCCGGCCGCCCGAGCAGCACGGTCGTCTGCGTCAGGTCCCGCGCGATCTTCCGCTCCTCCGCGGGGCCGACGAGTGGGGGCCTCGGGACGGGCGGCACCGGGGCGGCCGGCGTGGTCCACCCCGCCAGCCGCTGCAGCAGCTCGCGGCGGATCTCCGCCACCGTCACGTCGCCCACCGCGACGATGTTCGCCCCGTCCGGCCGGTAGTGGCGCCGGTAGAACGCGGTCACCTGCTCCCGCGTGAGCCGGCCGACGGATTCGATGGTGCCGGCCGCGGGCCGCCCGTACGGATGCCCGGGGAATATCAGCCGCCCCAGCTCGCGCGCCGCCACCCTCTCCGGGCTCTGCTCGGAGCGGCGCAGCGCTCCCTGAATGTCCGTCACCTTGCGCGCCAGCTCCTCGGCGGGGAACGCGGGCTGCAGCAGCGCCTCGGCGAGCAGATCCAGCCCGAGCCCGAGGTCCTTCTTGAGCACCGAGAGCGAGACGGTGGCCCCATCGCTCCCCGCCCCGGCCTCGAGCCTGCCGCCCACGAACTCGATTGCGCGATCGAGCTCCGGCCCGGAGCGCCGGGCGGTGCCGCGCGTGAGTAGCGCCGCGGTGAGGTTCGCCACGCCGGGCGCGTCCACCGGGTCGTGTACCGCCCCGGCGGGGACGCCCACGCGCACCACCACGATCGGGATCGCGGGCCGCTCGGTCACCAGCAGCACCGCGCCGTTCGGGAGGATCTCGCGGTGCGCCAGCGGGCCCGCCGCCTGCGCGGGCCCGGCGAGCAGGAGCAGCAGCACGGCCACCGGCACTCGCATGGGCGCCTCTCTCGTCAATCGAGCTGTTTGCGGAACTTGAGCACCGCCAGGGAGAACACGACCGTGCCGAAGATCACCAGCGGCACCAGCGAGGGCCACAGGTACTCGAAGCCCACGCCCTTGAGAATGATACCGCGCACGATCTTCAGGAAATAGGTCAGCGGGATGATCGCGGCCAGGTACTGCGCGCCGGTGGGCATCCCCTCGATGGGGAAGAGCAGCCCGGAGAGATAGATGGACGGCAGGAACGTGAGGAACGCGAGCTGCATGGCCTGCGGCACCGTGCGGGAAGCCGCCGACAGCAGGATGCCCACGCCGAGCGTGCCCATCATGAATACGAGCGACAGGGCGTAGAGCAGCGTCAGGCTGCCCCGGATCGGCACGTCGAAGACGAAGTGGGCGACCAGGAGGGCCATGGTCATCTGGCCGAAGGCCACCAGCAGGTTGGGGACGATCTTGCCGAGCAGCAGCTCCCAGCGCCGGATTGGGCTCACGATCAGCGCCTCCAGCGTGCCCTTCTCGCGCTCGCGCACCACCGAGACCGCCATCGCGGTGATGGTGGTCTGCATCAGGAGCGCGCCGATGAGGCCGGGAACGATGAAGATGGCGGAGACGAGATCGGGGTTGTACCAGGCGCGGACCCGCACGTCCACCGGCGGCTCCGCCCGGCGGGAGAGACGGGTCCCCTCGAGCGTCTCGGTCAGCACCTGGAGCGAGCGCTGGGCGCCCAGCGAGGTGGCCGCGTTGAGCGCGGACGTCGCCACCTGGGGATCCGAGGCGTCCACGATCACCTGGATCGTGGCGTCCCGGCGCGTGAGGCGGCGGGCGTAGTCGGGCGGGATCACCACGCCGACCTTCGCCTCCCCCGAGTCGATGAGCCGGGTCAGCTCCCGGTGGCTGCCCACCCGGCGGCGGATATCGAAATACTGGCTGTTCTCCATCGCCTCCAGGAAGAGCCGCGCCTCGAGGCTGCCCGACTGCTCGAAGACCGCGGTGGGGATGTGCTTGACGTCGGTGTTGATGGCCCAGCCGAAGATGAACAGCATGGCCACCGGCACCGCCAGCGCCAGGACCAGGGCGAGCATGTCGCGCTTGAGGTGGATGAACTCCTTCACGATGATGCCGAGCAGCCGCGAGCCCATGGCTAGGCCCCCTTACCCTGCCGCCCCTCACCCTGCCCGCTCCCCACCCGACACCCTCTCCCCTCTGGGGAGAGGGCCGGGGTGAGGGGCGGCCCGGTGAGGGGCGCCTGCGGGTCGAGGGCGCGGAGCTGCTCGCGGAGGCGGGACTTGCGCTGCTTGTCCACGAACGAGACGAAGAGGTCCTCCACCGAGGGTTCCACCTCCTGCACCCAGCGGACCTCGAGCCCTTGCGCCCGCAGATGGTGCTCGACGTCGGATGGGGTCAGGGCGTGGTCGCCCACGACCAGGCGCAGCCGCGTGCCCACCCGCTGCACCTCTTCGATCAGGTCCCAGTCATCCAGCACATCGGCGGCGCGGCGCAGCTCCGCGGCCTCCACCTCCATGACCGGCTGGCGGAAGGTCGTGGTCTTGATGGACGCGGGCGAGCCCTGGGCGATGAGCCGCCCCTGGTAGATGAAGCCGAGCGTGTCGCAGAGCTCGGCCTCGTCCATGTAGTGCGTGGTCACCAGGATCGTGGTGCCCTCGTCGGCGAGGCGGCGGATCAGCCCCCAGAAGTTGCGACGCGACACCGGGTCCACGCCCGCGGTGGGCTCGTCGAGGAACACCAGCCGCGGCGCGTGCACGAGCGCGCAGGCCAGGGCCAGGCGCTGGCGATAGCCGCCTGAGAGCGTCCCGGCGAGCTGATGCTCGCGGCCGCCCAGATCCGCGAGCTGGATCATCTGGGCGATCCGCCCCGCCTGGACCGCGCGCGGGACCATGTAGACCCGGGCGTAGAAGGTGAGGTTCTCGTTCACCGTGAGATCGTCGTAGAGCGAGAACTTCTGCGACATGTAGCCGATCACCGACTTGATCCGCTCCGGCTCGGCGACCAGGTCGAGGCCGAGCACCGTCCCGCCCCCCTCGCTCGGCGCGAGCAGCCCGCACAGCATCCGGAGCGTGGTGGACTTGCCCGCCCCGTTCGGCCCCAGGAAGCCGTAGAGCTCGCCCACGCGCACCCGGAGATCGAGGTGGTCCACCGCGACCCGCCGTCCGAAGCGCCGCGTCAGCCCCTGGGTGATCACGGCCGGACGAGCGGGCTCAGTCAATGTCGGCATCCGCGGGCATGCCCGGCTTGAGGATGCCCTCCGGGTTGTCCACCGCGATCTTGATCCGGAACACCAGGTTCACGCGCTCCTTCCGGGTCTGGACGTTCCGGGGCGTGAACTCCGCCTCCGAGGCGATCTCGGTGATCCGGCCGGGGAACCGGCGCGCCGGGTAGCCGTCCACCGCGATTCGGGCGGGGCTGCCGACCTTGATGCGCGCGACCTCCTCCTCGGGGACATAGGCCCGCACCCAGATGTCCGAGGGCTTCATCAGGGTCAGGATCGGCACGCCGGGATTGGCCAGCTCACCCACTTCGAGGTTCTTCCGAAGTACGACGCCGTCAAGCGGTGAGAAAATGGTCATTTCCTTGAGCCGGGTCTTCGCCACCTCGAGCGCGTTCCGGGCCTGTGCGAGCTGGCCGCGCGCCGTCTCGACCTGGTCGGGGCGCGACCCGGCCTCGAGGAGGAGGAGCTTCTGGCGGGCCGACTTCTCCTGGGCCAAGGCCACATCGTAGGCCTGCCGGGCGCGGTCCACCTCCTGGGCCGCGATCAGCGTCTGGCGAAAGAGGCCCTCCGCCCGCCGGAAATCGCGCTCGGTCCACTCCCGGGTGGCCGAGGCGCTCTGCAGCGCCGCCCGCGCATCCTCCAGCTCCTCGCGCCGGGCGCCCGCCTGCAGGTCGTCGAGGGAAGACTGCGCGGTCCGCACCGCCGCTTCCTGCCGGCGCACCTCCGCGGCCTGCTCGGCCTCGTCGAGCCGCACCAGGAGCTGGCCGGCCGTGACCCGGTCCCCCTCGTCGACCGGCCGCTCGACGATGCGGCCCGCGATCCTGGCGCTCACATCCACCTGGATGGCCTCGATGGTTCCGGTGACGCTGACGAGCGGCCGTCCGTTGCCGGAGCCGAACAGCCGCCCGCCGTACGCGTAGGCCAGGCCCAGCCCGAGCAGGAGGGTGAGGACCATCGCCCCCTTGGCCAGCCGGGAGGCCATCGGGCTCACCGGGAGGCCGGGGCGGCCGGCTCCGGGGGCAACAGGATCGAGACGTTCTTGCGGTCGAGCGGGAAGTAGGTCCGGGCCACCCGCTGCAGGTCGGCGGCGGTGACGGCCCGGAGCTTCGGCAGGTAATCGTCGAGCAGGCGCCAGGAGCCGAGCACCTCGAAGCGCCCGAGCACCGAGGCGCGCGAGAAGACCGAGTCCTGCTGCCAGACGAACGAGGCCTCGATCTGGTTGCGGGCACGGGCCAGCTCCTCCTCGGGCACCACCTCCTGCTTGAGCCGCTCGATCTCGGCCAGCAGCGCCTGCTCCACCGCTTCCGGGGCCTGGCCGGGCACCGGCGTCGCGTAGAACCAGAAGAGCGACGGGTCGAGCGAGAAGTACGAGTACTCACCTCCCGCCCCCAGGACCATGCGCTTCTCGTAGACCAGCTTCTGGTAGAGCCGTGACGCGCGACCGGACGACAGCACGGTGGACAGCAGCTCCAGCGCGGGGGCATCGGGCGAGGCGTGGTTCGGCACGTGCCAGGCGATGTTGACGACCGGGAGCCGCGCCTGCTCGCGGCGCACGACCAGCCGGCGCTCGTCGATCGCCGGCGGCTCGACCGCGGTCACCGGCGGCGGCGCGGGCCCCCGCCGGAGCCCCGCGAAGTGGCGCCGCACCATCGCGAGGGCGGTGGGGGCGCGCACGTCTCCCGCGATGACCAGGATCGCGTTGTTGGGGAGGTAGTAGGTGTCGTAGAACGCGCGCAGCTCGGCCTGGTTGATGCGGGCGATGTCCGACATCCAGCCGATGATGGGCCAGCGATACGGGTGCGCCTTGAACGCCAGCGAGTTCATCGCCTCGTAGACGAGCCCGTCCGGGTTGTCCTCCGAGCGCATGCGGCGCTCCTCGGTCACCACCTTCCGCTCGGAGTCGATCTCGGCGGCGTCCAGCAGGAGGTTCCGCATCCGGTCCGCCTCGATCCGGAGCACCAGGTCGAGCTGGTCCGCCGCGATGTTCGTGTAGTAGCCGGTCAGGTCCTTCGTGGTGTAGGCATTGTCGCGGCCCCCGTGCTCCTCGATGAGGCGCGCGACGTGCCCGCGGCCGTAGGCGGGCGTGCCCTTGAACATCATGTGCTCGAGGAAGTGGGCCAGCCCGGTCGCCCCGGGCCGCTCGTTGCGCGAGCCCACCCGGTAGAAGACCTGCACCGCGACGATCGGGTTGCGCGCGTCGTCCTGCACGAGCACCCGCAGGCCGTTGTCGAGGGTGGCCTCGGTCACCGCGAGCCTGGCGACGCCCGGCGCCGTGGTCTGCGCCGGCGCCGTGGTCTGCGCCGGCGCCCCCGCCCCGACCATCAGGCCGAGCGCAAGAACCAGGAGCAGCAGGCGCACCCGACGCATGCGTCCATGGTAACACCCGCCTCTCCCCTCCGGAGGAGAGGGAGCCGTTTCGACCCCTCGCCCCCGGAGGGGGAGAGGGACAGGGTGAGGGGGTGCATCGGAACACGCGTTCGTGAATCGAGCGGGCTAGAGACCCGCCAGCGCCCGCGCCCGGACGAACACCGCCCGCAGCATGTCCCGCGTCAGCTTCCCGGTGAACGTGTTCTGCTGGCTCGGGTGAAAGCATCCGAGCAGCGTGGGCCCGCCGTCCGGCATCGCCGCGACCGCGCCGTGGCCGAAGCGCGGCAGCGGGCGCGGCGCCGGAAGCCCGGCCTCGCGCCGCGCCCGCAGGTAGGCGTCCCAGGCGATCTTGCCCAGGGCCACCACGACCCGGACGCGGGTGAGAAGTCGTAGCTCTTCCAGCAGGAACGGGCGACAGCGGGCCATCTCCACCGGCGTCGGCTTGTTCGCAGGCGGCGCGCAGCGCGCGGTCGCCGTGATGAAGGCGCCCTCGAGGCGCAGGCCGTCGCCCGGGTCCGTCGAGGCGGCCTGGTTGGCGAAGTCGGCCTCGTGGAGCGCCCGGAAGAGCCAGTCGCCGCTCCGGTCGCCGGTGAACATGCGCCCGGTGCGATTGCCCCCGTGCGCGGCCGGCGCGAGGCCCACCAGCAGCACCCGGGCGTCCGGATCGCCGAAGCCCGGCAGCGGCCGCGCCCAGTACCGCTGGCCGCGATAGCGCAGCGGGGGCGCCGCCGCGACCGCCTCGCGATGGCGAACGAGGCGCGGGCAGAGCCGGCAGCGGGCGATCCGGCGCGCGAGGATGGCGAGCGGATCACGGCGCGACTTGTCCTGCGATCCGGATTGCCCGACAATCACTCGCGCATGATAGCGATCGGCGCCGAGCCATGACAAGCCGCGTCCCCGCGCTGATCGTGCACGGCGGCGCCGGCGCCGACCCGGGCGGCCGCGAAGAGCTCCGCGGCGGCATGCGCGACGCGGTGGTCGCGGGCTGGCGCGCGTTCGCCGGGGGCGGCACCGCGCTGGACGCGGTGGAAGCGGCGGTGCGGAGCCTCGAGGACCATCCGCGATTCAACGCCGGGCTGGGCTCCGTGCTGACCGCCGCGGGCGCGGTGGAGACCGATGCCTCCATCATGGAAGGCGACGGGCTCCGGAACGGGGCGGTCGCCGCCGTCTCCGGCGTGCGCAATCCGATCACGCTGGCCCGCCGGATCCTCGAGGCCGGCCGCCACTCGCTCTTCGCGGGGCCCGGCGCGCTCGCGCGCGCGCAGGCGCTCGGCGTCCCGCTGTGCGATCCCGCCGAGCTCGTGACCGAGCACCAGCGCCGGCGGCTGGCCGGCCTCCAGGCGGGCACGGTGGGCGCGGTGGCGCTCGACCGCCGCGGCACCATCGCGGCGGCCACGTCCACCGGCGGCACCGCGGGGAAGCCGGCAGGCCGTGTCGGCGACAGCGCCCTGATCGGCTGCGGCACCTACGCGGAGAGCACGCTCGGGGGCGTATCCTGCACGGGCGACGGCGAGGCGATCATCCGCGTCACGCTGGCCCGCCGCGCGCTCGAGGCCCTCAAGAGCGTCGGCGACCCGGGGCACGCCTGCGAGGTCGCGCTGAGCATCCTCGTCGAGGAGGGGGGCGGTCAGGGCGGGCTTATTCTCGTGGACTGGCGGGGCCGGATGGGCTGGGCCCGCTCCACCGCCCTGATGCCGGTCGGACTCATGTCCCCACGCCACCCCGAACCCGAGCTGCCGTTCTGATCCAGATCGCGGACATCCACGCCGCCCGGACGCGCCTGACCGGGGCGATCTACGAGACGCCGTGCCCGTACTCCGAGACGCTCTCCGCGCTGACCGGGGCGCGCGTGTACGTCAAGCTCGAGAACCTGCAGATGACCGGCTCCTTCAAGGAGCGCGGCGCGGCCAACCTGCTGCTCCAGCTCTCGCCGGAGGAGCGCCGGCGGGGCGTCGTGGCGGCGAGCGCCGGCAACCACGGCCTGGCCGTGGCCTTCCACGCCGCGCGGCTCGGCATCTCCGCGCGCATCGTGATGCCGGAGTGGGCTCCGCTGGCCAAGGTCACGGCGGCCCGCCGGCACGGCGCGGACGTGGTGCTCCACGGCGACAACTTCGACGACGCCTACGCCCGCGCCCGCGAGATCGAGGCGGCGCACCGGCTCGTGTTCGTGCATCCCTTCGACGATCCCCGCGTGATCGCCGGCCAGGGCACGATCGGCCTCGAGCTGCTGGCGCAGGTGGGGGGGCTGGACGCGGTCCTCGTTCCGGTGGGCGGCGGGGGCCTGCTGGGCGGTGTCGGCCTGGCCGTGAAGACCGCGCGGGACGCGGTGCAGGTCATCGGCGTCCAGAGCCGGGAGGTGCCCGCCATGGCGAGCGCGCTGGAGGCCGGGTCGCGCGTGACGGTGCCCGCCGCCACCACGATTGCGGACGGCATCGCGGTGCGCCGCGTCGGTGAGCACACCTTCGATCTGGCGCGCCGCCACGCGGACCGGGTGGTCACGGTGACCGAGGAGGAGATCGCCAACGCCATCCTGCTGCTCCTCGAGATCGAGAAGACGGTGGTCGAGGGCGCGGGCGCGGTGGCCCTCGCCGCCCTGGCCAATCGGCGGGTGGCCCTCGAGGGCCGGACGGTGGCCCTGATCGTGTCCGGCGGCAATATCGACGTCAACGTGATCGCGCGGATCATCGAGCGGGGCCTCGTCAAGGACGGGCGCCTCGTGCGGCTGCGGGTCCGGCTGCGCGACCGCCCCGGCGCGCTGGCGCGCCTGACCGCCCTGGTGGCGGAGGCGCGGGCCAATGTCCTCCGCATCGAGCACGACCGGGCGTTCTCGCGCGCGCCCGTCGGTGACAGCGAGGTCGAGTTGACGCTCGAGACCTCCGGGCCCGCGCAGATCGAAGCGATCAAGCGCCATCTCGCCGAGGCCGGCTACACGGTGGAGGAAGTCTGACCGCCCGCTCCACCCTCTCCCCTCCGGGGAGACGGCAGCATGACCCCCCGCTCCACCCTCCCCTCCGGGAGACGGCAGCATGACCCCCCTCCACCCTCTCCCCTCCGGGGAGAGGGCAGGGTGAGGGGCGGGCCGGACCGCCCGTCAGGGCGGCGGGAGGCTGAACCGGGACGCCACCACCGTGCCGGGGCCCGCGAGCCAGTCCTTCACCGTGCGGTAGCCGTAGCGGAGGGCCGCGCGGCTGGCCTCGAATCCCATCGACGGCCCCACCAGCGGCGACGGCTTGGGCTCCGGCTGGATCACCAGGATCTCCACCTCGGGATGCAGGAGCTTGATCTCGCGGAGCCCCAGATTGAACAGGTTGAGGCTCGAGATGTGCCCCGCCTGCTCCATGATCGCGTAGAGGCCGCCTCGGCGGATCTCGGGCCCGTCCTGCTCGTTCAAGGACTGCGGCACCGCCGGGTTGATCGCGACCAGCACGGTCGCGCCCGCGTCCACCGCCAGGTCCGCGTGCCCCGTGTAGCCGACGTCGCCGTCCACGTAGTCCCGCCCCGCGATCCGATAGGGGTCGAAGAAGCCGGGAATCGCCGAGGAGGCCGCGATCGCCTGCGAGATCGGTACGTCCATGAGATCGCCCTGGCCGAAGACCACGCGCTCGGCGCGATCGAGGGCGACGGCCGCGACGAGCAGCGGCCGCGGCGTGCCGATGAAGCTATTCGACAGATCCTTGGCCAGGAAGGCCTCCCGCAGGTAGGCCTCCAGCGGTGCCAGCGAGAAGAACCCGGCCGGCATGTCGCCGCCGCTGCGCGCCAGCAGATCGGGCCACTCGAGACGGAAGTCCGTGAGCGCGCGCTTGCCGACGGCCCACATGAACTGGGCCACGTTGCGCGTCGCGCCCGCGAACGAGCCCTTGTGGTAGACCGCGCCGCGGTTGAAGTTGAGCGGGTCGTCGCGCTCCTCGTCCAGGATCGTGTACAGCTCCCGGGGGCGCACCCCGTTGGCCATGAGCGCGGCGACCACCGAGCCCGCGCTCGAGCCCACGTAGAGATCGAAGTCGTTGGCGCGGAAGCCGGGCAGCGTCTCGTCGAGCGCGGCGAGGGCCCCGACCTCGTACATGCCGCCGATGACCCCGCCGCCGGCCAGGATGAGGGCGCGGCGCGCGGGTGGCCGGCTCCAGCCGAGCCGCCGGAGCCAGCCGCGGAAACCGTCGGGAGCGCTCACCCGCGCAGGAGCGTGGCCCCCCACGAGAAGCCGGCGCCGAAGGCCATCCTGTTCGGGGACATCGGCGAGACCGTGGACGAGCGGGTCATCTGCCGGTGAACGTCGGCGGGCGCTTCTCGAGGAACGCCTGCACGCCCTCGGCGTGGTCGTCGGTGGTGACGCTCTGGGCCTGGGCGTAGGCCTCGAGGCCAAGCGAGGTGGCCAGATCCACCGTGGCCGAGCGGTTGAGCAGCGCCTTGGCGAGGCCGATCGCGCCCGGCGGGCCCGCCGCAATCCGGGCGGCCAGGGCTCGTGTCGTCGCCTCGAGCTCGGCCGCGGGCACGACCCGGTTGACGAGGCCGATCCGGAGCGCCTCCGCCGCGTCGATGATGTCGGCCGAGAACACCAGCTCCTTCGCCTTGGCCAGGCCGACCAGCCGCGGCAGCAGCCAGGTACCGCCGCCGTCGGGCACGAGGCCGATCCGGGCGAAGACCTCGCCGAAGCGGGCGCGGTCGGACGCGATCACCATGTCACACGCGAGCGCGATGTTGCAGCCCGCGCCGACCGCGAAGCCGTCCACCATCGCGACCGTGGGCTTCGGGTACTCGAAGAGGCGGATGATGAAGCGGTTCAGCGACTCCACGCGCGCGCGGCCCTCGGCGGCGGTCTGCCGCTTCGCGGCCATGGTCTTCACGTCCCCGCCCGCCGAGAAGTGCCCGCCCCCGCCGGTGAGAATGACCACGCGGACGGCGGCCTCCGCCTCCAGCTCGTCGAGCGCGGCCAGCAGCTCGCGACGCATGACGAGGTCGAGGGCGTTGCGCGCCTGCGGACGGTTGAGCGTGATCGTGGCGACCCCGTCGGTCCGGTCCACCAGGATGGTGTGGTAGCCCATCAGCTTCCTCCCGCCACCGGCTGCGGCCGCGACGGTATCGGCACCGCGCGGGACGCCGGCCGGGCGCGCTCGTTGATGGAAAGGCTCAGGATCGCCGCGATCAGGAGCAGGGCTCCAGCCACGCCGAAGGCCGCGCCGTAGCCGCCGGTGACGTCGAACAGGAATCCTCCCAGCCAGGAGCCCAGGGACGAGCCCGTCTGGTGCGAGAGGAAGATCAGGCCGAAGATCGAGCCCACCGAGTAGCGCCCGAAGATGTCCCCGGTGAGCGCCGAGGTCATCGCGAGACTGCCCGACATGCCCACCCCGCCGATCGCGGCCACGACCAGGAGCAGGACGGGATCCCGGACCAGGAACAGCATGCCGAAGGCCACGAGGCGGAGCAGGTAGACCGCGGCCAGCACCGGCTTGCGGCCCCAGCGATCGGAGATCAGCCCGAGCATGATGCCGCCGCCGATGGCGGTCATGCCGAGAAACCCGATCGCCGAGGCGGCGGCCATGGGATGAAAGCCGTGGTCGGTCAGCATCGGCACGCCGTGGGCCGACAGCAGGCTCATCGAGAAGCCGCAGTTGAAGAGACCGGCGGTGAGCAGCCAGAAGGACGGCACCTGGATCGCCTCCGCGATGGCGGTGCGCTCGATCAGCGATGTCGCGCGGCCGGGCCGCCTCGCGGCCGCGGCGGGCACGCCGTCCGGCTCGAGGCCGAGGCTCTCCGGGTCGTCGCGCAGGACCCAGACGGTGAGCGGCAGCATGATTATCAGGGCGCCGATCCCGAGGAGGACGAAGCTCGTACGCCACCCGAACCGCAGGATGCACCACATGGCCAGGGGCACCAGGATCGCCATGCCCGCCATCGAGGCCGAGCCCAGGAAGCTCATCGCGACCCCGCGCCGCTTCACGAACCAGTTCGCGAGCGTGACCGAGCCCATGACGTGGCCGGTCGCGGCCAGGCCCAGCGAGCCGACCACCGCGTAGTACAGGTAGAACTCCCAGAGCGTGGTCATGCGAGAGGTCAGCACCAGCGACGCCGCCATCACCACCGCCCCCGCCGAGCACACCACGCGCGAGCCCATGCGATCCACGAGCCGCCCAACCAGGGGCATGAAGGCGCCGTAGAGCAGCAGCGAGAGCGCGATCACCAGCGAGAAGCTGCCGCGATCGACGCCCAGATCGGCGGAGACCGGCTTGAGGAACGGTCCGATCGTGAAGCGGATCCCCGACGAGAGGAACACGATGACCGAGAGCGCCAGGGCCACCCACCACCCGTAGAACACCTGCGGCGGTGCACTTCCCGAAGGCGGCGCCATGGCTGATCAAGTATAGGGCAGGCCTCCCGCCACTCCAAGGCCCGGGGACGCCTCTTGACGGGCCATCGGTCCTGGTGGAATCTCGGTCCCTCGAGACCGACGTGTACACGGGCCCAGGCGAGCGGTTCGAAGAACTCGACGTCCTTCGGGGGATGGCGGCGGCGTGTGTCGTCCTGTCCCACTACTCCGCGCACTGCGCGAGATACTTCGGGAGCGGGCCGCTCGGCATGCACCTCCCGACGGTGTACGGCTTCTACGCGGTGGAGCTGTTCTTCATGATCTCCGGCTTCGTCATCTACTTCACCCTCGATCGCAGCGCCACGTGGAGGGATTTCGCGTTCTCGCGCGTCACGAGGCTCTATCCCGCGTACTGGGCGGCCCTGACCCTGATGGTCGTCCTGCAGAGCGTCGTGTTCGGGTTGCCGTTCTGGGTCGGCGGCTACCTCACGAACCTGACCATGCTCCAGGAGTTCATCGGCTTCAGCAACCTGGACAACGTCTTCTGGAGCCTCACCGTTGAGGTCGCGTTCTACGTCATCATGGGTGTCGTCTTCCGGGTCGGGCTGTTGCCTCACATCGAGATCCTGGCTGCGGGCTGGCTGGCCCTGGCCTGCCTGTGGTCCCTGCTGGACCAGTACCTGGGGATCGCCCTTCCCGCCGCGCTCCCCCGGGTGCTCATCCTCCGGCACGTGCCCTTCTTCGTGGCCGGGATCGCGTTCTGCCTGATCGTCCGCCGGGGGCCGCACCGAGCCGGCCTCGCGCTTCTCGTGGCCGCGCTGGCCGCGGCCGGCGTGATCGACGGACTCTGGGACGCCGACGCCCCGGGCGTGGAGTGGGCGGACATTCTCGGCCGGCTCGGAGTCGCCGCCATCCTGTTCGCCCTCTTCGCGCTCGCCATCACCGGCCGCCTGCGCTTCGCGATCTCGCCGGTCACCCTATGGCTCGGCGCCATCTCCTACTCGCTCTACCTGAGCCATCGCAACCTCGGCTACTCGACGCTCTTCTGGCTGCGCGCCGCCGGCGTGTCCATCACCGTCAGCTTTCTCGTCACCCTCGCCGGGGCCCTGGTCCTGGCCACGATACTGACCTACGCGGTCGAGCGGCCCGCCATGCGGAGCCTCCGGCGCTGGTACCGGGCGCGCCGCGACCCGGTCGCCGCGCACCAGTGAGCCGGGGCGCCGTCGGGGCGCCCATCGGCCCGCGGGCGGTCCGCATGCTAGACTCGCGTGATGCAGGCGCGCCATGACGCTCGCTGAAGTCATCGGTCTTCCGGCCCACGCCGCCGGTGCCGTCATCGGCATGGTCCATCTGCGCGCGCTGCCGGGCAGTCCGCGCTGGGACGGCGACATGGCCGCGCTGGTGCGCGCCGCCGTCGAGGACGCGTGCGCGCTCGCCGACGGCGGCGCCGACGCGCTTCTCGTCGAGAATCACGGCGACGTCCCCTTCACTGCGCGGCGGGTGGACGCGGCCACCGTGGCCGGGATGGCGGTCGCGGTCGCCGAGATCCGTCGCGCGGTGCCGCTGCCGGTGGGCGTGAACGTGCTCAAGAACGACGTGCGCTCGGCCCTCGCGGTGGCCGCGGCGACCGGGGCGCGCTTCGTGCGCGTGAACGTCCACGTGGGCGCGGTCGCCGCCGACCAGGGCATCATCGAGTCCGACGCGCACGATACGCTGCGCTACCGGCGGTTGCTGGGTGTGGACGTCGCCATCCTGGCCGACGTGCAGGCCAAGCACGGCCTGCCGCTGGCGCCGGTGCCGATCGAGCAGGAGGCGCGCGATTGCTACACGCGGGGACTGGCCGACGGGCTCGTGGTCTCGGGCGTGGCCACCGGCGAGCCCACCCCGATGGCCGATCTCAAGCGCGTGCGCGGCGCGGTACCGGAGGCCCCGCTCCTCGTGGGCAGCGGCGCCTCGCCCGAGACGGTGGCCGAGCTGCTCTCGGTGGCCGACGCGGTCATCGTCGGCACCTCGATCAAGCGCGACGGGCGCCTGGCCAATCCGGTGGACGCCGAGCGCGTCCGCCGGCTCGTCGTGGCCGCGCGCGGCACCCGCGCCTGATGGCCCCTCTCCCTCCCCGAGGGAGAGGGTCGGGGTGAGGGTGTCCCGGTCCCGGCTTCGCCTGGGCGCCCTCGTCGCCGCCCTCGCGCTCTCGGGCTGCGCCCTGATCACCCCCCGCCCGGCCCCCGATCCCGTCCGCCTCCGCATCGCCGAGCTGCTCCTGATCGGTTTCAGCGGCACCCAGGTCGCGGGCAACGAGGAGGTGCGACGGCTCGTCTGCGACGTCAAGGTGGGCGGCGTGCTCCTCTTCGAGCGCTTCGCCGCCTCCGGGCAGCCGCGCAACATGGTGAGCCCGGCGCAGGTCACCGAGCTCACCCGCGATCTGCAGGCCCTCGCGGCCCGATGCGCGGGCCGCCCCCTCTTCATCGCGGCGGACGCGGAGGGCGGCCGCGTGATGCGTCTCTCGCCGCGCCTCGGGTATCCCCCGACGCCGGCCGCGCGGGCGCTGGGCGAGCGCGACGACCCCGCCTTCACCCAGGCCGAGGCGCGCCGGATGGGGGCGATGCTGCGCGAGGCCGGCATCAACTGGAACCTGGCGCCGGTGGTGGACGTGGCGGTGAACGCGACCAACCCGGCCATCGTCGCCCTCGACCGCGCGTACTCGTCGGACCCGGACCGGGTCGCCGCGCACGCGCGCGCCTTCGTGGCCGGCATGCACGAGGCGGGCGTGCTCACGTCGCTCAAGCACTTTCCCGGCCACGGGTCGAGCCGGCGCGACTCGCACCTGGGCTTCACCGACGTGAGCGACACCGCCCGGCTGCGGGTCGAGCTCTCGCCCTTTCGCGCCCTCATCGCGGCGGGGCTGGCGGACAGCGTGATGACCGCGCACGTCTTCAACCGCGGGCTCGACCCCTGGGATCCGGCCACGCTGTCGCGCTACACCGTGCAGCGCGTGCTGCGGGGCTGGCTCGACTACGACGGCGTGGCGGTCTCCGACGACCTGCTGATGGGCGCCATCGCCCAGCACTACGGGCTCGAGGAGGCCGCCGTGCTCGCGCTGGGCGCCGGGGTGGACGTGCTGCTGATCGCGCAGAACACCGACCGGGTGGACGACCGCGCGGCCGAGCGCGTCGTCGCCGCCATCACCCGCGCCGTCGCGGCCGGCACCCTCAGCGAGTCCCGCATCCGGGAAGCGGTGACCCGGGTCGACACCCTCCGCGCCCGCCTCCAGTGACCCCGAGCTAGCCCGGACTATGCGCGAACACATCCGCCACCCTCACCCCGACCCTCTCCCTCGGAGAGGGAGAGGGAGCCGTTTCGATCCCCTCGCCCCCGGAGGGGGAGAGGGACAGGGTGAGGGGGTGCACAGGACGCGGAACACGCGTTCGTGAATAGTCCGGGCTAGGGTGAGACCACGGCTGGAGAGGCGATGCGCGTGAGCCACGTCCGCTACGACCGGCTGCCCACCGAGCGCGCGAACCCGGGCACCGGCAAGCTCGACCGGCTGTCGGCCGCGCAGATCGCGCGCCTCATGAACCGCGCCGACCGCCGCGCGGTGCGCGCGGTGGGCCGCGCCGCGCCGGCCCTCGGGCGCGCGGAGGACCTGATCGTGCGCGCGCTCTCCCGCCGCGGCCGCCTCATCTTCGTGGGCGCGGGCACCAGCGGGCGGCTGGGCGTGCTCGAGGCCGCCGAGTGCCCGCCCACCTTCGACACGCCGCCCTCGCTGGTGCAGGCGGTGATCGCGGGCGGCCGGCGCGCCGTGTTCCGCTCCTCCGAAGGCGCGGAGGATAACGCCCCCGACGGCGCGCACCAGATCCGGCGGCGCGTGCGACCCGGGGACGTGGTGGTGGGCATCGCGGCCAGCGGCGTGACGCCGTTCGTGCGCGCGGCGCTGACGGAGGCGCGCCGGCGCGGCGCCGCGACCGCGCTGGTCACCTGCAACCCCGAGGTGCCGGCCAGGGCGGCCCGCGTGGTGATCGCGCTCGCCGTCGGCCCCGAGGTGCTCACGGGCTCGACGCGGCTCAAGGCCGGCACCGCCACCAAGCTCGCGCTGAACACGCTGACCACCGCGTCCTTCGCGCGCCTCGGCAAGGTCTACGGGAACCGCATGGTGGACCTGCGCCCGCGCTCGGCCAAGCTGCGCGCCCGCGCCCTGGGGCTGGTGCGCCGGCTCGGCCGCGCGACCCCGCGCGAGGCCGAGCGCCTGCTCGAGGCTGCCGGCGGCCGCGCCAAGGTGGCCATCGCCATGGCCCGCCTGGGCGTGGACGCGCCCGAAGCTCGGCGCCGCCTGCGGGCGGCAGCCGGCTCACTACGCGAGGTGCTGGAGTAGGCCGGGGTCAGGCCTTACATTCCGACATTCTTCGCGGGAGGCGTCATCGTACCTCGCGGAAATGTCGGAATGTAAGACCTGACCCCGTCAGGAGTGGCTGGGGCCGGCGGTGTCTTCGGCGCGGACGGGGGTCTTGCCGCGGAGGAAGTCGAAGTCGCAGCCCTCGTGGGCCTGGAGCACGTGATCGAGGAAGAGGCGGCCGTAGCCGCGCGTGTAGTGCGGGGGGCGCGGCTGCCACCGGGCGCGTCGCCGGGCCAGCTCGTCGTCGGGCACGTGGAGGGTCAGCCGGCGGTTGGGCACGTCCAGCTCGATCAGGTCGCCGTCCTGCACGAGCGCGAGCGGCCCGCCCGCCTCGGCCTCCGGTGAGACGTGCAGCGCCACCGTCCCGTACGACGTCCCGCTCATGCGCGCGTCGGAGATGCGCACCATGTCCTTCACGCCCTTCTGCAGCAGCTTGCGCGGGATCGGCGCGGCGCCCCACTCCGGCATGCCGGGCGCGCCCTTCGGCCCCACGCGCTTGAGCACCAGCACCGAGGTCTCGTCCACGGCCAGGGCCGGATCGTCGATGCGCGCATGGAGATCGGCGTGGTCCTCGAACACCACCGCGCGCCCGCGATGGGTCAGCAGGTGCGGCGAGGCGGCCGACTGCTTCAGCACCGCGCCGTCCGGGCACAGGTTGCCGGTGAGGATCGCGGTGCCGCCCTCGTCGAGGATCGGCACTGCGAGCGGGCGGATCACGTCCGGGTTGTGGTTGACCGCGGCCTCGTTGTTGGCCGCGAGCGATCGGCCGGTCACCGTGAGCGCGTCGCGGCGTAGCAGCGGGAGCAGCTCCTTCAGTACCGCGGGGAGCCCCCCCGCGTAGAAGAAGTCCTCCATCAGGTACTTGCCGGACGGGCGCACGTTCAGCAGCATCGGCGTGGTGCGGGAGAGCGCGTCGAAGCGCGCCAGGGCCAGGTCCACGCCCGCGCGGCCCGCGAGCGCGAGCAGGTGGATGATCGCGTTGGTGGAGCCGCCGATGGCCATGCCGGTGCGGATGGCGTTGTCGAAGGCCTCGCGGGTGAGGATCTTCGAGGGCTTGAGATCCTCGCGCACCATCTCCATGATGCGGCGTCCGGACATCTCGGCCAGGGCCATGCGCCGCGCGTCCGCAGCGGGGATCGCCGCGTTGCCGGGCAGCGTCATGCCGAGCGTCTCCGCCATCGCGGCCATGGTCGAGGCGGTGCCCATGACCATGCAGTGCCCGGCCGAGCGCGAGAGGCACGCCTCGATCTCGCAGAACTCCTCCTCGCTGAGGCGCCCCGCCCGGCGCTCCGCCCAGAAGCGCCAGTTGTCGGTGCCCGAGCCGATGTCCTCGGTGCGCCAGCGCCCGCGCAGCATGGGCCCGCCGGTGACCATGATCGCGGGCACGTCGGCGGAGGCCGCGCCCATCAGCATGGCCGGCGTGGTCTTGTCGCAGCCCGAGAGCAGCACCACCCCGTCGAGCGGATAGGCGCGGATGCACTCCTCCACGTCCATCGCCATCAGGTTGCGGAAGAGCATCGCGGTGGGCTTCATGAGGACCTCGCCCAGCGAGATGGTCGGGAACTCGAGCGGGAAGCCGCCCGCCGAGAGCACGCCGCGCTTCACCGCCTCCGCCACCTGCCGCAGATGCGCGTTGCAGTTGGTCAGCTCGGACCAGGAGTTGGCGATCCCGATCACCGGCCGGCCGTCGAACATGAGCTCGCTGAAGCCCTCGGCCTTGATCCACGAGCGGTGGGAGAAGCCGTCCAGATCCTTCTTGCCGAACCAGTTGTGACTGCGCAGCGCGGGCGTGGTCACCGGGATACCTCCTTGGTACAGGGTGGCCGTCATTATAGGACGGGTTCCTCCCTTCAGCGCGGGAGGGCGACGCGGTCGAAGCCCTCCGCGTAGGCATGGCCCTTCCCGGTGCCCAGGGTGGTCGCGCGCGCGCGCACCCGAGCCTCCACCGCCTTGAAGTCGCCGATCTGGCTCACGTGCCGGCTGATCGCGGCCAGCTTGATCTCGATGGTGTCCGCGATGTCGACGACCAGCCGAGGGTGCTCCCACTGGATCAGGTACACCTCACGCACCCGGTGGGGTTGGTACTCCGGGAGAAGCTCGGGGAACGAGAGGCGATCCCGGGCGAGGGGGTAGATGCAGTCGAGCACGCCGCCCCCGGTGATGCGGTGGTCGCGGTGCCATCCCGGGAAGTTCGCACAGGTGCGGGTGGGGTTCTGGGTGATGATCAGGCCGGGCCGCCATCGCCGGATCTGGCGGGTCACGTCGCGCCGCACCGCGCGCGTGTCCTCCAGCTCTCCGTCCTCGTACCCGAGAAACTCCACGCGTTCGACGCCGAGCACCCGGGCAGCCTGTCGCTGCTCGTCCTGTCGGATCGGCGCCAGGCGCTCCGATGTGATGGCGGGGTCGTCCGAACCCTTGTTTCCGTTGGTGACGATGACGTACGTGATCTCTCGGCCCTCCCGGGCCAGCTTCGCGACGGTCCCGCCGGCCAGGAACTCGGGGTCGTCCGGATGCGCCATCACGACCATCACCCGCTCCGGCGCGACGGTCACGGGTCGTCCCGCCCCGCGGCGGCCGTCGTCATCGCGGCGGTGCGGCGATGGCACTGCCACGCGGTCAGGGCCAGCAGCGCCGCGCCGAGGAGGAAGGGCGCGGTCAGGTCCGTCGCGTCCGCCAGGGCGCCCATCACGAGAGGTCCCACGATCTGGCCGCTGTCGCTCATCATGCGGAGCCAGCCGATCGCCACCCCATGCAGCGCGGGAGGAGCCTGATCGCCCACCAGGGCCGTCGGGAGCGGCGCGACGACGCCCGCGGCCGCCCCGATCCCGAGGCTCCAGAGACCGAGCGCCACGGGATGCGTCAGGCGGGTCAGGCTCCCGAGCGACGCGGCATAGGCCAGCAGGCCGGGAACCAGCACACGCATGCGCCCCCACCGGTCCGACGCGCTCCCCCCCAGCCAGAGCGCGAGCAGGCGGCCGAGCACGCCGAGGCTGATGAGGAGGCCGGCGACCTGCGGGCTGATCCCTCCCCGGGTGACCAGGTACAGCGGAAACAGGAAGACGAGGACGCCGGTCTGGACGGCGACCAGCGTCGCGCTGGTCACGCCCATGAGGAGCACGCCGGGCACGCGCAGGATCGCGCCGAGGCGGCCGCGGGCACGCGATGCTCGCGCCGCCGGCGGGCGGGGCGCGGGGAGCGATGCCCACCGCCCGACCACCACGGCCGCCACGAGCATGCACCCCGCCTCGAATACGAACGGGCTCGTCGCGCCGAGCCGCTCGTACAGCCAGCCGCCGCCGGCGCTGCCCAGCAAGAGCCCCGACGTCTCGCTCATCAGCAGCAGGCTGACCGCCCGCCCCCGCCGCGCGGCCGTGGGGGCGTTCACGGTGGCCGTCATCGCGACCGTCGCGAACATGGCCCAGCCCACGCCGCCCAGCCCGCGCAGGCCCAGGAAGATGCCGTAGGTGGCGGTCGTGATGCTGGCGAGGTCGACGAGCGCGATGAGCGCCAGGCCCCAGATCATGAGCGATCGCCCGAGGCGGTCGAGGAGGTAGCCGGTCGGCAGGCTCGCGACCCACTTGCCCGCGCCGAAGACGACCGGGATCGCGGTCACCATCCGGTAGTTCGCCGCGAAGGCGCGCTCGAGGTAGAGCGGCAGCGCGGGACGGAGCACGCCCTGGCCGAGGTTGAACAGGAACGCCGCCGCGAGCACCGCGACCGGCGGTCGCGGCGGCCGGTCAGCGGGAGGCGCGGTCACCGGCGCTCTCGATCTCCAGGCATCGGCATCCTTCTAGGTGCCGCTCCCGTGCCCGGTGCCGCTCGCGGGGCGAGGTGAGCAGTCGATGCAAGACCTGCTCGAGCTGCCGCTGGAGGAGGCGAAGCTCCGCCGACTGGTGCCGCACGGCGGCGAGCTGCCGTCGGACCAGCGCGCGCAGACGGGGACGCAGGGCCAGACGCGGGCCCGCGTCGAGGGTGGCGATCAGGGCCTTGACGTCGCGCAGCGACAGCCCCAGCGATCGCGCCCTTCGGACGAAGCGCAGCCGCTGCACGCCGCCCTGATCGTACTGCCTGTAGCCGGCGGCCGTGCGTCGCGGGGCCGGCAGCACCCCGATCTGCTCGTAGTAGCGGATCGTCCTCGCGGCCACGCCGCTGGCCTTCGCGAGCTGACCGATGCTCAGGACCTGCGCCATGCGACTCACCTCCCGGCTGATGGGCACCGTGACGATAGACCTTCCAGCGCCTGCAAGGTCAAGGGGGATCTGGCGCGGGGTGATCGGGTATAGAATGGCGGGGCTCGACCCCACGTGAGGAGACGACGGCGATGAGGCTAGCGGGCAAGGTGGCGGTGGTGACGGGCGGCGGGGCCGGGATCGGGCGGGGCATCGTGCTCTGCATGGCCCGGGAGGGTGCCGACATCGCGATCCCCGACATCCAGGACGCCAATGCCCAGGCGGTGGTGAAGGAAGTGCTGGCGCTGGGGCGCCGGGCCATCTCGATGCGCTGCGACGTGACCCGGGGGGCCGAGGTGCAGGCCACCGTCGACCGCATCAAGAAGGAGATGGGCCGGGTCGACATCCTGGTGAACAACGCGGGCATGGCGTCGGCGCCCGGCATGCCGTTCACCAACAACACCGAGGAGGACTGGGACAGGACGTACGCGGTCAACCTCAAGTCGGTCTTCCTCATGTGCAAGGCGCTGGCGCCCTACTTCATCGAGCGCAAGGCCGGGCGCATCGTCAATATCGCCTCGATCGCGGGCCCGCTGGCCGCGCTGACCATGCCGCCCTACTCGGTGGCCAAGGGCGGGGTCATCACGTTCACCCGCGTCATCGCCAAGGAGCTGGCCCCGCACGGCGTCACCGTCAACGCGATCTGCCCGGGCGTGCTCTGGACCGCGTTCTGGGAGAAGCTGGCCCAGCACATCGCCGACACCAACCCGGCCTTCGCGGGCATGACCGCGCGGCAGGTCTTCGACAAGCGGGTGGGCGACGTCATCCCGATGAGGCGCGAGCAGACGCCGGAGGACATCGGACACGCCGCGGTGTTCCTGGCCTCCGAGGACGCGCGCAACATCACCGGCCAGGCCCTGAACGTGGACGGCGGCTCGGTGATGCACTAGCAACCACCCCTCACCCTACCCTCTCCCCTGAAGGGAGGGGGAGGGGGAGAGGGAGTCACGGTACCCTCGCCCCCGGAGGGGGAGAGGGCAGGGTGAGGGGGAGAGAAGGAATGGTGAGAGGCGTCGTCCTGGGTCTGGCGCTGGTGCTGCTGCCGCTCTCCGCCTCGGCGCAGGCGCCGAAGGCCGACGCCAAGGCCGCCGCCGAGCCGGTGGTGCGGCAGCTCGAGGCCTTTCGCCGCGACGACTTCGACACCGCCTATACCTTCGCCTCCGAGGACATCCAGCTGCAGTTCGATCGCCTGCGCTTCGAGATCATGGTGCGCAGCGGGTACCCGGAGATCGCGCGCTCGACCGGCGCGACCGTCACCGGCACGGACGTGCGGCCGGAGGGGGTCGCCTACGTGAGCGCGATGATCCAGGGGGCGAACGGGCAGACCATCGAAGCGCTCTACGAGCTGGTGTGGCAGAACGGCTGGAAGATCAACGGCGTGGCCACCCGCCCGGCCAGTGGAGTCATCTGAATGGACTTCGACTTCACGCCCGAGCAGCAGGATTTCCGCCGGGAAGTCCGCACCTGGCTGGCCGAGAACGTGCCCGCGGATCTGAAGGGCCGCGGCTTCGCCTCCTCGCGCGCCGACGTGAAGGAAGTCAACCGGCTCCGCGAGTGGCAGCGCGCGCTCCACAAGGCCGGCTACGTGGGCATGGACTGGCCGCCCGACTACGGCGGCCGCGGCGCCTCCATCATGGACCAGGTCATCCTCTACGAGGAGCTGTCGCACAGCGGGAGCCCGCAGCCCCTCAACCGCAGCGGCCTCAGCATGCTGGGCCCCACCCTGATGAAGCACGGCACCCCGGCCCAGCGCGCCCGGCACCTCGACCGCATCCTGACCGCGGAGGACATCTGGTGCCAGGGCTTCTCCGAGCCCAACGCGGGCAGCGACCTCGCCAATCTCCAGACCCGCGCGGTGCTGGACGGCGACCATTACGTGCTGAATGGTCAAAAAGTGTGGACGAGCATGGCCCACGTGGCCGCGTGGGGCTTCTTCCTGGTGCGCACCGACCCGACCGCGGCCAAGCACAAGGGCATCACGTTCCTGCTGGTGGACATGACGAGCCCGGGCCTCACCATCCGCCCGCTGCGCCAGATCACCGGCGAGGCCGAGTTCAACGAGGTCTTCCTCGAGAACGTGCGCGTGCCGGCCACCAACGTGGTGGGCAAGGTGAACGAGGGCTGGGGGGTGGCGCTGACCACGCTGGCCTACGAGCGCGACGTGCTCACCATGATCCGCCACATCAGCCTGCGCACCGCGCTGCAGAAGCTGCTCTCGCTGGCCCGGCGCACCAGGAAGAACGGGCGCCCCGCGTCGGAGGACCCGGTGGTGCGCCAGAAGATCGCCGCGCTCTCCATCGGCGAGCGGGTGCTCCAGCTCAACGGCTACCGCAGCCTGACCAAGATCCTCCGGGGCGGCGCGCCGGGGCCCGAGGGCTCGACCTCGAAGCTCTTCTGGAGCCTGCTCGACCAGGAGCTGGCCGAGCTGGCCACCGAGATCATCGGCCCCTACTCGCAGCTCAGGGCGGGCAACGCGATGGCGCCCGACGACGGCGAATGGGAGTTCTACTGCCTCCTGGCCCGCGGCAGCGGCATCCGCGCGGGCACCACCGAGATCCTCCGCAATATCCTGGGCGAGCGCGTGCTCGGCCTGCCCAAGGACTGAGAAGATGCCGATGACTCATGCGCTCCAGACCGTGGTGGTGCTGCTCCTGGTCGGCCTCGCGCCCGGGCTCGCCTGGGGGCTCTCGATCGGCCAGCGGGACACCTTCGAGGATGGGACCACGCAGGGCTGGGTGGTGGCGCTGCTCGGCATGAGCCACCCGGCCCCGCCCGTGAACGTGCCCACGGGCGGCCCGGCCGGCGCCGACGACAGCTTCCTCATGCTCACGTCGATCGGCGCCGACGGGCCGGGGAGCCGGCTCGTCGCGATCAACATCGACCAGTGGAGCGGGGACTTCATCGCGGCCGGCATCTCCGGCATCGAGATGGACGTGAAGAACCTCGGCCAGAGCGATCTCTCCCTGCGCCTGGCCTTCTCCGATCCCGGGATCGGTCCGCCCGTCAACGTGGCGTTCTCGACCGTGCCGTACTTCCTGCCGGTGGGCCGCGGCTGGATCCCGATCCACTTTCCCATCACGCCGGTGGATCTCACCGCCGAATCCGGCAGCGTGACGGCGGCCCTGCACAATGCGACGGAGCTCCGCCTCTACCACAGCTTCGCGCTCGACTTCCCGGGCGAGCCCGTCACGGCGGTGCTGGGTGTCGACAACATCGCGGCCACGCCCGAGCCGACCTCGGCGCTCCTGCTCGGCTCGGGGCTCCTGGCGCTCTATTCCCTGAAGACCTGGCGGGGCCGCAAGCCCCGCGCCTGATCCCTCACGCCCCGGAGGCCCAGCCCATGGCGGACAGCGAGCTGCTCTACGAGGTGAAGGACCGCATCGCCACCATCACCCTCAACCGGCCCGACAAGATGAACGCCTTCACCGGAGCCATGATCGACCGCTGGGCGTCGTCGCTCAACGAGGCGCAGCACGATCCTAACGTGAACGTGGTGGTCGTCACCGGGGCGGGCAAGGCCTTCTGCTCGGGCGGCGACGTCGGGCGCATGGGCGCGGGGGATCCCACCCCGCTCGATAACAAGAACGGCCTCTGGGAGAACATCCATCGCGTGCCCAAGACGCTCGAGGCGATGGACAAGCCGGTGATCGCCATGGTGAACGGCGTGGCGGTGGGCGCGGGCATGGGCATGTCGCTCATGTGCGACATGCGCATCGCCTCCGACGCCGCGCGCTTCTCCACCGGCTACGTGCGGGTCGGCCTCGTCCCCGGCGACGGCGACACCTACTTCCTGCCGCGCCTCATCGGCACCGCCCGCGCGCTCGAGCTGCTCTGGACGGCCGACTTCATCGAGGCGGCCAAGGCCCTGGAGCTCGGGATCGTCAACCGCGTGGTCCCGGCCGACAAGCTCGCCGAGGAGACCTACGCGCTCGCCCGCCGCATCGCCGACGGCCCGCAGATCCCGGTGCGGATGATCAAGCGGCTGGTCTACCAGTCCATGCGGCTCGACCTGCGCACGCATCTCGACCTGGTGTCTTCCCACATGGCAGTGGTGCGCGATACCGAGGACCACAAGGAGGGCGTGCAGGCCTTCAAGGACAAGCGCGCGCCGAAGTTCAGGGGGCGCTAGCCAGACCGGCGGCGCGACGGAGCCGGTCGCACGCCGGGTCGACAGCCACCCTCCGCGCGGAGGAGGCCATCGTGAATGCCGCCCCCCGGCAAGGCGGCCCGGGCGGCGAGCCCGAGCCACCGGCCGCCGCCCATCGATCGGCCCGGCGCCTGACGCAGGAGCACCAGGTCCAGGTCGAGCTGGTGGGGCGATCATTACGGGATCTTCGGCTAGCCGTTCCAGGTGGTAACCGGGGTTGCGGCCGCGGCCGTTCAGACCGCGTCCACGCCCCGGGCTGAGGGGGATGTCGGAGCCGCCCTTACCGCCAGCGCCGCCACTCCTGATCCGGAAGTATCCAGGTCTGTGTAACACTGAGAGGACGTCACAGGGCCATGCGCAACCATGCGTCCCCAAAGGCCGCTCCCGCCACATCGCCCGGGCCAACCCGGACGGATTATCCGCACCAACCCGCCACGCGCCCGAATTATCCAGACCTGGATACATATAGTTAGCCGTACTTGACCTTGTCGACCGACCGAGACAGCTGGTATCGCCGAACGAGCTGGACGCCAGCCGACCAGGAGGCCTTTGGGGCGCGCCTGCAACGGTCGCGGGATCCCTTTCACCGTGCACAGTATCTTCGCATCCAGGCGCTTTGCCTTGAGCAAGCTGGCATTGTCGGGCCGGCAGTGGCCCTTCTCGAGCAAGCCCTAGTGGAGGATCCCGCCGGATTTGACGTTGCCGAGATCCACCATCAGCTCGGCACGTGCCGGGAGAAACAGGGCAGGTTCTTGGAGGCCGTTGAGGACCTGCGTCGCGCGCTGGCAACCGAGAGGTCCAACCGGCGAACAGGTGCATGTTTGACGTTTGGGCGGATGGTAGTCGAGCACGAGATGCCCCATCTCTACGACGAGGTGCTAGCAGTCATTGAGGCACGAGCGCAGCAGGAGGGCGGCCTTAGTTCCTTATCTTTCCCTTTCGAGCGGTATCTGGTCTCCGCGATTCTCGCGGTGATCAATGCTCGGCTTGGTCGGGAAGAAGCCGCCCGACGGCTGGCGCGGGCTGCTCTTTCGGCCGCCGCGGAGACGAGTTCAGGGCTGCGGTATCATCCGCAGGTCGGACTTGTGACGGATAGGGAGACGAGGCTCTATGCACTCGTGGTTCCGCTTGCGCAGGACGGCTAACTTCCGCATGCAGCTGACGGCGCTCCGCGCCGCAGCTGATCCGGCGCGTTAGGCGTCACAAGATGCGACTGGCTCTTTCGGCAGGATATTTTGGATCGTGGATCATCACCGCCGCCCTGCTCTTGTTTGCTCCGATAGCGCTGCTCTGGGGAATGGCGAACGTCTTCCAGTTCACTGGTATTGACGACGACGTAACGCTCCTGGCACTACCGATGGGTGGTGCGCTCGGGGCATGGGCGGCGGTTCGCACTCGTCGTGCAGTCGCTATTCACCGTGTGTTTTCCATTCTGGGCGTATGTCTCACGGTGAGCGGCATAGCCTTGGCTGCCTGGTTTATGCAGCGTTCTCAGCAGGCGTCAGAGTCGGGGCCATTCGCTGGCTTCGGGGAACTTGTCGTAGCCGGGACGTCGATAGGCATCGCCGCACTTGGCGCGTGTATGTTTGGTATCTGGGCCTTTGCCAAGTTGGCAGGCTTGCACGATGTAGGCGAGCCTCGTATCGAACCTATCAGGACCAGTGACGCCTAACCCTTCGCTCTACCTGACGTGCGCCAGCCTGCGACTGTCGCCCGCAGGCGAGCTCAAACGTTAGACCCATTGACTTAACGAAACCTTCGGCGCACAGGAGGCAGCCATGCCGCATCCGCTCGTGACGCAGCTCCGGTTCACCCGGTCCGAGTTCCGCCGCGCCATCGACGGCGTCACCGCTGAGGAAGCGGCGCGGCGCTTCGGTCCGATCAACCCGATGGCCTGGATCACTGGACACCTGGCGTGGCACGAGCAAGTGCTGTGGCTCGATCGCGCCCAGGGGAAGGTCGTCGCGCCGGAGGTGAAGCCGTGCGGCTTCGGGCAGCCGGTGTGCGATCCGTCATTCGACGAGATGCGGGCGGCATGGGAGCGGATCACCGAGGCCACGGACCCTTACCTCGATGGGCTCAGGCCGGAGACGATGGAGAAGTTCTTCGAGGGCGCGCGGCTGCGCGAGAGCATCGGCACGAGCCTCAGGCGGCTCACGTACCACTACTGGTTCCACATCGGCGAATCGCAGGCGATCCGCCAGCTGCTCGGCCACAAGGATCTGCCGACGTTCGTGGGGAGTATCGGCGCGGAGGCCCCGTACGTCCCCGAGCCCAGGGCGTAGAGCAGCGACCGAGTTCGATATGCGCCGTGCCGGCAACATCCGGCCTAAAGAAGGCCTAAAGACCAGCTATCTCGCGATCCCTGTGGAGCAGGGTCAGCGGACTGATGCGCACGGTTGGACTTCGAGCCCGTTCGACGTGTGGATGGGCGATTGTTTTAGCCAGTGCTGCTCGGCACGCGACCCGCATCAGAAGGTCTTGAGGGACACGATGAAGGCCGTCCCGGACCTTCCGCGCTTCGCGGCGGCGGCGGAGCGAGCCATGCGAGAGGTACTGGGAGGCGGGTCCGTGTCTTCGAGACTCTTCGTCGACGAGATGCTCGAGGACGTGTCGACCGAGGGAACCAGGGCCTGGGCGACGCGCCGAGCTCCGGAGGGCCATTCGGAGGATGTCGGGTTCGTGCGACGGAAGGGTGCGTGGTATGTCCGAGTCCTTGCAAAGCGTCCTGGCCGATCCAGATGATCACGTGTTACCTCCGGTACACGATCGACCCGTACAAGCTCGAGGCCTTCGAGCGCTACAGCCGGATGATCCTGCCGCTGGCCGCGAAGTACGGGGGCGTGCATCACGGCGCCTTCCTGCCGCACGAGGGGCCGAACAGCATCGCGGTGCACCTGTTCAGCTTTCCGTCCCTGGCGGAGTACGAGCGCTACCGGGTCGCCGTGCGGGACGACGAGATCGCGAAGGCGGCCTGGCGCCTGGCGGAGGAGACGCGGTGCATCCTGAGCTTCGAGCGGAGCTTCATGCGCCCGGTGTTCGCCGATGACCCCTGAGCATCGCGCGATCCTCGAGCGGATGCGCTCCTCGGCGGACGTCGTGCGGCGCGCGGTGGAGGCGGCGCCGCCCGCGCGATTCGGCGTGGCGCCCCGGGCCGGGGAGTGGTCGGCGCTGGAGACCCTGACGCACCTGCGCGACGTCGCCGTCCACGTCTTCGGGCTCCGGATCCGGCGGCTCCTCTACGAGGCCGCGCCCGTCTTCGCCGACTTCGACGAGGAGGGCTACCGCCGGGCCAGCCTGGCCCGCGGCGAGACGATCGGCGACCTCCTGGACACGATCGTGGCCGAGCACGACCAGCTCGCGCGGCTGCTCCAGGGCCTGCCCGACGCCGACTGGGCGCGCGAGGGGCGCCACCCGTCGCTCGGCATCGTGTCCATCGAGCTCCTCGCCCGGCGCGTGGGCGAGCACGCCGAGGAGCACGCCGCCCAGATCGCCGCCGCGACGCGGACTCCCTGACCCACCGCCCCGCGGTCAGCGCGCGGACGGGAAGCGCGGCGCGCGCTTCTCCCGGATCGCGGCCGCGCCCTCGCGCACGTCCTCGTCCATGAACGTGAGCATCTCGAGCGCGATCGACTGGTCGAAGATGGGCCCGGCCATGCGCAGCCAGTTGTTCAGCGAGCGCTTGGTCCAGCGGATGGCCTGCTGGGCGCCGGTGCCGAGCTTGTCGGCCACCTCGAAGGCCTTCGGCAGCAGCTCGGCGGGCGGCACGCACAGGCTCACCAGCCCGATGCGCTCGGCCTCGCGGCCGTCGATGAAATCGCTGGTGAGCAGGTAGTACTTGGCCTTGGCCATGCCGCACAGCAGCGGCCAGACGATGGCCGCGTGGTCGCCCGCCACCACGCCCAGTCGCGTGTGGCCGTCGGTGAAGCGCGCGGTCTCGGAGATGATGCTGATGTCGGACAGCAGCGCCACCACCAGCCCCGCGCCTACCGCCACCCCGTTGATGGCGGAGATGACCGGCTTGTCCAGGTTGATCATGTTGTAGACGATGTCGGAGGCCTCCCGCACCGTGCGGGCGAGACGCTTCGGATCGCGGCTGTTCGCGTCGACCATCTCGAGATCGCCGCCGGCCGAGAAGGCGCGGCCCGCGCCGGTCACGACCGCCACGCGCGCGCTCGCGTCGGCGTCGAGGGTGAGCCAGATCTGCGTGAGCTCCCAGTGCAGCCGGTCGTTGGTCGCGTTCAACACCTCGGGCCGGTTGATCGTGATGAGCACCACGCCGTTGGGCCGGCGCTCGAACGCCAGGTGCTGGTAGTCGCCGTAATCCATCGCCAGTAGCCTCCTGTCCGGGGTGTGCGCGTCCCTGGGAGGCTAGCACGGCCGCGATCCTTGACGGGCGGGTGTCGCCGGGGGAGTATCGCGAACCAGGCATGGATCACGCCCGCTACGACAAGCGCCGGTACCCGATCGTCGACGTGCGCGAGGGCTACGGCGAATGGGTGCGCACGCACGAGCACACCGTGCAGGACGAGATGGACCTGCGCCTGCTCGAGCGGCTCGAGACGGTGGACTGGGCCACGGCGCGCCGGGTGTTCGACCTGGCGCGCGGCACGGGGCGGATCGGGGCGTGGATCCGGGGGCGCGGCGACGGCGCGATCGATGGCGTGGACATCACGCCGGAGATGGTGGAGGTCGCGCGGCGGAAGGGCGTCTACCGGACGCTGGCCATCGCCGACGTCACGCGCACGGGCCTCCCGGCCGAGGCGTACGATCTCTGCGTCCAGTCGGCCTGGCTGCGCAAGAAGCCCAGGTGGGAGGGCCGGGGCTACCTCGGACTGCCGATCAGCTTCGCGATGGTCTGGCAGCAGAAGTACCGGCCGCGGCCGTAGCCCGGTGCCGCACTACCACCCGTGTCGCAGGCCGGGCGCCGCCGGGACGTTCCCGCGGGAACGTGGCCGGCCTCTTCCGGCACGGATTGGCCGGGCCGCTCCAGATACCCCAGCAGGAGCGAGAAGGCCATGATCGCCGCGCCGGCCGAGAGCTGGGGATCCGGCGACCCCTACGAGCGATACGTCGGCCGGTGGAGCCGGAAGGTGGCCGCGAAGTTCCTGAGCTGGCTCGTGGTCGAGCGCGGCCTCGCCTGGGCGGACGTCGGCTGCGGGACCGGCGCCCTGGCGGAAGCCATCCTGGCGGCCTGCGAGCCCGCGTCGATCGAGGGCGTCGACGTCTCCGAGGGGTTCGTGGCCGTGGCCCGGCAACGCCTCCGCGACCCCCGCGTCCGGCTCACCACGGGCGACGCGACCCGCCTGCCGTGGAACACGGGTGCCTTCGACGTGACCGTCTCGGGCCTGGTCCTCAACTTCGTCGCGGACCACGAGGCCGTGGCGCGGGAGATGGTGCGCGTCACGAGGCCGGGCGGCAGGGTCGCCGCGTACGTCTGGGACTACGCGGGTGGCATGCAGATGATCCGCCACTTCTGGGACGCGGCCATCGCGGTGAGCCCGGACGATGCCAGGCTCGACCAGGCGGACCGGTTCCCGATCTGCCGGCCCGAGCCGCTTGGCGCGCTGTTCGAGGGCGCGGGGCTCGGCTCGGTGCTGGTCCGCGCCATCGACATCCCCACCGTCTTCCAGGACTTCGACGACTACTGGAGCCCGTTCCTCGGCCGGCAGGGCTCGGCCCCGACCTACGTGGCCTCGGTGAGCGACGGCGTGCGGGAGCGGATCCGGGCGCACCTGCAGGCGCGGCTCGCGCCCGCTCCTGGGGCGCGCATCGAGCTGACGGCGCGAGCCTGGGCCGTTCAGGGCGTGGCCTGACCCTAGCGCCGACGCTGGCGGCGTGGACGGCCGCGCCGCAGGCCTTCCGCCTGACCGGCGCGCGTGCTTGACTGGGTCCCATGCGAATCGTCCCGCGCCGCCGTCTTCTGGTCACGATCGCCGTGCTGGCCCTGGCGTTCTTCGGGGCGGCCGGGCTCGGCCTGGCCCTGACCGAGCGCGTCGCACCGGGATCTCACGTCGCGGCCCTGCTGAGCTTCCTGCTCCTGCCCGCGGCTCTGATCCTGGGCTTCTACGCGTGGCTCGGGGTGGCCGTGCTGATCGCGGCTCCACGGCTCGTCGCGGCGCTGGTCCGGGGCGGGCCGAGGCGGCCACCGATCGAGTCGCACCAGACCGTCGTGCCCCCCGGCGAATGGATCTTCCTCCCGATCGCCTCGGGGCTCGCCTTGCCGGCGGGGCTCGTGGTCGGGATGCTCTCCCCCGACCGCGCGGTGTGGGCGGTCGGCCTGCTCTACTGGGCGATCGGGACCGCGTACGGTGCGAGCCTCTGGGGCCTGGCCCGCCATGGATACCTCCCGTTCCCGGACTCGGCGTGAGCCCGGCTCCCGGGATGGACGGTGCCCGGGTCCCCGGAGGCTGGCGCTACTGGTCGCGGCCCATCGTGTAGAACTCTCGGTTCGGCCGCATGCCCGCCATGTTGGCCATCCGGTTGGAGAGGTTGAAGAAGGCGGCAACCGCGCCGATGTCCCAGATGTCGGAATCGGTGAAGCCCTGCCCCCGCATCGCCTCGAGGTCGGCCGGCTCGATGGCCGCGGAGCTGGTCGTCACCTTGACCGCGAAGTCGAGCATCGCGCGCTCGCGCGGGGAGAGATCGGCGTGCCGATAGTTCGCGGTCACCTGATCGGCGATCCGGGGCTTCTTGCTCAGGATACGGAGCGCCGCTCCGTGAGCGGTCGTTCAGTAGGCGCAGGCGTTGACCGCGCTCACCGCGACCACGATCATCTCCCGCTCGGCGCGCGAGAGACCGGAGTCGGACCGCATCAGGGCGTCGTAGTACTGGAAGAACGCGCGGAAGTGATCCGGCTTCCAGGCGTAGGCCAGGAACACGTTGGGCACGAAGCCGGTCTTCTGGCCGGTGGTCTCGATGCGCTGCCGGATGTCGTCGGGCAGGGTGGCCGGGTCGGGCACCGGGAAGCGGCTGATCGGAGCGTGGTCCGGAGTCGGCTTGGTCGGCACGGCGTCCTCCTCAGCAGAGGGCTTCGAGCGCGAAGTCGATCTGCGCGGATGTCTGGTTCGGCGGCAATAGAAGGATCGGCATGGCCGCTCCCGCCGCCTGCCAGCGGGCGAGGTGAGCCCGCGCCTGGTCGGGCGTGCCGTACACCGTGAGCTCGTCGAGCAGCACCTCGGCGTCCGGCGGCACCACCGCGGAGCCCCGCGTGGTGTTGGCGGCGATGACCGCCTCCACCTCCTTCGCGAAGCCGAGCCGCGAGATGGCGCGCGGGTAGAAGGGCCCCATGGTGGTCAGGTAGAAGGCGACGAACCAGGCCGCGCCCTTGCGCGCCTCCGCCGCGTCGGCGGCCACCACCGTCGGGACGCTCGGCACGATGGCCGGCAGCGGGCGCGCCGGGCTCACCCGGGCCGCCCCCTCGCGCAGGAGCGCGCGCCCGTCGTCCAGCCGCGAGCGGGGATAGAGAAAGGGGATCCAGCCGTCGGCCACTTCCCCCGCGAGGCGAATCGTCTCGGGCGCGAGGCCGGCGAGGTGGATGGGCACCCCCGGCGCCGGCGGCACGTTCAGGCGCAGCGGCCGCCCGCCGGCGGTGCCGAGCGGCAGCCGCTCCCCCGCGAGAAGCGCGCGCACCTGCACGATGGTCCGCCGCATCCGGTCGAACGGGTCGCGGAACGGCGTGTCGTGCAGGCCCTCGACGAGCTGCGCGGTGCTGGCGCCGAGCCCGAGGGTGAAGCGGCCCCCCGACACGTCGTGGAGCGTGGCGGCGGCCATGGCCAGGGTGCCCGGGCTCCGGCCCCACACGCTCAGGATGCCGGTCCCGAGGCCGATCCGCTCGGTCCGCACCGCGGCCTCGGCCAGGAGCACCGTGACGTCGTGCGCCCACGTCTCGGGCAGGAAGAAGCCGGCGTACCCACGCCGTTCGGCCTCCGTCGCGAGTCGCGTGATGGTCTCGCGCCGGTTCTCGAGCGGCATCAGGGAGACGCCGACCGGCGGCTTCACTTCGCGAGGATCCGGTCGTACTGGCCGTACTCCCGCGCGGCTTCCATGAACCAGCGCACGCAGTCGGGATTGGCCTGGGGCGGCAGCTCGCACGAGGTGGACAGCACGAAGCGCGAGCGCGGCCCCACCGTGTCGATGCAGCGCCGCACCTCGGCCTCGATCTCCGCCTGGCTCGCGCGCTCGAAGATGGTGACGTCCACGTTGCCGATACCCACCACGCCGCGCTGGTTGCCCAGGGTCACGAGGCGGTCGAGCTGGTCCACCTTGAGCGCGGGATCGCCCTGCTGGTCGAGATCGATGGTGACCGCCACGAAGCCCACGTCCATCAGGTCCTCGTGGATCTGATGCGTGGTGCCGCAGATGTGCACGGTGGTGCCGACCTTCTTGGCCTTGAAGTAGTCCACCAGGTCCTTGTGGTAGGGCTTGATGAACTCGCGGTAGGTCTCCGGCCCCACCAGCGAGCACGAGGCGGTCGGGTCCGAGTAGCTGAGCCCGATCTTGGTTTCGAGCACCGCGTCGCCGACCCGCTTGGCGTACTCGGTGGCGAAGCGCATCAGCTCGTGCACGAACTCCGGGTCGTCGATCGTGTCCAGGCACATCATCTCGGGGTTGCGCATCAGCATCGCGATGGTCCAGGGCCCCACGTTCACCGAGCCGAGCGGGCAGGGCAGCCCGGCCTTGGAGAGCGCGGTGCACTGCTCGAGGAACGCGGGCAGGCGGCCGTCGCGCCGGGGATCGGGGATCTCGAGCCGCGCGAGCTTGCCCTTGTCGTCCTGGAGCACGTGCTGGTCGATCGAGGGGACCACGTAGTCCGAGTACTTGACGTGGCAGCCGATCGCCTCCGCCTCCTTGGCGAGGTCGTTGAAGGCGATCATGATGTCGGGCTGGAAGCGCTCGTAGTAGTTCAGCATGGCCCGGGAGGCCCGGGTCGGGTCCGTGCAGTACTCCTCGATGGACAGCCCGTCGAGACAGCCCGCGAACACGCCGGCGATGGGATAGGCCGGCACCCGGTCGGCGAACTGCCCCTTGTAGGCCGCCACCACGCGCTCCCGCGGACCCACCGGCTTCCTCGTCTCCTGCTCCATGGAGCCCTCCTGTGCCAAGTGGCTGGTCTGGCGCGTAGTGTAGACCGTCGCCGTCGCCTTGACGAGAGCGTTCCGGCGGGGCAGTATCAGCCCGACTCACGTGCTGCCCGACAACCTCGGCTACCTGTTCGACACCGCGCTGGCCCTCACCCCGTCCAAGCCCGCGGTGTTCCAGGGTGAGACCGTGCTCACCTACGCGGAGCTGGACGCGCGCGCCAACCGGGTGGCGAACGCGCTCGCCGCGCTGGGGGTGACCGCCGGCGATCGCGTCGCGCTGCTCTTCAACAACGACTTCCGGTTCCTCGAGACGCTCTTCGGCACGATGCGGCTCGGTGCGGTGGCGGTTCCGCTCAACATCCGGATGGGCGACGAGGCGCTGCGCTACGTGGCGGAGGACTCCGAGGCCGCGGTGCTCGTGGCCAGCGCCGCGCTGGCCGTGCGCGGGCGGATGCTGGCCGCGCAGATCCCGGCCATCAAGCACGTGATCGCCGCCGGGCCCGCGGCCGACGGCGCGCTCGCGTACGAGACCGTGCTGGCCGTCGCCGCGCCCACGCTGGCCCGCCGCGCCACCGCCTTCGACGAGACGTGCATGCAGCCCTACACGTCGGGCTCCACTGGCAAGCCCAAGGGCGTGCTGCTGACCCACGGCGGGCAGGTCTGGAACGCGGACATCCTGCGCAAGGCGCTGCTCGCGGACGACACCGAGCGCGCCCTGATCGCGGTGCCGCTCTACCACAAGAACGCGATGGCGGGCGCGGTGAAGCCGTTCCTGCTGTCCGGCGGCTCGCTGGTGATCCTGCCCGGCTTCGACGCGCTCGAGGTCATCCGCGCCATCGACCGCTACCGGGTGACGTACCTCACCGGGGTACCCGCGATGTACAAGATGATCCTCGCCGAGAAGGCCGCGCTCGGCCGCCACGACGTCTCCAGCGTGCGCTACGCGGTGTGCGGCTCGGCCGAGGTGCCCGAGGAGCTGCTGGACGAGTTCCGCCGCGTCTTCGGCGCGCCCATCGGCGAGAGCTACGGGCTCACCGAGGGCGGGCCGGTGCCCATCGTCAACACGCGGTGGGGGCTCAAGAAGCGCAACTCGTGCGGCCTGGCCTTCCCGGGCTGCGACGTGCGCCTGGTGGACGAGGCCGACCGTGACGTGGGCGTGGACGAGGTCGGCGAGCTGGTCACGCGCAATCCGGGGCTGGCCAAGGGCTACTGGAAGCTGCCGGAGGCGACCGCGAAGAAGTTCCGCGGCGGCTGGCTCTACACCGGCGACCTCATGCGCCGCGACGCCGACGGCTACTACTACTTCGTCGGCCGCCGCGACGACATGATCAACGTGGCGGGCGAGAACGTGTACCCCAAGGAAGTGGAGGATATCCTGCTCCAGCACCCGAATTTGAGAGATGCCTGCGTGGTGCCGGCGCCCCACGACGTCAAGGGCGAGGTGCCGATCGCCTTCGTCGTGGCCCGCGAAGCGGGCCGGACCACGGAAGACGACGTGCGCCGCTTCTTCCTGGAGCGCGGCGCGCCGTACGCCCACCCTCGCAAGGTCGTGTTCCTGGACGCCCTGCCGCTCGGCGGCACCGGCAAGATCGATCGCACCGCCCTCAAGGCGCGGGCGCAGGAGGCCGCGCAGTGAGCGGGACCGACCTGTCGAACCTCGGCTTCGGCCATTCGCCGTTCATGCGCTTTCTCGGGCTCGAGATCATCACCGCCGAGAAGGGCCGCGTGGAGATCCGGCTGCCGTACCGGGAGGAGTTCCTGCGGATCGACGGCTCCGACTGGCTGCACGGCGGCGTGGTGAGCGCGCTGGCCGACATCGCGGGCGACTACGCGGTGATCACCGAGACGGCGCCGGGGGTGCCCACGATCGACATGCGGGTGGACTACCTGCGGCCCGCGCGCCGGGGCGACCTGACCGCGGTGGGCAAGACGGTGCGCGTGGGCAAGACGATCTGCGTGGCCGACGTGGAGATCCGCGACTCGATGGGCACGCTGGTCGCGGTGGGCCGCGCGTGTTACGCTTCGCCGCGACCCGCCAAGGAGGGACCATGAGCACCCCGATGCCGCCCGACAACCTGAACGAGATCGGCGTCCTCAAGCGCCGCGAGATCGAGGCGCGGGTGCTGATGCCGGTGCTCGAGGCGCTCGGCGCCAGGTTCGGCCGCGAGCAGGTCTTCGAGACCGCCCGGAACGTCATCATCGACGTGGCGCGCGCGCAGGGCAAGGAGCTGGCGGGGCGCATGGGCGGGGACACCCTCGGTCACTTCGCCACCGCGCTGGAGGACTGGAAGAAGGGCGACGCCTACCGCATGGACGTGCTCGAGCAGACCGAGGAGAAGCTCTCGTTCAACGTCACGCGGTGCCGCTATGCGGAGATGTACCGTGCCCTCGGCATCCCCGAGGTGGGCGCGCTCCTCTCCTGCAACCGGGACTTCTCGCTGGTGGAGGGCTTCAACCCCGCGGTGAAGCTGACGCGCACGCAAACCGTGATGGAAGGCGCCTCGCACTGCGATTTCCGCTTCGAGCTGCGCCCGAAGAACGCCCCGTCCACCTAACCCCATGCGCGCCGTCGCGATCAGCGCCCACGGCGGCCTCGACCAGGTCCGCCTGCGCACGGACTGGCCCGAGCCCAAGGCCGGCCCCGGGCAGGCGGTGGTGGAGGTGAAGGCCTGCGGCCTCAACTACCTCGACATCTTCGTGCTCCAGGGCATGCCCGGCCTGCCCGTGACTATGCCGCGAATTCCGGGCGGTGATATCGCGGGAGTAGTCCACTCCGTGGGCGGAGGGGTGGCGCGCGAGTGGGTGGGGCGGCGCGTGCTGATCGACCCGCACATCAAGCCGGGCGGCGCCCTCGGCGAGCACGCCAACGGCGGGCTCTGCGAGCGCATCGTGATCGAGGCCGAGAACCTGATCCACATGCCCGACGCGGTCACGTTCGAGCAGGCCGCGGCGCTCCCCATCGCCTATGGCACCGCGTATCGCATGATGATCACGCGGGGGCAGTTGAAGGCCGGCGAGCTGGTGCTGATCCTGGGCGCGAGCGGCGGTGTGGGCACGGGCTGCGTGCAGATCGCCAAGAACCTGAAGGCCCGCGTCATCGCCTGCGCGTCGTCGCCGGAGAAGCTCAAGCGCCTGAAGGAGCTGGGCGCGGACCACGTCATCGACTACACGAAGGAAGACTTCTCGAAGGTGGCGTGGGAGCTCTCGGGCAAGAAGGGCGTGGACGTGCTCGTGAACTACACGGGCGGCGATACCTGGGTGCCGAGCCTGCGCACGCTGGCCCGGCACGGCCGCCTGCTCACCTGCGGCGCCACCGCCGGCTTCGACCCCAAGACCGACATCCGCTACATCTGGCGCCGCGAGGTCAACATCATCGGCGCCAACGGCTGGATGCGCAGCGACCTCGAGGCGCTGCTGCTCGAGGTCGAGCGCGGCTCCATCAAGCCCATCATCGACCGCGTCCTTCCCCTGGCCGACTCCGCCGAGGCCATGCGCCTCCTCCAGGACCGCGAAGTCTTCGGCAAGGTCATCGTCACCCCGTGACCACCAACGTCGGTTCCACCCTCTCCCCTCTGGGGAGAGGGCAGGGTGAGGGGTGGTCCAAGCAAACCGCCATAGTCGATCTCTCAAGGCCGGACACCCCGCGCGAGATCACCTACGCCGACCTCGACGCCGCCTGCGACGCAGTAGCCGCCGGCCTCGTCGCCCGCGGCGTGACCCGTGGCGACCGCGTGGGCATCCTCGCCCTCAACCGCACGGAGTACATCGCCGCGCTCTACGGCACGATGCGCGCCGGCGCCATCCCGGTGCCGCTGAACATCAAGCTCCCCGCGGAGGCCCTCGCGTTCATCGCGAACGACGCCAACCTGTCCCTGCTGTTCGTGGACGCGCCGCACCGCAAGGTTGCCCCCGACGTCCCGACCGTTGACTTCGACGCCGACTACGCGGAGTTCCTGAAGCCCGGCCCGTTCGCCGCCGTCGAGCCCGCGCCCGGAGACATCTGCCTCCAGCCCTACACCTCCGGCTCCACCGGCCGCCCCAAGGGTGTGCTGCTCACCCACGCCGGCCAGGCCTGGCAGATCGGCGCGCTCGTCCAGGCCCGCCGCATGATCCCCGCCGACCGCATCCTCGTCGCCGCCCCGCTCTACCACAAGAACGCGCTCGTGTGGACCAAGGTCGGCATGGCCGCCGGCGCCTCGCTCGTGCTGCTGGCCCGCTTCGACCAGCGCCTGTACGTGGAGTCCATCGGCCGCTACCGGGTCACGCGCCTCTCGGGCGTGCCGACCATGTTCCACCTGATCCTGAACGACCCGGCGCTCGCGTCGACCGACAAGAGCAGCGTGCGCTTCATCGGCGTGGGCTCCGCGCCCGCGTCGCCCGCGCTCTTCGAGGCGCTCCACCGCGCGTTCCCGAACGCGGCGGCCACCAACGGCTACGGCGTGACCGAGGCGGGCCCGGTGATGTTCGCGAATCATCCAAACGGCTTACTCAGGCCCTCGACGTCCATCGGTTACCCGCTGGAAGGCTGCGAGATCCGCCTCGATCCCGGGCCCGACGAGGGCGTGCTGCTCACCCGCAACCCGGGCGTGATGGCGGCCTACCACAACCTGCCCGAGGAGACGGCGCGCCGGCTGAAGGACGGCTGGTTCGACACCAGCGACGTCTGTCGCCGCGACGCCGACGGCTTCTACTACTTCGTGGGCCGCACCGACGACATGTTCGTCTGCGGCGGCGAGAACGTTTACCCGGGCGACGTGGAGGGCACGCTGGAGCGCCACCCGGACGTGCTGCAGGCCGCGGTGCTGCCGGTGGATCACGCGCTGAAGGGCCAGGTGCCGGTGGCCTTCGTGGTCGCGCGCGCGCGCGCCGGCCTCACCGAGCAGGCCGTCAAGGACTGGGCGCTGGCCCACGGCCCCGCCTATCAGCATCCCCGGCGCGTGTTCCTGGTGCCCGAGCTGCCCTTGGCCGGAACCAACAAGATCGATCGCGCGGCGCTCAAGGCGCGCGCGCTGGCTGCCCCACCCGCATCACCACGAGGAGAGTGACCCATGTTCATCGATCGCCGGACATTCGTGAAGGGCGCCGCCGTCGCGGGCGCGGCCGCGGTGGCCCCGCAGGTGCTGGTGCGCACCGCCCGGGGCCAGGACAAGAAGAAGGTGCTGTTCGTGTCCGAGGAGTCGAACCCGAAAGCCATCGCGGTCTACGACAAGATCAACGCGGACTTCAAGAAGGAGACCGGGATCGAGGTGGTGATGGAGTATCCCGGGTTCGCGAACATCGCCAAGCGCGTGGCGACGCTGATCGCGGCCGGCACCCCGCCCGAGATCGTCTGGTACGGCGCCGGGCAGGCCATGAACCTGGCGATGGAGAACCAGCTGGCCGACGTGGGCGACGTCATCAAGGCCACCGGCGGCACCGCCGAGAACCTCCGCATGGTCTTCAAGGGCGCGGACCGCTCCGTCCCGACCAGCCAGCAGTTCGTCTACGGCTGGTATCGCAAGGATCTCTACCAGGCGAAGGGGCTCGAGGCCCCGAAGAGCTGGGACGACTACCTGAAGACCGCCAAGGCGCTGAACAACCCGCCCAGCATGTACGGCTGCATCGTGCCCTCGGCGGAGACCGGCGCCTCGACGCTCCTGCTCGAGACTATGTTCATGAAGAACGACGTGCACTGGTTCGAGTGGAACGCGGGCAAGAAGGAATACGAAGTGGTGCTCGACAAGGGGAACCAGAAGAAGCGCGCGATCGAGACGCTCGACTACCTGAACGAGCTGCACAAGTACTCGCCCGAGGCCAGCACCTACAACTGGGGCGAGCTCATGTCCACCTACTTCACCGAGAAGGCCGCGTCCTCCTGGTACGTGGGCTCGCGCCTGCTGGACCAGGTGATCGCCAACAACCCCAAGATCGCGGACGCCACCGTGCCGTTCGAGCTGCCGAAGAAGCTGACCGACCACTACTACCTCTCGATCCAGGGCTTCCACATCCTGGAGAAGGCCAACGTGGAGGGCGCCAAGAAGTACGTCACCTTCTTCATGAAGCACCCCGACCTCATCAGCTGGTACCACGCGGTGCCGCTGCACATCATCCCGGCTAGCCGCCAGATGCTCAACTCGGCCAAGTACCAGGACCACCCGGTGATCCAGAAGCGGATGGACGTGCTGAAGTTCCTCGACTCCGTCTGGACCAAGGGCGTGCCGCTCTACTACTGGGACGGCAAGGAGCTCAACCAGCACATCGGCCTCTTCCACAACGAGAACCTGGCCGGCTGGATGCTGGCCGCCCGCAACATCAAGGGCATGAAGTCCGAGCAGGTGGTGGACGAAGCCGCCGCCCAGGTCCGCAAGAAGATGAAGCGTGCCGGCTAACACCCCCTCCCCCCTCCGGGGAGAGGGCAGGGTAAGGGGGCGGCGGTGACCGGGAATACAGAGCGACGAGTCTGGATCCTGGGCACCACCGCCCCCGCCCTCATCTTCCTCCTGGTAATCGCGTACCTCCCCATCGCCTACGCGGTCGCGCTCAGCTTCTTCAAGAAAACCGCCTTCAACCCCACCATGAAGTGGATCGGCCTCGCCAACTACCGCTACATCCTCGAAGAGCCCGAGCTCTGGAACGCCTTCTGGCGCTCGGTAGTCTTCACGCTGGGCGCCGTCGCCCTTCAGCTCGTCTGGGGCCTGGTCGCCGCGCTCCTCCTGAACCGCGCCTTCCGCGGCCTCAACGTGGTCCGCAGCCTGTTCGTGCTCCCGTACCTGCTGCCTTCCATCGTGGTCGCACTGATCTTCCAGTGGCTCCTCTCGCAGGAGTACGGCGTCGTCAACCAGGCCCTGATGCAGACCGGCGTGATCGCCCGGCCCATCAACTTCTTCGGCGGCCTGGCCACCGCCATGTGGGCGGTTATCGGCATGGCGGGCTGGCAGTACGGCTCCTTCGCCACGCTGCTGATCCTGGCGCGCCTTCAGGCCATCAATCCCAAGCTCTACGAGGCCGCCGCCGTCTCGGGCGCCGGCACGCTGCGCGCCTTCTGGGACGTGACCCTGCCCAACCTGCGCACCACCCTGATCGTGATCGCGCTGCTGCGCGGCATCTGGATGTTCAACAAGTTCGACTCGATCTGGCTGGTGACCCACGGCGGCCCGCTCAAGGCCACCGAGACGCTGCCGCTCTACGCCTACCGCCTGGCCTTCGAGGAGTTCGACTTCGGCCTGGCCGCGGCGGCCTGCACCGTGATGTTCGTGGTGCTGCTGGTGGGCGCGGTCGTCTACTTCAAGCTGTTCGACCCCACGAAGGAGATCGAGGTGGGCCGATGAGCCGGCTGCAGGCCTCCGCCACGTTCGCGCTGCTGCTGGTGGTGCTGGTGCTCGTGGCCTTCCCGTTCTACTGGATGGTGCTCACCTCGTTCACGCCCAGGGAGGCCCTGTTCCGGCCGCCCTACCGGTTCTTCCGCCTCGACTTCTCGCTGAGCAACTACCGCGAGCTGCTCTTCGCCACCGAGTTCGTCCGCTACTTCGCCAACAGCCTGATCGCGGCGGTCGGCGCCATCGTGCTGAACGTGATCGCGGCCACCCTGGCCGGCTACGGCCTCACCCGCTTCGCCTTCCCGGGCAAGAAGACCTTCGCCTTCGGCACGCTCTTCTCCTACATGTTCCCGCCCATGCTGATGGCCATCCCGCTCTACATCCTCTTCTCCGCGCTCCAGATGCGGAACACCTACACCGGCCTGATCCTGGCCCACATGGCCATCAGCCTGCCGCTC
>DATLFG010000040.1:0-45050 GCA_035524955.1 Candidatus Limnocylindria bacterium | reverse complement strand
ACGCGCGGCGATGCCGACCGGGGGCTGGGCGCCGGCGCATCCGGCTCGCCGCTCGCGCTCGCGACGCCGGGGGCGGGCGGCTCCGGGGCGCCGCCGCCCGAGTACGGGCCGTACCTCCGGCGCTTCCGCCAACGTGTCGCGGAGAGCCTGATCTACCCGCTCGCGGCGCGACGGCAGGGGCTCGGCGGCACGGTGGAGCTCCACGTGTGGCTCGAGGCCACCGGCCGCGTGCGCGACGTCCAGGTCGCGCGCTCCTCCTCGCACGGCGTCCTGGACGACGCCGCGGTCGAGACCATCCGCCGCCTCGGGCCCGTGCCGTTCCCGGACTCGCTGCCGCGCCGGCCCCTGCTCATCCGGCTCCCGCTCGTCTACGAGCTGCGATGAGCTGACCCGCCAGTTGTGGGTCGACGGATATGACGGTGCTCGCGCTGGCGGTGGCGCTGGATCTCCTCGTGGGGGAGCCGCCCAATCGCTGGCATCCGGTGGCGTGGCTCGGGCGCCTCATCACGCTCGCCCGCGGTCGGGCGCCGGGCGCGTCCGATGACCTGGCGCTCTACGGCACCTTCCTCATCCTGATCGTGACCGGCCTCGCGGCGGGCGCGGCCCTGGTGGCGCAGGCCCTCCTCGGCGAGCTGCCCGGCCCGGCCGCGCCGCTCGCCCAGGCGTGGCTGCTCAAGTGCAGCTTCTCGTTCAGCGGGCTCTTCGCGGCGGTGGAGATCGTGCGTGGGCATTTGGTGGCGGGCGATCTCGATGGCGCCCGACGCCAGGTGGCCTGGCATCTCGTGAGCCGCGACACGACCGGGCTCGACGAGGGCGCCGTCGCCTCGGCCGCGGTCGAGTCCTTGGCCGAGAACATCACCGACGGCATCGCGGCGCCACTCTGCTTCTACGCGGCCGGCGCGCTCTCGGGCGGGGTCGCGGGCGGGCTGGCGCTGGCGTGGGCCTACCGCGCGGTGAATACCGCCGACGCCATGATCGGCTACCGGCGGGACGAGCTCGAGTACCTCGGCCGCGCCGCCGCGCGCACCGACGACGCCCTGAATTACGTGCCGGCGCGGCTGGCCGCGGCGGCGCTGGTGGCGGGCGCGTGGCTCGCGGGGCAATCGGCCGCGGGGGCGGCGCGCGTGCTGCGGCGCGACGGCCGTCTCACCGAGAGCCCGAACGCCGGCCTGACCATGGCGGCGATGGCCGGCGCGCTGGGCGTCGCGCTCGAGAAGCGCGGCCATTACCACCTGGGGGAGGGCCCACCGCCCGATCCGGCCTCGATCGATCGCGCGATGCGCGTCGCGCGCTGGACGGGCGCGCTCTGCGTGGGTGCGGCCGTGCTCGCCCTGGGGGCGCGCCCGTGAGCCGCCGGCGCGCCCGGGCCATCATGCTGCAAGGCACCGGCTCGCATGTCGGCAAGACGGTGCTGGTCGCGGGCCTCTGCCGGCTCCTCGCGCGTCGCGGGCTCCGCGTGCGGCCCCGGCGGCACGTGCTGGACTGGGCGCTGGCCGACGCGCTCGATCCGCAGCTGCTGAGCGGCCTCGGCGTCTCGTAAGCGTCCGAAAATTCTTCGCTCGCGGGAAGGCCGGGGGGTATCATTCTCTATCGCCGCCTTGCGCCGCCGTGCGCTGCGGCGTTTGCTGTCCTTGAACATCACCGATCATCTGACGGACGCATTGAGGCACGCGCTCGACGCCGCCGGGTTGCCCGCACCCACCGAGGTGCAATGGGAGATCCCGCGTGAGGCGCGGCACGGCGACTATGCGACCAATGTCGCGATGGCGCTGGCGCGCGAAGCCCGCCGCCCGCCCCGCACGATCGCGGAGGCGATGGTGGCCAACTTCCCGAAGACGGAGGCCGTCGAGCGCCTCGAGATCGCGGGCCCCGGCTTCCTGAACGTGTTCCTCTCGCCGCGCTGGTGCGCGGAGGGTCTCCACGGGGTGCTGGCCGCGGGCGCGGACTACGGCCGGTGCGACGCCGGGCAGAGCGCCGGCGTCCTCATCGAGTTCGTCTCGGCCAATCCCACCGGGCCGCTCGTGATCGTCAACGCGCGCGCGGCCGCGGTGGGCGACGCGCTCGCGCGCATCCTCCGGAGCCAGGGCTACCACGTCGAGTCGCAGTACTACGTCAACGACGCGGGCAACCAGTTCCTGGCGCTCGCGCGCTCGGTGGACGCGCGGCTGCGGCAGGCGCTCGGCGAGGCGGCGGAGCTGCCCGAGAACGCGTACCCCGGCGAGTACCTGATCGAGATGGTGGCGGAGTGGCTCGGCCGGGACCCGCAGGGCATGCGCGCGCTCGCCGCGCGGCCGGACGCCGAGCGGATCGGGCGCCTCGGGCGCCTCGCGGTCGACGCGATCGTGGAGAGCCAACGGCGGGTGCTCGAGGCCTACGGCACCCGGTTTGACCGGTGGGCGCACGAGCAGCGCGACGTGCGCGACGCGGGCCGGCCCCAGGCCGCGCTCGACGCGCTCATCGCGGCCGGCCACACCTACGAGGAAGACGGGGCGCTCTGGTTCCGGTCCACCGCGTTCGGCGACGACAAGGACCGCGTGCTGCGGAAGTCGGACGGGGAGCTGACCTACTTCGCGGTGGACATCGGCTTCCACCACTTCGAGAAGTTCCAGCGGGTCGACCACGTCATCAACTTCCTGGGTCCGGATCACCACGGCTACGTCCAGCGGATGCGAGCCGCGATGCAGGCGCTGGGACATCCGCCCGAGCGCTTCGACGTGCTCATCGTCCAGCTCGTGACCCTGCTGCGCGAGGGCCAGCCGGTGCGGATGTCCAAGCGTCGCGGCGAGTTCGTGCTGATGGAAGAGCTGCTGGAGGAGGTCGGCCGCGACGCGGCGCGCTTCACGTTCCTGACGCGACGGCACGACAGCCCGCTCGAGTTCGACCTCGCGGTGGCCACGCGGCAGTCCGCCGACAACCCGGTGTTCTACGTGCAGTACGCGCACGCGCGCGTGGCCAGCCTCTTCCGGACCGCGGCGGAGCAGGGGGTGCCGGTGCCGCCCTGGGCGGAGGTGGACTTCACCCCCCTCGCGCTCGACGAGGAGCAGAGCCTCATCAAGCGGCTGCTGCAGTATCCGGAGCTGGTGGCGGGCGCGGCGCGGGCCCGCGAGCCGCACCGGGTGGCCTACTACCTCAGCGAGCTGGCCGGGGTCTTTCATCCGTACTACAAGGCCCATCGCGTGATCACGCCCGACCGCGCGACGACCCTCGCCCGCCTCGGCCTCTGCGCCGCGGTGGCCCAGGTCGTCCGGAACGGCCTCGATCTGCTGGGCGTCTCGGCTCCCGCCAGCATGAGCCGCGGCGACGAGCGCGACTGACATGGCATCGACCGCGCGGCGGCGGGGCGGGGGCGGGCCGGGCGGCGCCCAGTGGGTGGCCCTCGCCGGCGCCGTGCTGGTGATCCTGGGGCTCACCTTCGCGCTCGGTCTCCTGGTCGGGCGGCAGTGGGCACGCCAGTCGGCCGCGGTGATCGCGAGCGTGACCGAGTCCGCCCGGAAGCCGGCCGCGGCCCCGCGCCGCAGCGGCATCGCGGCCGAGACCATGGCCGATCGCGCGCCCGAGTCGACCGAGAAGCTCACCTTCTACAAGACGCTGACCGAGCCGCTCGACGGACCCGGCACGCCGGCCAAGGCCGAGGCCAAGCCGGTCTCGGTCAAGATCCCGGCCGTGAGCCCGCTGCCGCCCGCGCCCTCGTTCACGGACGCGCCCAAGCCGGCGCCCGCACGTCCAATCGCCGAGCCCCCCTCCCTCCCACCCCGTCCCGGCAAGACCGCCGGCAGTGGGCCCGCCGCCGAGGGTCCCTGGACCATCCAGGTCGGTGCGTACAAGAATCGCCGCCAGGCCGATGAGTCGCGGCGGCAGCTGGCGAGCGCCGGGCTGGACGCGTACGTGGTCGCTCTGGCGGCACAGGACGGGGCGGCCCGCTACCGGGTCCGGGTGGGCACCTACCCGACCCGGGAGGAGGCGGCCTCGGCGGCCGAGCGCCTACGCACGCAGCGGTCCCTGACCACCTTCGTCACGCCCCGATAGGCCTCGGCCGCCGTGGATCGGCGCATCGGGCGCATCCTGATCTCCCGCGACGAGATCGCGGCCCGTGTGACCGAGCTGGGGGAGGCCATCGGCCGCGATTATGCGGGCCGGGCCCCGGTGCTGGTAGGTGTGCTCAAGGGGGCGGTGGTCTTCACGGCCGATCTCCTGCGGGCCATCTCGCTGCCCGCCGCGATGGACTTCATGGCGGTGTCCTCCTACGGCTCGGGGACCCGATCCTCGGGCGTGGTGCGCCTCACCGCCGACCTGTCGCTGTCCATCGAGGGCCGGGACGTGATCATCGTGGAGGACGTCATCGACTCGGGGCGGACCATCAGCTACCTGCGCCGCAACCTGGCGACCCGGCATCCCAGGAGCCTGGCCCTCTGCGGGCTGCTCGACAAGGTCTCGCGCCGGGAGGTGGACGTGGACGTGGACTACGTGGGCTTCGTGATCCCGGACGAGTTCGTGGTGGGCTACGGCCTCGACTACGATGGCCGCCACCGCGAGCTCCCCGATCTGGCGGTCCTGGAGCCGCTGGCGCCGGCGTGATCGCCCTCGGGGGCCCGGCGCCCCCCTCGCGGCTATGATATGATCCCGGGCATGAATCCGTTCTACAAGAACCTCGCCCTCTGGATGGTGATCGGACTCATCGTCATCCTCCTGTTCCAGCTCTTCCAGCAGAACCAGTCGCCCCGGGGGGAGATCGTCTTTTCGGACTTCTTGAAGAAGGTGGAGACCGGGGAGGTTCGTGAGGTCACGCTCAAGGGCAACAACGTCTCCGGCCGGTTGAGCGACGGCTCGTCGTTCCGTACCTACACCGCCGACTACCCCGACCTGGTCAAGTCCCTCAAGGATCGGGGGGTCAAGATCGACGTCAAGCCCGCCGACACCAACTCGTGGCTGGCCGTCGTGCTGCAGTGGGTCCCCATGCTCCTGTTCATCGGCGTCTGGATCTTCTTCATGCGCCAGATGCAGGGCGGGGGCGCCAAGGCCCTGTCCTTCGGCAAGGCCCGGGCCCGGCTGATCTCGGAGAAGCAGAACAAGGTCACGTTCCAGGACGTGGCGGGCGTCGACGAGGCCAAGGAAGAGCTGCGCGAGATCATCGAGTTCCTGAAGGATCCGCCCAAGTTCCAGAAGCTCGGGGGCAAGATCCCCAAGGGCGTGCTCCTGGTGGGCCCTCCCGGCACCGGCAAGACCCTGCTGGCCAAGGCCATCGCGGGTGAGGCCAACGTGCCGTTCTTCTCGATCTCCGGCTCGGACTTCGTCGAGATGTTCGTGGGCGTGGGCGCCTCGCGCGTGCGCGATCTCTTCGAGCAGGGCAAGAAGCACGCGCCCTGCATCATCTTCATGGACGAGATCGACGCGGTCGGCCGGCATCGGGGCGCGGGCCTGGGCGGCGGGCACGACGAGCGCGAGCAGACCCTGAACCAGCTCCTGGTCGAGATGGACGGCTTCGAGACCAACGAGGGCGTCATCCTCATCGCGGCCACCAATCGGCCCGACGTGCTGGACCCGGCGCTGCTGCGGCCCGGGCGCTTCGACCGCCAGGTGGTGGTGGCGCGGCCCGACGTGAAGGGGCGCGAGGAGATCCTCAAGGTCCACGCGCGGCGGATCCCGCTCGCGCCCAAGGTGGACCTCAAGGTCCTCGCGCGCGGGACGCCCGGCTTCTCCGGGGCCGACCTGGCCAACCTGGTGAACGAGGCGGCCCTGCTGGCCGCGCGCCAGGACAAGAAGGTCGTCGAGATGATCGATTTCGAGAACGCCAAGGACAAGGTGCTGATGGGGGCGGAGCGGCGTTCGATGATCATCTCGGAGACCGAGAAGAAGACGATCGCGTACCACGAGGCGGGCCACGCCCTGGTGGCCGACCTGCTCCCCGGGGCCGATCCGCTTCACAAGGTCACGATTATCCCGCGCGGCCGGGCGCTGGGCCTCACCCAGCAGCTGCCCGCCGACGACAAGTACAATTACTCGCGCGACTACCTGGTCAACCGCATCACGATCCTGCTGGGCGGCCGCGCCGCCGAGGAGATCGTATTCCAGCAGCAGACCACCGGCGCGGGGGACGATCTCGAGAAGGCGACCGATATGGCCCGCAAGATGGTCTGCGAGTGGGGCATGTCCGATCGGATGGGCCCGCTCACCTTTGGCAAGGGCGAGGAGCACATCTTCCTCGGCCGCGAGGTGGCCCGCCCCAAGGACTTCAGCGAGGAGACCGCGGTCCTCATCGACTCCGAGATCAAGCGGATCGTGATGGAGTGCGCCAACCGCGCCCGGCACATGATCGAGACGAACCTCGAGAAGCTGCACGCGCTCGCGCGGGCGCTGCTCGAGCGCGAGTCGCTCGACGGCGAAGAGATCGCGCGCATCCTGCGCGTGCCGCCGCTGCACGAGGCCCCGACCCCCGCCTGACGGAGCCACGCGGGCTGTCCGCCGCGCACGGGCTGTCCGCCGACGGGGGGAGTGCGGGGGCCATTTCTGGGCCCCGCATTAGATCAAGGGGGCGGGTTCGTGTGTATGCCCTCGCCCGGAATCCCCGACATTCGAATGTCAGCCGGTTGCCTGCCAAATTCCGTCTCCCGTCTCCGCCCGGCGCGATGATAAGTTAGTCGTGGAGCAATCTCCCTATGAACCGCGCGATCGTGGCAGGAGTGTCGGTGGGCGACGGCCTGGATGTGGCCGTCGTGGGGGCGCTCAATGTGAGCCCGGAGTCCTTCTACTCCGGGTCGGTGGTCGTGGACGCCGACCGGCTGCTCCAGGCCGGGGAGGCCATGGCCCGGGCGGGGGCGGCCTGGCTCGACGTGGGGGCCATGTCCACCGCGCCCTACCTGGAGGCCCGGATCCCGGAGGCTCTGGAGGCCGACCGGCTCCACTGGGCGGTGGGGCTGCTCACCACCAAGCTCGACCTCCCCGTGTCGGCCGACGTGAGCCGCGTGGGGCCCGCCCGGGCCGCGCTCGAGGCCGGGGCGCGCATCATCAACGACGTGACGGGCCTGGCAGGCGATCCGGCCCTGGCGCGGCTGACCGCCGAAGCGGGGGCCGCGCTCGTGCTCATGGCCGGGCCCGCCGCTTCGCCCGCCGCCGGGGAGCCCATGGCCATGGTCCGCGCCGCGCTCGAGCGCGGCCTGGCCATCGCGCGCGGCGCCGGGCTCCCCGACGAGCGCATCCTGGTGGACCCCGGCATCGGTTTCTTCCGCGGCGCCGGCGTGGCCTGGCCCGACTGGGACTGCCGCGTGCTGGCAGGCCTCCCGGCGCTGCGCGGCCTCGGCCGCCCGCTCCACGTCGGCGTCTCCCGCAAATCGTTCATCGGGGCGGTGGCCGGGGTCGGTGATCCGGCGGAGCGGCTCCCGGGCTCGCTGGCGGCGGCCGCGGCGGCGGTGCTGGGGGGAGCCCACGTGATCCGGGCCCACGACGTGGCCGAGACGGTCCAGGCGGTCCGCGTGGCCCAGGCCATCCGCGGCGCCGGCCGGTTCCGGTAGCCCCCATGTGGCCGGCGCTCCAGACGTTCCGGCTCCGCGACGCGATCGACATCGTGGTCGTGGCCATCGTCCTCTACCGCGTCTTCGTGATGTTCAAGGAGACGCGCGCGGTCCAGATGCTCCTGGGCCTCGCCGGCCTCATGGTCGCGTCGTTCGTGGCGCGCCACTTCGATCTCTTCAGCACGACCTGGCTGCTCGACAATTTCTGGTCGTTCTGGGTGCTCGCCCTGATCGTGCTCTTCCAGCCCGAGCTGCGGCGGGCCCTCACGCAGCTCGGCGAGAGCCGGCTCTTCCAGGGGATGGCCCTCGGGGCGCGCGAGGAGCGCGGCCACCTCATCGACGAGGTCGTCAAGGCGGCCGACGCGCTGGCCAGCAAGCGCATCGGCGCCCTCATCGTGCTCGAGCGCAGCACCGGATTGCGCAACTACGCGGAGCTCGGGGTGCCGCTCGACGCGATGGTCTCCGCCGATCTGCTCCTGAGCCTGTTCCTGCCGTACTCGCCCCTGCACGACGGCGCCGCCTTCATCCGCGGCGACCGGGTGGCCGCGGCCGGCTGCTTCCTGCCGCTGTCGCGCAATACCCAGCTCGGCCGGAACATGGGCACGCGGCACCGGGCCGGTCTGGGCCTGGCCGAGGAGACCGACGCGGTGGTGCTGATCGTGTCCGAGGAGGCCGGGCGCATCTCGCTCGCGGTGGACGGCCAGATGGAGTCGCCGCTCGATCTCGACGCGCTCCGCCGCCGCCTGGCCGAGCTCTTTTCCCTGGAGGAGGCGACGGAGGCGCGTCGGAGCGCGTGGTGGGAGCCGGCCCGAGGGTGGCTCCGCAAATGAGCGTGCTCACGCGGCACTGGGAGCTGAAGCTGCTCGCCCTGGGTGTCTCCATGGTGCTCTGGGCCTTCGTCGTGGCCTCCGAGAAGTCCGACCTCATCATGGCGGCGCCGCTCGAGCTCGACAATATTCCGGCCGGGCTCGAGGTGAAGGGGGACCGGCCGGGCAGCGTGGACGTGCAGCTCCACGGCCTGCGCGGGACGCTGTCGCGTCTCGGGACCGACCGCGTGAAGGCCCGGCTCAACCTGGCCGGCTCGAAGGCCGGCGAGGTGACGGTGCGCGTCCTTCCCGAGCAGATCACGGTGCCGGCCGGCATCACGGTGGTACGGATCAATCCCTCCCACGTCCGCCTGATTCTCGGATCCGTCCGCTCGTGAGCCGCCTCTTCGGCACCGACGGCATCCGGGGCCTCGCCAACAAGCCCCCGCTGACCACCGAGCTGGCCTTCCGCCTCGGGCGGCAGCTCGTCGCGACCCTGATCCAGCACGACCCCACCAAGAAGACGCGCCTGGTCGTCGGGCGGGACACGCGCCTCTCCGGCCCCATGCTCGAGGGCGCGCTGGTCTCGGGCGCGCTCTCCGCGGGCGGCGACGTCTACGCGGTCGGCGTGCTGCCGACCCCCGCGATCGCGTACCTCACCCGCCGGCTCGAGGCCCACGGGGGGGTGGTGCTCTCGGCCTCGCACAACTCCTTCGAGGACAACGGCATCAAGATCTTCTCCTCGGAGGGCTCCAAGTTCCCGGACGCCTGGGAGGAGGAGATCGAGGGGCGCCTGGACGGCCCCGACACCGCGCCGTGGCCGACCGGGGTGGACATCGGCCGGCTCGTCGTCCACGAGGCGGCCGAGGCCGACTACATCGCGCACGCGCGCGCGAGCTGCCCGCACGACCTGCGTGATCTGCGCATCGTGCTCGACTGCGCGCACGGCGCGACCTATCGGGTGGCGCCCGAGGTCTTCCGCCGTCTGGGCGCCGACGTGCGCGTGCTGAACGCGAGCCCCGACGGCCAGAACATCAACCGCGGCGTGGGGGCGATGCATCCGGAGGGCCTGCAGAAGGAGGTCCTGCGCTCGCGGGCCCAGCTCGGGCTCGCCTTCGACGGCGACGGGGACCGGCTCATCTCGGTGGACGAGACGGGCCAGATCCGGGACGGCGACTACGCGCTGGCCATCTGCGGGCGTCATCTCGCCGCGCGCGGGCAGCTCAAGGGCGGCACGGTGGTCACCACCGTCATGGCCAATCTCGCCCTCGACCGGACGCTGACGAAGGCCGGGATCGGCCTCGCCAAGGTCTCGGTCGGGGACCGGTACGTGCTGGAGGAGATGCTGCGCACCGGCGCCAACCTGGGCGGCGAGCAGTCGGGCCACCTGCTCTTCCTCGATCACGCCACCACCGGGGACGGCATCGTCTCCGCGCTGCAGCTCATCGGGGTCATGCGGGAGAGCGGTGCCACGCTGGGCGAGCTGGCCCAGTGCCTGGTGAAGTTCCCACAGGTGCTCGTCAACGTGCGGGTGAAGACCAAGCCGCCGGTCGACTCCATTCCCGACCTCGCGGAGCGGGTGCAGGGGCTCGAGGCGGAGATGAACGGGGCGGGGCGGATCCTGCTGCGCTACTCCGGCACCGAGTCGCTCCTGCGCGTGATGATCGAGGGAGAGGAGCAGGCGCGGATCGAGCATATGGCTGAGGAGCTGGCCGGCATCATCCGCCGGGCCATCGGGGCATGAGCCGCGTGCTGGGCATCGGGGTGGACCTCACCCAGATGCCGCGGATGCGCCGCGTGGTGGCGCGGTGGGACGCGCGCTTCCTTCAACGGGTCTTCACCGAGCAAGAGATTGCGTACTGCCGGCGGCGCCGCGATCCCATCCCGCACTTCGCGGCCCGCTTCGCGGCCAAGGAAGCCACGTTGAAAGCACTCGGCACCGGGCTCACCATGGGCGTGAGCTGGCGCGAGCTCGAGGTCGGTCGTGAGCGGGGCCAGGCCCCCACCATGACGCTCCACGGCCGCTGCCGCGCCATCGCCCTCGCCCGGGGCGGCCGTCAGGTGCTGCTCTCGCTGACCCACGACGGCGAGTACGCGATGGCGCAGGCCCTGCTGATCGGCGACGGCCCCGATGACGAGGCGAGGCCTCGGTAGTCTCGTGGTCGGCCTCGCCCTGCTCGTCCAGGGCTGCGCGGGGCTGATCACCGGGAAGGATTCGGCCGAGATCCCACGAGGGGGCGTCCACGTCGAGAAGGGCCGCCCCGGTCTGGTCATCGCGGCCCCCCACGGCAGCTCCGACACCGCCACGGACGTGCTGGGGCGCGAGCTCGCAAAGCTCACGGGCTTCAGCCTGGTCGTCGCCACCGGCCGGGCCAACCTCGATGGCGAGGGTCGCCGCTACAACGTCAATCGTCCGACCGAGAGCGTGCCCGGCGTCGCCGCGCGCCTCGAGGTGGAGACCGCGGCGGCGCGCCAGGTCTACCAGGCCTATCGCCGGCACGTGACCGAGGCGGCCCAGGGCGCGCTCCGGTTCTACGTGGAGGTGCACGGCAACAGCCGCCAGGAGAGCGCGGGCCGCGTGGAGATCGCCACGGTGGGGGTGAGCCGCGAGGGGGCCTGGCGACTCAAGACGCTGCTGGAGCTGATCCGCGACAGCCGCGTGCCCCCGGAGGGCGACGTGCCGCGCCTCGAGGTGTGGGTCGAAGCGCTCGACCCCGTCGAGTACACGGCCGCCGCGGCCAAGCGGTCGGGGATCCTGGCCCAGACGCCGCTCGCGCTGCACATCGAGCTGCCGCGCGTGGCCCGGACCACCCACCGGGAGGCCTACACGATGGTCCTCGCCGACTTCCTCATCCAGTCGACGGCCCTGCTCCTGCCGCCTCCGCGCTGACGCCCGTGCTGCCCGTCTTCACCGCCGAGGAGATGCGGGCGCTCGACGCGCGCGCCGTCCGGGAGCTCGGCATCCCCGGCCCTCGCCTCATGGACCGGGCGGGCACCGGCGCGGCCGCGCTCATCGCCCGCTGGCTCGCGCCGATCCGCGGCAAGACGGTGGTCGTCGTGTGTGGCAAGGGCAACAACGGCGGCGACGGCTTCGTGGTCGCGCGGCGACTCAAGGCCCGCGGCGCCGCGGTGCGCGTGGTCCTGGTGGGCCGGCGCGCCGAGGTGCGGGGCGACGCGGCGGATGCGCTCGGGCGCTGGCGTGGTCGCGTCGAGGAGATCGCGGATCCGCGCGGGCTCGCGCGCGGGCTCGGCGGCGCCGATATCATCGTGGACGCCCTGCTCGGCACCGGCGTCAGCGGCGCCGCGCGTGGCCCGGTGGCCGCCGCGATCGAGGCGCTCAATCAGGCCGGCGCGAACGGCGTGCCGGTCGTCGCGCTCGACCTGCCCTCCGGGCTCGACTCCGATCGCGGCGCCTTGCTGGGGCCGACCGTGAAGGCCTGGCGCACCGTCACCTTCGCGGGGCTCAAGCGGAGCCTCCTGCTCGCGCCGGCGGCCGCGCAGGCCGGCACCGTCGAGATCGGCGACATCGGCGTGCCCGCCGAGGAGGCGCGCCGGGGCATCACCACCTGGCGGCTCGAGATCGCCGACGTGCGCCCGTCCTTTCCGCCGCGCGACCGGGACGCCCACAAGGGCCGCTTCGGCCACCTGCTGGTCGTCGCGGGCTCGCTCGGCAAGACGGGCGCCGCGGTGCTCGCCGGCCGCGCCGCGCTGCGGAGCGGCGTCGGCCTCTGCACGATCGCCGCGCCCGCCTCCCAGCAGCCCATGGTGGCGGCGCAGGCGCCCGAGTACATGACCGAGGCGCTGCCCGAGACCGCCGCGCAAAGTCTGGGCCTCAAGGCCAAGGACCGCCTCCTGGAGCTGGCGCGACGCATGGACGCGGTCGCCATCGGTCCCGGGCTGTCGCTCGATCCGGAGGCGCAGGAGCTGGCGCGGGGGCTGATCCGCGAGCTGGAGGGGCCGATGGTGGTGGACGCCGACGCGCTGAGCGCGCTCGCCGGCCACCTCGATCTGCTGCGCCACGCGGCGGGCCCGCGCGCGCTCACCCCGCATCCCGGCGAGATGGCGCGCATGCTGGGCACCACGATCGCGGCGGTGCAGGCCGATCGCATCGAGGTGGCCCGCGCGTTCGCGCGCGAGCACGGCGTGGCGATCGCCCTGAAGGGCGCCCACACCGTGATCGCCGGCCCGGACGGTCACGTGGCGATCAACCCGACCGGCAATCCCGGCATGGCCAAGGGCGGCTCGGGCGACGTGCTCATCGGAATCGTCGGCGCGCTCCTCGCCCGGGCGATCGAGCCCGTCGCCGCGCTGCGGGCGGGCTGCTACGTGCACGGCCTCGCGGCCGACGTGGCGGTGCGCGAGCGGGGCGAGTACGGCATGCTCGCGGGCGACATCATCGAGAGCCTGCCCGCGGCGCTCCGCGCGCTCGCCGGGGGCGCGGCGTGAGCGCGACGGAGCCGCTCGTCTCGCGGAGCCCGGAGGAGACGCGGGCGATCGGCGAGCGCCTGGGCGCGCGGCTCGCCCCGGGCGCGGTGGTGGCCTGCACCGGCGAGCTGGGAGCGGGGAAGACCTGCTTTCTCCAGGGGCTCGCGCGCGGGCTCGGCGTCACCACCGACGTGACGAGCCCGACCTTCGTGCTGATCAACCAGTACCGCGGCCGGGTGCCGGTCTACCACCTCGACGCCTATCGCACCGGTAGCCTCACCGAGCTGGTGGACCTGGGGCTCGAGGAGATCCTGGACGGCGACGGCGTGACCGTCATCGAATGGGCCGACAAGCTGGCCTCGCTCCTGCCCGCCCGCACGATCCACGTGAGCATCAGCGGGCTCGGCGACGAGCCGCGCGCGATCCGGATCGAGGAGCCCGTATCCGATCCGGCGCATTGACCGCGCGCGCGCCGGCATGCTACGCGAGGACCATGGGCGCCGCGGCCAACGGGATCGGGCGGTGGCCGGCCGAGGACCGGCCCCGTGAGCGGCTCTATCACAAGGGGCCGGACTCCCTGGCCGACGCCGAGCTACTGGCGATCCAGCTCGGCAGCGGGCTCGCCGGGCTCAGCGCGATGGACATGGCGCGCGATCTGCTGAACCGCTACGCGTCGCTGTCGGGGCTGGCCGGGCGCGGAGTGGCCGAGCTCGGCGCCATCCGCGGGGTGGGACCGGTGAAAGCGGCGCGGCTGGCCGCGGCCTTCGAGATCACCCGGCGGCTGCGGTCCCGCAATGGCCACGGCCGCGTGGTGCTGGGCAGCCCGGAGCAGGTCTTCGCCCGCTACGGGCCGCTGATGGAGGATCTCAAGAAGGAGGTGTTTCGCGTGGCCCTGCTCGACGCCCAGAACGGCCTGCTCCGCGACGTCGTCGTGTCGGAGGGCACGCTCTCGGCCAGCCTGGTCCACCCGCGCGAGGTCTTCAAGCCGGCCATCCTGGAGTCGGCCGCGTCGCTCATCCTCCTGCACAACCATCCGAGCGGTGATCCGACGCCCAGCCGGGAGGACCTGCGGCTCACCCGGCAGCTCGTGGAGTGCGCCGAGTTGCTCGACATGCGGATCCACGACCACGTCATCATCGGCCGGGAGCGGTTCATCAGCCTCGCCCAGCGCGGGGCCCTGGCGAAGGGGGACTAGCCCTTCGCCAGCTTCTCGACCTCCTTCTTCGAGAGGCTCTGGATGCGGGTGAGGAGGCCCTTCACCTTCCGCTCGGAGGCGTGGTCGGCCAGGATCAGCTTCTTCGACTTCGTGCCCGTCACGATGTAGGCCACCCAGTCGTCGAGGCTCGGGGTGCCCCGCCATGCCACCGTGAGTCCGCTGAGCCGCATCCGCTTCCTGCCCTCGACCTTCGCCAGTGGCTTCCGGCTGGCCTCCATACGTGATCCTCTCCTCCTGACGATGTGCACGTTGCCACGACCGCGAATGCGTGGGGCGCCGAGCGCCCGACCACCTTAAGAACCGGTCCCGGTCGTGTCAAGGCTTCGTTTGGCCGCGACTCATGCGCGATTCGGCGCGCGCGGCGCCGTCTCACTGCGTGAATGCTGCGCGCGATGAAGGGCCTCGTGGCGGTGGACGATCAGAGCGTCACTTTTTCGAGGCCCCCCTCTCGAACCGCGTCGGAGCGTGCGTTTTCCGTGATTGTGGATCGCTGTGGATAAGTGGATAACCTGTGGGTTATTTTTCCGCGGTTGCCAGGCCGTCCAGGATGCGGCGCGCCAGCAGCGGCCCCCGCGTGATGAATCCGGTGAAGATCCCGCACGCGGTCGCGCCCGCCGCGAGGGCCCGGCGAGCCTTCTCGGCGCTGTCGATGCCTCCGGTGGCGATGAGCTCGAGGCGGTCGCCGAAGCGCTCGCGCACCCGGCGCACGTTCTCGAGCGTGGTGGCGAACAGGGCGGGTCCGGAGAGCCCGCCCGCGCCCTGCGAGAGGCGGGACTCCTCGACGCGCCGGGTGTTGCCGTAGTTGACGATGGTGATGCCGGCATCGAGCGCGGCCGGGATCGTGATCTCCTCGTTGGTCTCGCGGAAATCCGGCGAGATCTTGACGATCACCGGCTTGCGGGTGGCCCCCCTGACGGCCCGGAAGACGTCCTTCAGCTCGTGGGGCCGGGTGGACCAGCCGTAGACCAGCCGGGTGTTCGGAGACGAGATGTTGATCTCGACGAGATCGCCGAACTCCTGGAGGCCCTCGACCACGCGCACGTAGTCCTCGGCCGACTCGCCCGCCGCCGCCACGATGAGCGGGACCCGGTGCGGCAGCCCGGCCAGCGCCGCGCGATAGGCTTCGAGGCCGGGATTCTTGAAGCCGTTGCAGTTGACGAGCCCGGGCCCCTCCGCGGTCTCGATGCGCACGAGGTTCGGCTCGGGGTGTCCCGGCCGCGGGCCCGGCGTGATGCTCTTCGCGGTCACCGCGCCCCAGCCCAGGCCCATGGCGCGGCGCAGGATGGTGGTGTCGTAGTACATGGACGAGAGGATCAGCGGGTTCCCCAGCCTCACGCCGCCCAGCGTGATCGCCAGGCGCGGGTCGTCGTGGCGGAAGAGGGCGAGACGATCGAGCGGCACGTGCCGGAGGCCCCACTGGCCGATCGCGATCGCCGCGCGCTCCGGCATGCGGGCCAGCACGCCGCGATAGAGCACGCGGTAGAGACGATCGACGGCGCCGACCATGTCGTGATTGCGCGCATGATATCCTAGCCGCATGCCGCAAGACAGCACGCGCCGACTGCTGAGAGAGTTCGGAATCGCGGTCACCGCCTTCGAGGACGCCGTCGAGGCCGGGCAGGGGGAGGCCGCGCGGAAGGCCGAGGCCGCGCTGCGCGAGCACATGAAGGGGCTGATCGTGCTCGTGGAGCGCCTGTCCGAGCAGGCCGCCAAGCTGTAGGCCGCGCCGGTGCCGGCCCGGCGCATCGTCTCGCTCATCCCCAGCATCACCGAGACCCTCTTCGCGATCGGCGCGGGCGATCGCGTCGTCGGCTGCACGATCTACTGCACCGAGCCGCCCGAGGGGGTCGCGACCAAGACCCGGATCGGCGGGGAGAAGAACCCGAAGCTCGAGCTGATCCGTGAGCTGGGCGCCGATCTGGTCATCGCCAACGTCGAGGAGAACGTGCGCGAGCACGTGGAGACGCTCCGGGCCTGGGGCATCCGGGTCCACGTCACCTATCCGCGGACGGTCGCCGAGGGCATCCGGCTGGTGGGCGAGCTCGGCGAACTGCTCGAGGCGGGGTCGGCGGCGCGCGAGCTGGAGGCGGCCCTGCGGGCGCGCCACGACGAGGTGCGGGCCGCCGCGGCGGGGCGGCGGCCGCGGCGCGTGTTCTGCCCGATCTGGCGGAAGCCGTACATGACGATCAACGCCGACACCTACATCCACGACATGCTGGCGGTGTCGGGGGGGCTCAACGTCTTCGGGGCCGCCGCGAAGCGGTATCCGGAGATCACCCTGGACGAGGTCGCGGCCGCGAACGCGGAGGTGATCCTGCTCCCGGACGAGCCCTACCGCTTCCGGCACGTGCATCAGGCCGATTTCGCGCCGTATCCGGAGCTGCCCGCGGTGCGGGACGGGCGCATCCACCTGGTGGACGGCAAGCTGCTCTCCTGGTACGGGCCGCGGATCGCGGAAGCGCTGCGGCTCCTGCCGCCCCTGCTTTGGTCGGAGGGGGCCTCGGGGGAACCCTAACGCCGACGCTTGGTCGGTCTCTTCGCTGGGCGCGCCGCGCGGGCGGGCTTCTTCCGGGCGGCCGGGGCGGCGGACGCGTTGAGCTCGAGGATCATCTCGATCTCGACCGGGATGCCCGCGGGGAGCGAGCCCATACCGACCGCCGACCGCGCGTGACGACCGTTCTCGCCGAACACCTCCACCATCAGATCGGAGAACCCGTTGATGACCTTCGGCTGCTCGCCGAAGCTCTCGACCGCGTTCACCATGCCCAGGACCTTGACGACCCGCTTCACCTTGTCGAGGCTGCCGAGCGTCGCGCGGGCGGAGCCCAGCAGGTTGATGCCGACCTCGCGGGCCACCTTGTAGGCCTCCTCGGTGGACATGTCGCGGCCGACCTTGCCGCGCGTGAGCGGCTGGTCCGCGACGCGGATCGGCCCGTGACCGGACAGGAAGAGCAGGTTGCCGACGCGGACCGCGGGGATGTAGTTCCCCATCGGCTTGGGGGGGTCGGGGAGCGTGATCCCGAGCTCCTTGATCCTGGCTTCTGCGCCCATGCGGGTCTCCTCTGGGGGCCGGAGTGCGGCTATTCGGCGTGCGACGTGACGGCGGAGCGGGACCCGGCGTCGTCGCCGGTCCCGATGAAGAAGAACGCGGCGCCGTCGTCGTCGGCGCGCCACACGATCGCTTCGACGTCAACCGCCGGAGCGCCGGGGGGCTCGAGGCGGAGCTGCGCGGACGCGCCGACCGGGGGAAGCGCGGCGTCCAGCCCGACCTTGACGCCGTGGGCACTCAGGTTCACGGTCTGCAGACGGAGGACGTGGTCCCCGATCCGGACGGTGACCGGCCACGTCGCCGCCACCCGTGTGTACCGCCGGTGCTCTTGCACGTCGCCGAGTTTCGCATCGCCTCCGGGGCTCCACAAGGCCTTTTTCCGGCGCCCCCGCCCGTGTCAGAATGCGCCATGAACCCGCCCGCGATCCCATCGCCCGCCGCCACCCTCGTCCTGCTGCGCGACCGGCCCGCGGGCCCGGCCGAGATCCTGATGATCCAGCGACACAGCAAGAGCAAGTTCGCGGCCGGGGACTACGTCTTCGCGGGCGGCAAGGTCGAGGCCGACGACATCCCCGACGACGTCGAGCGCTTCGTGCGCGGGCTCAGCCCGGAGGAGGCGAGCGCCCGGCTCGGAGGCGACCTGCCGCCCCGGCAGGCGCTCGGGTACTGGGTGGGCGCCATCCGCGAGGCCTTCGAGGAGGTGGGCATGCTCCTGGCGTACGACCGGCAGGGCGAGCCGGTGCGCTTCACGCCGGAGAACCGCGAGCGGTTCGAGGCGTACCGCGCGGCCTGCCAGTCCGCCAATCCGGCCTTCTTCACCATGCTGCGCGCGGAGGGCCTCGCGCTCGCCACCGACCGGCTGACCTACTTCGCGCACTGGATCACTCCCGAGGAGCAGCCGCTCCGCTTCGACACCCGATTCTTCGCCGCGGTGGCCCCGGCGCAGGACCCGGTGGTGGACGGGCACGAGATCGTGGCCATGCGCTGGCTGACGCCGCCCGAAGCCATGGACGCCTTCCGGCGCAAGGAGATCACGCTGCGCCTGCCCACCATCAAGAATCTCGAGCTCGTTCAGAGCGGCGGCATGCAGGCGGACGAGATCCTGGGCGCGCTGCGGGGCCGCACGGTGCCCACCATCCGCCCGCGCGTGCTGCGGGTGGACGGCAAGCCCGTGCCGGTCCTCCCCGGCGACCCCCGCTGGTACTAGCCTGGGGCGCCCTGCTACACTCGCGGTCCATCATCGCTCGAGGAGGCCGTGCCGATGCGAGTCGATCAGCCATCCCTCCAGATCGCCCCCGAGGACGTCGAGCGCGAGAAGGCCTGGACCCGCGCGAGCATCGCGCCCGCCCGATGGCTGATCCCGCTGCCCGCCGACTGCGTGGCCGAGCTCGACGAGGTGGCCGCCGCGGTGCGGGTCACGCCCCGCCCGGTGGACACGCTCGACCCCGCGGACTTCTCTCTCCGCGCCTGCGCCGCCGTCATGGCTGCGGTGCGGGCCAAGCTCGAGACCGATACCGGCCTCGCGGTGGTGGATCGGTTCCCGGTCGAGCGCTACCGCCACGCCGAGAACCTGGCCATCGGCTGGCTGCTGGCCGCGATGCTCGGCCAGGTGGTCGCGCAGAAGGTCGACGGCACGCGCCTCTACGACGTCAAGGATTCCGGGCAGGCGCTGGGCTATGGCGTGCGCCGCTCCGTGACCAATCTGGGCCAGCCCTTCCACACCGACGGCGGCTGGCTCTGGAAGGCGCCCGCCTTCGTGGGTCTCTTCTGCCTCGAGTCGGCGATGGCGGGCGGCCTGAGCCGCTTCGTGAGCCTCGTCACCGTGCACCACGAGCTGCGCCGCCGCCGGCCCGATCTGCTCGCGCGCCTCTACCGGCCGTTTCCCTGGGATCGCCAGGGTGAGCATGCGCCGGACGCCCCGCGCGTGAGCCGCCGGCCCATCTTCGAGTTCGAGCGCGGCACGCTGGCCTCGCGCTACTACGAGGACTACATCCGCAACGGCTCGAAGATGGCGGGCGAGGAGCTCGACGACGAGGGCGTCCAGGCCCTCGAGGTGATGCGGGAGATCGTGGACGATCCCGCCAACTGGGTCGAGTTCCGCATCGAGAAGGGCCAGCTTCAATACCTGAACAACCGCCAGTTCGCGCACAGCCGGACCGCCTTCAAGGACGCGGGGCCGGGGCAGGGACGACACATGCTCCGGCTCTGGAACCGCGACGAGGGCACCTGGCACCTCGAGGGTAGCCCCGCCGCCTGAGCGTCGTGCGGTCCGTTGACCCTCGAGACCGCGGTCTACTCCGGGCTGGTGGTGCTCCTCGCATACTGGGTTCGGGGCATGGCGGGCTTCGGCTCCGGGCTCATCGCGGTGCCCCTGCTGACGCTCATGTGGCCGGTCACCCTCGTGGTGCCGATCGTGGTGGCGCTCGACTACATGGGCTCGGCCAGCCAGGGCATCAAGAACGTGGATCAGGTGGCCTGGGGCGAGCAGCTCGTGCTCATCCTGTTCATGGTGGTCGGCGTCGCGGCGGGGCTCTGGCTGCTCCACGCGGTGCCGACATCGCTCCTCGCCCGGATCCTGGGCGGGTTCGTCATCGTCTACGCGATCTACCAGATGCTGCCGCTGCCTGAGCTGCGCGGCTCACGGGTGGCCGCGACCTACTGCGGACTCCTGGGCGGGCTGGTCGGCACGCTGTTCGGCACGGGCGGGCCCTTCTACGTGATCTACCTCAACCTGCGCGGGCTCGGCCGGAGCGTGTTCCGGGCCACCTTCGCCATGAATTTCCTGATCGACGGTGGGGTGCGGCTGGCCGCCTTCGTGGCCGCCGGCCTCTACCACCGCCAGACCCTCGGCTATCTGCTGGCCGCCATCCCGATCGCGGGGGTCGGGCTCTACGCGGGCGGGCGCATCCAGACCGGGCTCTCGCCGCACACGTTTTCAGCTCGTGATCCGGGTCCTGCTCCTGACCAGCGGCCTGGCCCTGCTGCTCAAGCGATAGGAGGCGAGATGGCCCGTCGCTCAGGCGGCTTCACCGCGGGGCCGCCTGAGTAGCGGCAGGGCCAGCCCGGCTGCGAGCACGCCCTGGGCCAGCGCGGCCAGCGCCATGCCCAGGTGGCCGCCGCCCCCGATGGCGGCGGCGCCTACCGCGGAGCCGATCACGAGGCCGCTCTGGTTGGTGAGCGCGATCAGCCCGAAGAGCGCGCCGCGCTGGCGGGGCGCCAGATCGGAGCCGTAGGCCAGGAACGCCGGGCGGCTCGCCGCGTTGCAGAGGGTGAGGAGCGTGGCGAGCGCCACGACCGGCGCGAAGGGGAGCCCCGCGCCGAAGAGGGCCAGGCCGAGGCCCGCGCTGATGAGCTGGGCGATCACGAAGATCCCGGGCCTGTTGAAGCGATCCCCGAGACGGCCGCCCAGCACGTTGCCCCCGATCGCGCCGATGGCGACCAGGACCAGTACGGGCGCCACGCCCACCGCGCTCAGGTGAAAGCTCAGCATGACGAAGGCGGGGAGGAAGATCACCACCATGGCGAAGAGCGAGCGCTCCATGAGGTTGGCGCCGAGCAGGTTCAGCAGACGCGGCACGCCCCAGACCGCCCGGTAGGTGGCCATCACGCTGGTGCCGGAGGACATCGGCGGGATGCGTGGGAACCAGCGCCAGACGCACCCCGCGAGCAGCAGCATCACGAGGCCGATGGCCGCGAAGGCCCAGCGCCAGCCAAGCGCGCCGCCGACCGCGCCCATGACCGGCACACCACCGATGGCCGCGAAGCTGAAGCCCATGTTGAACCAACCCATGGCGCGGGCGCGGCGCTCGGCCGGGAAGAGGTCGCCCACCGAGGCCATGAGGCTGGTGGGCGCGAGCGACCCCAGCAGTCCGGCCAGGAAACGCGCCACCGCGAGTGCCGCGAAGCTCGGCGCCAGCGCGGCGCCGATGCTCAGCGCCGCCACGCCGACGAACGCGGTGACGATCATCGGCTTGCGCCCCAGCCGATCCGACAGCAAGCCCGAGAACGGCGAGAACAGCGCCTGCGGTACCCCGGCCGCCGCGGCCAGCAGTCCCGCCTGGCCCAGCGAGATCCCCAGGTCCCGCGAGATGTCCACCAGGAGCGGCCCGATCATCGTCACCGACGTGACGATCCCGGTCACGCCCGCGGTGATCAGGATCATGGGGTCAGGTCTTACATTCATACATGTCCGACGATCCAGCCCTCGATCTCCCGGGCGGCGCGCTCCTCCGCATCGGTGAGACCGGGCGGGCGGGCCAGGGATCGCGCCAGCGCATCGGGCGCGTCCAGCGCCCAGTCGCGGACCGCGGCGACCTGGCGGGCGTCCTTGACCGGATACGGCTGGTCGCGGCAGTCCACCAGGCTCGGCCAGAGCTCGGCGATCACGATGCCGTCGCCGCCGACCGCCGCGTCCCACGCGGTCTCGAACGGCCAGAGCCGGGCGCGCGGCGCCAGGACCGCGTCCGTGAGCAGGCGATGGACGGCGGGCAGGCCGACCAGGGTCTGCGAGCCGACCGCCGCGCGCGTGAAGAGCTTCCACGGGCTCTGGATGCGCCGTGACGCGAGCCGCCGCTCGACGAGCCGGCCCTCGCGGACGCGCGGCGGGAAGGGACGCGGCCGCGTCGCGCTCAGGTGCGGATACCGGTGCCCGGAGGGATGGCCCCAGAACGGCCCGTCGAAGCCCCCGTCCAACGCGGCCTGGATCTCGCGGTTCAGGGCGCCGGCGACCTCGAAGCGATTGTTCGCGCCGTCGGGCTCGTCACGGATCAGCGCGGCCAGCCGGGCGCAGAGCGCGCGGCCGCCGGGCATCCCCGCCTCGGCCGGATACCCGAACGCGAAGTCGAAGCCGACGAGCGCGGCCCCGGGCTCGCCCAGGAGCAGGCCGAGGATGAAGGCCTCCGCCGCGGGCCGGGTGCGGAAGTAGCGCGGCGCCGGACGCCGCTCCCCGGCGCGGCCCCACGCGACCCAGCAGCGGTCTCGCGCCGGGCGGACCGGACCCCGCGTCGAGGCCGCCGACCAGTCCGCGACGACGACCAGGCGGAAGCTCAGGGGGTGAGGACGATCTTGCCGAACTGCTTGCCCTCCGCGAGGCGCCGCTGCGCCTCGACGCCGTCCTCGAGCGGCATCACCGTGTCCACGATGGCCCGGAGCCGCCCCCCGAAGAGCTGGCCCATGACCGTGTTGAACTCGGCGTCGTTCGACATCGTGGAGCCGATGATCGAGAGCTGCTTCCAGAACACGAGGCGGATATCGGTCTCGGCGATCGGGCCCGAGGTGGCCCCGCAGGTGACGATGCGCCCGCCCTTGGCCACGGTGCGGATCGCGCCCTTCCAGGTGGCGGCCCCCACGTTCTCCAGGATCACGTCCACGCCGCGCCGGCCCGTCTTCTGGCCGATCACCTTCACCCAGTCCTCCTTCGCGTGGTTGATGCCCTCGTCCGCACCCAGCGCCCGCGCCCGCTCGAGCTTGTCGTCGCTGGACGAGGTGACCCACACCCGCGCGCCGCAGAGCTTGCCGATCTGCACCGCGGTGGACGAGACCCCGCCACCCACCCCCAGGATCAGGAGATCTTCGCCCGCGCGCAGCCGCGCCCGGGTGACCAGCATGCGCCAGGCGGTCATGTTCACGAGGATGAAGGCCGCCGCGTCCTCGTAGCGGATCGCGTCGGGGAGCGGGAGGACGTGGCGTCCGTCCACCTTCACGTACTCGGCGAGCCCGCCGGGGGTGTGCTCGCCCAGGATGCGGTACGTCACGCACATGCTGTGCTCGCCGCGCACGCAGTGCTCGCAACGGCCGCACGAGAGATTCGGGTTCACCGCGACGCGATCGCCCACCGCGACGTCCCGCACCGCCGCGCCCACCTGGGCCACGTCGCCCGCGATGTCGCAGCCCGTCCAGAACGGCAGCGGCAGGGTGAGGCCGGGCAGGCCCTCGCGGACGAAGAGGTCGAGGTGGTTCAGCGCCACCGCGCGCACGCGGACCAGGACGTCGCCCGCGCCGATCGTCGGGTCCGCGACGTCCTGGTACCGGAGCGTGTCGAGCCCGCCGTGCTCGGCGAACGCGAGCGCCTTCAAGAGGCGCCGAGTCCCGCCTTCGGCGCGTTCACCAGCACCGCCATGTTGCCGTAGGGATGCTTGTTGTCGAGCATGAGCTGGTGGCACTCGGGCAGCTCGTCGTAGGCATACGTGTGCGATAGACACGGGTCGACCTTGCCCGCGTCCACGAGGGACGTCACCGCCAGCGCCTGGTCGTCGTTGGAGAGGTGGCTGCCCTGGAAGCGCTTCTGGCGCATCCAGTGGTAGCGCAGGTCGAGCGTGACGTTGTAGCCGGTGGTGCCCGCACAGATCACGATCATGCCGCCGGTGGCGCAGACGAACTCGGAGGTGGGCAGGGTGGCCTCGCCGGGGTGCTCGAACACGAGTCTCGGGCTGGTGCGCTCACCCAGCGCGTCCCAGATGGCCTTGCCGAAGGCCCGCGCGCCCTTGGCCCAGTTGCCGTAGGCCTTGGCGTCCCTGGTGTCGGGCATCGGCCCCCAGTGATCGAACTGCGAGCGGTTGATGACCCCGACCGCGCCGTGATCCATGCAGAACTTCTTCTTGGCGTCGTCCGAGACCACCGCGACGGCGCGGCCGCCCCGGGCGCGGACGATCTCGAGCGCGAGGCTGCCGAGGCCGCCGGTGGCGCCCCAGACCAGCACCACGTCGCCCGGCTCGACGATGTGCGGCTCCCAGCCCATCAGCATGCGATAGGCGGTGGAGGCGCAGAGGAGGAAGCAGCCCGACGCCTCCCAGGTGAGACGCTTCGGCTTCGGAATGCACTGGTGCGCCTGGGCGCGGGCGAACTGGCCGTAGCTGCCGTAGTTGGTCTGGTAGCCCCAGATGCGGGTGGACTCGGCCAGCATCGGGTCCTTGCCGGTGAGCACCCACGGATCGTCGGGCCGCCACCAGCCGCTGTGGACGACGACCTCGTCGCCGACCTCGACGCCCTTCACGTCTCGGCCGGTGGCCCACACGATGCCCGAGCAGTCGCTGCCGCCCGCGTGGAAGTCCTCCGGCTCGCCGAGCTTCTGGCGCTCCGCGATGACGTCGAGGGGCTGGCCCAGCGCGGCCCACACGTTGTTGTAGTTGATGCCGGAGGCCATCACGTAGATCAGCACCTCGTCGGGGCCGATGGTGGGCGTGGGGAGCACCTCGCGCTTCCACGCCTCGCGCGGCGGGCCGAACCGGCTCTGCCGCACCGCGAACGCGTGCATCCGCTTCGGCACGTCGCCGAGCGGGGGCTTGTCACCCAGGTCGTAGAGATCCGCCATGAGATCCTCCGGAGACTATCTGCCCGTGAAGTTGGCGCGCTTGCGCTCGGCGGCGGCCTCGAGGCCGGCCTTGCGGTCGTCGGAGAGCAGCGGGCCCGAGGCCTGCGCGGTCTCCCAGTCGAGCCACGCGCCCAGGTCGCCGTAGAAGGTGCCGTTGATCGCGCGCTTGGCCGCCTGCACCGCGAGCGGCGCGTTGGCCGCGATCGCCGCGGCCAGCTCGGCCACCCGCGCCGGGAGCTCGCCCGCGGGATACACCGCCTGCACGAGCCCGATCCGCAGCGCCTCCGCGGCGTCGAAGCGCCGGGCGGAGTAGATCAGCTCCTTCGCTCGCCCGATGCCGACCGTGCGCGGCAGCCGCTGCGTGCCGCCCATGTCGGGCACGAGGCCGAGCTGGACTTCCGGGATCGAGAAGAGCGTGCCCTCGGCGGCCAGGCGCACGTCGCAGCAGAGCGCCAGCTCGAGGCCCGCGCCCATGCAGGCGCGCTGGATGCCGCCGATGACCGGGACGCGGAGCGCCTCCACCGCGGAGAAGGACGCCTGGTGCCCCGCCAGGTGCCGGCGGATGCGGGCCAGCGCCTGGCCCGGCGACAGGTCCTCCAGCGTGGTGCTGAGCGTCGAGCCCGCCTTCACGTCGAGGCCCGCGCAGAAGCAGCCGCCCGCGCCCATCAGGACGGCCACGCGCACGTCGGGCGCCGCGTCCACGACCCGGCAGGCCTCGCCGATGCCGTGCCACATCTCGTTGTCGAGCGCGTTCAGCCGCTCGGGCTTGTTCAGCGTGATGGTGGCGACATCCCCCTTGATCTCCACCTGCACCTTGTCGGTCATCGCGTCAGCTCCTCATCCCGGCTTCTAGCCATTGAACGCCCGCACCATCGCGGGCAGGCGCGGATCGTCCAGGTTCGGCTGGTACGGCTGGTAGAGCCCGGTGCGATCCAGCAGGCCCCGGTAGCGCTCCACGATCGTCGCGTGCAGGTTGTCGTAGGTCGCGGTCACCGCGTAGGTGTCGAGCATCTCGTCGGTGATGAGGTCGGCCATGCCCTTCCAGTCGCCCTCGACCGACTTGCGGTGGAGCTTGCCGGTGACGTCCTCCCAGCCGTGCGCGGCCAGCACCGGCTGGTAGGTGCGCGTGGAGCCGTAGAAGGCGATCTGCTGCTTGACGGTCTGGGCCTGCGCGGCCCGCTCCTTCTCGGTGTCGCCGACGACCACGAACGTCGCCGTCGCGTAGGTGAAGTCCCGGCGGGAGCGCCCGGAGCGCTTCAACCCCTCCTCGACGGCGGGATGGACGATCTCGCGGAGGTACTTGGGCGAGTTGAACGGGTGCACGTGCATGCCGTCGCAGAGCTCGCCCGCGATGCGGCACATGAGCGGGTTCACCGCCGCGATGTAGATCGGGATCTTCGGGTGATCGATGGGCCCCGGGTTGAAGAACGGCGTCATCACGTCGAAGGTGTAGAACCGCCCCTTGAAGTTGAGCGGACTGCCGTGCTGCCAGCAGTCCCAGATGGCGCGGATGGCCCGGATGGCCTCTCCCATCTTGGGGCCGGGCGATTCGAACTTCACCGAGAAGCGCCGCTCGTTGTGCGCCTTCACCTGGGTGCCGAGCCCGAGCGTGAAGCGCCCGGCCGAGGCCTTCTGCAGGTCCCAGGCGATGTGCGCGGTGATCATCGGGCTGCGCGAGAACACCGTCGCGATGTTGGTGCCGAGCTTGATCCGCGACGTGCACGTCGCGGCGACGGCCACCGGCAGGTACGGATCGTGCTGGGTCTCCGACGACCAGAGGCAGTCGTAGCCCATCGCCTCGACCTTCCGGGCGTAGTCGGGAATGGTCTTGAGATCGTGGGTCAGCATGGACACGTCGAGCTTCACGGGCGGTCTCCTCGCTCGGGGGTTCGGCCAGAAGCATACCCTACCCTCTCCTCCGATTCACCCTCTCCCCTGTGGGGAGAGGGCAGGGTGAGGGGGTATAACCGTACGGTGCCCTTCTATCGCGGCTGGGCCGTCGTCATCGCTTGCGGCATCCTCGCGACCTTCTCCTGGGGCCTCGGCTTCTACGGCCTCGGCGTCTATCTCCATGCCCTGAGCCGCCTGCACGGCTGGTCGGCCGGCCTCATCTCGGTGGCGGTGACGGTCTACTACGCGCTCAGCGCCGGGTGCCTGGTCGTGGTCGGCGGCCTCATCGACCGTCACGGCCCGCGCGGCGTCCTCACCTACGGCGTCGTCACCATGGCCGCGGCGGTGGCCCTCCTCGGCGTGATCACGGCGCCCTGGCAGCTCTTCGCGGTCTACGTGGTCATGGCCACGTCGTGGTCCTGTCTGAGCTCCACCGGCCTCAGCAGCACGCTGCTGCCCTGGTTCGGCCGCCGCCAGGGTCTCGCGATGACCCTGGCCCTGACCGGTGCCAGCGTGGGCGGCATGGTCCTGGTGCCGATCCTGGTCGCGCTGGCGCAGCGGCACGGCTTCCGGTTCGCCACGACGGCCGTGAGCCTGGCCCTGCTCGCGATCGGCCTCCCCCTCGTTTGGCTCGTGATCCGCGGGCGACCATCCCCCGCCCAGGTGGCCGTCGAGCTGGGGCGCGACGGCGCGTCCACGGGCCCGGGCGGGGGACGGGAAGCGAAGGTGTGGACGCGGCAGGAGGTGCTGCGCGTGCCGTTGCTCTGGACGCTGATGATCCCCTTCGCGCTGGCCCTGGCCGCCCAGGTCGGCTTCCTCGTCCACCAGATCAGCGTGCTCGAGCCCTACCTCGGCGAGAGCCACGCCGCGCTGACCGTGAGCGCCACCACGGTGGCCGCGCTGCTCGGCCGCATCGCGCTCGGCCTGCTCTCGGACCGCGTGGATCTGCGCAAGCTCTCCGCCGTCAACATCGGCGCCCAGGGCGCGGCGCTGGCGGTGATGGCCGCGTGGCCGTCGCCCGCCGTGCTGGTGGCCGCCAGCCTCGTCTTCGGCCTGGGCGTGGGCAACCTCATCACGTTCCCGCCACTGCTCGCCCGCGAGGAGTTCGGCCAGCGCTCGTTCGGCACCGTGTTCGGCCTGGTCGGCGCGGCGACGCAGGCCGGCGTCGCCCTCGGCCCGGGCCTGATGGGGCTGCTACACGATCTGCTCGGGAGCTACCAGACCGCGCTCTGGTGCCTGGTGGCGCTGGAGGGGGTTGCCGCGGTCGCGGTTCTCTGGGGGCGGGGACAGGACGAGGCGGCCACTCTGTGATATACCCTTGCCGCAAGGGAGGGCGCCATGGCCAGGAAAGGCACCGGACTTCTGATGGTGTGGGCGGACGTGCCGGCCGACAAGGAAGACGACTTCAACCGCTGGTACAACGAGGAGCATCTGCCGGAGCGCATGGCCATCCCCGGCTTCCTCGGCGGGGCCCGGTACGAGGCCGTGAAGGGCGGGCCGAAGCACCTCGCGTACTACGAGCTGGAGAGCGCGGCGGTGCTCGAGACCCCGGCCTACAAGAAGGTCCAGGCCAATCCCACCGAGTGGACGAAGCGGTCCGGCCCCGGAACCATCGCCACGACGTTCATCAGAAATGTCTATGCCATGATTCATCCGAAGGCGCTGACGCCCGGCGTGGCGGGTGCCCCGATGGCGCCGGTGCTCCAGATCGGGCGCATGGACGTGCCGCCCGCGGTCGATCGCGAGTTCAACGACTGGTACAACACGGTCTACGTGCCCAACTACGAGAAGGTCCCCGGCGTGATCCGCGGCCGGCGCTACCGCGCGGTAGAGGGCAGCCCCACCTATCTCACCCTCTACGAGTTCGAGCACCCCAAGGTCTCGGAGAGCGCCGCCTGGATGGCCCAGCGCGACGCCGCGCCGGTGAACGAGCAGATGCGGAAGCACATGAAGCACGCGCCCGGCTCGCCGGGGGTCTACGTCAAGACGGTCGAGCTGAAGTAACCTCCGTCGCGCCGAGGAGGGCCCACCGTGTACGACTACGTGATCGTGGGCGCCGGCTCCGCCGGCTGCGTTCTCGCGAATCGCCTGTCGGCCGACCCCGCCGTGCAGGTCTTGCTGCTGGAGGCCGGCGGACCGGACACCTCGCCCTTCATCCACACGCCCGCGATGATGGGCTTCCTCCCGGACGGCCCGTTCGACTGGCGGTACCGCACCGTGCCGCAGCCGCACTGCAATCTCCGGCGCTTCGCGTGGCCGCGGGGGCGGACGCTCGGCGGGTCCAGCTCGATCAACTACATGATCTACATCCGGGGCCACGCCGCGGACTACGACCACTGGGCCCGGCTCGGCAACAAGGGCTGGAGCTACGAGGAGGTGCTGCCGTTCTTCCGGAAGTCGGAGCACAACGAGCGGCTGGAGGACCGGTTTCACGGCCGCGGCGGCCCGCTCAACGTGGCCGACCACCGGTTCCGGCATCCGCTCTCCGAGATGTTCGTGGCGGCCGCGCAGGAGACCGGCGTGCCCGCGGCTTCTACCAGCTCACCCAGAAGGACGGGCGGCGCTGGAGCACCGCCAGCGCGTTCCTGCGGCCGGCCCTGGGGCGCCCGAATCTGACCGTCATCACCAACGCGCTGACTTGTCGCATCCGGGTGGCGGGGCGCCGCGCGGTCGGCGTCGAGTACGTCTGTCGCGGGCAGTCGGCGCTGGCCGACGCGTCGCGCGACGTGGTGCTCTGCGGCGGCAGCATCAACTCCCCGCAGCTCCTCATGCTGTCCGGGATCGGCCCCGCCGAGCATCTCCGCGCCGTCGGCGTCCGCGTGGTCGCGGATCTACCCGGCGTCGGTCAGAACCTGCAGGATCATCTCGGCACCTTCCTCCGCAACGAGATCACGGTGCCGTTCTCGCTCTACGGGGCCACGCCCGAGCAGCTCGCGGCGGTTCAGGCCGAGTACGAGGCCACCGGCCAGGGGCTCTTCACCTCGAACATCGCGGAGGCGGGCGCCTTTCTCCGAACCGGCGGCTCGAGCGGCCCGCCCAACCTCCAGGGGTTCTTCCTGCCGTACTGCCTCACCGAGGCGCCGCTCGAGGCCTTCCAGCCCTACTGCCACGGCATCACCGTCGCGTTCTACGTCAACCGGCCGGCCAGCCGCGGGCAGATCACGCTGGCCTCCACCGATCCGCTCGATCAGCCGCTGATCGATCCGGCCTATCTGAGCGCGCCGTCTGACCTGCCCCAGCTCGTCGCGGGCATCCAGATGCTGCGGGAGACCTTCCGCGCCAAGCCGCTCGGCGACATCCTGGGGCGAGAGTTGGGCCCCGGCCGCGAGGCGCGTACCGACGCCGAGATCGCCACCTACGTGCGCGACCGGGCGTCGGGCACCGTCTTCCATCCGGTCGGCACCTGCAAGATGGGCACCGACGAGCTGGCGGTGGTCGATCCGGCGCTCCGGGTCCACGGGGCTCGACGCGCTGCGGGTGGTGGACGCCTCCGTCATGCCCACGCTCGTCGGCGGCAACACCAACGCGCCGACCATCATGATCGCGGAGAAGGCGGCGGCGATGATGCTGGGCGGGTAGCGCCAGCGACGCGCGGCAGGTTCACGACGAAGCAGCTCCTCGCCTGGATGCGGCCCAGATAGCGCGCATCCCCCCCGTGGCGCCGCGCGATCTGCCGCACCAGGGCGAGCCCGAGCCCGGCCCCGCCGCTCGCGTCCGGGCCGCCGACCGGGCGGAAGGGCCGGAACACGTCCTCGCGCTCGGCATCGGGAATGCCGGGGCCGCGGTCGCACACGGTGAGCTCGACGGCGCCGTCGGCCTCCCGCACGCGCACGTCGATCGGCGGGGTGCCGTGGCGCCGCGCGTTCTCCAGCAGGTTGCGGATCATCCGCCGTAGCAGGCGGGGGTCGCCGCGCACCGTCACCGGCCGGCCCTCGAGCGCGGCGTGCTCGTAGCGCGCGCACTCCTCGCTCGCGAGCCCGAGCAGATCCACGTCCTCGTCCACGTCCAGCGTGGCCACCGCGTCGAGCCGGCTGGCGAGCAGGATCTCCTCGATCAGCGCGTCGAGCTCCGCGATGTCCCGCTCCAGGTCGACCGTGCGCGTGGTGGCGCGCCGCCACCACCGCCCGCGGTCGGCGTCCGTCTTCAGCAGCTCCACCGCCATGCGGATGCGGGTGAGCGGGGTGCGCAGCTCGTGCGAGGCATTGGCGAGGAGGCTCTTGTGCGCGCCCACCAGCTCCTCGATACGGGCCGCGGCGCGGTTGAAGCTCTCGGCGAGGCGAGCCACCTCGTCCCGGCCTTCCACCCGCACCCGGGCCGAGAGGTTCCCGGCGCCGAGTGACTCGACCCCCGCCTGCAGGCGCTCCAGCCGCTTCGTCAATCGCCGGACCACCGGATAGGCGCCGACCCCGACCGCGAGCGCCAGGAACACGAGGGTGAAGAACAGCGGGGCCCCGGTCGGCCGGTGCTCGGGGCGCACGCGGCCCACGAGCCACCGGCCGTCGCGCAGCTGGATCACCCCCGCCGGCGGGCCCCACGCCCGGAGCCATCCCCCTCGAGCCCGACCCGGGTCGGGCGCCGGCAGCCGCCCGCCGACGGCGGCCAGCGGGGTGCGATCGGCGCTGAACAGCGCGACGTCGGCACGGAGATTCGCGGCGAGGCGCTCCAGCGCGGCCTGCTGCTCGGGCGCGGGCGCATCGGCGGGCGGCAGCACGTTCTGGGCGAGCACGCCCGCGACCTGGAAGGCGTAGCCGCGGCCGTCGCCCAGATGACGCCAGTGGGCGCCCGCGACCAGCGCGAAGGCCACCAGGCTGACCAGGACGGCCAGATAGATGCGCAGGTACAGTCGGCGCATCAGTCCTGCTGTCGGGCCAGCACGTAGCCGGCGCCGCGCACGGTGAGGAGCCGGCGCGGCCGCTTCGGGTTGTCCTCGATGGCCGCGCGGATGCGCGAGACGTGGACGTCGATCGAGCGGTCGAAGGCCTCGAGCTCCTCGCCCTTGACCAGCTCCATCAACGTGTCGCGCGAGAGCACGCGCCCCGCCCGCTCCGCCAGCGCCACCAGGAGCCTGAACTGATGACCGGTGAGGGCCCGCTCGGCCCCATCCACGCGCACGCACCGCGCGTCCCGATCGATCTCGAGCCGCCCGAAGCGGAGGACATTGCAGGGCCGGGTCCGATCCCGCCGGCGCAGGACCGCGCGCAGGCGGGCCAGCAGCTCCCGGGGCTCGAAGGGCTTGGGCAGGTAGTCGTCGGCGCCGATCTCGAGCCCGACGACGCGGTCCATCGCGTCTCCCCGCGCGGTCAGCATGAGCACCGGGATATCGGAGAGCGCCCGGAGCCGCCGGCACACCTCGAGGCCGTCCATGTCCGGCAGCATGAGGTCGAGCACGAGCGCGTCGAAGGGCTCGGCGGCCAGGCGCGCGAGCCCGGACCTCCCGTCCCCCGCGACCGACACGGAGAACCCCGCCTCGCCGAGATATGTGGAGAGCATCTCGGCGAGGCGGCGGTCGTCCTCGATCAGCAGGATGGGGGCCGCCACACCCCCAGTCTACCCGTGGTGCCCGTGCCAGCGCGCCGCTCGCTCGGCGAGCTGCTTCCGCTGCTCGGGCGTGAGCACGTCGGCCACGTCGGCGAGCGCCTGGGTGACACGGCGCGACGCCTGCTCCGCCGCCTGGAGCTGGCCGGCCCGCAGGGCCTCGAGCGCGGCCCGGTCGATGGCGGGCTCGGACAGGAGCGCCACCGCCTGCCGCCGGGCGTCGTGCATCCGGTCCCGCAAGGGCAGCAGATCACGGGCGGCCGCCTTCACGATCGGGGCGAGCTGCTGCTTCTGGGCGTCGGTGGCGTCCACTTCGACGTAGAGGTGCTTGAGCATCCGATCGAGGTGCTCGTCCAGCCGGGCCGGGTCGAGGTGGGCCCCCCTGAAGCCGCCGTGGTGCATGAAGCCGCCGCGGTGCCAGCCGCCCGGCCCTTGTCCGTAGGCCAGGGCCGTCAGGCCGATCCCGCCGGCCGCGGTAGCGATGACGGCGATGATGGCGGTGCGCCGGAGGAAGCGTCGGCGCGGCTTGTCCGTCCGAGTCGTGTCGGTCATGGCTGATCTCCTTTTCCGGGGATGCCGTCAGGCGTCCCGATTGGAGCCAGCCTGCGCGCGCCGGGTGAACCGCGATTGTCCGCGAGGTGAAGTTCTGTAAAGATCGCATGCACGATGCAGCGCGTGACGACGGTGGCCGCCGGGCAAGCCCCACGCCGCCTCGATGTCTTCGTGAGCGCGCAGACCGCGCACCTGTCGCGGGCGTCTGCCCGGCGGTGGATCGACGGCGGACTGATCACCGTCAACGGCCGCCGGACGAAGCCCGCCCGCCTGATCCGCCCCGGCGACGTGATCACCTGCCACGTGGCGGTTCGCGAGCCCCCGCCGGTCGAGCCCGAGCCCCTCGCGCTGCGCGTGCTCCACGAGGACGCGGCGCTCCTGGTGGTCGACAAGCCGCCCGGCCTCGTGATGCACCCCGGCCCCGGCCACTGGACGGGCACCCTGCTCAACGCGCTGGTGCACCACGTCGGCCACGGTGACGGCGCCGGGCCCCGGGAGACCGGCGACGGGCGTCGCGCCCGGCCCGGCCTCGTCCATCGCCTCGACAAGGGCACGAGCGGGGTCCTCGTGATCGCAAAGACCGACGCGGCCCACCGCGATCTCTCGCGCCAGTTCCGCGCCCACTCCGTCCACCGCGTGTACCTGGCGCTGGTGGCCGGCGCGCTCCGGCGGGGCGGGCTGATCGACCAGGGGCTGGGACGCGACACGCGCGATCGGCGCCGGGCGTCGACGCGCTCGGCGGCTCCGCGACGGGCGGTGACGGAGGTGCGCGTGGCCGAGCGCCTCGGGCCCGACGCGACCCTGGTCGAGGCGCGGCCCCGCACCGGCCGCATGCATCAGATTCGCGTGCACCTGGCCTCGATCGGTCACGCGGTCCTCGGCGACGCCAGCTATGGCGCGACTCCGGCCGATCCGACACTGGGCCGTCCGATGCTCCACGCGGCCGTGCTCGGCTTCACACACCCGGCGACCGGCGAGTACACGGAATGCCGGGCGCCCCTGCCGCCCGACATGGAGCGCGCGGTGGCGCGGTGGCGCGCGGCGGCTCCGCGCTGAGGGCCTTGCCGGCGGCGCGCCTCGCCGAGCATCTTCTTTTCCTCTTGACAGGTTTCACCATCCGGCCGCGCCACTGCTCTGATCGGCTGATGGAATGCGGTCCGAGCGCCCCGCATCAGGCAGCCGATGCGCGTTCGCAAAGCCGGAGACGACAGATCATTCCGCGCTCCACGATCGCGCGATCTGGGCCGTTCCCGGCGTGGCCGAAGGCGGGGTGTAGAGTCGTCCCAGCCGAAAGGAGGACGCACCCATGGCGACACGCCCACCGGAATTTCCCAGATGTGGCAACCCACGCCGCCGCGCCTCGTGGAGGTCGATCGCCTGGGCGACGAGATCGCCGAGCTCTCGGCCCACCTGGAAGCCGCGACCGCCCGCCTGCTCGCGCTGATCCGCGAGTTCGACCCCCGCGGGGGCTGGAACACGGGCTTTCGCTCCTGCGCCGAGTGGCTCGCCGGGCGCGTGGGCCTCGCCCCGGGGGCGGCCCGCGAGCACGTCCGGGTGGCGCGGGCGCTCGGGACGCTGCAGGCCCTGGCCGCGGCGCTGGGGCGCGGGGAGCTCTCCTACGCCAAGGTGCGTGCCCTGACCCGCGTGGCGACGCCGGAGACCGAGGCGCGCCTGCTGGCCGTGGGGCGCGCGGGGACGGCGGTCCACGTCGAGCGCATCGTGCGGGGCTGGCGCCGGGTGGACCGGCAGGCGGAAGCGCGCGAGGCCGCCCGGCAGTACGCCGGCCGAGCGCTGCACGTCTACCAGGCCGAGGACGGTACCGTGGTGGTCCGCGGGCGGCTGACCCCGGAGGCGGGCGCCCTGCTCCTGCGGGCTCTCGACGCCGCCCGCGAGACGCTCTACCAGCGGCGCCGCGCCAACGAAGTCGTCAACCCGGCCGCCGACCGCGCCGGGGAACTCCCGACCCGGCCGCAGCAGCAGGCGGACGCGCTGGTGCTGCTGGCGGAGACGGCGCTGCATCACGCGCTCGACCCCGGGGCGCCCGGGGAGCGGTACCAGGTGGTGGTGCACGTGGACGCGGCGGTGCGGGCGGATCCCGCGGGACCCGGCCAATCCGTGCTGGAAGAGGGGGGCCACGTTCCCGCGGGAACGTCCGCGAGCGGCTGGCGTGCGATGCGAGCCGGGTGGTGATGCGGCACGACGGGGACGGGCGGGTGGTGGAGGTGGGCGCCCGCACGCGGACGATTCCGCCGGCCTTGCGGCGGGCGCTGCAGCATCGGGACCCGAGCTGCCGCTTCCCAGGCTGCCACGTGCGGGTCGGCGAGGGGCATCACGTGCGGCACTGGGCGCAGGGCGGCCCGACCACGCTGTCGAACCTGGCGTTACTGTGCCGCCGGCATCACCGGGCGGTGCACGAGGAGGGCTACCGAATCGAGCGACGGGCCGACGGCGCGTTCCAGTTCCGGCCGGATGGCCAAGTCTTGCCGGACGTGCCGCCACCGGCGGCGGTGCCCGCCGATCCGGCGGGCGCGCTCCGGGCGCAGAGCCTCGCGCAGGGGCTCCAGCGCCACGCGCGCACGGGGCTCGCCCCAGTGGTTCGGGGAACGGCTCGACGTCGGCTGGGCGCTCGACGTGCTCCATCGGCGGGCAACACGAGCCCGCCACGACACCGTTCACTAGAGGGCGACCGACAGACCCGCGTCCACGGTCAGGACCTGGCCCGTGATGTAGGAGGCGGCGTCGGAGGCGAGGAAGATGGCGGCTCCCACCAGCTCGTCGGGCTGGCCGAACCGTTGCAGCGGGATGCGCCGCGCCAGCTCGACGACGCGCGGCTGGGAGAAGAAGGGGGCGTTCCCGTCGGTCAGGAAGAACCCGGGCGCGATCGCGTTGGCCGCGATGCCCTTCGGACCCAGCTCGACCGCGAGCGCGCGCATCAGGGCCTCGAGCCCGCCCTTCGACGCGACGTAGGCCGGATCGCCCTGGAACGACCGCGGTCCCACCATCGAGGTCACGAAGACGAGGCGCCCCTGGCCGCGCGCCGCCATATGCCGCGCGGCCACGCGAGAGAGCTCGTACTGCGCCACCAGATTGGTCTCGATCAGGCGGCGGAAGTCCTCGGCCGCGATGTCCTCCAGCGCCCGGCGGTCGCGTACGGCCGCGTTATTGACGAGGCAGTCGAGGCGGCCGTGCCGCGCCACGATCGTGTCCATCGCCGTCGCTCCCTCGCTCATGTCGGTGATGTCGAAGGGGGCGGCAAAGGCGTTCGGAATGCCGTCGGCGACCTCGGCGGCGCGCGCCGGGTCGCGCCCGTTGATCCCGACCGCGGCGCCGGCCGCCGCCATGCCGCGGGCGATCGCGAGCCCCAGCCCCCGCGTCGCCCCGGTGACCAGCACGACCCGCCCCGACAGCGAGAAGCGTTCGATCCCCGGAGTCTTGTTCATCTCCCGCCCGGATAATAGAATGCCTCCTCCGACATTGAAAGAGACAGGAGGGCCGCCGTGGCCATGAATGCGCGTAAGGACTTCCCGGTCTTCGACTGCGACAGCCACATCGTCGAGCCGCCGGCGATATGGGACGAGTACGTCCCGGCCAGGAGCCGCGCCTGGGTGAAGACGCAGTTCTGCTTCCACACCGACAGCGATCTGCTGTTCATCAACGGGCGCGTGGTCCCGGCCGCGCGCGAGCGCTCGAATGCCGCCGAGGTCGGCTGGGCGCGCTGGGACAAGAAGGAGGTGGGCAGGCTCACGCCGGGCACCGCGGCGTGGCAAGGGAAGTTCGGACGCCTGCTCGGCTGCCGCGACCCGCAGGCGCGGCTTCAGGACATGGACGCGCTGGGCACCGACCAGGTGATGCTGTTCCCCACGTGGTTCGTGCGTCTGGCGCTGGTGCGCAGCGCCGAGGCGGCGACGGTCCTGGCCCAGGCCTACAACAACTGGGTGCTCGACTACTGCGCCGCCGACCGCAGGCGGCTGTTTCCTTGCGCCGTCCTGCCCTTGCAGAGCGTCGAGGCGTCGATCGCGGAGCTCCGGCGGGTCGCCAAGCTGGGCTTCAAGGCGGCCGCGGTGCGCCCCTGCTTCTGGAACGGACGCTATCCCACCCTGACCGAGTTCGACCCTCTGTGGCGCGAGTTCGAGGCCACCGGGGTCGTGCTGGCCATGCACACCTTCCCCTCGCGCGAGGCGCTGACGCCCGAATGGGGCGAGCGCATGGCCCAGGCGCGCGGCCGCTCGGGCCAGGGCCTGCTGTTCACCGACGAGTCGGTGGTCTACTCCCCCGGCCAGTTCGTGTCGAACATCACCGCAGCCATGGATCCGGCCATCGACGCCTCCGAGACGCTGGGCTTCCTGCTGGAGGCGATGACCTGGGTGACCGTCGTGGTGCAGACCGGCTGGCTGGAGAGGTTTCCGAAGCTGAAGGCGGCGGTGCTGGAATCCAACGCCTCGTGGCTCCCGCTGGTCCTGTCGCGCTGCTCGAACTTCTCGAACCTGTTCGCCTTTCAGCGCGACAATCGGCTCATCCGTGATCCGGTCGACGTGTTCAACGAGCGCTGCTTCATCGGCTTCGAGTCGGACGAGACGCTGATCTACCGCCTGTGGGACGTGTTCCAGGACGTCGCGATCTGGTCGTCGGACTATCCGCACCACGATGCGGAGGACGCGTGGGACGGCCTGCACCACATGGCCGAGTTCAACGTGCCGGCGGCGGCGCAGAGGAGGCTGATGGGCGAGAACGCGCGCAGGCTCTACGGCATCGAGCCGCTGATGACGGTGGAGGAGCGGATCGAGGAGTACACGCCCGCGATCCTGCCCTGGTAGGCGGCTCAGACCTCGATCTCGATCCAGGCGCGGCGCTCGATCCGGCCCGTGAGTCGGGAGAACAGATCGCCGAGCCACATCTGCCAGCCGTACTTCGCCCGCAACGCCGTGTGCGCCCGCTCGATCAAGCCGGGCTCGGTGACGATGCGCGCGACCACGTCCCACCACAGGCCCTCGACCCGCCCGCGCATATCGGAGGGGGCGACCCGCGCGCGCGACGACTGACGCAAGCGCTTGACCTTGCCCGATTCGCCGGCCGTGAACAGGTAGATCTTCCCATCCACCACCGCAAACCAGACCGGAGTTCTGACCTCGACCCCGGTGCGACGGAACGTCGCGAGGTTCATGTAGCGGCGCCGGTCGAGCGTCGCGAGAGCCGTCAACGCGGGCCGATGTCAGGCCAGCCCGATCGACTGCGCGACGGTCTCGAGGTGCAGCGCCGCGTCGCCCATGTCGAGGCCGGCCGCGAGGATGCGCTTGTGGAAGAGGTGCAGCGGGTGCTCCTCGGAGTAACCGATGGCGCCCATGATCTGATGCCCCCGGCGGGCCACGCGCAGGCCTGCCTCGGCGCAATGGACCTTGGCTTCGGCCACCGCGGCATCCGCGTCGGGCCGACCCGATTCCAGCTTCCACGCGGCTTCCCACATGAGCCACCGCGCGCTCTCCACGTCCCGGAAGAGGTCGGCGCACGCGTGCTGGATGGCCTGGTAGGCGCCGATGGGCCGCCCGCCCTGCACGCGGACGCGCGCGTGCTCCACGCACAGCTCGAGCACGCGCTGGGCGGCGCCGACCATCTCGGCGCTCCGGGCGAGGGCGCCGATGCCGAGGGCGGGGGTCAGCAGCACCCAGCCGCCTCCGGGGGCGCCGAGCAGATCGTCCGGGCCGATCTCCACGCCGGCGAGCTCGAGCTCGAAGAGCTTGTCGCCGGTCATGCTGTCGAGCGGGCGCGCGGTGAGGCCGGCCCGGTCCATCGGCAGCAGGAGCGCGGTGGGTCCGGCGGCGGTGCGCCCGAGCACGATCACGTCGGTCGCCACGTGCGCGTCCGAGACGAAGAGCTTGCGTCCGGTGAGGCGGCCGGGGGCGGCGACGGGCAGCGCCACCGCATCCGGGTCGAGGCGCCCCGGCTCCTCGAGCACGGCCAGCGCGCAGATGCGCTCGCCCACCGCCAGGGCGGGGAGTAGCGCCCGCGCGCGCCCGCCGCCGGCCGCGGTCAGCGCGGTGGTGGCGACGATCGCGCTCGCGATGAACGGGCTCGGGAAGCAGGCGCGTCCCAGCTCCTCGACGAGCGCCATCGCGTCGCCGATGGAGCCGCCGCTGCCCCCCAGCTCCGGGGACACCAGGAGGCCCGGCCAGCCGAGCATCGCGATCTCCTTCCAGAGATCGGCCGCGAAGCCCCGCGGGTCGAGCGCCAGCTCCTGCACGAACGTGGGCGGGCAGCGCTGCTGGAGGAACGCGCGCGCCGACTGCTGCAGGAGCTGCTGAGACGGCGAGAACGTGAGGTCCATCAGGGGCGGGCCCGGGGCTCGGCGGGCAGGCCGAGGGCGCGCACCGCGATGGTCGTGCGCTGGATCTCGGAGGTCCCGCCCGCGAGCGTGTGGCCCCAGCTCGTCTGGTACTGGTGCTCGATCTCGCCGCGGAGCCGGGCCCACCGGGAGCCGGCGCGCAGCACGCCGTACGGGCCGAGCAGCTCCATCCCCATCGAGAGCACACGCTGCCCCAGCTCGTCGGCCATGACCTTCGCGGCGGAGACCTCACCGGTCGCGGGCAGACCGCGCTCGATGAGCCAGGCCGCGCGCAGGAAGAGCGCGCGAAGCGCCGCGACCTCGGTGGCGGCGTGGGCGAGCCGTCGCCGCGCCACCGCGTCGCCCGGCCGGGTGGTGTTCGCGTACTCGACGAGCAGCCCCAGGATGCGGCGCAGGAACGGCGCCTTGTAGAAACGCCCCCAGAAGCGGTCGGTGTCGAGCCCCTTCAGGAGCTGGCCGAAGCCCTCACCGGGCTTGCCCATCGCCCAGTCGCGCGGCACGCGCACGCCGTCCATGAAGATCTCGTAGTGATAGACCCGGCCGGTCAGGCTGCGGATCGGGCGCACCTCCATCCCGGGCAGCCGGTTGTCCACCATGAGCATGGTGAGACCGCGGTGGCGGGTGGACGCGGGGTCGGTGCGGGCCAGCACGGTGCCGTGGGTGGCGATGCCCGCGTGGCTCGACCAGATCTTGCGGCCGTCGAGCACCCAGTGATCTCCGTCGAGGCGGGCCCGCGTCTCGAGCGCGAGCAGATCGGATCCGGCGCCGGGCTCGCTGTAGCCCTGCCAGAAGGTGGCCTCGCCGCGCGCCACCAGCGGCAGGATCTCCCGCTGCAGGGTCTCCGAGCCGTTGCGGATGATCGAGTCGGAGACCTGCAGGCAGCCGGAGAGCGGGCCGAAGGGCGCGCCGGCGGTGGCCAGCTCCTCCAGGAGGATCAGCAGGTAGGCCATCGGCCGCGCCTGACCGCCGTGCTCCCGCGGCCAGCCCATGCTGAGCCAGCCGCGCTCGCCGAGCGCGCGGGTGAACGCCCGTGAATGGCCGCCGGATCCGTAGCCCGCGTCGGTGCCGTCCTCGGGGAACGTCTCCGGCGGGTGGGTCTGGAGAAACGCCCGCACCTCGTCGGCGAAGGCCCGCTCGGCGCCGGAGTGCCCGAAGTCCATGGCCGGTGCGCTCCGCGACTACCGCCGCCGCGCGAGCTCCGAGAAGGGCCCCGAGATCCGCACGATCTGGTTGAGCTGGAACACGCCGGTGCGGATGACCGAGACGAGCAGGTCCCCGGCCAGGCCCGCCGCGCGCGTCTCGGCGGTGTCGGGGACGAAGACGAGCCCCCGGGGCGCGTCGCCGTCGGTGAAGCGCGCAAGGCCCAGCCGGCCGCCGTCGGCGGCGACGCCGAAGATCTCGCTGCCATGCCGGTTGGCCACGAAGACGGAGCCGCTCGGGCCCGGGCTCAGTCCCTGGGCCACGAGGCCCCCCGCCATCAGCTGCCGCTCGCCGCCCGGGGCCACGCGCCAGACCTCACCGGGGCCCGCCCCCCATGGCGCCTCCGCGCTGCCGTCGCTGCCGACCCACAGGTGGTCGGTGTCGTCCACGGTGAGCGTGCGCGGGCGGGTGACCTGCACGTAGCTGGGATCGAGCACGCGGCCGGTCGCATCGAGGCGCACGACCACGCCGCGGGCGCGGTCGGCCACGTAGACGTTGCCGGCGGAGTCCACCGCGGCGCCCTCGGGCTGGACCAGGAGCGGCGGCGTGCCGCCGTCCGGGGTGCCTCCGGCGAAGAAGACGATCCGGCCGTCGATCAGGCGATAGAGAACCCCCACCCGGCGGTCGCGGTCGAACGTGGTGACGAACAGCTCGCGCCCGTCCCGGCCACCGCTCACCTGGGCATTGTGGAGCGGCGGCCCGTGGAAATAGCGCGCCTCGGTCGCGGTGGTGAGCTGCGCGCCGCCGGCCTCGATCCGGTAGATGGACGTCAGGTAATCGAACTCGCCGCCGCTGTACCGCCGGCCGCTGCGCGCGAGGAAGAGCGCGCCGGTCCGGTCCACGGCCAGGGTCGGCGTCGTGGGGATCCCGCGCCCGCGGAGCGCGGTGGCCCCGCCGAACCCGTTGCCGGTGACGTAGATCCGGGCGGTGAACCCGGCGGGCAGCACGATCTCGGCCCGCGCCGCGACGGGAGCGAGCAGGAGCGTGGCGCAGGCCAGCGTGGCTCCCAGACATCGTCGGGCCGGATCGGCGATCATCGAGCCCGCATGATAGCGTCTCGCCGGCGTCTGCTTCAAGGAGCGCTGCGCGCTCAGCCCTGGGGCCGGACCTCCCGCGCCAGGTAGTCGACCGCCGCCTGCACGCCGCCGGATCCGTGCGGGATGCCGAGCGCGGTGAGCCCCATCTCGATGGCGCCGAGCACGCCGAACACCATGGGCGCGTTGACGTGGCCCATGTGGGCGATGCGGAAGGCCTTGCCCGAGAGCTCGCCGATGCCCACGCCCACCACCACCCCGCAGTGCACGCGGCAGTAGTCGAGCAGCGGTTTCGGATCGCGGCCGGGTGTCAGCACGGTCGTGACCGAGTTGCTGCGCTCCGCCGGCTCGGTGATGTTCAGCGCCAGCGCCCCTCCCTCCGCCCATCGGCCGACCGCCCGGCGCGTGGCCTCCGCGAGCAGCGCGTGGCGCCGGGCCGCCCGCGGGAGCCCCTCGGCGAGCAGCAGGTCCAGCGCCTTGCGCAGCGCGAACAGCAGGTGCTGCGGCGGCGTCCCCCCGTACTTCTGGTAGTGCACCTCGCCCATACGGAACGTCCAGTCCCAGTAGCGCGTGCGCAGGTCGGCCTTCTGGTGGGCGGCCAGCGCCCGGTCGTTGGCCGCGACGAAGGCCAGGCCGGGCGGGGTCATCAGCCCCTTCTGCGAGCCCGCCATGGCGACGTCGACCTTCCAGCCATCCATCTCGAACGGCATGCAGCCGAGCGAGGCCACGCAGTCGACCATCAGGAGGGCGGGGTGGCCGGCCCCGTCGATGGCCCGACGAATGGCTTGAATATCGTTGACCACCGCCGAGGCGGTGTCGATCTGCACGACGAGGATCGCCTTGATCTCGTGGGTGGTGTCGGCGGCCAGGCGCTGGGCCACCGCGGCCGGATCCACCGCTCGCCGCCAGTCCCCCTTGAGCACCTCGACCTTGATCCCCAGCATCCGCGCCATGTCGCCCCAGCCGACCGCGAACACGCCGGACTCGAGCACCAGCACCGTCTCCCCCCGCGACAGGACGTTGCTGACCGCCGCCTCCCAGCCGCCGTGGCCATTGGCCGCGTAGATGAAGGTCCGCCCGGACGTGCGGAACACCTCGGGCAGGTCCTCGAGCAGGGTCCGGGTCAGCTCGACCATGTCGCCCGAGTAGATGTCGATCGCCGGGCGGTGCATCGCCTGGAGCACGGCGTCCGGGATATTGGTCGGGCCGGGGATGCTGAGGAATTCTCGACCGTCGGCGACTGTCATGGGAGCTCGCTCCTCGTGGGATGACTCGATCCGGCTCGGCTCATCGTAGCACGCGGGACGACCGGCCTTACACGCGCTCGATCATCGCTCGACCGAACATCCCCTGCGGTCGCGCCCACAGCACCGCGAGGAGCACCAGATAGGGTGCGATGCTGCTGAAGCCGGCGCCGAGCAGGGGATCGAGATAGCCCGCGGCCAGACTTTCCAGCATCCCGATGAGCACGGCGCCGACCATGATGCCGGGCACGCTGTCGAGGCCGCCGACGACCAGGATCGGGAACACCTTCAGCCCGATGATCACCACGCCGAGCCCGCCGCCCACCGTGAAGGTCCACAAGGCGCCCGTGAAGACGGAGATCACCCCGACCATTCCCCACGCGAGGGCGACGTGACCGTGGACGTCGATGCCCATCGCCATCGCGACCTGCTGGTCGTCCGAGATGGCCCGCAGCGCCAGTCCGGTTCGACTGAAGCGAAAGAACACGCTCACCGCGACGATGCAGGCGATCGCGATCGCGGCCGCGACCAGCCGTCCCGCCGGGACCAGCACTCCATGCAGGTCGAGCGGTTCCGACGGGATCGGAAGGGGGATGGTCCCCGGGACGGCTCCGAACATCAGGGAAGCCCCGCCGCGGATCAACGCGCCGAGGCCGAGGGTGACCATGATCAGGGCGATCAGGGGTCGGCCGACCAAGTGGCGCAGGACGAGCCGGTTGAAGGCGAGGGCCACCGCGACCATCCCGGAAGATGCCAGGCCGATGGCGCCCGCCAGCCCGAGCTCCATCGCGTGGATCCCGGTGGCCACCAGTCGCGAGCCCAGCATCGCCAGCTCGCCCAGCGCGAAATTGACCGCCCCGGACGCCTTGTAGACGATGACGAACGCGAGCGCGACCAGGGCGTAGATGGCGCTGGCCAGCAGGCCGTCCACGAGCAGGGCCGCGAAGAAGAGCACCGAGGCTACGCGTCCAGCCGATAGACCCGCCGGGCGGTGCCGCTGAACATGGCCTGCTTCTCCGCGGCCGAGGCGCCCCCCGCGATCCGCTTGAGGGCGTTCCAGAGCCCGGCCCAGCCGATGCCCATCTTGTCCACCGGGAAGTTGCTCTCGAACAGGCAGCGGTTCGCGCCGAAGAGCTCGATGCACGTCTCCATGTACGGGCGCCAGAGGCCGGCCAGCTCGGTGGAGGTGGGCGGCTTCGGCTGGGTGCGGTAGTCGTAGGCGGCCAGGCGCATCATCATGCCGCCCAGCTTCACGACCACGTTGGGGCACCGGGCGAGCTCGGTCATCCGGGGCTTCCAGGCCGCGAAGATCTCCTGCTGCTTGCCGGCATAGGGGCCGTAGCCGAGCACGCCGCCCACGTGGCCCAGGATGATCGTGGTGTCGGGGAACGCGCGGGCGAGATCCACCACGTCCGCGAGCTGCGGATGGAAGACCCAGGCGTCGAGCGAGAGCCCGAGGCGGGTGAGCACGGCCAGGCCCGCCCGGAAATCCGGCCGCCGGTAGACGTGCGGTCCGTCGGCCACCGCGCTGTTGCCGATGGCGTCGCTCGCGTCCCACGCCGCCGAGTGCCGCACCCCACGGAAGCGCCCGCCGCCGGCGCGGAGCTGCGCCTCCAGCACCGGCTCCACCCGGTGGCCGAGCGTGAGGTCGGCGAAGCCCACGATGCCGGCGGCCACCCGGGTGGGACCGTAGAGACCGCTGGCGCTCATCGCGGCCTGGCCGGCCACGAACTCGGTCTCGCCCACCGGCCGCATCTCCACGGGCCCGGCCGCGCGGTACATCGCGTGGCATTCGAGGAACACGGTGGCGACCAGGTTGTGGCCGGTCGCCGCGTCCGCGAGGAAGTCGGTCAGGAGATAGCGGTGGCCCTCGCGGTCCCACAGGTGATGATGGGTGTCGATGATCGGCAGCTCGGGCTCGAGGATGGCCTCGGCCGGCTGCCCGGCCAGCCACGCCTCGTCCGGATGGTGGATCCGGCCGAACCGGGTGGGCCGGCCGGATGCGCTCATGCGGACTCTCCCAGGGCGCGCAGGAGCGTTTCGCTGGCCCGGTCGGCGGGGAAGAAGCACTCCACGCGCAGCTCGTGCAGCGTGATGTCATAGGGGACGCCGAGCGTGGTCAGGGTCGAGAAGAACGTGAGGCGGGTGTTCCCCCGTCGCAGCTCCACGCCAAGGAACGGCACCGGGGCGGCGTCGAGGTCCAGCGTGCGCCACTTCTGCGGCACGTCCGGGTAGGAGAGCAGCTCCGCGAGCAGCCGGCTCGTCTCCGCATCCCCGATGCCGCGGGCCAGGTCGCGATGCAGCCACTGGATGAGCCCCGCCGCAGTGGCTTCCCAGTTGACGATGTGGGGACGCATGGCGCGCGGATGGTAGAAGAGCCGCATCGCGTTGGGCCGGCCGCCGACCGCCGCCACCGCGTCGGCGTCGAGGAACAAGCTCATCAGGCGCCGGGCGCCGCCATTGGTCATCAGGATGTTCCAGTGGCCGTCGATGACCAGGCCGGGGTAGGGCTCCTGCTGGCGCATCATGAAGTCGAGCGCCCGCCGCACATCGGCCATCTCGGGGGCCTCGAGGCCGGTTTCCCGGTAGACCGGCGCGTAGCCAGCGGCGGTCAGCAGGTCGTTGCGGCCGCGGGGCGGGACCTCGAGCACGCGGCTCAGCAGCAGCACCATGTCGCGGCTCGGCTGGGCGCGGCCGGTCTCGATGAAGCTCAGGTGCCGCGAGGAGACCTCCGCGTCCACCGCCAGGGCGAGCTGGCTCAGCCGCCGGCGCTCGCGCCACTGCTTGAGCAGTCGCCCGAAAGTCCCGGCCGTCCCCCTCGGAGTCGCCTGGGTTCTGGTGGTCATGGCGGCAGTATCCGGGAAGTATACGCGGGCCGGGATCGAGCGCCATTACCTCCGAGGTAATTGAACTCACCCGCCCTTTCGGTGACGATGGCCGCCGGAGGG
>DATLFG010000074.1:0-117871 GCA_035524955.1 Candidatus Limnocylindria bacterium | reverse complement strand
CTCGACGCTCGACGCGGTGCGGGCCTCTATCGCCCTGCCCGGATTATTCGCGCCGGCGCTGCGCGAGGGATCGGTGTTGGTTGACGGCGGGCTCGTTAACCCCGTGCCGGTATCGCTAGCGCGCGCGATGGGTGCCGACGTCGTGATCGCAGTCGACCTCGGCTCTGACATCTTGGGGCGTCACCTGCGTGCCCATCCTCCAGTCGAAGCGCCGGCCGGTGAAGTCGGCAAATGGATACGCAAGCTGCAAGGCAACTTGGGAGCACTCATCCCCGCGCATTGGCCCGACGAGCCTAAGATGCCCTCCATGCTCGAGGTGGTGACCACCAGCATCAACATCATGCAAGTGCGGATCAGCCGCAGTCGCATGGCGGGCGAGCCCCCCGACCTAGTCGTGGCACCGCGGCTGGCTCACTTTGGCCTGCTCGACTTTCACCGGGCAAAGGAAGCGATCGAGGAAGGCAAGCGCGCGGTGGAGCGAGTCGCGCACAATCTTCCTGCGCTCAGGAATCAAGCACCATGAACGCGATGGCGCCGAACCAAACGCTGCAGCAGACGGCGGGGCGTGATTCGTTTCTGGGACTTCATAGCTCACCGGTGCCCCGCCGCTGCTGAGCCTAGTCGTTAGCCAGCACGGTCACACGTAGGAGATGGGCGCCATGATCAAGTTCGACCATCTCAGGATTCCGGTAACAGACCTGGCCCGCTCCCGCACCTGGTACATCAACACCCTGGGGCTGACGGTCGAGTTTGAGGTGCCCGACCGCCAGACGCTGGCCCTCCAGGACAGCGGCGACTTCACGATCTTCCTCCAGGAGGTTCCGTCTGCTGTTCAGACGAACGGGTGTGCTCTCTGGTTCCAGGTTGCTGATGTCGGTGCTACCGTTCGCTCCCCGAGTTTGAATTCACGTCTCAGGATACCGCCGGCGTAAGCCGAGCGGCTCGGTTCGTCGCCAACGGTCCCAACGCACGACGCCTCATCGTCACCACCTTCCTCGAACCTCACTCCGCGTCGGTGAACATCGGCGTCGAGGATGACTCCAAGGTCGCCGTTGAGCCGGACCCTCGTCACCGGGCCTTCTACGAGACATGGGAGAGCATGCTTGGCTTGGCCGACTCGGAAGTCCACGGCCTCGACGCGCGGCGCCGGGCCGTGTTCTACGTGGGCTTGCTCGAGGCGGAAGTCATGAACGGTGGGCTCGGCCAATACCTGTCGAATTCCGAGGGCGCCCACGTCGACGCCACACTTCGCTGCCTCGCCGAGATCGGCGCTCCGAGAACCGCGGCGATCCTGACTGAAGCCACGCGGCTGGGGGCGACCGCGGAGTCTTACACGGCTGCGTGGGATTCGCACGGTCGGGCGTTCGAGAGACTCGATCGGGAGTTCTTGGAGTCTGGCGAAGACCTGGCCGGTCTCACCTCGGATGCGTTCGCCGGAACGGGGCGTGGGGGCTAGCTCGGTGTCGCATGGCGAAGCTGGCGGGCGATCTGGGCACGATCCCGGCCCGGATCCTGGCACACGAGTACCGCCACGACGCCTTCGGCTCTTGGTGGACGACGGTGCGGCGACGCGGAGACATCTTTCGCATCGTCTTCGACGGCAAGGAGCGAGAGCTGAGGCTGGAGCGCGCAACCGAGTCTGGCCAGGCCGAGAGCTGGGAGGATCTGGGCTCCTGGTCGGCCGGCGGTCGCGACAGTGCGCATCTACTCTCGGAGGTCGTGTCGCGATTGAGAGGGGTCTAGCACGCCGCTGGAGCGGGCGGGATGAAGCGTTGCGACCGCGCGGATGCGCGAGCGTCAGCCGCTCGGCGCCCGCTCGTTAGCACGACCCGCGGGGGAGACCGGGTCGATGCCGGACGTAGTGGTCGTCAGGCACGCGGAGGCGACCGGGCAGAGTGCCGATGCCGCCCTCACGACCGAGGGGCAGCGCCAGGCGACCGCCCTGGCCGGGCTGCTGCTGCCGCTCGGGATCGAGCGCGTGATCTCCAGCCCGTTGCGTCGGGCGATCCAGTCGACGGCTCCCTTCTGCGCGCGTGCCGGACTCCGGGTGGAGCTCGAGCCCCGTCTGGTGGAGCGCGTCCTGAGCGCGCGTGACCTGCCCGACTGGCGCGAGCACCTTCGCCGGTCGTTCGATGATCTGGACTATCGTGTCGACGATGGGGAGTCATCTCGTGCTGCGCAGGGGGGGGGACCGCCGTCCTTCGCGCCGCCCTGGCTTCCGGTCGGCGCTGTGTGCTGGTGACGCACGGGAACCTGCTGGCGCTGATCCTGAGGTCGGTGGATGCGTCCGCGGGATTCGCCTTCTGGTCGCGGCTCTCGAACCCCGACGCGTTCGTCATTCACGTGGACGACCGGGGGCCGAGAGGGTTCAGCCGTATCTGGCAACCTGGCGGGCCAGCTTCGAGCTGCCGCTGAGAAGGCCCCAGGTGCCGGACGGGGAGACGGGGCGTGCGCGGGCCCGTGTCGCTGTGGTACACAGCAATGGCCCGAGGCCGCTCCAGCCGGAGTGGCGGGACGAACATGAAGGGAGTGGCCGATGAAGGATTCGCAGGTCATGCTGGGTGGAGGACGTGAGCTCGCCTACACGGAGATCGGCCGGCCCGGCGGGCCCTGCGTGTTTTTCTTTCACGGCGCGCCGATGAGCCGCCTGCACCTCGTCGGCATGGAGGAGCAGTTCGCGGCGCAGGGTCTACGGGTGGTGTCACCCGATCGTCCCGGCTACGGGAGGTCATCGCCCCAGCCGGGGCGGTCGCTCGTGGACTGGCCGGCCGACGTCGCCGCGCTGGCCGATGCGCTCGGCGTCGACCGCTTCCTCGTGGCCGGTCACTCGTCCGGTGGTCCCTACGCCGTGGTCTGCGCCGCCCTGCTCGGTGAGCGTGTCCGGGGCGGTGTCGTGCTGGCCGGCGTGACGGACATGGCCTGGCCCGGCGCCTGGGACGGGTACCTCGAAGGCCGCAAGGAGATCCAGATCATGCGCCTGCCGGACGAGCGCGCGGCCATCGCCACGTGCGCCGAGCACTTCGGCGCGGACGGAAGCGGCTTTCTCGCGGAGCAATTCGACCTGCCGCAGCCGGACACGGCACTGCTCGCCGACGAAGCCGTCGAGCAGGCCTTGACGGCAACCTTGGCCGAGGCGTTTCGACAGGGCGTAACGGGGTATGCTCAGGACGTCTACCTCGAAGGTCGAGGCTGGCATTTCGACCCGAGCCGGATCTCCGCTCCCGTCGCGGTCCTGCACGGAGAGCTGGACACACTCGTCCCCATGGCACACAGTCGCCACACGGCCGAGGCGATCTCGAGCTCGACCTTCCGTGCTCTCCCCGGCCACGGCCACCTCACGATCCTGTCCGAGCTGCCGATGGCGGCTTCCGCGCTCCTGCAGTCGGCGCGCTGATGTACTGCCCAGGACGGACCGTTGGGCGACTAGCTTCGGTCGGTCGTGCGGTCGTGAGTTCTCGGACAGTGGCTGCTACCAACACCAGGACCAGCGCTTCAAGGTCGAGGAGGTCGCGATCACCGCGTTCGACGGCGTTGAATGGATCGTACTGATGACGTGTGCATTGGGATCCGGCGATAGCGATGAGTCGAGGGGCCACCGCCGACAACCCGCTCCAGCAGACCGAGGGCTCGGGACGTTCGCCCCGCCCGATGAGCGCGAGCATGAGCGTTAGGCGGCGGAGGCGGCACCTATGAGAGGCCACGCGATGGTAGGCATTATCGCGTGCGTGGCGCTCCTGCTGAGCGCGCCGACGGACGCATCCGGTCCGGTCGGCGAACCGCGAGGGCCGGCCGACGCCGGCCGCCCGGGCGCGCGTTGACCGTCAGGATTGAGACCGTGCCGGAGATACGCCGGGCGACAACCGCTGATGTGCCGGCGCTCTTGCCCTTGGTCGAAGACTACTGGAGCCTCGAGCGCATTCCTGGTTTCGACCCGCAGCGCGTCGCAGCGCAGCTCGCGCGCCTGCTCTCGGAATCGGATCGTGGAGGTGGCTGGATCGCTCTGGCAGATGATACGGCTGTCGGCTATCTGCTCGCCGTCTACGTGTTCAGCCTGGAGCACCTTGGTCTCACCGCCGAGATCGACGAGCTGTTCGTCGTACCGCCGCATCGCGCCAGCAAGGTTGGCCGGGCCCTGCTCATGGCCGCCGAGTCGGAGTTCGTTCGTGCCGGATGCACGAACGTGTCGCTCCAGCTGTCACGCGGCAACGACTCTGCGCGGGCGTTCTACCATCGCCACAGATACGCGGAGAGATCGGGCTTCGAGCTGCTCGAGAAGGCGCTGGATGAGGGCTAGCAAGCGGGTGCAGCCCTCCTCGGGGTCCCCAGGTGCTCTGCCATCGAGCATCACGGTGAGGGTCGTGCTGTCGATCGCCCTGCTCGGGCTGGCGCCGGCGATCGCGTATCCTGGCGCCGAGGACGGCGAGAGGAAGGCCCAGCTCTGCCTGCTCTGTCACAAGCCAAACAACCCCATGGCCTACTTGCCGACCCTGGAAGGGCAGACCTGGCAATACCTCTACAACCAGATCAAGGCGTACCAGGAGAAGCGCCGCCCCGACGATGTCATGCAGACCAACGTCGCGCCGCTCTCCGACACCGACATCCGCGACATCGCCGCCTACTTCGCCGCGCAAGCGCCGGTTCGCGCGTCGTTCACGCTCGACCCCGGGAAGATCGCGCTCGGGAGGTCGAAGGCGCAGGACCTCCAGTGTGGCACCTGTCACCGGCCGGACTTCTCGGGCGAGAGGGAAGTGCCCCGCCTGGCCGGCCTCGATCCGAGATACGGCGGCCGTCAGATCGTCGACTTCGTGCTGGGGAAGCGGCCCCATCCCCGCTTGAATGGCCTGGGCGACGTGTCGAGCCAGGATGCGGAGGGATTGGCCCACTTCTTCGCGCACCTCGAATAGGAGTAGCGGGCCCTCGGGCGGTTGCAGACCGCATCGTGGGCGCCACACGAGCAGTCCGGGGAGGGTCGCCACCTCCTTGCGCCCGGCGGTAGGCTGGTCGTGTGCGAAAAATGGACCTCGTTCCCTCACGGAGAGCGACATGACGGCAGCGGACGCATCGTCACGGAAGGCCGTGATCCTCGGCCCGGGTGAGGGTCGGGCCTACCCGATGGGCCGGATCGGCGCGGTGTTCAAGGCGGACGGGCCGGAGACCGGAGCTCGTTACTCGATCTCCGAGTGGTGGCTCGAGCCGCACACGCAGGGCCCCGGCGCCCACTCCCACCCCGAGGACGACGTCTTCTACGTCATCGAGGGCACCATGAGCGTCCGCGTGGGTGAGGAATGGACTCACGCCGCCAGGGGCTCGTTCGTGCTGGTGCCGGGCGGCGTCATCCACGACTTCGAGAACCGGGGAAGCGTCCGGGCCGGCGTGCTCAACCTGTCGATCCCGGGGCCGTTCGAGCCACACATGCCGGACATCGCGCGGTGGTTCGCCGAGCATCCGCCCGGGAATCCCCCCGGGGCCGATGAGCCGCCGAGCGCTCCGCCCTGTCGATCCGGGGTGTCTGCAAGCGACTAGCTGGTAGCCCCACCGCGATCATAGCGGTGGCCGAGCCAACCAGGAGAGACACCATGCAAAGGATCACCCCGTGCTTGTGGTTCGATGACCAGGCCGAGGAGGCGGTGGCCTTCTATACCGGGATCTTCAAGAACTCCCGGGTCGTGAACGTGTCCCGCTACGGCGACGCCGGACGCGAGATCCACGGCAAGGCGCCGGGCACCGTGATGGTCGTGGCGTTCGAGCTCGATGGGCAGGCGTTCACCGCGCTCAACGGAGGCCCGATGTTCGAGTTCAACGAGGCCGTCTCGCTCCAGGTCGGCTGCGAGACGCAGGAGGAAGTGGACTACTACTGGGAGAAGCTGTCCGAGGGCGGGGACGAAGCGGCGCAGCAGTGCGGCTGGCTCAAGGACCGGTACGGCCTGTCCTGGCAGGTCGTGCCGAACGTGCTGGGCGAGCTGATCAGCGACCCGGATCCCGAGAGATCGCAGCGCGCCATGCGGGCGATGCTTCAGATGAAGAAGATCGACATCGCGGGCCTGACGCGCGCGTGAGGAGCGCGGATGGCGACCCTCTGCCACCAGGTCTGGATCGGCGCCTCGGTCGGGGCGCCGGGCTGAGCCGCTTGCGCGGACGCTGGCCCGCCTCCATCGCGGCCGCCGTCGTGGCGATCCTCATCACCCACGCGCTCACCCCGGTCGCGGCAGTGGGAGGCCAGGACCTCGTGGGGCAGCGCGTTCGCATCCAGGCGCCGGCCCTCGGAGCCGGGTGGCACGAGGGGATGTTCAACCGAACGCGCACGGAGCCTCCGTGTTTCGTGGTGCTGCTCTTCAAGCCCCGCGCGTCCCTCTCCGCGGCGATCGAGGTGGCGGCAACCCTGCCGCTCGCCGGAGTGGCACGCCTCGCGGTATTCACCGGAGCGCCGGCGGCCATGGCGGCCTGGGCCGGCCTGGCGGGCCGGGATGCGCCCGGAGGCGATTGGCGGGAGGTGGACCTCGCCACCATCCGCGCCGCGGACGAGGGAACGCGATGCGCCCGGTGAGCCCGAATCTCCTGCGCCTCCTCGGCGGAAGGCAGTGAGGTATCCTCGCTCCATGGATCTGACGCTGCCCCCGTCGCTGCTGATCCGGGCCGATCGCCTGATCCAGTGACGAGATCTCGAGATGGAGCCGGCCGGGATACCGCGTTTGCGTCCCGTCACGTCAGGACCAACGGCGTGGACATCCACGCCGAGGCCCTCGGGCGCCCCGCCGATCCTCCGCTCCTGCTCATCATGGGCGCGATGGCGTCCGGCGTGTGGTGGCCGGACGAGCTCTGCCGCCGGCTGGCGGAGCAGCGCCGGTACGTCATCCGCTATGATCACCGGGATACCGGCCGCTCGACCAGCTACGCCCCCGGCGAGATCGCGTACACGCTCGAGGAGCTGGCGGACGATGCGGTGGGGGTCCTGGCCGCGCACGGAATCGCGCGGGCGCATCTCGTCGGGATGTCGCTGGGCGGGGTCCTCGCGCAGCTGATCGCGCTCAAGTATCCGTCCCGGGTCGAGACGCTCACGCTGATCGCCTCGGAGCGCCTCGCCGCGCGCGACCCGAGCATTCCCGGCATCGCGCCCGAGGTTCTCGCGCACCACCGGCGGGCGGAATCGCTCGACTGGTCGGATCGCGCCGCGGTCCTCGAGTATCAGGTCGGGGCGTGGCGCCTGCTGGCCGGGTCGGGACACGCCTTCGACGCGGCCGCTATCCGGGCCATCGCGATCGCCGACCTCGACCGGACGGCCAACCCGCTGACCCCGATGAACCACGCCCTGCTGACCGGGGGCGAGCGCTGGTACGGCCGCCTCGGGGATATCCGGGTGCCCGCGTTGATCATCCACGGGACGGAGGATCCCGTCCTGGCCTACGCTCACGGGATCGCGCTGGCGGATGCGCTGCCGCAGGCCCGACTGCTGACCCTGCACGGCACCGGGCACGAGCTCGCCCGCGACGACTGGGACGTCATCGTCGCCGCGGTGGCCCGCCATACCGCGCCGGGCGCGGGGCCCGCCGCGTGAAGCGGCGGTGAGCCCGCGGATCCAGGCATATACTCCTCCCATGCAGCTCGACAGACGTGCATTCCTGGTCGGAACGGCGGCGACGCTCGTGCCCTGCGCGGCGGGCGCCCAGGCACAACGGGGTGCTCCCGCGCACCGCATCGGGTGGATCTCCACCGAGGCGCAGCCGGACCCATTCGTCGAGGGGTTCCGGGAGGGCCTGCGCCGGCATGGCTACGTCGAAGGTCGGAACGTGATCCTGGATCTTCGCTACGCGCGCGATCTCGACACGCTCCGGACAGCGGCGGCCGAGCTGACGCAATCGAAGGTCGCCTTCATCGTGTCGAGCGGCCCGGCGATCCGGGCGATCAGGGGCGCTCGGGACATTCCCGTTCTGTTCGCGATCAGCGGCGATCTCGTCGAGATCGGGCTGGCGGCGAGCCTCGGCCGGCCCGGCGGCAACTTCACGGGACTGACGTTCCTCTCCCTCGAGATCGCGGGAAAGCGGGTCGAGCTCCTGAAGCAGGCCGTGCCCCGGCTCCGCCGGCTGGCGGTGCTGTCGAACACGGATCATCCGGGCGAGCGCTCCGAGCGCCGGGCCACCGAGGAGGCGGCACGGGCCCTCGGGCTCGTCGTGAGCTACGTGCCGTTCACGGGCGCGGGACAACTCGACGGCGGGCTCTCCGCGGTGCGCGACGCCGGAGCCGACGCCATGGTGGTCTTCCCGGAGGGCGCCACCATCGGGGCGCGGGCCCGGATCGCGCAGTTCGCCATCGCCGAGCGGCTCCCGTCGATGTTCGGCTGGAGCGAGTATGCCGACGCGGGTGGACTCATGAGCTATGGCGCGAACCAGCGCGCCGCCTATGTCCGGCTCGCCGCCTACGCCGACAAGCTGTTGCGCGGGGCGAGGGTCGCGGAGCTGCCGATCGAGCAACCCACCCAGTTCGAGCTGGTGATCAACATGAGGACGGCGGCGGCGCTCGGCATCACCTTCCCGGAAGCGACGCTGCTGTTCGCGAATCGCCGGATCGAGTGAGCTGGTGCGCGCGCCATCGCAGCTCCGGCTGATCGGCTGGGCCTACCGGTTCGCGGTGCGCCCGGACCGGGGGGTGAGCGCATGGAGCTCACGGCGCTGATCGCCAAGGTCATCGGCCCTGTCTTGCTCCTGCGGGCGTTCTCGATCGCGATCGACCGGAAGCACTTCGTCGCCATGCTCGCCGGCCTGGAGCGGGAAGTGGCCACCGTGTCGTTCTCGCTCTTTCCCATCGCGCTGTTGATGGGGTGCGTCACCCTCGCGGTGGCTCACTCCGATACCTCCAGCCTCGCGGCCCTCCTCATCCACGCGATCGCCTGGGGCGGCATCGTCAAGGCCTCCGCGTTGATCCTGTGCCCCCGGCTGGTGGCCTCGAAGGCCCAGGTTCTGGAGCGACCCGGGATCCTGGCCGTCGTGCTCGTGGTGTGCTTCGTGGTCGGCGGGTACTTCACCTGGTTCGGGTACTTCGGTTCCTGATCGGCGCGCTCGGGCGTGGGCGCCTGCCGGCGCTCCTGGCGCTGGCGGTGGCCGCCTGGGGGTGCGGCCTCTCGGGCGCGGCCCGGAGCGACCGGCCGGTCGAGCTGGTGCCCTTCGTGGATTCCCACGTCCACCTGAACGACGAGCGGCTCCAGATCGAGCTGATGGGGCGCTACGCGGTGCAGCGGGCCGTCATCTTCTGGGGCCGGAGCAGCGACAACGCGTCGATCGCCGACGCGGCCCGGCGCCACCCCGACCGCTTCATCGCCTTCGCCTCGATCTCGCCGGAGCGCCGGGCGTACCGGACGGCGTGGGACGCGAACGACGGGAGCCTCCTGCGGACGCTGGACGATCTGCTGGCGTCCGGCGCGTTCAGAGGGATCGGGGAGATCTCGGCCGTCCACTTCCCATCGCCCGGCCTGCCCGAGTCGGACCACGACCCGATGGGCCCGATGATGCGCGGGATCATGACCCTGGCCCGGCGGCACCGCGTGCCGGTCATGGTGCACATCGAGGTGACCCGGTTGAAGGAGCTGGGCGCGCTGCTGGAGACGTTCGCCGACGTCCCGGTTATCTGGGCGCACGGCGGCTACACGCCGCTGTTCATCGCGCGGCGGATGCTGGAGCGCCACCCGAATCTCCACTACGAGCTGAGCGCGCGCACGTGGCCACGGCACCCGCGGTCGCCGGACTACACCATCCTGCGGGACGGGCGCGAGCTGTGGCCGGAGTGGCGCGCGCTGATCGAGGCCAAGCCCGACCGCTTCATCATCGGGACGGACGCGAGCCACCGCTCCCGGGAGCGCGAGGTCATGAAGCTCGAGAGCGTCCAGAACTTCCTGCGGCAGCTGAGCCCGGCGGCCAGGGAGCGGGTGGCCGGGACGAACCTGCTGCGCCTCCTCGACGGCGGGCGGTGAGGTGTCCTCCTAGATGACGACGCGCGCGCTCACGAGACGGCTCCTCTTCGCGATGGCCACCGCGGTCGTGCTGGGCCTGCTCGGGTCCTGGTGGCTCGGCGCGCAGCTCGTCCGGCCCGTCCAGCATGCCGTGCCCCGGCCGGCCGACTTTCCCGCGCGCGCCCTCACGATGCCCGGGACTCGGATCGCCGCGTGGTGGCTCGATCAAGGGCCGGAATCGCCGGCGGTCCTGCTGCTCCACCCGATCCGCGCCGATCGCTCGGCCATGCTGTCCCGGGCCCGGCTGCTCGTCCGGCACGGGTTCTCGGTGGTCCTCGTGGATCTCCAGGCGCACGGCGAGACGCCCGGCCCGGCGATCACGTTCGGCTGGCGCGAGTCCGCCGACGTCCGTGCGGCGCTGGCCTGGCTCCGCCGGGAGGTGCCCGGGCGGCCGGTCGGCGTCATCGGACGCTCGCTCGGCGGCGCGGCGATCCTGCTGGGCCCGAACCCGGCGGGGTTCGACGCGGTGGTGCTCGAGGCGGTGTACCCGCGGCTCGTGCGGGCCATCGAGAACCGCATCCGGATCCGGCTGGGCGGTCTCGCGCCGCTCCTGACGCCGCTCCTGCTGGTCCAGCTGAAGCCGCGCCTCGGCATCTCCCCTGCGGAGCTCGAGCCCATCCGCTCCATCGGCCGGCTCGGCGCGCCGGTCCTCGTGGTGGCGGGATCGCGAGACCGGCACACGACCGCGGCCGACTCCGAGGCGCTGTTTCGCGCCGCCGCCGAGCCCAAGCGCCTGTGGATCGTCGACGGTGCCCGCCATCAGGATCTGCTCGCGTACGATCCGGCCGGCTACGAGACACACGTGATCGGGTTCCTCCGGCAGCATCTCGGGTCATGACGACGCACCGGCGCATCAAGCTGCGCGCGACGTCGCAGGTCGGTGAGCAGGTCACTGTTCTTGATCGGCGCGCACGGACGTGGGGAGGGGTCGTGAGGTGACCCGCCTGCGCGTCCACCTCCGGGTCCCGGTGGGCCGGCCCCTGCCGGAGCTGGCCGCGTTCATCGCCCGCTGCGAGGACGCCGGCTTCGACGGCGTCGGCGTCCACGATCATCCCTCGAGCGGCCGGGACGTCTACCTGGCGCTGGCGCTCGCGGCCCAGGCAACGCGGCGGCTGCGCCTCTTCCCGGCCACCTCGAGCCCCGTCGTCCGGCATCCGCTGGTCCTCGCCTCGCTCGCCCACAGCCTGGAGGAGATTGCCCCGGGGCGCGCCCTCCTCACGGTGGCCCCGGGATTCATCTCGACGCGGAGCATCGGGAAGCCGCGCGCCTCGGTGGCGATCATGCGCGAGGCCCTGGGCGAGCTGCGCCGGCTGCTGGCCGGCGAGGCGGTGGCGTTCGGGCCGACCCCGACCCGCCTCCGGAACCGGAGCGCCCCACCCACGCCCGTCTACCTGCTGGCCGCCGGCCCGCGCATGATCGAGCTCGCCGGCGAGGCCGCCGACGGGGTGTTTCTCATGGTCGGGCTCGATCCGGCGGCGATCCGCGTGGCGCGCCGCCACCTGGAGGAAGGCGCCCGGCGGGCCGGCCGCTCGCTGGATGACGGGTTTCCCGTGGTCTTCGTGGCCACCCTCGGGCTCGACACGGACCCCGCGGTGGGCGCCCGGTGGGCGCGAAGCTGGTTCGCGCCCGGCCAGCCGTTCCTGGCCTACCCGAGCGCCTCGAACCTGCGCTGGCTGACCGAGGCCGGGTTCGAGCTCGAGGAGCCCTTCGACCCCGCCGCGATTCCGGAGGACCACGCGCGGCGGATCGCCGATGCCTTCGGGCTCTTCGGCCCGGCCGAGCGCTGCGCCGAGCGCCTCCTGCGGGCGCGGGAGGAGGCGGGGGTCGAGGAGGTATTCCTGTTCCCGGCCCACGACCTCGCCGGCGGCTACGAGATGCCGGCGGCGGAAGTGGACGCCTTCGCGCGCGTAATCCGGCCGCGCCTCGGGGCCTAGCCGGCTACCGCCGGCCCTCGTGACGCCGGCGGGTTCCTGCGGCGCGTGCGCGTGCCGCCCCGTTCATCGTATCCTCGGAGCGTTCACCCGAAGCGGGGAGGTAGGACATGGCCCAGTACCGCAGCGCCCTGCCGCAGCTCGGCGGAGATCTCTTCCTCACCGACGGCGGGATCGAGACGACCCTGATCTTCCACGACGGGCTCGAGCTGCCCGACTTCGCGGCCTACGCGCTGCTGAGCCGCACGGAGGGCGAGGCCGCGCTCCAGAAGTACTTTCGCGCCTACGCCGGGCTGGCGCGGCGCTTCGGGGTGGGGGTCATCCTCGAATCCGCCACCTGGCGGGCCAGCCGAGACTGGGCCGAGCGCCTCGGCCACTCGTCCCGGGAGCTGGCGGATCTCAACCGCGCTGCCATCCGCCAGCTCGAGGGGATCCGCGCCGAGTTCCAGACGGCCAGGACGCGGACGGTGATCAGCGGCTGCGTCGGCCCGCGCGGGGACGGCTACAACCCCACCGGCGTGATGTCGGCCGAGGCCGCCGAGGCGTATCATTCCGAGCAGGTCCGGATCTTTGCCGACTCGGCGGCCGACCTGGTGACCGCGATCACCATGAACTACGTCGAGGAGGCGATCGGGATCGCCCGGGCAGCGCGCCGCGTGGGCATGCCGGCGGTGATCTCCTTCACGGTCGAGACCGACGGCCGCCTGCCCACCGGCGACACGCTGCAGGCCGCGATCGAGCGGGTGGACACGGCGACCGCGGCCTACCCGGCCTACTACATGATCAACTGCGCGCATCCGAGCCATTTCGAGCGCGTGCTGGACGAGAAGCAGCCGTGGACGCAGCGGGTGCGGGGCTTGCGCGCGAACGCCTCGCGCCAGAGCCACGCCGAGCTGAACGAGGCCACGACGCTCGACATCGGCGATCCGGCGGAGCTGGGCCGGGAGTACGCCGAGCTGAAGCGGCGGCTGCAGCGCCTGAACGTGCTGGGCGGCTGCTGCGGCACGGATCACCGGCACGTCGAGCAGATCGCGACCGCGTGCGTCCCGCTCTTCCGCTGATCCGGCCGGAGGAGCCGGGAGACCGGGCGGGCGTGCACCGGGGCCTCGGCTGTGAGTACGATGGACCGGCCGAGGCGTTCATGGGGCTGGAGCTGCGGCCCGGCGCGCTGCGGGGCGCCTCGGGCACGGTCCAGTACCAGGTGACGTTCGCGAGCCTGTGAGGAGGATGCGATGACCGACGACGACCGGCCGATCGGATCGGTGGTGACGCGGCGCGAGGCGCTCGCCCTGCTGGGCGCGGCCGGGCTCACCGCGCTGAGCGCGGGCCGCGGCGGGGCCCAGCCGGCCGGGACGCCCGCATGCGTGGTGCGGCCCGCCCTGACCGAGGGCCCGTACTTCGTGGACGGCACGCTCCACCGCTCGGACATCCGCTCCGATTCGGCGGACGGCAGCGTGCGGCCCGGCGCGCCGCTGGGGCTGGCGCTGCGCGTCTCGCGCCTCACGCGCGGCGCCTGCGCGCCGCTGCCCGGCGCCACCGTGGATCTCTGGCACTGCGACGCGCAGGGCGTGTACTCCGACGTCCGAGACCCGGCCGGGTCCACCGTCGGCCGGAAGTTCCTGCGCGGCTACCAGACGACCGACGGCGACGGCCTCGTCCGCTTCACCACGATCTACCCGGGCGCATACCGCGGCCGGGCCGTGCACATCCACTTCAAGATCCGGTCGGCGGCGGGCGGCGGCCGGGTGCACGACTTCACCTCGCAGCTCTTCTTCGACGACGCGCTCAGCGACCAGGTCTACGCCCAGCCGCCGTACGCGGGCCGGGGAGGGCAACGCCTGGCCAACGCGCGGGACGGGATCTATCGCAACGGGGGCGCCCAGCTCACGCTCGCGGTGACCCCCGCCGCGCCCGGCTACACGGCCACGTTCGAGCTCGCGCTCGAGACCGGCTAGAATCCCGGCGTGACGCGCTACCGGATCGCGCGCGCCGGCCCCCGCTCCACCGAGCAGCTGGTGGAGGCCGGCGGGTACGGGTACGCCCACTCCTGCGTGACGTCCGAGAACTTCCCGGCGCGCGGGGCGCCGGCGGGCCCCGTCGAGATCGTCCTCGTGGGCTTCGACCGCGCGGTGACCGCCTCGGAGGCCCTCGCCGAGGCGGCGCGCCGCGGTCTCGCGCGGCCGACCTACGAGGACGCGCTCCACTTCGGTGCCGAGCATCCGGAGGCGCAGCGGGCGCATCCCATCGTCTTCCTGCACGAGCCGTGGGTCGGCTACTTCGGGCGGCGGGACGTGCTCTCGCTCTGGAGCAATGCCGGGCGGCGCGAGCTCGGGCTCGAGGGCTTCGACGACCGCTTCGGCCCGGATTGTCGCTTCGCGTTCGTCGCGCCGGCGGAGGCCGCCGTGACCGTCGCGCGCGCCGACATCCGCTCGCCGCGCGCGCTGGCCCTCATCCGCGCCCTCGACGCGGAGCTGCTGGGCCGTTACCCGGAGCCCGGCGCGAACCACTTCGAGGTGGACGCCGAGGAGGTCTCGCCCGGGCGGGGCGCGTTCCTGATCGCGGCGCGGGCGGGGGAGGTGGTCGGGTGCGGGGCGGTGCGCCGGATCGAGCCCGGAACCGGCGAGATCAAGCGCATGTACGTGAGCCCGGCCGCGCGGGGCGCGGGCGTCGGTCGCGCGGTGCTCGCGGCGCTCGAGGCGGAAGCGCGGGCGCTCGGGCTCGCGCGCCTGCTGCTCGAGACCGGTGTGCGTCAGCCGGAGGCCATCGCGCTCTACGAGCGCGCGGGCTTCTCCCGCACCGGGCCGTTCGGCGACTACGAGGACCACCCGCTGAGCGTCTTCATGGGCAAGGACCTGGCCGCGCGATGACGAGCGCGCGGTCGGGCGACGTGGCGGCGGCCGTGACGCCGCGCCCGTTCTACGGGGAGTTCGCGTGGGCCTACGACTACCTGGTCGAGCGGCCGGTGGCGGAGGAGTGCGCCGGGATGGCCGACGCGCTGGCCCGGCGGGCATCGGCCCGGGCGCGGCGCTGCTGGATGCGGGCTGCGGCACCGGCCGCTACGCGATCGGGCTCGCGCGCCGCGGGTTCGCGGTGACGGGGATCGATCGATCCTCCGATCTGCTCGCCGAGGCGCTGCGCCGCCCGGTGGAGGTGTTCGCCCGCGTGCGCTTCGAGCCCCGCGATCTGCTCGCGCTGCCGGCCGGCGCGGGATTCGACGCGATCGTCTGCCGCGGCGTGCTCAACGATGTCCTCGAGGCGGCCGAGCGCACGGCAGTGTTCGCGGCGTTCGCGCGCGCCCTGCGTCCCGGCGGCACCCTGCTGTTCGACGTGCGCGACTGGGACGCGAGCGTGGCCGGGAAGACCGCGCAGCCCGTGTGGGAGCGGCGCGTGGCCACCCCGCGCGGGCGGCTCGTGTTCCGGAGCGTCACCCGGCTCGACCCCGCCGCGCGCCGGCTCATCACCGAGCGGCACACGCTCGCGACCGGGTCCGGAGAGGTGACGGCGAGCCACGACTTCGTCATGGGCTGCTGGAGCCGGGACGAGCTCGAGCATCTGCTGCGCGCCGCCGGCTTCGAGGCGATGGAATACGCCGGCACCTACGAGGGCGCGCCGCTGGGCGTGGGCGACCGCATCGTGGTCGTCGCCTCGCGGGGCGCGCGGTAGCGGCCGCATGCCGACGCTCCGGGTCTCCGACGCCGATGCGATCGCGTACGACGATACAGGCCAGGGGCCGGTGATCGTGCTGGTCGTGAAGGCTATTGCCTCGCACGCCCCACGCGGTATCATCGAGACGCTCGAGCACGCCGACCACGCCATGACCACGACCCATGCCGTCGCCACCCTGATCGCTAAGCTGGCGGACGGGGGCGCATGAGTGTGGAGACCCCTCTGGCCTGCCGTCGGGCCTTCCTCAAGGTGGCCGGCGCGCTCCTGGGCGCGATGGTGATGCCGGTCGAGTCGCGCGGGCAGGGGCTGCTCGAGCGGCCCATCCCGAAGACGGGCGAGGCGCTGCCCGCGGTCGGCCTCGGGACCTGGCAGGTCTTCGACGTGGCCGGCAACGCGAAGGACCTGGCGCAGGCCAGGGAGACGCTCCGCGTCTTCGTGGACGGCGGGGGGCGGATGGTGGACAGCTCGCCGATGTACGGCTCCTCCGAGCAGGTGACCGGCCGGCTCGCCGCCGAGCTGGGCGTGCGGCCGAAGCTCTTCGTGGCCACCAAGGTCTGGACCAGCGGCCGGCAGGCGGGCATCCGCCAGATGGAGGACTCGATGCGCAAGCTGCGCGTCGACCGCCTCGACCTGATGCAGGTGCACAACCTGGTGGACGCGTCGACGCATCTGGCCACGCTGCGGGACTGGAAGGCGGCCGGGCGCATCCGCTACCTCGGTGTCACCCACTACCATGCGGGGGCGCACGGCGATCTCGAGCGGGTCGTCAAGAGGGGCGACATCGACTTCGTGCAGGTGAACTACTCGCTGGCCGAGCCGGAGGCGGACCGGCGGCTGCTCGGCGTCGCCGCGGAGGCGGGGACGGCGGTGATCGTGAACCGGCCCTTCGCGGAGGGCGCCATGTTCCGCCGGGTGCGGGACCGGGCGCTGCCCGACTGGGCTAAGGAGGCGGGGGCGGGGAGCTGGGCGCAGCTCTTCCTCAAGTGGATCCTGGCCCACCCCGCGGTCACCTGCGTCATCCCGGGCACGCGCAATCCCCGGCACGTGGCGGACAACCTGGGGGCGCTGTCGGGGCCGCTGCCCGATGCCGCCCTGCGCCGGCGGATGGCCGAGCACTTCAACTCGCTGTAGGCCCGGGATCCAGGAGGCGTCCATGCCGCGCAACGTGGCCGGGAGATATCGACACATCGAGGTGCACCCGGTGGCGGGCGCGCTGGGCGCCGAGATCCGCGGCGTCAACGCGGCCGCCGCGCTCGACGACGCGGTCGTCGCGGAGATCCGCCAGGCCTTCCTCGACCATCTGGTGATCTTCTTCCGGGACCAGAAGCTCACCCCGCAGGAGCAGCTCGCGTTCACGAAGCGCTTCGGCGAGCCGATGGAGTACCCGCAGCTCAAGGGGCTGCCGGAGTGCCCGCTGATCACGCCGGTGATCAAGCTGCCGCACGAGCAGATCAACTTCGGAGGGGTCTGGCACTCCGACACCACGTACCTCGCCCGGCCCCCGATGGCCAGCCTGCTCTACGCGGTGGAGATCCCGCCCTACGGGGGCGACACGATCTTCGCCAACCAGTACACCGCCTACGAGACGCTGTCGGAAGGGCTGCGCCGCACGCTCGACGGGCTGGTGGGCGTCAACACCTCGACGAAGGCGGACGCCTCGAAGACGCGCGAGGACCGGCTGAAGGAGGCCGGCGTCGAGATGAAGGTGCTGACGAGCGAGCACCCGGCCGTGCGCACGCATCCCGAGACGGGGCGGAAGGCGCTCTACGTCAACCAGGGCCATACCGCGCGGTTTCAGGGCTGGACGGAGGAGGAGAGCCGGCCGCTGCTGGACTACCTCTTCCAGCACCAGGTGCGGCCCGAGCTGACCTGCCGCTTCCAGTGGCAGCCCGGCTCCATCGCCTTCTGGGACAACCGCTGCGTGCAGCACAACGCGGTCAACGACTACGCCGGCTTCAAGCGCCTCATGCACCGCGTCACCCTGGCCGGCGACACGCCGCGCTGAGGGCCCCTCACCCTACCCTCTCCCCAGAGGGGAGAGGGTGATCTAGGCGCTCCGTCTCTCCGGAGGGGGAGAGGGTGTCTCGGCGCTCCCTCTCCCCTCTGGGGAGAGGGTTGGGGTGAGGGGTTACTTCCCTGTCCAGCGGGGCTTGCGCTTCTCCACGAAGGCGCGGGCACCCTCGAGGCGGTCCTCGGTGGTGCGGAGGAGCGTGGCGAGGTCGTTCTCCAGCCGGATGCCGTCGTCGAGCGGCAGGCCGAGGCCGCCCACCACCGCCTCCTTCGCGTAGCGCAGCGCCACCGGCGCCTTGTCCGCGATGGTGCGGGCCAGCGCCTGCGCGGCGGTCGGGTGCTCCACCAGCGGGACCACGCGCTCCACCAGGCCGATGCGCAGCGCCTCCGCGGCGGGGATGCGCATGCCGGTCAAGATCATCTCGAGCGCCTTGCCGCGCCCCACGAGCCGCGGCAGCCGCTGGGTGCCGCCGCCGCCCGGGATGATGGCCAGGTTGATCTCGGTGAGCCCGAGCTGCGCGTCCTCGGTGGCGACGCGGATGTCGCAGGCCAGGGCCAGCTCGAGCCCGCCGCCGAAGGCGTAGCCCCGGATGGCCGCGATGATGGGCTGCGGGCACCGCTCCATCTCGCGGCGGAAGTCCACGCGCCGGCGGGCCTCGCGGAACTGGGTGGGCACCGGCGGCTCCAGGAACTCGCGGATGTCGGCGCCCGCCGAGAAGGCCTTGTCGCCCCCGCCGGTGACGACCACCGCGCGCACCGTGTCGTCGGTCCTAAGCTGCGCGAAGACCTCGAGCAGCTCGCGCCGCATCGCCTGGTTCATCGCGTTGTGCACGTCGGGCCGGTTCAGGGTGATGGTGGCCACCCCGTCGGCCTGCTCGTAGCGGATCGCCTCGTACGTGGTCGTCGCCGCGTCGGTCATGAGGAGATGTCCTTGCCGGCGACGACGCCGCGGCGGCGCAGCTCGGCGATCTCGGAGTCGGCGTAGCCCGCCTCGCGCAGGACCTCGGCGGTGTGCTGGCCGAGGAGCGGCGGCGGGCCCGCGTCGGGGGCCTGCGTCTCGGAGAAGCGGAGCGGCTGGCCCATCAGGGAGAGCGGGCCCAGCTCCGGGTGGTCGTACTCGACGATCATCTTGTGATGGAGCACCGCGGGATCGCGCATGAACTCCCGGAGCGACTGGGTCGCCGCGGCCGGGATGTCGTGGGCGGTCAGGATGCGCACCCACTCCGCCGCGGGCCGGGAGCCGAACGCTTCCTCGAGCAGGGGCATCAGCGCGTCCGCGTTGTCGCGCCGGGCGAACCAGGAGCCGAAGCGCGGGTCCTGGGCCAGGTCCTCGCGGCCGACCGCCTTGCAGAGCTTCACCCAGAACGACTGGTTGCCGACGGCCAGGAAGAACCACTCCCCGTCGCTGCCCCGGTAGAGGCGATACGTGGGCGTGCTGCGGTAGACGACCTCGTGGCCCGGATAGGCCACCACGTTGCCGGACTGCAGCGCGAGCACGGCCTGCAGCAGCGAGGTCTGCACGCGCTGGCCTCGCCCGGTGCGCTCGCGGGCGAAGAGCGCGGCCAGCACCATCTGGCAGCTGAGCGCCGCGCAGTAGTAGTCGGTGACCGCGATGCGGAGGTACTGGGGCGCCGCGCCGAAGCCCTGTAGCTCCATCACGCCGCCCATCGCCTGCAGCAGCGGATCGAAGCCGGGGCGCTCCCGGTAGGGGCCGTCGGAGCCGAAGGCGGTCACGGTGGCGTAGATCAGGCGGGGATTCAGCGCGCGGAGCGTCTCGTAGTCCACGCCCAGGCGCTCGACCACGCCGGGGCGCATGTTCTCCATGACCACGTCGGCCTCGCGGGCCAGGCGGTGGACGATGGCGCGGCCGTCGGGGGCCTTGACGTTCACCGCGATCGAGCGCTTGCCGCGATTCCAGCCGTAGAAGCCGGGCAGCTCGCGGAACGAGTCGCCCTCGATGGCCTCCACCTTGACGACGTCGGCGCCCAGGTCCGCCAGCATCATTGCCCCGTACGAGCCCGCGATGTACGAGGTCAGATCCACCACGCGAACGCCTGCGAGCGCACCTCCCTCACCAAGCGCACCCTCCTCACCGGGCCCTCTCCCCCCTCGGGGGAGAGGGCCGGGGTGAGGGGATTCCTCCGGTGGCGCCATCAGGCGGAGGCCGTGACGCCCCGCACGAGCAGCTCGCGGTGGTAGGCGGCGTCGCCGTAGAGGGGCTCCAGCGCCTTGGCGCGCTTGAAGTAGAGGTGGAGGTCGTACTCCCAGGTGAAGCCGATGCCGCCGTGCACCTGGATGGCGTCGCCGCACACCTGGCGCGCGGCCTCGCTCACGAACGCCTTGCAGACCGAGGCGGCCATCGTCGCGTCCTCCGCGCCCGCGCCGAGCGCCCAGGCCGCGTAGTAGACGGCGGCGTGGGCTTTCTCCACCTCGAGCAGCATCTCCGCGCAGCGGTGGCGGATGGCCTGGAAGGAGCCGATGAGCTGGCCGAACTGCTCGCGCACCTTCGCGTAGTCCACGCTCATGTGGAGGCAGCGGCGCGCGGCGCCCAGCATCTCCGCGGAGGCGCCGACCGCCGCGCGCCGGAGCAGCCCCTCCAGCACCGGACCGGCCTCGCCCGCCCGGCCCATCAGCGCGTCCGCGGGCACCGCCACGTCGGCAAAGCGCATCTCCGACCAGCGGTTGGCCAGATCGATCCCGACCATGGGCGTCAGCGTGACGCCGGCGGCGCGCGGGTCCACCAGGAAGAGCGAGACGCCCTCGGGCGCGCGCGCGGGCACCAGCGCCACGTCGGCGACGTGGGCCCACGGCACGAAGCGCTTCACGCCGCCGAGGCGCCAGCCGGCGCCGGCCTTCGTGGCCGTCGCGGTGGTGGCCGCGGGATCCCAGTCGAGCGAGTCCTCCAGCAGCGCCGCGGTGCCCCGCGCCTGACCGGAGGCGATGGCGGGCAGCCATCGCTCCTTCTGGGCCGCGCTGCCGCCGGCCTGGAGCCCGAGGCCGGCCAGCACCACGCTGGCGAAGTACGGGCCGGGATAGGCGGCGCGGCCCATCTCCTCCAGCACGAGGGCCAGCTCGACCAGGCCCAGGCCCGCGCCGCCCTGCTCCTCCGCGAAGGGCAGGCCGAGCCAGCCGAGCTTGGCCATCTCGGCCCACAACGCCGCGCTGTAGCCGCTGCCGCCGTCCTCCATCATCGCGCGCACGTGGGCGGGCTTGCACTGCTCGTCCAGCGCGGCGCGGACCGAGTTGCGGAGCAGGATCTGATCCTCGCTGAACGAGAAATTCATCGGGTACCTCCGATGCGGTCGGCCCGCGATTCCTTCGGCAGGCCGAGAATGCGCTCGCCGATGACGTTCTTCTGGATCTCCGAGGAGCCGGCGTAGATCGTGCCCGCGCGCGACCACAGGAACGCGTAGGCCCAGGTGCCGTGATCGCCCACCGCGGTGTCGACTTCCAGGCGAAACTCCGGCGGGACGCCGTCGGTGAGCTGCCCGTACGGCCCCAGGATCTCCTCGGCCAGCTCCATGAAGCGCTTCTCGAACTCGGAGTAGGAGAGCTTGGTGAGCGAGCCGCCCGCGCCAGGGTGCTCGCCACGCTCCAGCATGGTCAGCACGCGCAGGGCGCCGTAGCGCTCCACCTCCAGGTCGGCCCAGATGCGGCCGAGCTTCTGGCGCGTCACCGCGTCGTCCAGGATCGGGCGCCCGTCGCGCTTGAGCCGGCGCGCCGCGTTCACCAGGTGGTTGTACTGGCCCGCGTAGCTGGTGATCCGGGCCAGCGCGCGGCCCCCCCGCTCGTAGCCCAGCGTGGTCTGCGCGATGCCCCAGCCCTCGCCCAGGCGCCCGATCAGGTTCTCCTTCTCGACCCGCGCGTTGGTCATGAAGACCTCGCAGAACTCCGAGGAGCCGGTGATCTGCTTGAGCGGGCGCACGTCCATGCCGGGCTGGCGCATGTCGATCAGGAAGCAGCTGATGCCCTTGTGCTTGGCCACCGCGGGATCGGTGCGCGCGAGCAGGAGCCCCCAGTCGGCGAGGGCGCCGCCGCTGGTCCAGATCTTCTGGCCGTTGACCTGGAAGTGGTCGCCCTTGTCTTCCGCCGCGGTGCGCAACGCGGCCAGGTCGGAGCCCGCGTTCGGCTCGGAGTAGAGCTGGCACCACATCTCCTCGGCGGTGAGGATCTTCCGGAGATAGCGCCGCTTCTGGGCGTCGGTGCCGTGCACCACGATGGTGGGACCGACGATGCCCACGCCGAGCCCGTTGGTGGGAGCGGGCGCGCCCGCGCGCGCCATCTCGTCGGCCACGATCGCCTGCTCCATCGGCCGCGCGCCCTGGCCGCCGTACTCCCGGGGCCACCCCATGCCGAGATAGCCGGCCTCGTAGAGCTTGCGGTGCCAGGCCTTGCGTTCCTCGAGGCTCCGGATCTGCCGCGGGATGTTCCGCTCGAGCCACGCGCGGACCTGCTTGCGGAAGGCGACGTCCTCGGCGGTGTAGTTGAGATCCATGGCGGGGCCTCCTTGCCGGGCCTGCGGCTGGCACTGCCGTTGGGGTAGCCCCGCTTGTAGCACGGGCCCGCCGGGACGGTCAACCCGACCGCCGTGCTATCGTGCATCGCGTGAACCGCCGAGCCTTCCTGACGCGCGGCGGCGCGGTAGCCGTCCTGGCCGCCGGGGGACTGGTCTGGCGCGCCTACGACCAGGGCGTCTTCTCGGCCGGCGCCGGCCCTGCCTACGAGCCCTGGACCGCCTGGCGGACCGGCGCGGTGCCGGGGCCGCTCGGCGTGGTGCGGGCCGGCATCCTCGCCGCCAGTCCCCACAACACGCAGCCGTGGCTGTTCCGGGCGAGCGCCACCCGGGTCGAGCTCTATGCCGACACCGAACGCAACCTCGGTCCCCTCGATCCCTACCTGCGCGAGATGCACATCGGCCTGGGCTGCGCCCTCGAGAACATGACGCGGACCGCGCGCGTGCTGGGCTACGACGTTGCGATGACTCGGCGGGCGGGCTCACTCGCCGGTCCGGCCGACTCACCCCGTCCGGAGCTGGTCGCGACGCTCGAGCTCGCGGCCGTGCGGCCGCGGCCGGACGCGCTGGTGGACGCCATTCCCCGACGGCACACCGATCGCGGCGCGTACGTGGCCGGGCGCCCGGTGCCGGGCGAGATGCTGGACGCGATGTGGGCCGCCTTTCGGGATGACGCGGACGTGCGCCTCTTCCTCTTCTCGGCGCCCGCCGAGCGCCGGCAGTTCGGCGAGCTGGTGCTGGCCTCCACCGAGGCGATCATCGCGGACCCGGCGATGGTGGCGGCCAGCGACCGGTGGTTCCGCCATCGCTGGTTCGACGTGCAGCGGCGACGCGACGGGCTGACGCTGGACGCGGCCGCGCTCGGCCCGTTCGTCACCGCGATGGCGAAGGTCCTGCCGGCCGCCTCCGCGGAGACGAGCCATCGCTACTGGCTCGACGCCACCCGCGACGTCCAGATTCCGACGAGCCCGCTCTTCGGCCTGATCGCGGTGCGCGATCCGTACGATCGCCGGCAGGCCCTGCGGGCGGGCCAGCGGTGGCAGCGCCTGCACCTCATGGCGACCACGCGCGGGCTCGCGATGCAGCCGATCAACCAGCCGGTGGAGATGGTGGACCGCGAGCGCGAGCTGGGGAAGCCGCCACGCGCGGCCGAGGCGCTCGCCGCGCTGACCGGCGACGCGGCGTGGAAGCCTACCTTCGCGTTCCGCGCGGGGGTGCCCACGCGACCGGCCGCGGCGAGCCCGCGGCGGCCGGTGGAGGCGGTCGTGCTCGCCTGATCTCGGATCAGGTGCGTCGCTTCGCCGCTTCCTGGAGGAGCAGGCCGTCGCGGACGCCCCGCGTGCAGATCACGAGGCGCAGGTAGCCGCCGAAGATCATGACCTCCTCCACCACCATCGCCCCCGCCAGGATGATGTCGGCGCGCTCCTCCTTGAGCCCGCGGATCTTCCGGCGCCGCCGGGCGGAGAGGGCCTCGAGCCGCTCGCGGATCGTGGTGACGTCGGACTGGTGGAGGACGAGCCCGTTGCGGTGCTTGCGCTCGCCCGGGGTCGCCCGCAGGTGGACGCTGGCAAGCGTACGCATGGTGCCCCCGAGCCCGACCAGGTGCTCGTCGCGCTCGGCGGCGGGGAGGGTCGGGCGCAGCCGGTCACGGATGGCGTCGCGGAACGCCCGGAGCTCCTGCCGGGTGGGCGGATCGTGGCGCAGGAACTGGTGGGTGGCGCGCACCGCGCCCAGGGGCAGGCTGGCCATCGAGACGATGCGGCCGCGGCGGACCTGGCTGAGCTGCAGGCTCGCGCCGCCCAGGTCCGCCACCAGCGCGTCGGCGAAGGACAGGCTCTCGAGCGCCGCCGCCACGCCGAGCCGCGCCTCGTCGCGGGCGCTCAGGACGCGGACCTCGATGCCCTCCTCGCGGCGCAGCGGGTCGAGGAGGCGTTCGCGGTTGCGCGCGTCGCGGACCGCCGAGGTCGCGATCGCGACCACGCGGGGCCCCCGACCCCGCGGCGCGTAGCGCCTGAAGAAGCGATGGACCGCCCGCCGGGTGCGCTCGATCGCGCGCGCCGGGAGCGTGCCGGGAGCCCCGCCGCCCAGCCGCGTCGGCACCCGCTCCTCGACCAGGATGTCGTAGCGGGCGCTCGGCCGGATGCGCGCGATGATGAAGCGGACGGCGGCCGAGCCCAGATCCACGATCGCGAGCAGGTCCGTGCGCGGCCGGCCGTTCGCGCGCGCCGCCATCCCGGGAGGCTCTAGTCGCCGCCGAGCGAGCGGAGGATCCGCGGCTTGACGAACCAGCGGAGCCGGCCGGGGGCCGCGGGCCCGTCGGGCAGATCGAGCAGCGCGGCGCCGCCCTTCTTGAAGGCGAAGCGATCGTCGTCCGGGCGCGCATCGAGCATCCGCGCGAGGAGCCGCGACAGCGTGGGCTCGTGGCCGACCACCGCGACCATCGCGTCGCGCGGGCACTTCTTCAGCGCGGCCACCACCGCATCCACGCTCTGCTGACCCAGCGCGGGCTCGACGCGCGGCGTCACCTTCTTGAAGGCGGCGGCCGCGATCTCGGCGGTGGCGCGGGCGCGAACCAGCGGGCTGGTGAGCAGGACATCGGGGCGGGCGGCGATACGGGCCAGCCCGCGGGCGGCGCGGCGAAAGCGCGCGCGGCCCCGCGCGGTGAGCGGGCGCTCGCCGTCACGAATGCCGGCCGACCCGTTGCGCACCGCGGGGGCGTGCCGGATGAGCAGCAGCTTCACGAGCGACCGTCAGGCGATCCACGCTTTACGGCCCCGGCGCTTGAGCTTGGGCCACTCCTCGAAGAAGGCGGCCCGGGCTCTCTTCCGGCGCTTGCGCTGCCGCTTGACGAGGTCTCGGCCGAGGGTCTGCGCGGGCTCGGTGCGGTCGATGGCATCGTGCAGGTACTGTTCGATTACCACAGCGTCCTGCAGATCGCCAAGGATGTCCTGCAGCTTCTTGGCCTGGCGAATGAATCGCTTGCCGGGCTCGCCCGCGGCCGCGCGGGCCAGCTCGGCCGCGTAGCGGGCGCGCTTGACCTTGATGCGGACCGCGTGGAGCTCGTCCGCGCTCGGGCGCCCGGGCAGCTTCTGGACCGCCTTCCGGAGCCGCTTCCATTCGGTCGCGGCGACGCCCGGGAGGGAGACGTCCGACGACGACGCGGGCGGGCGGGAGAGGAACGTCTCGAGCTGGTCCAGGATCCGCGGATAGCGCGGGCTGTCGAGCGCCCGGTTGAGATCGGCCCTCGCCCGGGCCCGGTCGGCCGAGAGGCGCCGGAGCACCCGCTGGCCCGCCCGGTGCCGGGCGCCCTCGCGCGTGGCCAGCCGCGGACGCAGATAGGCATCCAGCACGTCGAGGTCGCGGACCAGGCCGAGCCGACCGCCCAGCCAGTCCAGCTCCTCCCGGAGGCGCTCCACCCACGCCGCGTCGAAGAGGGCCCGGCTCGCGCGCAGGATCGCCCGGAGGCGGCGGACCGCGACGCGCATCTCGTGGAGATGCTCGGGATTCCCTCCCGCGCGGGCGCCCGCCTCGTGGGCCCGGAGGGCCCGCACGTGGGCGGCCAGCTCGTCGAGGATGTGGCGGAGGCTCGCGCTCGGCATGCGGCGATCCCCGGGCGGCCCGGGGCAGGCCGGACGCTACCACAGGGCGCGTTCTCGTCGCCAGTCCGTCATCGAAATGTCATGATGGCGTCACCGGGTATCCGGCGTCGCGCGGTTCGTGTTACCTTTTCGGCCATGACGACGCAGGCCGTGGCCGCCCTGCCGGTGCGCACCGTCCGCGACGCGCTGCTGGCCGGGCTCGCGGGTGTCGTGGCCCCGCATCTCACCGCCCTGGCGTGGTCGCTCCTGGCGTCCGCGGTCTGGAGCGCCGGGCTGCGGGTGGCCGCCTTCGCGGATCCCGCCGCGCCGAGTCCGACGGGCTACGTGGCCGCTTCGCTGCTCTTCACGGGCGCGCTCGGCGCCCTGCTCGGCGGGGCCCTCTCGCGGGCCCTGGCCCGGCGCCCCGGCGTCGCGTGGTGGACGCTCTGGTCCGCGTTCGCGGCGGGGGTCGTGCTGTCCGCGGGCGTGGGCGCGGCCTCGGTCCGCCAGCCCGTCCTCCTGCTGTTCATCGCCTCGTCGGCGCTCGGCTTCCGCTTCGGCGCGCGCCGGTAGCCGCCCCGGAAAGGATCCGTCTCATGGCCGATGCCGCCCTGCCCACCCGCGATCGCGTCGAGGGGTACTTCAAGGAGCTGAACAACTGGGGCCGCTGGGGGCACGACGACCAGCTCGGCACCGTGAACCTGATCACACCGGCCAAGCAGGCGCAGGCGCAGCGCCTGATCAGGAAGGGCCGCACCGTGTCGCTCGCGCGCGACGTGATCCCGCGGCCGGTGTACATGTACCACATGACGTTTCCGTCGAAGCGCGAGCGGGTGGACGTGGTGCTGGACCGCTTCGACATGGTCTACCACGGCTTCTGGATCACCCACGTGGACGCGCTCTGCCACGTGGGCTGGGACGGCGAGCTCTACAACGGCCGGTCGTTCGCGGACAGCCTCACCGCCGAGGGCGCGCTCTGGTGCCCGATCGATCCGATCTTCGAACGTGGCATCACCACCCGCGGCGTCTTCCTCGATATCGCGGCCGGGCGCAAGGAAGGCTACGTCACGGTGGGGCACCCGGTGACGCCCCGCGAGCTGGACGAGGCGGAGCGGCGCGCCGGCGTAGCAGTGGAGCCGGGCGACGTGGTGGTCGTGCGCAGCGGCGACGAGAAGTTTCGCCTCGAGAACCCGGACTGGAAGCCGCGCATCTCCGAGCACCCGGGGCTCCACCTCTCCTGCCTCGAGTGGTTCCGCGCCAAGGACATCGCGGGCATCTCGTGGGACATGATGGACGAGCGCCCCAGCCGCTACCCGGGCTTCGGCATGTCCGCGCACCTGGCGATCCCGTTCCTGGGCCTGGCCCTGATCGACAACTCGGATCCGGAGCGCCTGGCCCGGGCCTGTGCCGAGGAAGGGCGCAACGAGTTCCTCTTCACCGCGACGCCCCTGCGCCTGGTCGGCGCCACCGGCGCGCCCGCGCACCCGCTCGCGATCTTCTGAGCTCCAGGCCCGGTGGCGCAGTACTCGCTCGGCATCGACATCGGCGGGACCTTCACCGATCTGGTGGCGTATGACCACGACACCGGGCGACGGTGGAGCCGCAAGGTCCTCACCACCCACGACGATCCGGCCCGCGCGGTGGCGGCGGGGGTGGCGGGGCTGCTGGCGCAGGCCCGGCTCGATCCAACCGGGTTCTCCCGGACCGTCCACGCGACCACGCTCTTCACCAACGCGCTGATCGAGCGCACGGGCGCGGTCACCGGCCTCATCACGACCGCCGGCTTCGCGGACACGCTCGAGATCGGGCGCGAGCGCAAGTACGAGCTCTACGACCTGGCCATCGCCAAGCCCGAGCCGCTCGTGCCGCGCCATCTGCGTCTCGAGGTGGCCGAGCGCACGCGGGCCGACGGCCGGATCGCGCGGCGCCTGGACACGCGGATGCTGGCGGCGCGGGCCGACGCGCTGGCGAAGGCGGGCGTCGAGGCCATCGCGGTGGTGTTCCTGCACGCCTACGCCAACCCGGGCCACGAGGCGGAGGCGGCGCGGTTGATCGCGAAGCGGCATCCCGGGATCGCGGTGACGGCCTCGCACGAGGTGGCGCCGGAGATCCGCGAGTACGAGCGCGCCTCCACCACCGCGGCCAACGCCTACATCAAGCCGCTGGCCCAGAGGTACCTCGCGCTGATGGCCCGGCGCGTGTCGGAGCTGGGCATCCCGGCGCCGCTCCTGCTGATGCTCTCGAGCGGCGGGCTGACCCACGTGCAGGAGGCGCAGCGGGTGCCGGTGCAGATGCTGGAGTCGGGCCCGGCCGCCGGGGCGATCGCGGCCGCCTTCTTCGGCCAGCCGGACAGTGCCGGGGCCTCGCTCCGCTCGGCGGGATCTTCCGTATCCGCTCGCCTCGCCTCCGGCAGCGGCTCGCCAAGCATTCTGGCCTTCGACATGGGCGGGACCACCGCCAAGCTCTCGCTGGTGGACGACGGCGAGCCGCTCACCGCCTACAGCTTCGAGGCCGCGCGCCAGCGGCGCTTCATCGAGGGCAGCGGGCTGCCGATCCGCATCTCCACCATCGAGCTGATCGAGATCGGCGCGGGCGGGGGCAGCATCGCGGCCGTCGACGAGATCGGGTTGCTCAAGGTCGGCCCGCGGAGCGCGGGCTCGCATCCCGGGCCGGCCTCCTACGGGCTGGGCGGCCGCGAGCCCACGGTGACCGACGCCGACTTCCTGCTGGGCTATCTCAACCCGGACTACTTCGCGGGCGGCGAGGTGGCGGTGGACATGGCGGCGGCGCTGGCCGCGGTCGAGGGGCTGTCGCGCCGGCTCGGGCTCGAGTCCACGAAGGTGGCGTGGGGCATCCACGACATCGTCAACGAGAGCATGGCGGGCGCCGCGCGAGTGCACATCGCGGAGCGCGGGCGCGACCCGCGCGACTACGCGCTGCTCTGCACGGGCGGCGCCGGGCCGGTGCACGCCTACTCGGTGGCGGGCAAGCTCGGGATCGGGCGCGTGATCTGCCCGCCGTCGGCTGGCGTGGCCTCCGCGCTCGGCCTGCTGGTGGCGCCGGCGCGCGTGGACCGGGTGGCCACGGTGGGCATCCGCCTCGACCAGGGCAGCATCGCGCGGCTCGAGTCCATCTTCGCCGGTCTGGAAGCCGAGGCGCGGGCGGTGATGGCGGAGACCGGGCTCAAGCTCGAGAGCGCCACGGTGCAGCGCCTGGCCGACGGGCGGTTCCTCGGCCAGGGCTTCGACCTGGTGGTGCCGCTGCCGCCCGGGCCCTACGAGGACAGCGGGCCCGGCCGCGCGGTGCTCCGCGGCGCGTTCGAGACCGCGTATCGCGAGAAGTTCGCGCTGACGCCGCCGGGCGTGCCGGTGGAGTTCATCAATATCCGCGTGGCGGTGCGGGCGCCGGTGTCGGGGAGCGAGGTCGTGCTCGAGGGCCAGGGCGGCGGGGGCGGCGCGCGCGCCGCACTGAAGGGCACGCGGCGGGCCTACTTCCCGGGCGCGGCGGGCTGGGTGGAGACGGCCGTGTACGACCGCCATCGCCTCGGTGTCGGTGACGAGCTGGGCGGGCCCGCGGTGGTGGAGGAGGAGGGCTCCACGCTCGTCGTCGGGCCCGGCGCGACCGCGCGCGTGGCCGCGAGCGGCAACATCGTGATGACCCTGGGCCGGTCATGACCACCGCGTTCGACGCGATCACGCTGGAGGTGCTGTGGACGCGGATCGTCTCGGTGGTGGACGAGGCCGCGAAGGCCATCGTGCGCACCTCGTTCTCCACGCTCTCCAACGAAGCCAACGACTTCGCGTGCGTGCTGACCGACGCGCGGGGCTTCGCGCTCGCCCAGAACTCCGGCAGCATCCCGTCGTTCATCGGCACGCTGCCCGCGACGGTGCGGCACTTCCTCGCCGGGATCGGCGCCCGGAACATGCGGCCCGGCGACGTGCTGATCACCAACGATCCGTGGCAGGGCACCGGCCACATGAGCGACGTGTGCCTGGTGAAGCCGATCTTTCGTCAGAAGGAGGGCACTGGCAGTCAACCGATATTGGTCGCCTTTGCGGCGACCACGTCACACATGCCGGACATCGGCGGCCGCATCCGGGCCATCGAGGCGCGCGAGCTCTTCGAGGAAGGATTCCACATCCCCCTGACCCACCTGGTCCGCGCGGGGCAGGTGGACGAGACGCTGCTCGGCCTCCTGCGGGCCAACGTGCGGACGCCGGACCAGACGGTGGGCGACATCTGGGCGCAGGTGAGCGCCAACGAGCTGATGGAGAACCGGGTGCGCCGCCTCATGGAGGAGTACGGGCTGGCCTCGCTCGAGGGCCTGGCCGACGAGCTCTTCGCCCGCTCCGAGCGAGCAATGCGGGACGCTATTCGCTCAGTCCCCGACGGCACCTACCGGTACGGGATCGACACCGACGGCTTCGAGGCGCCCTACCGCTTCCGCGTCGCGCTCACGGTGCGGGGTGACGAGATCGTGGCCGACTTCACCGGCACCTCGCCCGCGCAGCCGCGGGCCATCAACTGCGTGATGGCCTACACCTATGCCATGACCGCCTACGCGGTGCGCTGCGCGCTGCTGCCGGGCCTCCCCAACAACGAGGGCATGTACCGGCCGGTGAAGGTGGCGGCGCCCGAGGGCTGCCTGCTCAACCCGAAGTTCCCGGCGGCGGTGGTGAGCCGCGCGCAGACCGGGCACTACGTGCCGATCCTGATCCTGGGCGCGCTGCACCAGGTGATTCCCGAGCGCGTCGCGGCGGCGGCCGGCTCGCCGCTCTGGGCGGTGGCCCAGTCCGGCGTGCGCGACGACGGCCGGCCGTACACCACCGTGCTCTTCTTCAACGGCGGCATGGGCGCCACCGCGGGAAAGGACGGCGAGCACGTGCTCTCGTGGCCCAGCAATATCTCGAGCACGCCGGTGGAGGTGGCCGAGCGCAACAGTCCGCTCTTCTTCCACTACAAGCGCATGCGGCCCGGCTCCGGCGGGCGCGGCCGCTACCGCGGCGGGCTCGGCCAGGACATGCTGATCGAGAGCGAGTCGCGGCGGCCCATCGTGCTGAGCTTCATGGCCGAGCGCACCCGCTTCCCCGCGCCGGGGCTCGCGGGCGGCGGGGCGGGCGGGCTCGGCGACGTGCGGATCAACGGCACGAAGGTGGACCATCGGCGGCAGCACGTGCTCGAGCGGGGGGACCGCGTGCTCGTGAGCACGCCGGGCGGCGGGGGGTACGGGCCGGCGGGCAAGCGCCCGGCCGAGCTGCGGGCGCGGGATCGGGAACGTGGGTACATCGGGCGTGGGCCGGGGCCCCTCACCCTGCCCTCTCCCCGGCGGGGAGAGGGTGGGAAGGCGGTTACTGCAGGACGACGGAGGGGTTTGTCAGGTAGGCGTCGAAAGAAAGCCCGGTGAGCTGCTCGAACGCTTCGACGTAGCGCCGGCGGGTGCCGGCGACCACGTCCGGCGGCAGCTCGGGGCCCGGGTAGGTCTTGCTCCAGCCGATCTTCTCGCAGTAATCGCGCACGAACTGCTTGTCGTAGGAGGGCTGCGGTCCGCCCGGCGCGTACCGATCGGCGGGCCAGAAGCGCGAGGAGTCCGGGGTCAGCGCCTCGTCGCCCAGCACGAGCCGCCCCTCGCGGTCCACGCCGAACTCGAACTTGGTGTCGGCGATGATGATGCCCCGCTCGAGTGCGTAGGTCGCCGCGAAGCGGTAGAGCGCGATCGAGAGCCGCTCGGCCTCCTCGAACCGCTCGGCGCCCACGAGGGCCGCCGCCTGCGCCCCCGAGATGTTCTCGTCGTGGCCGCTCGTGGCCTTGGTGGCCGGGGTGAAGATCGGCTCGGGCAGCCGGTCCGACTCGCGCAGGCCCTTCGGGAGCCGGTGGCCCGAGACTCCCCCGGTCTGGCCGTAGTCCTTCCAGCCGGAGCCGGACAGATAGCCCCGCACCACGCACTCGATCGGCAGCATCGCGAGCCGCCGGCACTCGGTCGACCGGCCGTCGGGCCGGACCGCGAGCAGGTGGTTCGGGGCGATGGCGCGGGTGCGGACGAACCAGAAGGCGGCGAGGCCGGTCAGCACCCGGCCCTTGTCGGGAATCTCGGTGGGCAGGATCACGTCGAAGGTCGAGATCCGGTCGGAGGCGACGAGGAGCAGCCGCTCATCGTCGAGGGCGTAGAGCTCGCGGACCTTGCCGCTGCCCAGATGTACCGCGTCCGCCATGATGTCGCCCTCCCTGCCGCGCACTCTAGCATACGGCCGGGGGCGGGGGCTTCGCGGCGCGGGCGCGCCGGGCGCGTACAATGGATGCATGGCCCGCCATCCGGTCGTGCTCATCCCCGGTGACGGCATCGGGCCGGAGGTGACCGCCGCGGTCTGTCGCATCCTCGGCGCGGCGGGTGCGCCGGTGGAGTGGGTGGAGAGCCGCGCGGGCCTGGCCGCACTGGAGCGGGGCCAGGACGCGCTGCCCCGGGAGACGCTGGAGGCGATCACCCGGCACCAGGTCGCGCTCAAGGGGCCGTGCACCACGCCGATCGGCGAGGGCTTCACCTCGATCAACGTGCGCCTGCGCCGGGAGCTCGATCTCTACGCGGCGGTACGGCCGGTGCGGAACCTGGAGGGGGTGCCCACCCGGTTCGTCGGGGTGGATCTCGTCATCGTGCGCGAGAACACCGAGGGCCTCTACTCGGGCATCGAGGCCACGCTGGCTCCCGGGGTGGTGACCACCACCAAGGTGGCCACCGAGACGGCGTGCACGCGGATCGCGCGCTGGGGCTTCCGCTACGCGCGCCAGCGCGGGCGCAAGAAGGTCACGGTCTTCCACAAGGCCAATATCATGAAGCTCACCGACGGGATGTTCATCCGGTGCGCCCGGGCCGTGCACGACGCCGAGTTCTCCGAGATCGGCTACCAGGAGATGATCATCGACGCCGGCTGCATGGCACTGGTGCAGGACCCCACGCGCTTCGACCTGCTCCTGCTCGAGAACCTCTACGGCGACGTGCTGAGCGACCTGGGCGCGGGGCTGGTGGGCGGGCTCGGGGTGGTGCCGGGCGCGAACATCGGCGATCGGTGCGCGGTCTTCGAGGCGGTCCACGGCTCGGCGCCCGACATCGCGGGCCGCAACCTCGCCAATCCGCTCGCGCTGCTGATGTCGGCGGTGATGCTGCTCAACTACCTGGCCGAGACCCGCGAGGATCCGGCGTGCGCGGAGGCCGCGAGCCGGATCAAGGACGCGTACAACCAGGCGCTCGCCCAGGGGCAGAAGACGCGCGATCTGGGCGGCGCGCTCGGCACCGCCGAGTTCGCCGACGCCGTCGTCGCGCACCTGCCCGCCTGAGCGCCGGCTCCGATTTGACGATTCTCATATATTCCTATATATAGGAATATGTGAAACCGGCGCCCCGCGGCGGGCAGCTCCAGATCTTCAAGGCGGAGTTCTTCAAGGCCCTCGCCCACCCGGTCCGCATCCGAATCCTCGAGATCCTCGTCCGGGGCGGTCGGAGCGTGCACGAGCTCCAGGACGCCCTCGGGGTCGACCAGCCCACCGTCTCGCAGCAGCTCGCCGTGCTGAGGGCCAAGAACATCGTGGAGGCCCGCAAGGAGGGTACGGCGGTGCGCTACACCGTTCGTGACGCCTCCCTCCGGGACCTGCTGGACGTCACCCGCCGGATCTTCGACAACCACCTCATCGGCACGCAGACGATGCTCCGGGAGCTGCGCCGAGAATCCCGGCGCCGCTGACGTGCGCCTCTTCTCCAAGATCCTCCGGATCGGCCTCGCCACCGAGCCCCTGCCGCCGGGCGGGGACGAGATCATCCGCCTGCTGCACGAGGTCGATGGGCGGGCCCGCCGCCTCTTCGGCCGCGCGCTCGCGATCCGGGAGGTGGACGCGGGCTCGTGCAACGGCTGTGAGCTCGAGATCACCGGGCTCATGAGCCCCGTGTACGACAGCGAGCGCTTCGGGGTCCACTTCGTGGCTTCACCCCGCCACGCCGACATGCTCCTGGTCACGGGGCCGGTGACCCGCAACATGGCCGTGCCGCTGGTGAAGACCTACGAGGCCACTCCCGCGCCGAAGCTGGTGGTGGCGGTGGGGGACTGCGCCCGGACGTGCGGGGTCTTCAAGGGCAGCTACGCCGTCGCGGGCAGCGTCGACCAGATCATCCCGGTCGACGCCTTCGTGGACGGTTGCCCGCCGGAGCCGGTGGCCATCCTGCAGGGCATTCTGGCCGCCATCGGCCGCCGCCGATGAGCGCCGGAGCATCGACCCTCGGAGCATCGGCGGAATGACGTTCCTGTTCGGGCTCATGGTTGCCGGGTACGGGGTCGGGGCCGCCGTCGCGGTGCTGACCGCGGGCGGTGGCCTCGCGCGCCGCCTGGTCGCGGCGGGGGCGGTGGTGGGCGGCGGGGCGGGGCTCGGCCTCGCCCTCGAGGTCTTCACCACCGGCGCGCCGTTCGTCCTGGAGGTGCCCGCGCTCCTCGTGCGGCAGATGTGAGATGGCGCTCACGGATCTCCTGCTCGCCGTGCTCCTCGTCGCGCATGCCATCGGCGCCGTCGCCGCGCTCGCGACCCGCCGCGCGCTCGGGCGCGGGCTCGTGGCCGCCGGCGGATTCACGGGGGCCCTGGCCGCCGCGGGGCTCGGCGGCGTCTGCCTGGGCACCGGGGCCGTGCCGGCCGTCAGCGCGGCGTTCCTGCCGCTGACCGGGCTCGCGCTCCGCATCGACGGCCTGAGCGCCTTCTTCCTCGTCGTCATCGGACTGGTCGGCGCCGCGGTGACGGTGTACGGCTTCGGCTACTCGGCGGCGTACGAGGGGCGCTACTCGCTCCGACTGCTCGGCGCGATGCTGAACGTCCTGCTGCTGTCGCTGAGCGTCCAGGTCATGGCCGACAACGCCCTGACCTTCCTCCTCGCCTGGGAGGTCATGTCGCTCTCGACGTATTCCATGGTGCTCACCGAGCACGACGGTCCGGGGACGGTGCGCGCCGCGCAGTGGTACATCGCGGTCACGCATGCCGGCTTCGCCGCGCTCGTGGCGATGTTCTTGCTGCTGTCCGCGGGCGACCTGACCACCTCCTTCGCCGGGATGCGATCGGCGTCCCTGAGTGCCGGAACCCGGGACGCGGCCTTCGCGCTGGCGCTCCTCGGCTTCGGCACCAAGGCGGGGATCGCCCCGCTGCACGTGTGGCTGCCGATGGCGCATCCGGTCGCCCCGAGCCACGTGTCGGCCTTGATGTCCGGCGTCGTGATCAAGATGGGGGTGTACGGGCTCCTCCGGGTGACGATCGACCTGCTGGTGGGCGGCCCCGCCTGGTGGGGCGGCCTCGTGCTCGGCGTGGGTACCGTCTCGGCGCTGCTCGGCGTGCTCTACGCGCTGATGGAGCACGACCTCAAGCGGCTGCTCGCCTATCACTCGGTCGAGAACATCGGGATCATCTTCATCGGCATCGGCGCGGGCCTGATGTTCCAGAGCTACGGGCTGACCACGCTGGCCACCCTGGGGGTGGTCAGCGGCCTCTACCATACGGTCAACCACGCGTGCTTCAAGGGACTGCTCTTCCTCGGCGCGGGCTCGGTGCTGCACGCGACGGGCACCCGCAACATGGAGGAGATGGGCGGGCTGATCAAGCGGATGCCCCGCACCGCGGTCTTCTTCCTCTTGGGCGCGTGCGCGATCTCGGCCCTGCCGCCGCTCAACGGGTTCGCCTCCGAATGGCTGGTGTTCCAGACGCTGCTCGGCGGGTCGGCGATCCCGCAGCCCGAGGTGGCGATCGTCATGCCGATCGCGGTGGCCATGCTCGCCCTCAGCAGCGGTCTCGCCGCCGCGTGCTTCGTCAAGGCCTTCGGGATCACGTTTCTCGCCATCCCGCGATCTCCCCGGGCCGAGCACGCCCACGAGGCCCCGTGGTCCATGCAGGCGGGAATGGCGACGCTGGCGGTGGCGTGCGTGGCGCTCGGGCTGGCGCCGTTCGCGGTCGTCCCCGTCCTCGGATCGAGTCTCGCGGGGCTCGGCGGCGTCGCTCCCACCGCGATGGGCTTCACGCTGGCCCTGCCGCTCCAGGTCCCGGGCACGTCCGGTCGGTGGTCGGCGCCCCTCCTGGCCCTCGGGCTCGTGCTGCTGGTGGCGCTGGTCCTTCTCGTCCTCCGGGGCCTGGGCGCCGATCGGCGGCTGCGCGTGGGGGACACGTGGGGCTGCGGCCGGATCGGACAGACCCCCCGGATGGAGTACACCGCGACCGCCTTCGCGGAGCCCCTGCGGCGCGTCTTCGCCGAGCTGTACCGGCCGACCCAGGATCTGTCCATCGACTTCCATCCGGCCTCGAAGTACTTCGTGCAGTCGATCGAGTACCGGAGCGAGATCCGCCCGTGGCTCGAGCGACTCCTCTACGATCGCCCGTTGCACGTCTTGCACCGCGCGGCGACCTGGGTCCGCCATCTGCAGGGGGGCTCGCTGCACCTCTACCTCTTCTACCTGACGCTAGCCTTCCTGGTCCTTCTCACCCTGGCCCGGTGGTGGAGATGATCGGATACGTGCTCGAGGTGGCGCAGGCGGCGCTGGCGCTCCTGCTGGCGCCCGGTCTGGTCGGGCTGCTCCGCTGGATGAAGGCGCGCCTGCAGAACCGGCGCGGCGCTCCGGTCTGGCAGCCGTACTCGGAGCTGGCGAAGCTCTTCCAGAAGGAAGTCGTCGTCTCGAGCAACGCGTCCTGGCTGTTCCGCGCCGCACCCTTCGTCGTCTTCGCGAGCACGGTGGCGGTCACGTTCCTCGTGCCGATCCTCGCGGTGCCCCTGCCGTTCGACGGGGTCGGCGATCTGCTGGTCGTCGTCTACCTCCTGCTGCTCGGGGCCTTCTTTCTCTCGCTCGCCGGCCTCGACCCCGGCTCGCCGTTCGGCGGGATGGGAGCCAGCCGCGAGATGACGGTGGCAGCCCTCGCCGAGCCGACCATCGCGCTGGCCATCTTCGCCCTCGCCCTGGGGGCCGGCTCCACCAATCTCGGCCAGATCGTGGCGCGAACCATGGCCGATCCCGGGACGTCCGTGAGTCCCGGCCACCTGCTCGCCTTCGGCGCGCTGTTCATCGTGACCCTCGCCGAGACCGGCCGCCTGCCGGTCGACAATCCGGCGACGCACCTCGAGCTGACGATGATCCACGAGGCGATGATCCTGGAGTACTCCGGGCGCTACCTCGCCCTCATCGAGTGGGCGGCCGCGCTGAAGCTGCTGATCTTCTTCTCGCTGCTCGGCAACCTCTTCGTCCCCTGGGGGGTGGCGGTGACGGTCACCCCGGTCTCGCTCGCGGTCGCGGTGGGCAGCCTGCTGGCCAAGCTGATCGTCCTGGCGGGAGCGGTCGCGGTGCTCGAGATCCGCATCGCGAAGCTCCGCCTCTTCCGGGTGCCCGAGCTGCTGGCCGCCTCCTTCGTGCTGGCGCTGCTCGCGGTCACCTCATCGTTCCTCCTGAGGTAGGCCATGGACGGCGTCTTCTCCCAGCTCTGTGTTCTCGGGTCCAGCCTGGTGTTGATCTTCGGGCTCATCCTGCTCTGGCGGCGCGGCGTCACCGCCTACATCAGCGCCTTCACCTGGCAGTCCGTGGTGCTGTCGGTGGTGACCGCGATCGTGGCCTACTTCGGGGACGACCACGAGCTCTACTGGGTCGCGGCCGCCCTGTTCCTCCTCAAGGGGCTGCTGATCCCCCGTCTCTTGAGGCGCATGGAGCGCCGGTTCGCGGCGGAGCGGGAGCTGGAGCCGTACGTGAACACCGCGACATCGCTGGTGATCGCCGGGCTGCTCGTGCTCTTCGGCTACGCCATCACCCGGCCGCTCGTGGCGCTGAGTCAGCTGCCGACCCGGGCGGGGATGCCGCTGGCGATGGGACTCGTCCTCGTGAGCCTGTTCGTCGTGATCAGCCGCAAGAAGGCGCTGACCCAGGTCATCGGCTTTCTGATGCTCGAGAACGGGCTCGCCCTGCTGGCCGTCCTGGGAACGTACGGGATCCCGTTGATCGTCGAGCTCGGGGTGTTCCTGGACATCCTCATGGGGTTCCTCGTCATGCAGATCTTCATCTACCAGATCCACGAGACGTTCGAGAGCATCGACGTCGAGCAGCTCAATCGTCTCAAGCACTGAGGCCCCGTGAACGCATTCGCGATGCTGTTGGGGCCGCCCCTCCTGGCCGCGCTGCTGGCGGCGGCGGTGAGGCCCTACCGGCGCTTCGTCGGGTGGGTCAACGCCCTGCTGTCCCTGGGCTCCATCGGCGCGGCGGTCACCCTCTGGAGCCACATCCTGGCGGGAGACGTCCTGACCTCGGGCCCCGGGGAGTTCTTGCGGGCCGACGCGCTCTCCACCCTGCTCGCGCTGTGCGTGAGCGTGGTCGGCGCGCTGGCCGCGTGGCTCGGACCCGGGATGGGAGCGGACGACGGCTACGATGCCGCGCAGGCGCGCCGGTTCCGGATCTTCGGCAACCTGTTCACGTTCACGATGCTGTTCGCGGTGACCTCGAACAACGTCGGGTTCATGTGGATCGCCATCGAGGCGACCACGATCACGTCCGCCATGCTGATCCCGCTCCACGTGACGAAGGCCTCCGTCGAGGCCTCGTGGAAGTACATCCTGATCGGATCCATCGGCATCGCGCTCGCCTTCGGCGGAACCGTCCTCGGGTACTTCGACTTCGTCAGCCTCGCCGGCCGCCAGCCCGCGGCGCTCAACTGGACGGTGCTGATGGCGGCGGCGCCCCAGCTGCACCCCGAGATCATCCAGCTCGCGTTCGTCTTCATCCTGGTCGGATACGGCACCAAGGCGGGCCTCGCGCCCATGCACACCTGGCTCCCGGATGCCCATTCGGAGGCGCCGGCACCCCTGTCGGCCATGATGTCCGGTGTGCTGCTGGCGGTCGCCCTCTACGCGGTGATCCGGTGGGAGGCGGTGGTGAACGCGGCGGGGGGGACGAAGTTCACGGACGGCCTCTACATCGCCCTCGGCGTCCTCTCGATCCTGATCGCGTCGTTCAGCCTGGTGATCCAGCGCAACTACAAGCGCATGCTCGCGTACTCCAGCATCGAGCATACCGGGCTGATCTGCGTGGGCCTGGCCCTGGGGCCGCTCGGGACCTTCGCCGCGATGCTGCACCTGCTCAACCACACGCTCGCGAAGTCGATGATGTTCTTCCTGGCCGGCCGGGTGCTGCACCGGTATGGCACCGCCGAGATCGACCGGGTGTCGGGGCTCCTCAAGGTCATGCCGTGGACGGGCGGCCTGTTCGCGGCGGGGGTGCTGGCCGTCATCGGCCTGCCCCCCTTCGGCCTGTTCATCTCGGAGTTCGCGCTCTTCCGGGCGGGCTTCGTCGCGGGCCGGCCGTGGCTCATGGGGCTCGTCCTGGCCCTGCTCGCGGTGGCCTTCGTCTCGATGATCGGCCACCTCAACCGGATGCTCTATGGCGTGCCCACCGCGGGCGTGCGGGTCGGCGAGGGGAGCCCCTGGCCACTGATCCCGCTCGGCGTCTGCGTGACGGCCCTCCTCGTCCTCGGCGTCATGCTGCCCGCGCCGGTCCAGACGCTGCTCAGCCGGATCGTGGAGATCGTCGACCCATGACCCGTCTGTCCCAGCTCATGAGTGTTCTCGGGGAGAAGTACGCCGACCGGGTCGGTGACGCCCGTCTGGTGCGGGGCAACGAGCTCCACTGCTCGGTCCGCTCCGCCGCGGTCCCCGCGCTGGCCGCGCTCCTACGGATGGGCTTCGGCGCGGAGCTGATCTTCGCGGCCGCGGGCGACCGCCGGGCCGACCGCGGCGTGTTCGAGGTCCACTATCTGTTCGCCCCCGAGCGGGAGAACTGGTTCGTCCACGCCACCGCCGACGTGCCCGCCGCCGCCCCCGTGATCGTCTCGCTGGCCACCTTCCACTATCCGGCCTCGCGCTTCGAGCGGGAGATCCACGATCTCTTCGGGATCGCCGCCGAGGGCCACCCCGATCCGCGGCCGCTCGTGCGGCACGCGTTCTGGCCGGCCGACTACTTCCCTCTGCGAAAGGACGCGACGACGCGCGAGTTCGCCGACGACGGGCGCGCCTTCCCCTTCACCGAGGTGGGCGGCGAGGGCGTGTACGAGATCCCGGTCGGTCCCGTCCACGCCGGGGTGATCGAGCCGGGCCACTTCCGCTTCAGCGTGGTGGGCGAGACGATCATCGACATGAAGTCGCGGCTGTACTTCACGCACAAGGGCACCGAGAAGCTCTTCGAGGACCGCGAGCCGGCGGTGGGGGTCGAGCTGGCCGAGCGCGTGTCCGGGGACACGACCATCGGCCACTCGCTCGCCTTCTGCCAGGCGCTCGAGGCCGCCGCCGGCACCGTGGTGCCGGACCGGGCGCGCTGGCTGCGGGTGATCCTCCTGGAGATGGAGCGCCTCTACAACCACGTGGGCGACTTCGGCATGATCGCCAACGACACCGGTTACGCGGTGGCGCACTCCCACTGCTTCCGGATCCGCGAGCGCTTGCTGCGTCTCAACAAGCGGCTGACCGGCAACCGGCTGCTGCGCGGGGGGGTCGTGCCCGGTGGCGTGGGTCACGATCTGCCGGCCGACCTGGACCTGCCCACCGAGCTGGGGGCCGCGCTCGCCGATTTCGAGGAGATCGTCGGGCTCGCGCTCGAGAACACGCTCGTGATGGACCGGCTCGACGGGACCGGCCGACTGACCACGCGCACCGCGCGTGACCACGGCGTGCTGGGCTACGTGGCCCGGGCGTCGGGCATCGACGCCGACGTGCGACGCGACCATCCCTTCGCCGCCTATGGGAGCCTCGAGGTGCGGGTCCCGGTCTTCGAATCCGGCGACGTCAAGGCGCGGACCCTGGTGCGGGTCGAGGAGGCGCGGGAATCGGTCCGGCTCATCCGGGAAGCCGTGACGCGGCTGCCCGCGGGGCCGCTGACCGCGCCCCTCGGTCCGCTGCCGCCCTGGGCGCCCGCCTTCGGGCTGGTGGAAGGCTGGCGGGGCGCCATCGTGCACTGGGTGATGGCGGACGGCCGGGGGCGGTTGCACCGCGTGAAGATCATGGATCCGTCCTTCCTCAACTGGCGTCCGCTTTCCTACGCGCTGCTCAAGAACATCGTCCCGGACTTCCCGCTCTGCAACAAGTCGTTCAACCAGTCGTACTCGGGCAACGATCTCTGACGCGGGGGGTATACTGACGCCATGAGAACCGGCCTGATCGTGCTCGGCGTGATCGTCCTGATCGTCATCGGCGGCGTCGGCTGGGCCATCGGCATCAACAACCAGCTGGTGGCCCAGGAGCAGGCGGTCAACGAGAGGTGGGCGCAGGTGGAGAACGTCTACCAGCGACGCGCCGACCTCATCCCGAACCTGGTCGAGACCGTCAAGGGGTACGCGGCGCAGGAGCGCACCGTGCTCGACGAGGTCACCCGGGCGCGCGCCAGCGTGGCCGGCATCAAGGCCACCCCCGAGCTGGTCAACGATCCCGAGGCGTTCCGCAAGTTCCAGGCGGCGCAGCAGGAGCTCGGCGGCGCCCTCGCGCGGCTGCTGGTCACCGTCGAGCGCTATCCCGATCTCAAGTCCAACCAGAACTTCCTCACCCTGCAGAGCCAGCTCGAGGGAACCGAGAACCGCATCGCGGTGGAGCGCATGCGCTACAGCGAGGCGGTGCGCGACTACAATGTTCGGCTGCGCCTCTTCCCGGGCAGCCTGGTGGCTTCGCTGCGCGGCTTCAAGGACAAGGCCTACTTCGAGGCGGCGCCCGGCAGTCAGGACGCGCCCAAGGTGAAGTTCTAGCAGGCCGCTGAAAAAGGGCCATCTGCTTCGTTGGCGCCCTCGGCCGCACGCTCAACGTACAGCGAGTACGCTTCGCGTGCGGCCGTCGGGCGCCGCCTCGCATCGGGACCTTCTTGAGCGGCCCGCGGGTCTTTCAACCGCGCTCGTGCTCCGGCGCGTCGCCGCCGCGCTCGTGCTGCTGGCCCTCCTGGCGGTGCCGGGCGCGGCGGGGCTCTCCGTCCCGCCGCCGCCCGACCGGCGCGTCAACGACTATGCGGGCGCGCTGAGCCCCGCCGACCGGGACCGCCTCGAGCGGCAGCTGATCGCCCGGGAGGCCACCAGCCGCAACCAGGTGGTGGTCGCGGTCTTCCGCTCGCTCGCGGGCGAGAGCCTCGAGGGCTACTCGATCCGCCTGGCCGAGGCCTGGCGGATCGGCCAGAAGGGCCTCGACAACGGCGTCATCTTCCTCGTCTTCCTCGACGACCGGAAGATGCGCATCGAGGTCGGCTACGGGCTCGAGGGCAGCCTCACCGACGCCATCGCATCCTCCATTCTCCGCGACGTGGTGGCGCCGCGCTTCCGCGAGGGACACACCGCGGACGGCATCGCGGCGGGTCTCGACGCCATCGACCGCGCGATCGCCGGCACCTACGTTCGCCCGCCGTCGGCGGGCCGGGGAGGCCGGTCGGAGGGTCTGGGCGGGCGGGAGCTGAGCGTGCTGTTCGTGGTGCTCGTGCTGATCGCGATCCTCGTGCAGAACCGCATGCAGAGCGCGGCGGTGCGGCGCCGCGGATGGACGGGGAGCTCGGCCGGCTGGGGCGGACCCTTCGTCGGCGGGGGTGGCTTCGGCGGTGGCCGCGGCGGCAGCCGGGCCGGCGGCGGGTTCAGCGGGGGCGGCGGCGGCTTCGGCGGCGGCGGATCGAGCGGGAGCTGGTGATGCCGCGTCCTCCACGCTGGGTGCGGCGCTTCCTCGACCAGCCCGGTCTGGATGCGGTGGCGGCGGCCGTCGCGACCGCGGAGGCCGCGACCTCCGCCGAGATCCGGGTGCATCTCGACGCGCGCTGTCCGGGCGACGCGCTGGGGCGGGCCGCGCTGGTCTTCGAGCGGCTCGGCATGGACCGGACCGCCGCGCGGAACGGCGTGCTCATCTACGTGAGCATCGAGGACCACAAGCTCGCGGTCCTGGGCGACCGCGGGATCCACGAGCGGGTGGGCCAGGCCTACTGGGACACGCTCGTCGAGGCGGTCCTGGCGCACTTCCGCGCGGGGCAGTTCCGCGACGGTCTGGTGCACGGCGTGGGCCGGGTGGGCGCGGAGCTGCGGCGGCACTTCCCCCGCCGGCCCGACGACGTCAACGAGCTACCCGATCGGGTGAGCGTCGAGCCGTCCTGAGCAGGCATTCTGCCGCCGTCGGGCGTCGTGCCCGTTCGTCCGCGGACACGAGGCCCGGCGCGCGCCGTCTTTTCACGGGGTTGGCGCCTGGCACAGGTGGTGCTCTCTCCTCGGCCCGATGCTTCATGTCGACGAGGAGGTGGCCATGAGACAGCGCACGCGGACGATGTTGCTCCTCCTGCTGGTCGCAGTCATCGGGCTCCCGTGGGTCCCGGTGGCCTCGGCCGCCGATCGCGCGGGCTGGGCCCCGGGAATCGCCGAGATGGATCGGGCGCTCGCCCGCGGCGAGACGACGGCCGCCACCGCGGCGTGGCGCGAAGCCTACGTGGCCGCGCACGTGAGCCGGGGCTGGCCGGGCATGCTCGCGGTCGGCGACGCGGCGGTGCGCGCCGGCCGCGCCAGCGGAGCGCTCGACGTCTTCGAACCCCGCGCGCGGCGCGCCTATCGAACGGCCATGCTCCGGGCGCACCGGCAGGCGTCGCGCGACGGCGTGCTGGCGGCGGGCGACGCCTTCGGGCGCCTCGGCGATCGCGACGCCGAGCGGCTCGCCAGGGCCGAGGCCGCCAAGCTGGACCGGCGCGCCGAGGACGCCGCCCGCCGCCGCGCGCGCGCCTTCTGATCTTCCGGTCTTCCGCCGCCCCGGTCGGGCCTCCGGCCGGGACGGCGTGGTATGCTCCGGGGCGCCATGACGCGATCCGAGCTCCCCACGCCCGCGCTGCTCCTGGATCTCGACCGCTTCGAGCGCAATCTCCAGAAGATGGCGGCCCAGGTGAAGGCCGCGGGCAAGAAGCTCCGGCCGCATTCGAAGACCCACAAGTGCCCGGAGATCGCGCGCCGCCAGGTGGCGGCCGGCGCGGTCGGCGTCTGCGTGGCGAAGGTGGGCGAGGCCGAGGTGATGGCCGCCGCCGGGGTGCGCAATCTCCTGATCACCACCGAGGTAGTGGGGCCGGAGAAGATCGGCCGCCTGCTCGGGGTGCTGCGCCGCCAGCCCGAGACCCTGGTGGTGGTGGACCATCCCGACAACGTGCGCGAGCTGGGCGCGGCGGTGAAGCGGGCCGGGCTCGTGCTCAACGTGCTGGTGGACGTGGACGTGCTCGGCCGCCGCACCGGCGTCCAGCCCGGCGAGCCGGCCCGCGATCTCGGGCGCGAGGTGATGGCCGAGCCCGCGCTGCATCTGCGCGGGCTGCAGGGCTACGCGGGGCACTGCGCGCACGTGGTGGGCTTCGAGGAGCGGCGGCGGACGTCGCGGCGCTGCATGGGCCGGCTCATGAAGACGCGCGAGCTGTTCGAGAAGCACGGCATGGCGGTGGACATCGTGAGCGGCGGCTCGAGCGGCACCTTCAACATCGACGTGGAGCTGGCCGGTCTCACCGAGCTGCAGGCCGGCTCCTACTGCGTGATGGACCTCGACTACCGGCGCATCGGCAGCCCGCGCGGGGCGGCCTACGACGACTTCGAGATGGCCCTGACCGTGCTCAGCACCGTGGTGAGCGTGCCGAGCCAGGAGATGGCGATGGTCGACGCGGGCTTCAAGGCCTTCTCCACCGACCGGCCCTTCGTGCCGGAGACGGTGGAGTGGCCGGGGGTCGAGTACTCGTGGGCCGGCGACGAGCACGGGCGGCTCACGGCGGTCGAGCCGGGGCGGCTGCCGAAGCTCGGGCAGCTCATCGAGTTCTTCCCGCCGCACTGCGACCCCACCATCAACCTCTACGACCGGATCTACGCGATGCGGGCCGACCAGGTCGAGGCGGTCTGGGAGATCTCCGGGCGGGGGCGGTCCCAGTAGGCCTGGAACACGTCCCACACCTCCGCGGGGGAGCGCGTCTGGAAGATGCGGGCGCGGCACTCGGATGCCCGGCCCAGCCCTTCCGTGTACCACGCCAGGTGCTTCTTCATCTGCACCAGCGCGTACTTCTCCCCGAAGTGCTCGCGGATCAGGGCCACGTGCCGGGCGATGACGCGGGCCTTGTAGGCGCGCTGACCCTCCCGCGAGAGCGCCTCGAAGGCCTCGTCGAAGATCCACGGGCTGCCGAGCGCACCGCGGCCGATCATCACCGAGGCGCAGCCGGTCTCCGCGGCCATCCGCCGCGCCTCCGCCATGGACCGCACGTCGCCGTTGCCGGTGACCGGCACGCCCACCGCGTCCACGACGTCCCGGATGATCGTCCAGGGCGCGCGGCCGGTGAACCGCTGCGAGCGCGTGCGCGGGTGCACGGTGAGGGCGTCCACGCCCTCGGCCTCCGCCATCTGCGCCACCTCGACCGCGTTCAGATGCTCGTCGTCCCAGCCGCCGCGGATCTTGGCGGTGAGCGGCACGCCGACCGCCTTGCGCAGCGCGCGCAGGATCAGCGAGGTCGCCGCCACGTCCCGCATGAGGGCCGCCCCCTTGCCCTTGCCGGTGATCTTCGGCATGGGGCAGCCCATGTTGAGGTCCACGATATCGGCGCCCAGCTCCTGGCAGCGCTCGGCGGCCCGCGCGAGCAGGTCGGGGTCCTTCCCCAGGAGCTGCATGGCGAGCGGCCGCTCCTCCGGATAGTAGGCGGCGATGGCGTCGGCGTGCGGATGGCCGGTGAGCAGCGCGGAGGCGTCCATCTCCTCGGAGGTCGTGAGCCCGCTGCCGCACTCCCGGGCGATGAGGCGGAAGGGCGCATTGGTGATGCCGGCCATGGGGGCCAGGCGGGCCAGCGCGGGGATCTCGAGGGGGCCGATCTTCATGGAAGGGTCAGTATACGCGCTCAGGGCGCCCAGAGCCCCCGGCGCTGCTCGCGGGCCTCGGCGGCGAGCTTGCGGAACATCTCCGCGTGGCGCACGTTGGGCGGGATCGTCATGACCTGGGCGTAGCCGAGCCGCACCATCTCGGCGTTCACCATGATCTCCACGCCGTCGGCGCGCTCGACCCAGACATAGGCCAGTAGCCGCCGATACCGGTCGCGCAGCTGCACGTCCGGCTCCAGCCGCACCGCCCGGCCCCCCACCAGGCCGCGGTTGATCTCGGTGGCCGCGCGCCCGCCCGGCTCCTCCCCGCGCGTCGGGTGATGCACCTCGGGCGTGTTGATCCCGATGTAGCGCACTTTCTCGATGCGGTCCACCAGCCTGACGTGCACCGTGTCCCCATCCACGGTCCGCACCACCGTCCCGATGAGCTTCTGGGCGCCCCTCTCCCCTCTGGGGAGACGGGCGGGTGAGGGGCTCGAAGAGGGTGAGGAGGTGGAGGGTGAGGGGTCGAGCGCCGGCGCGAGGATCGCGAGGAGCGACGCCAGCGCAAGGAGAACGAGGAGGGAGCGAGTACGCATGGTGTATCAACCACGATACACCACACGCCGTTTCCGCCGGCTCGAGCTACTCCGTCGGGTAGCGTCTCAGCTCGACCGGGACAGCGGCGGGCGTCGGGCCGGTTCGCGTGGCATACTCGGGCCGTGAGATACCTGCTCTCGTGCGCGCTGCTTGCCGCAAGCTTCGCGGGTTGCGCCGTGGTGGTTGCGGAAGAGCCCGGCGGCCCGATCTATGCCCCTGGTCGCGCCGCATCGCCGAAGATTCCGCCCGGTCATCTGCCGCCGCCGGGCTCCTGTCGCATCTGGTTTCCCGACCGCCCGCCGGGCCATCAGCCGCCGCCGGGCCGGTGCGAAGAGCTCCAGTACAAGGTGCCGCCGGGCGCCTACCTGATCCGGGGCTGATCGGCTCTCACGAGGCCTACCCGCCCTTGAGGCGCGGGTCGAGCAGGTCGCGCAGGGCGTCGCCCAGCATGTTGAAGCCGAACACGGCCAGGGACAGGGCGGTGGCGGGCCAGACGGCGAGCCAGGGCGCCCGGTACATGTGGTCGAGGCCCGCGAGCGAGAGCATGCCCCCCCACGTGGGGTAGGGTGGCGGCACGCCCAGCCCCAGGAACGACAGGCTCGCCTCCGTGAGGATCACGGTGGACAGGCCGGTGGTGGCCACCACGATGATGGTGGGCAGCGCGTTGGGCAGGATGTGGACGACGGTGACCCGCAGGTGTCCGGCCCCCGCCGCCCGCGCGCCCTCGATGTACGTGTTCTCCTTGACGGATAGCGCCACGCCCCGCACGACGCGCGAGTTCTGGATGCCGAAGGCGATGCCGAGGACCAGCGTGATGTTCCAGACGCCGGGTCCGAGCAGGGAGAGGATGGTCATCAGGAGCAGGAGCCCGGGGAACGCCATCCAGGCGTCGACCCCACGCTGAAGGAGCAGGTCGGTCCGCCCGCCGAAGTAGCCGCAGGCGATACCCAGCGCGGTCGCGATGACGCTCCCCAGCAGGACCGCGCCGAAGCCCACGTAGAGCGAGATCCGGGCGCCGTACAGGACGCGGGTGAGCATGTCCCGCCCGATCTGGTCGGTGCCCAGCCAGTGGGCGCTGCTCATCGGGACGAACCGCGCGCGCAGGTTCGTGTCCGCGAAGCCGTACGGCGTCAACACATCGGCCAGCACGGCCCCGGCGAGCATGATGAGCACGATGACCCCGCCGACGGTGCCCAGCGGCTTGCGGCGGAGCATCTGGATCCAGACGTCCGTGTACCAGGGTCGCGTCCGGGGCATCGGCGCTCCGACCACGAGGGAGGGTGACGGCGCGGGCGCGAAGACCGCCATGCCTAGAGGGCCCCGCGGACGGCCAGGCGCCGCTCCGCCCCGGGCCCGTCACCGATAGCGGATGCGTGGGTCGAGGAAGGCATAGGTCAAGTCGATGGCCAGGTTGAGCCCCACCACCAGCGCGGCCACGATCAGGTTCACCGACTGCACCACCGGATAGTCCAGCCGCGTGAGGGCCTCGAAGAAGAACAGCCCCACGCCGGGCAGCCGGAAGATCGACTCCATGATCACGGAGCCGCCGATGTAGAGCGGCGTCTGCAGCCCCACCAGGCTGATCACCGGGATCATCGCGTTCTTCAGCGCGTGCCGCAGCACGACCGTCCGCTCGGGCAGCCCCTTCGACCACGCGGTGCGGATGTAGTCCTGGCGCAGCACCTCGAGCAGCGCCGACCGCATGATGCGCATGATCGGCCCCGCCCGGGTCACGCCGAAGACGAGGGCCGGGACGATCATGATCTTGAGGTTCTCGAGGGGGTCGACGGTGAACGCCACGTAGGTCCAGACCGGCGTCCACTTGAACCAGATCGCCGGGAGCACGACCACCAGGACCGCCAGCCCGAAGTAGGGGATCGACAGGGCCAGGATGGCGAAGATCCGGCCGACGTAGTCCGAGACGGTGTCCTGGCGTACGGCTGACATGATGCCGACCAGGATGCCCACGACCACGGAGACCAGGATGGTGAGGGCGGCCAGCCCGAGCGTCACCGGAAAGCGCTGGATGAACTCGTCGAGGATCGGCTGCCGCGTCCAGTAGGACGTGCCGAAGTCACCGCGCGTCAGGATGCCCCCCACCCACTCGAAGTACTGGACGTGGGCCGGGCGGTCCAGGCCCATCTCGGTGCGGAGGGCGTCCACGGTGGGGGCGTAGGCGTGGCCCTCGACCATCCGGAGGACCACGTCCCCCGGCATGAGCCGCATGATCGAGAAGACGATGACGCTCACCAGGACCAGGGTCGGCACCGCCAGGGCCAGTCGCCGGAGGACGTACTGCTTCATCGGGCGCCCGCCCCGCCCCCGACGCCTACCGCTCGAGCCAGGTGAAGATCAGCCGGTGGCCGAGTGAGAAGCCATCGTGGTGCTTGAAGCCCTTGACCTGCGGTGCGTGCGTGATGTACTGCGGCGGCGTCGGGAAGTACACGTAGTACGCCTTGTCGGCCAGGTGCCGCTGGATGTCGTGGACGATGGCGAGGCGCTTCTTGGGGTCGAGCTCCCGCCGCTGGGCCACCAGCAGCTTGTTCAGCTCGGCGTCGGCGACGTGGCTGCGATTGTGGGGCTGCTCCGGATAGAAACCGGCGTAGAGCCAGTCGTCGATGTCGTTGCCGGGCGCCTGCGGCCCCATGGCCATCTTCTCGAACTTGCCGAGGTAGGTCGTCGAGATGTACTTGCCGTACTCCTCGGGCTTGAACTCCACGGTGACGCCGATCTTCGCCAGGTTGTCGGCCGCGAGGTCGTAGTAGGTCCGCCATGGCGGCGCGTAGCCCGGCCAGTGGAACATGGGCGTCGTGAATCCGTTGGGGTAGCCCGCCTCCTTCAGGAGGCGCTTCGCCTCCTCGGGGTCGTAGCCGACGAGGTACTTGGCCTTGGCGGGGTCGATCTGCGCCACGGGGAGCTTCCACTCCTTCAGCGCGCACGGCACCGGGCCGGCGTCGACGCACCCCTCCCCGTAGTGGAGCGAGTCGTTCCACCCCTTCCGGTCGATCGCCAGCGAGATGGCGCGCCGCACGCGAACGTCGTTGAACGGCGGCTGGTCGGTCCGGAAGTAGAGCTTGCCGCTGGCGACGGTCATGGTCGGGGTCATGACCATGTCGGGGTTCGTCTGCTTGAGCGACTTGGCCTCCTCCGGCACCATGTAGCCCCACATGTGCCCCATGTCCACCTTGCCGGCCCGGAGGAGCGAGAGCCGGGCCGCGCCGTCCGGCGTGATCTCGATGACGACGCCGTCGAGATACGGCTGCCCCTTCATGTAGTAGTCCGGGTTGCGCTCGAAGGCGATCTGGACCCCCTTCTGGTAGGACTTCAGCATGAACGGGCCCGAGCCGATCATCGCCTCGGGCCGGTTGAAGTCCTTGAACTGCTCCTCGACCTCGCGGGGGAGGATCGCGACGTAGGTGGAGGCCGCCAGGTGGTTCAGGAACGGCGCGAACGGCTCCTTCAGCGTGACGCGCACGGTGTGCCGGCTCACCACCTCGATCGCCTGGATCACGTCGAAGCGGGCGCGGAATCCCGAGCGCTTCGCGAACCGCTCCATCGAGTACTTGACGTCCTCGGCCGTCACCTCGCGGCCGTTGACCGGGGGCTTGTTGTGGAACTTGACCCCCTTCCGGAGGTGGAAGGTGTAGACGCGGCCGTCCGGAGATGTCTCCCACCGCTCGGCGAGGTCGGGGACGATCGAGAAGTCGGCGGGGTACTTCTGCTCCGGCCCGTGCGGGTAGCGCACGAGCTGGCTGTAGATCATGTTGGCCCAGGAGTGCGTCAGGAAGCTGATCGACAGATGGGGGTCGAGATTGGGCGCCTCGCGGTCGGCGATCCGGAGCACGCCGCCGCGCTTGGGCTGCTGGGCGAGGACGTCGGGCGCGACCAGCATCAGGGAGAGGAAGGATGCGATCGCGATCGGGAGCACTCGTCGGATCATGGCGTTCTCCTCGAAGGTTCCATCGGGAGCGGCGCTCGATTCCTGGGCTCGGACCTGTCGACTGGCCTCCGCGGGGCCGGACCCGGCGGGGCGGCCCAATCTTCACCAAACCGGGCCCCTTGTCAAGCCTACGGGGCACGCGCCCCGGCCGGGCGCCCGGGGGGCGGGGCAGCCTCCCGAGGAGGATCGGGCTGCGGGCTTCGCGAGGGCGGCCGGGTCGCCAGGTCGGCTAGAGCGCCCGCTTCACGAAGGCGCCACCCTTCACGATCGCGAGCAGGTTGGCCGGGTTCTGGAGCACGCGCAGGTTCGCGAGCGGGTTACCGTCGACCACGAGCAGATCGGCGTACTTGCCCGGCTCGACCGAGCCGATGCGATCGGCCATGCGGAAGATCTCGGCGTTGACCATGGTGGCCGAGAGCAGCACCTCCAACGGCTTCATCACCTGGCCCTTCAGCTCGAACTCCATCGCGCGCTGGGCCTGCATGTCGCCGAGCAGATCCGAGCCCGAGCCGATCTTGCAGCCCGCGCGGTAGGCGTGGGTGAGGCCTTCCAGGCTCTTCTCGAGCGCCAGGTTGATCTTCTGGATCTGATGGTCGCCGATGCCGTAGTTCTTGCCCTCGCGCGAGATGGCCTCGTAGGTGACCATGGTCGGCACCAGGTAGGCCCCCGCCGCCTTGATGGCCTGCGCGCCCGCCTCGTCCAGCAGGTTGCCGTGCTCGATGCAGCGCACGCCGGCCTGGATCGCGTTGCGGATCGCGGAGCCCGAGTAGGCGTGGGCCAGCACGTACTTGCCGACCGCGCGCGCCTCGTCCACCGCCGCGCGCATCTCCTCCACCGTGTACTGCGTGGTGTCGAGCTCGTCGCCCGGCGACATCGCGCCGCCCGAGGCCATGATCTTGATCTGGTCCACGTCGTGGCGGAGATTCTCGCGCGCGGCCTTGCGGACCTCGTCGGGGCCGTCCGCGATCAAGCCCGCCATGCCCACGCAGCAGTCCACCGGCTCGATCCACTCCGACCGGCGTCGCTTGTCGGCGTGGCCACCGGTCTGCGAGAGCGGCCGGCCGGAGACCAGCATGCGCGGGCCGGGGTAGAGGCCGGACTCGGCGGCCTCGCGGAACCCGTAGTCGGCGCCCCCCGCGTCGCGCACGGTGGTGAAGCCCTGCATCAGCGCCTGCTCCATGCGGCGGAGGGCCTTGGCCGCGATGAGGCTCGGCGGGTTGTGGCGGTGCTGCTCGGGGATATTGCCCTCGACCGCGCAGACGTGCACGTGCGCGTCGGTGAGGCCGGGCATCAGGGTGCGGCCCTCGAGGTCCACCGTGTCCACCTTCCCGATCAGCGGCCCGACCTTGCCCGAGGCGAGCACGTCCTTGATCCGCTCGCCCTCCACCACGACCGCGGCGCCCTCCACGGGATCCTTGCCGGTGCAGTCGATCAGGAATGCGTTGGTGAACACCGTGATCGCCATGGAGGCCTCCGGGACCTGGGTTGGATGGGCCAGCGGCGGGGATTCTAGCAGGCTTTCCCGTGACGCGGAGGGCCAGGAGACCTGTCCGCCGGCGGGCATTCTGCCCTCGGTCCGGGTCCCGACTCCGTTGGCCAAGGTGTTGAAATGATGGAGGCTGACCCCTGGCACGTCGCATGCCCCGGGCCTTGTGAGACCACCGATCGGAGGGTGCGCCCGGGCGCACCACCCGAGGTAACGTCATGCCGATGGATGACTGGTACGACCTGGCGATCCGTGAGCTGTCGGACCTGACCGACCCCGCCAACGAGATGCTGGCGGAGGCCGAGGTGGCGCTGCCGGAGCCTGCGCCCGAGGCCGAGGAAGACGAGGAAGCGCGGGAGGCCCCACCGGCGGAGCCGCCCGCCCGAGTTGACGAGGATTTGACGCGCCCGTGACATGCGGCGCGCGCCGCCGCCTACTCTCGAGCCCAGCAGCACCCACTCTCGGCGACAGGGAGGCTTCTCATGCGGCGATGGATGAAGGTAGCGGCGGTGGCGCTCGTGGCGGCGGTGCCCGCGGCCGGGTACGCGCAGACCCCGAGCGGCGGCAAGATGAAGGACGACAAGATGAAGATGGACGACAAGATGAAGGACGACAAGATGAAGAAGGACGGCAAGACGATGAAAGACGACAAGATGAAGAAGGACGACAAGATGAAGAAGGACGGCAAGATGATGGAGAAGAAGTAGCGCGGCCCGCGGATCCGGCGAGCGCCGGGCCGCCCCCGGCGCTCGCCGCCATCATCCGCGCGCGCCTACCGCGCCAGCTTCGCCTCGTACATCCAGATCCGCTCGTCCGCGCGTGGCGTCCACTCGATCCAGTTGGCCACGCCGTAGAGGTCGTGCTGCTGCCAGAGGAAGACCCACGGTGCCTCGTCCCGCACCAGCTGCTGGATCTCGGCCCAGGCCTCGAGCCGCTTCCTGGGGTCCACGATGGTCACCGCCTGGTTGATCTTGGCCTCGAGCGCCGCGTTGTTGCCGTAGGACGAGTAGGTCTGCTTGCCGAGGAAGAGCTGCTCGATGGTGTTCTGGGCGTCCAGGGCGGGGCCCCAGCCCAGGAAGAACATGTCGCCGGTGGTGCGGTTCTTGATCTTGTCGAGGTGCGTGCCCCACTCGTTGACCACCACGTTGGTCTTGATGCCCAGCCGCTGCAGCTGGGCCGCGATGGCGAGTGAGACGTCCTTGTCGAGCGGGTACCGCCCCGAGGGCGAGTCGAGGGTGAGCTGGAGCCTGGTCGGATCCACGCCCGCCTCCTTGAACAGGGCCTGGGCCTGCGCCGGGTCGTGCTTGGCGCACTGGAGCTTGGGGGAGTAGTCCACGTTGATCGGCGAGAGCGGGCCGCACATCTTGGTGGCCCGGCCCTTGAGCACCTGCTGGATCAGCTCGTCCACGTTGACCGCGGCCTGGATCGCCTTCCGCACCCGGAGGTCCTGCATCGGGCCCGGCTTGAGGTTCACCAGGGCCAGGTAGTTGATGCGGGAGGAGACGGTGGCGCGCAGCCGCGCCTTGCCGCTCTTGTCGAGCATCTCCACGTTCTGGGGCGGCACGTCCTTCATGATGTCGATCTCGCCCGCCAGCAGCGCGGCGAGCCGGGCGCTGAACTCGGGGATGAAGCGGAAGGTCACCCGGCTCGCCTCGGCGGGGGTCTGCCAGTAGTCCGGGTTGCGCTCGACCACCAGCTTCTCGTCGCGCACCCACTGCACGAAGCGGAAGGCCCCGGTGCCGATCGGCTTGGCGGCGAGCGCCGGCGCGCCCTGCTCCTTGAGGGCCTTGGGCGGCATCGGGAGGAAGTCGCTGCCCGCGATCCGGTCGATGAGGCCGGGCCAGGGCTTCTCGGTGACGAAGCGGACGGTCTGGTCGTTGACAATCTGGACTTCCTTCACGAGGGCCCAGCGCGGCTGGTAGTGCGTCTTGTTCGCGGGGTCCTTGATGTACTCCATGGTGGCCTTCACGCTCCGGGCGTCGAAGACCTCGCCGTTGTGGAACTTCACGTTCCGGCGCAGCGTGAACTCCCACGTGGTGTCGTTGATCACCTTCCAGCCGGTGGCCAGCATCGGCGCCGGCTTGTAGGTCTTGGGATCGCGGTCCACCAGCCGGTCGTACATGTGCTCGACCATGTTGTTGGTGGTCCAGTCCACGATCGTCACGGGCAGGAGCGTGCGCGGCTCGGCCGCGAAGGCCACCACGATCTCCTTGGTCCGGGCGCGGTCCTGGGCGGGGGCGGAGGCCGCGAGGCCGAGCAGCACGGCGAGCGCGGTCAGAAGCGTCGTGAATCGCGTCATGAAAGCCTCCTCGTTGGTTCGGGGTTGGCGCCCGATGGCGACCGGCATCAGACGCGGAACCTGGGATCCAGCACGTCGCGCAGCCAGTCCCCCACCAGGTTGATCCCGAGCGCGGTCAGCGCGAGCGCGGCGCCCGGGAAGGCGGCGAGCCACCAGGCCACGTAGAGATAGTCGCGGCTCTCCGAGAGCATGCTGCCCCACGCCGGCGTCGGCGGCTGCACCCCGAAGCCGAGAAAGGAGATGGCGGCCTCGGCCACGATGAACTGGGCGAACTGGAGACTGGCCACGATGACGATGGATGGCGCCACATTGGGCAGGATGTGCCGGAAGAGCAGCCGCGCGCGCCCGAGCCCCAGGGCCTGGGCCGCGTGCACGAACTCCCGCTCCTTCACCGACAGGACCTCCCCTCGGACCACGCGAGCATACACGACCCAGCCCGCGACTGACAAACTGACGATGATGTTGCGCAGCCCCAGCCCCACGATCGCGTTGATGGTCAGCGCGAGCAGGATGAACGGGAACGAGAGCTGCACGTCGGCCACCCGCATCACCACCGCGCCGAACCAGCCCTCGTAGTACCCGGCGAGGAGGCCGGCCAGCCCGCCCACCACCGCGGTGAGCAGGACGCAGGAGAGCCCGATGAAGAGGGCGACCCGCGCCCCGTAGAGCACGCGGGCGAGGAGGTCGCGCCCGAGCTGGTCGGTGCCGAGGGGGTGGCCCGGGGTCCCGGGCGGCTTCAACCCGAGCGCGAAGTCGCTCTGCAGCGGATCCTGGGCCACCAGGAGGGGCGCCGCCACCGCGGCCACCACCACCAGCGCGGCGATGACGAGCCCGAGGACGCCGCGGCCGTGACGGCCGATGAATCGTGTCATGCGCGGGTCATGTGCCGGCCGCCCGCGTGCGTGTGCGCGGATCGAGCCAGCCGTAGAGCAGATCCACCACGAGATTGATCAGGGTGTAGGTGACCGAGAAGATGAACACCGCGGCCAGCACCACCGGGAAATCGCGGTTGAGCAGGGCCTGCACGGTGAGCCGCCCGAGCCCGGGCCAGGCGAAGATGGTCTCGGTGATGACCGCGCCGCCCAGGAGCTGGCCGGTGTCGAGCCCGGCGAGGGTCACGATCGGGATCGCCGAGTTCTTGAGCGCGTGCTTGGCGATGACCATCCGCTCCGCCAGACCCTTTGCTCTCGCGGTGAGGACGAACTCCTCGTTGAGCGTGTCGAGCACGGACGAGCGGGTGATCCGCGCCATGCGGGCGGCGTAGAAGGAGGCCAGCACCACACACGGCATCACGAAGTGGCGGGCGCTGCCGGTCCCCCCGGTGGGGAGCCAGCCCAGCTGCACCGAGAAGAGGTAGATCAGCATCAGGCCCAGCCAGAAGCCGGGGACCGCCTGGCCCAGCACCGCGGCCCCCATGCCGAAGAAGTCGAAGAGCGACCCCCGGCGGACCGCCGAGAGGACGCCCACCGGCACCGCGACCAGGAAGGTGAGCCCGAGCGCGGCGAGCGCGAGGTAGAGGGTGGCGGGCAGCCGCTCCAGGACGAGGCCGAGGGCGTCCTGCTTGTAGCGCAGGGATTCGCCGAAGTCGCCGCGGATCGCACGCCCGACGAATCGGCCGTACTGCACCGCCACCGGATCGTTGAAGCCCAGGCGCTCGCGGAACTCCGAGAGGTCCTTGGCCTGGATGTCCATGGGCAGGAACAGCAGGACGGGGTCGCCGCCCAGCCGCATGAGGAAGAAGACGGCGGTGAGCGAGAGGAACACGACCAGCACGGTCTGCCCGAGCCGTGACAGCAGGTAGGCGCGCACGCCGGGAGTGTACCCGATCCCCGGCCGCGCCCGGCGGCGCGCGCGCCCGCTGCTATATAGTGACCCGGTGACCGCCGGCTTCGGAGCCTCCTGGGCGCAGCAGCCCCAGATCCCGGAGCGGCTGGCCGACCTGGCGCGCGCGGTGAGCGCGGACATCCCGGAGCTCCGCATGGAGGTGCGCTACACTGCCCGCGGCCGCAGTCAGAGGCGCCCGCGGCCGCAGTCAGATGAGGACGACCAGGTGAGATACTGGGAAGACTTGACGGTCGGCGAGACCGCCGAGCTCGGCTCGTGCGCGATCACGGAGACGGAGATCCTCGCGTTCGCCCGGAAGTACGACCCGCAGCCGTTTCACACCGACCCGGCGGCGGCGCGGCGGAGCATCTACGGCGGGCTGATCGCGAGCGGCTGGCACACCTGCGCGCTCATGATGCGCCTCTCGGTGGACGCGGCCCGTCGCCAAGAGCTGGCGACCACGGGCTCGCCGGGCCTCGACTCCTGTCGGTGGCTCAAGCCGGTGCGCCCGGGCGACACGCTGACCGGCCGCACCGAGGTGCTCGAGACCTGGCCCTCGCGGAGCAAGCCCATCGGCTTCATCCGCCGCCGCAACGAGCTGATCAACCAGCACGGGGAGGTGGTCGTGTCGGTGGTGGGGATCACGATGTACCGGCGGCGTCCGGCGGCGGGGTGAAGTACTTCGAGGACGTGCAGGTCGGCGACGTCATGCGCTTCGGGCGCTACGCGGTCACCCAGGAGGAGATCGTCGAGTACGCCCGGCAGTTCGACCCGCAGCCCTTCCACCTGGACGAGGCGGCGGCGGCGGCCAGCATCTTCGGCGGGCTCATCGCGAGCGGCTGGCACACCGGGGCCATGTTCATGCGCATGGTGGCCGAGCACATGACGCCCGGACACGCGACCTCCGGGGCCATGGGCTTCGACGATCTCAAGTGGATCCGGCCGGTGCGGCCGGGCGACGTGCTCTCCGTGGAGTCGGAGATCCGCGAGAAGACCGAGTCCCGGAGCCGGGCCGACCGGGGCACCGTGAAGATCGAGAGCCGGATCAGCAACCAGCGCGGCGAGGTGGTGATGAGCCTCGTCTCGCTGGTGATCTACCTGAGGAGGTGACCCCCGTGCGAGCCCTCGTCGCCTTCAACCTGTGGCAGTGGATCGACGAGCACCGGGCCGCGTTCGAGCCGCCGGTCGGCAACCGGGTGATCTGGGAGGACTCGCAGTTCACCGCGATGGTCGTCCGCGGCCCGAACGCCCGCCGCGACTTCCACGTGGACCCCTCCGACGAGATCTTCTACATGCTGAGAGGCGCGATGCGCCTCGAGTACATGGTGGACGGCCGACGGCACGAGCAGATCATCCGCGAAGGGGAGCTGTGCCTGCTCCCGGCGCTCGTCCCGCATGCGCCCCACCGCCCGGCCGACACCTGGGGTCTCGTGATCGAGGTCAAGCGCCGGCCGGAGCAGACCGAGTCCCTCCACTGGTTCTGCGATCGGTGCGATCGGCTGCTCCACCAGGTGACGATGCACGTGGCCGACATCGAGCGGGAGCTGAAGGCGGCCATCGAGCACTTCGACGCCAGCCTCGCGCTGCGCACGTGCCGGGGCTGCGGCCACGTCCACCCGGACCGGGCGCCGTTCGTGGATCCGGTCACGCCGGAGGGGCGCTCGTAGGGCCGATGCGGTCGTTGCCGCGGGAGATCGAGGACGGGATCGACCGGCACCTGATCGCGCGCCGCGCGGGTGGTCCATCCCGCCTGATGCTCGTTCTCTCCGTCCTGGCGATACTCCTCCTGGTGGGGAGCGCCGGGATGAGTCCGGTGAGCGCGGAGCCCCCGGGATTCTCGATCGTGGCTCCGGGCATCGCACACGCGATCTTCGACGTGCGCCCGGCCGCCGCGGAGCCGTTCTCTGGCCACGCCTTCAAGATCGATCTCGATGTGGCGGAGCTCCGTCTGGTTCCCGCGGGAAACCCCTCGGTGCGGCGCACCGTGGAGGAGATCGTCGCGCCCTACCCGGCGGTCGTCGCGGTCAATGCCAGCTTCTTCGATAAGGACGGCCGTGCGATGGGCCTCGCGGTCGACGAAGGCCGAGTGATGGCCGCGGCCAAGCGGCGGAACTGGGGCGCTCTCGTGATCGACGGCGCCCGGGGGCGGATCCTGCTCGGTGCCGACATCCAGGACCATCCGGTCCATCGCCTCGTCGTTCAGGGTATCCCCCGTCTCCTCGTCGGGGGAAGGGTCCAGCAGCTGAAGCCCCAGACCGCCGAGCGGACCGCGGTGTGCGCTGAGGAGAATGGCGTCGTTCTCGTCGTGTCGACGAGGGCCGACGCGACCGCCTTCGCACGGTTCCTGGCCGATCCCCCCGACAAGGGCGGGCTCGGGTGCCGGGATGCCCTCAACCTCGATGGGGGTCTGTCGACACAGCTCGTGGTGAAGCTCCCCGCACTGACGCTGTCGGTACCCGGCGGATGGGGGGTGCCAAACGCGCTGGTCGTTGCTCCCGGCAAGAGATAGCCGATTCGGGTTCGGCGCCAGAGCAAGCTCGGCCGCCCTGTCGCGCCGACGCCCCTCTGGGGCGCGGCGGCCCCGGCCCGGTGATTGGAGCCGCACGCAACAGCGCGAGATTCCAAACGCTCCGGTCTGGCACCGCTGTTGCTACTCTGGGCCACGAGAGCGGGCAGTGCACCCTGGTCGCGCGGCGATGCGGCCGCGTCGGGAGGTAGGCCTCATGGCGCATGGAAGTCGGTGGACGGTGGGCCTGACGGCAGTGGCGCTGGGCGGCCTCCTGGTGGTGCTGGCCCTCCCCGGGCCGGCCCAGCCGCAGGAGGCGCAGACGGCGGAGGCGCCGAAACGCAAGAACTTCGAGATTCCCCGGGACCTCACGTCGGAGCTCCGGGTCAAGGCCGCGTACAACGACACGCACGCCTTCTTCCGCTTCCAGTGGGCCTCGGAGACGGCGAATACCTACCACGACTACATCTACTTCGAGGGAGGCAAGTGGCAGACGACCAAGGGCTCCTCGGTGGGCGTCCATCCCCAGAAGCTGTACGAGGATCGGGTGAGCTTCCTGCTCGACGACGGGGCCGTCCGGTACTTCGACAGCGCCGGCGGGTTCATCACCATCCACGAGCAGATGCGCTTCCTCTCGAACCAGGCGCCGGCGGAGGAGGTGCGCAAGCACCCCTACATCGGGGGGACCCGGAAGGCGAGCGACGTCCGGAAGTACATCCCCGAGACCCGGACGGACGGCGACTGGCGAAGCGTCCGCTCGGCGGAGGAGATGGCCGCGCTCAAGCGCGCGGGGGTGTTCCTCGACCTCTGGATGTGGCGGTCGCATCGGGGCGGCCCGCTCGGCTACATCGACGACAACTGGGTGATGGATTACCGCAACTCCGACGAAGGCAAGGGCGCTTTCACCGACAACTGGGACGCGGAGAAGAAGCAGCCGAAGTTCATGTTCGATCCGGACAAGAACGGCGGCATGACCGCGCTCAAGTGGGCCGACGTGAAGGAGCGTCGCCTGACCGCCCAGGACCGCTACTTCCTCGCCGACGACTTCGCCCGTCCCTTCGACCCGGCGCGGGAGTGGAAGGAGGGCGACGCGATCCCCCGGCGCCTGCTCCGGCTTCCCGACGGCAGCCGCGGCGACATCGTGGGCCGCGGCACCTGGAAGGACGGCCAGTGGACGGTCGACATGGCCCGGCTGCTCGACACCGGGAAGGCGGACGACAAGGCGCTCCGCGACCAGCGGCGCTACACGATCGCCTTCGGGGTCCACAAGAACTACACCGGGAGCCGGTGGCATCACGTCTCCCACCCCTACACGCTCGGCATGGGAACCGAGGCCGACCTGTCCGCACGGCGGTTCACCGGCGACACCCCACCCTGGGACGCGATCGCGTGGACCCCGGTGCCGCTCTTCTATCCGGGCCAGGTGACGTGGACGTATCTCACCAGCAGCGCGCACCCCGGATCGCGTGAGGTGCTGGACGGACGCGCGTGCGCCTCGTGCCATCCGGCGAGCTTGATGGGACAGTACGCGGTCGAGCACGAGCTCAAGGACGAGGTCCGTGGGCGCTGGCTGTACACCATCGCATCGGCGATGATCTTCCTGGCCGGCCTCTGCGTGGCCGGGGTGATCGCCGCCCGTCGGAGGGGCTGATGGAACCCGCCAAGGCGCTGCACACGATGACGGTGGAGATGACGACGGGCATGCTGGTGCTCGCCGCGCTCGCGGTGGTGGTCCTGACCTGGCTCGCCCTCTCCGGGCGCTCCCAATCGCGATTGGCCGGGACGGCCGACGCGGTCGCGCTGTGGGGAGCCGTGATCGGCACCCCGATGATCGCCCTGGCCATCCTGAGCGGCTTCCGTCAGTGGCCCTTCGAGGCGTTCATGAACAGCGTGATCGCGCGCAACAAGATCTTCACCGCGCTCGTCGCGCTCGGCTTCTGGGCGGCGTTCCTCTGCCTGCGGTTCGCGGCCGGCAAGCGCCTCTGGAACGACAACGTCCTCGCCGTCTTCGCCCTCGTGCTGGCGGCCGGAGGCGGGGCCTACCTGGTCTTCACCGCGTCCATCGGCGGCACGCTGGCGCAGAAGCCCAGCGGCTTCGAGGAGCTGGCGCGGATGGTGGTCGAGACCCGGCGCACGTTCGCGCTCTCGACCGCGGGCGCGATCTCCCTGATCGTGGTCGGGGTGCTCGCGCCTATCATCGCGCTCCGACTGCCGCGACGGAAAGCACGTCCCGGGGCCGCCGGCATGCCCTGACGCGGGAAGGACCGGGATGCTGCCGGCTCCGCACCGAGCGGTCGGGGCCGCGCCCATCTCACCAATGACCTGACGCGCGGTCGGCGGCCCGGCCGTGCTAGGCTGCCGGGGTGCCACAGCCTAACGCGGCCGCGCGCCCCAACCTGCTGGTGATCCTGGTCGACGACCTGCGCTTCGACGAGTTCGGGGCGGGCGGGCATCCGTACATGCGGACGCCTCACGTGGACCGGCTGGCCCGCGAGGGCGCGATGTGCCCCAACGCCTTTCACACCACGCCGCTCTGCTCGCCCAACCGGGCGTCCATCGTGACCGGCCAGTACGCGAGCCGCCACGGCATCATCGACAACGTGGCGCGCGACGCGGCCAGCCACCGCCTGCCCAACTACCACCTGGAGCTGCAGCGGCTCGGCTACGAGACCGCCCACGTGGGCAAGTGGCACATGGGCAACGACGGCTCCCCGCGTCCCGGCTACGACCGCTGGGTGAGCTTCGACGGCCACGGCTCGCTGTTCGATCCCGAGTTCAACCGGGACGGTGACCGCCGCCCCACCCCGGGCTACATCACCGACCTGCTCAACACCGAGGCGGTGGCGTTCGTCGAGCGGGCGCGGTCGAAGCCCTGGAGCCTCTTCCTGGCCCACAAGGCGGTCCATCCGGACGCCTATCAGGCCGCCGATGGCACCCTGGACCTCTCGCGGCGCGGCGGCTACCGGCCGGCCGAGCGCCATCGCGATCTCTACCGGGGGTGCGTGTTCCCGCCGCGACCGAACGTGCGGCCGCCGGACGAGGTGGCGCGCGCGAAGCCGGCCTGGGCCGAGGCCTTCCGCCTCCGGGGCTCCGCGCGCGGCCAGGCGGTGCTCGACTCGATCCAGGCCGGGAGCCAGGAGGAGATCCGCCTGCGCGCGGCCATGATGGCCTCCGTCGACGAGGGGGTGGGAATGCTGCTCGCCGCGCTCGAGCGCACCGGGCAGCTCGACCGCACCTGCATCCTCTTCCTGGGCGACAACGGCTACTTCTTCGGCGAGCACGCGCTCGGGCCGGAGCGACGCTTCGCCTACGAGGAAGGGATCCGCTCGCCATTCCTCGTGCGCTACCCCCCGCTGGTGGCGGCGGGGAGCCGGCCCGACGCGCTCGTGCTCGCGCTCGACATCGCGCCCACCATGATCGCGCTGGCGGGCGGCACGCCGGGCCCGCAGATCCAGGGCCGCTCGCTGGTCCCGCTGCTCGGCGGCGCCCGCCCGCCCGACTGGCGCACCTCGTTCCTCGTCGAGTACTGGAGCGAGAACGCGATGCCCTGGCTGGTCGGAATGACCTACAAGGCGATCCGCACCGAGCGGGCCAAGCTGATCCACTGGGTCACCCGCGACGGCGTGGACGAGCTCTACGATCTGGCCGCCGATCCCTACGAGCTGGAGAACCTCATCGATGCTCCCGGCCACGCCCCGGCGCGCGAGGAATTGCGTCGGGAGCTGGCCCGGCTGGTGGCCGCCGCGGTCGGGCTCTGACCGGTCAGCGGCCGCCCGAGCCCGCCGGGGCGCCCGGGTAGCTGACCGCGAGCCCGGCGCCCGCGTCGCTCTGGATGCCGTAGGGCGGGATCGGATAGCGGAGGCCGTTCTTGCTGAGGGCGGCCAGCCCCTCCACGACCTTGGGGAGGAAGCGCGGGGGGATCGCCATCAGGAGCTCGTCGTCGGCGACACCGCCGTAGCGGCGCTCCGCGTAGCAGGGGATGGTCAGCGCGGGCTCGCCGGTCTTGAGCGCCTTGCCCCAGGAATCCGCGCAGGCCGACTCGCCCACCGACGTGAACGACATCTTCTTGTAGCCGATCCACTGCAGCCCGTTGATGAAGAAGATCATCTGGCCGGGGGTGCCGTAGATGAGGCAGATGTCGGGCGGATCGAGGCGGCCGGAGGTGAGCGGGGCCACCGCCATCGCGCGGTAGCGCCCGTGGGGCACGCAGTCCATCGCGTGCTGGTGGAGGCTCGCGTCCTCCTGGGTCTTGAACCACACGCCGGCCATCCGCTTGCCGGAGAGCCACTCCGCGTCCTGGGGATGGAGCCCGATGACCGCGCCGCACTGGGCGCCGATGAGATCCGCCATGGTGATGCCGACCGTCCAGCCGAGCTGGCGGGCCTGGGCCACGATCTGATCCGTGGTGTGCTTGCTCTTGGGCCGGCGGATCTTGGGAATGGCCTCCATCTCCTCGACGGTCTCGAAGAGCTTCATGCCGATCGGGATCGTGCGGAGGCGCAGGTATTGATTCAGGCCGTTGACGATGGCGTCCCAGTCGTAGGTCTCGGTGGTCATCGTGTTTCTCCAATGTGTTTCACCCCTCTCCCCTCTGGGGAGAGGGTAGGGTGAGGGGACGAGGGTGAGGGGACGAGGATTCAGGGCCGGCCCGCGACCGCGCGCTCGAGCTGGTCCAGGTGGTTGTCGTCGTGGCCGGCGAGGCTCGCCACCCACTCGCCGAGCTCCATGCGTCCGCGCGCCAGATGGATGCCGCCGCGTCGCCATTGCCGGGGGTCGAGCCCGTCGAGCAGGTCCACCACCTCGCGCCGGCGCCGTCGAAACGCCTGGAGCGCCGCGAGCCCGTCGCTACGCGAGTACTGGCGCTCCTCCGCCCACCGGTCCGGATCGAGCGGATGGCCGATCTCGCCGCCGATGCCCCAGGAGGCGAGCGCCTCCGGGGTCGCGCTGAGCGTGAGGATCGGCGGATCCTGGACCGCGAGGATCGTCTGGAAGCGGATCAGGAAGAGCTCCTCGACATCCCGGAGATGACACACGATTTCCTTCGGGGCCCAGCTGCGCGCGTCGGCACGGCACGACAGCGCCCGGTCGTCCCTGCCGTCCAGCAGCCGGGCTACCTCGTCGGGCGTGGTCCGCAACCGCGTGAGCCGATCGCCCACGGGCCGGGTGAGGTATTCCTCCATGGTCGGCATGGCGGTCGCCGGCCTCGCGCCTACGACTTGAACTCCTGGTCCAGGATCTCGGTGATGAAGCGGTCGAGCGAGACCGGGTAGAAGCGGACATTGGGCGCGAGGATTACCCCGGTATTGATGACTTCCCGCTGGGAGAGCTCGTCCAGCGCCCGCTCGACCTGGGCCTGCGGATTGCGGTCCCACCGCTGGATCTTGAGGTCCTCGCTCTCGAGCGTGACCTGGTGGCGATTGGAGTAGGCGAAGGAGAAGACCCGCGCGATCAGGGCCTCGTCCATCAGCTCGTTCTCTTTGAAGAGATCGCCGTAGGTCTGGCCGGCCCGCCCGGGGGCCAGCACCAGGCGCGGGGAGACCTTGATCTTCCCGCGGATCTCCACCGACGAGGCCGGCTTCGCCTCCTGCGGGCCCACCAGGATGTAGGGCAGCACGTGGTAGCCCGCGATGATCCCCGCGACCGGCTTGCGCAGGATCTCAGTGGTCTCGAAGAGATGCTTGAGGAACTCCGGGTCGTGCTGCTCGCCGAACATGGGGCGCTACCGGCGGAACACGGAGACTTCCATGCAGTCGAAGCCGAAGTCGTGCTCGCGGCTCTCGTAGCGGCCGCTCGCGCGCACGTGGTCGAGGTAGGGCTTCACGTCGCGCCGGAACATGCCGGTGTTGTCCGCCACGAGCAGGGCGCCCTTGCGCAGGCGCGGCTCCACCGCGCGCAGGTAGTCGAGGTAGTCCTCCTTCCTGGCGTCGATCAGGAGGAAGTCCACCGGGCCGCGCAGCAGCGGCAGCACGCGGAGGGCATCGCCCACCACGACCTTCACGCGGGAGCGGAGGCCGGCGGCCTCCGCGTTGTACTCGACGAACTTGGCGAGGTAGGGGTTCTGCTCCACGCAGACGAGCCGGCCGCCCCGGGGCAGGTGGCCGGCCACGAGGATCGCGGAGTAGCCGAAGAGCGAGCCCACCTCGATGCCCCGCTTGGGCTTGTGCTTGAGGAGGAGGCGGCGCAGCACGCGCCCCTTCTCGCGGCCGATCACCGGGAGGGTCCACTCGGTGACCGCGCGGTCCATCAATCGGAGCATTCGCGTTGCCGTCTTGGTCATGAGCGCGCCAGAGTGCGGTTCCTGTCCATCAGTCGGAGCATGCGCGTTGCGGTCTTGGTCATGAGCGCGCCGGGATGCGCTCGCGCACCCCATCCGGGAGCGGGTAGCGGCGGTCCCACTTGCCCGCCTTGACGAGCTGGCCCGGGAGCCCGCGACCCACGATCGCCTGCACGCGCTTCGAGGTCTCGATCAGCGCGTCCAGATCCACGCCGGTCTCCACGCCCATCGCGTGCAGGCAGTGGATCAGGTCCTCGGTGCACACGTTGCCGGAGGCGCCCGGCGCGAAGGGGCAGCCGCCGAGCCCGCCGATGGAGGCGTCGAAGTGGGTCACGCCGTATTCCATGGCGGCCAGGATGTTGGGGATCGCCATCGCCCGCGTGTCGTGGGTGTGGAGCGTCCACTCGACGCCGGGGAAGCGCGGCACCAGCCGCTCGAGCACCCGGCCCACCTGCACGGGATTGGCCATGCCGGTGGTGTCGGCCAGGCCGATGCCGCGGGCGCCCATGTCCACGAGGCGCGAGACCACCGATTCGAGATGGGCCAGCGGCACGTCGCCCTCGAAGGGGCAGCCGAACGAGCAGGAGATGCCCGAGACGACCGGCACCCCCGCGCGCCGGGCCACCTCCGCGACCGCGCCCAGCTTGGTGAGCGACTCCGCGATGGTCATGTTCACGTTGGCGAGGTTGTGGCTCTCGCTGGCCGAGACCACGGTGTGGATCTCGTCCACCCGCGCGTCCACCGCCCGCACCGCACCCTTGTCGTTGGGCACCAGCGCCGAATACGTGGTGCCGGGACGCCGCGTGATGGCGGCCATGACCTCCGCGGCGTCGCGGAGCTGGGGGACCACCTTGGGCGACACGAACGAGGTCACCTCGATGCGGGGCATCCCTGCCCGGGCCAGGAGGTTCACGGTCTCGATCTTCTGGTCGGTCGGGATGAACTCCGGCTCGATCTGGAACCCGTCCCGCGTCCCCACCTCGCAGATCGTCACGCGCCCGGGCAGCTTCATCGTGTCGTCTCCTGTGTCGTTTCCCACTCGTCCTTGAGGATCTCACCCACCCAGGCGTCGTGCCAGCGGCCGTCCACGAAGTAGTGATGCCGCAGCACCCCGGCCTGGCGGTAGCCGGCCCGCTCGAGCCCCCGGCTGCTCGCCGCGTTGGCGAGGACCACTCGCGTGGTGACGGTCTCGAGCCCCAGCTCGCGGAAGGCGTAGCGGGTGCGCAAGCGCATGGCCTCGCCCGCGTAGCCCTTGCCCCACTCGTCCTTCTCGCCGATCAGGGTGCCGCTCTCGGCGCGGCGGTTGCGCCAGTCGATGTGCTCGAGCGCGGCGTTGCCGATCAGGCGGCCGTTGTGCTTGAGCACGATGGCCCACATCACCTGGGCCGGGTCCCGGCCCACCTGCTCCAGCCATTCCTCCTCCCATTTCGTCGTGAAGGGGAAGCGGTAGAGCAGGTAGCGCGTGACCTCCATGTCCGCGAACCACCGCTGGTAGACCGGGAAGTACTCCGGCCGCGGCGGCTCGAGCCGGACGCGCTCGCCTTCGAGGATCGGACCTAGCATTGCTTCCCTCTCGTCGGACCACCCCTCAGACCACCCCTCACCCTGCCCTCTCCCCTGAGGGGAGAGGGGGATAGGGTGGGGACTACCCCTAATAGGAGCGGGGCATGCCGAGGACGTGCTCCCCGACGTAGGCGATGACCAGGTTGTTGTTGATCGGCGCGGCCCGGTAGAGGCGCGACTCGCGGAACTTGCGCTCGATGTCGTACTCCTCCGCGAAGCCGTAGCCGCCGTGGCAGTCGAGGCAGGCATTGCCCGCCTCGATGGCCGCCTCCGAGGCCAGGTACTTGGCCATGTTGGCCTCGGGGCCGCACGGGATGCCCGCGTCGAACATGCGCGCGGCCTTGGTGCGCATGAGATCGGCGGCTTCGATGCTCACGTGCGCCTTCGCGATCGGGAACTGCACGCCCTGGTTGGCCCCGATCGGCCGGCCGAAGATCACGCGCTGACCCGCGTAGGCGACCGCCTTCTCGGTGAACCAGCGCGCATCGCCGAGGGAATCCGAGGCGACCAGGATGCGCTCGGCGTTCATGCCGTCGAGGATGTAGGAGAAGCCCCGGCCCTCCTGGCCGATGAGGCTGGTGGCCGGGATCTCCATGTTGTCGAAGAAGAGCGCGTTGGTGGAGTGGTTCATCATCATCTTGAGCGGGCGCACGTCGAGGCCCTTGCCCTTGAGCTCGCGGATGTCGATGAGGAACACGCTGAGCCCGTCCGTCTTCTTCTTGACCTGGTCCACCGGGGTGGTGCGGGCGAGCAGCAGCATGAGGTCGGACTGCAGCACGCGCGAGATGAACATCTTCTGGCCGTTGACCACGTACCGGTCGCCCTTGCGGACCGCGGTGGTCTGGAGCTTGGTGGTGTCCGACCCCGCGTTCGGCTCGGTTACCCCGAAGGCCTGCAGCCGCAGCTCGCCGGTGGCGATCTTGGGCAGGTACTCGCGCTTCTGTGCCTCCGAGCCGTGCCGGAGCACGGTGCCCATGATGTACATCTGGGCGTGGCAGGCCGCGGGGTTGCCGCCCGCCCGCGCGATCTCCTCGAGGATCAGGGCGGCTTCCATGATGCCCAGGCCGCCGCCCCCGTACTCCTCGGGGATGAGGACCGCGAGGTAGCCGGCCTTGGTCAGCTCGTTGACGAAAGCCTCCGGGTACTCGCGCCGGCTGTCGAGATCGCGCCAGTACTCGGCGGGGTACTGCTTGCAGAGGTCGTAGACCGCGGCTTTCAGGGCCTTCTGCTCATCGCTGAGTACGAACGTCATGTCGGCCATATTCCCCTCACTTTTCGTGCCCCTCACCTGTTCGTGCCCCTCACCCTGCCCTCTCCCCAGAGGGGAGAGGGGTGTAGTTGCTATGTGCCCGTGAACCGGGGCTTGCGCTTCTCGTTGAACGCGCGGACGCCCTCGAGGCGATCGTCGGTCGTGACGGTGTTGTTGTACGCCTCGATGGCCAGGATCATCCCGGTCTCGAGATCGGTCTCGCCGCCCCAGCCGATGGCCTTCTTGGCCTGGCGCACCGCGATGGGGCCATTGTCCGCGATGGTCGCGGCGATCTCCAGGGCCTTGGCCCGGGCCTGACCGGCCGGCACCACGTGGTTGACGAGCCCGATGGCCCTGGCCTCGCGCGCGTCCACGCGCCGGCCGGTGAAGATCATCTCCTTGGCCATCGGCGCGCCCAGGATCCGGGGCAGGAGCTGGGTGCCGCCGATGCCCGGGAAGATGCCGCGCGTGACCTCGGGGACCGCGAACACCGCGGTCTCGCCGCAGACCACGAAGTCCGAGAGCACGGCCAGCTCGCAACCGCCGCCCATCGCGAAGCCCTCGACCGCCGCGATCACCGGCACCGGGCAGTGGAGCACGCGGGCGGCCGCCGTCTCGAAGATGACGTGCTGCGCGCGCCAGGTCTCGTCGGTCATGCCCTCGCGCTCCTTCAGATCGCCGCCCACGCAGAAGGCCCTGGTCCCCGCGCCGGTGAAGACCACCGCGCGCACCGCGCGGTCGCGGTGGAGGCCCTCGAAGCAGCGCAGCAGGTCCTCGCCCATCGCGGTGTTCATCGCGTTGAGCGCCTCGGGCCGGTTCAGCTCCACCGTGACGACGTAGCCGTCGGCGGAGGTGGCGACGTTCAGGGTCTCATAGCTGGATGACATGGCGCTCCACGAGCCCCCGGATGGCCGCATCGTCGTAACCCAGCTCGGCCAGCACCTCGGCCGAGTGCTCCCCGAGCAGCGGCGGCACGCGCGCGGCGGTCGGGCGCTCGCCGTCCCACCGGATCGGCAGGGCCACCGCGCGGTAGTCCGGCAGGCGCGGATGCTTCACCGCCGGGAGCATGCCGCTCGCCTCGGTCTGCGGCTCGGTGGCGACCTGGTCCATGGTGGACACGCGGGCCGACGGCACGCCCGCCCGCTGGAGGCGCCCCAATAGCTCCTCCGCGGTCATCGCCCGTGTGACCCGGGCCAGGGCCTCCTGCAGCGCCGCTCGGTGCTCGACGCGGCGCGGGTTGTCCACGAAGCGCGCATCGCGGGCCAGCTCCGACACCTCGAGGGCGGCGGTCGCCTTCACGAACAGCGCGTCCGAGGCGGCCGCGATCATCACCCAGCCGTCCACGACCGGGAAGGCCTCGTAGGGCACGATCATCGCGGTGCCCGAGCCCTGTGGGCGTGGGACCTCGCCGGTGGCCAAGTAGTGGCTCATCTGGAAGACCGACCAGGCGAGCGCAGTGTCGAACAACGCGGTGGTCACCTGAGAGCCATGGCCGGTGCGGTCGCGCTCGCGCAGGGCGGCCAGGATGCCCATCACCGCCCACATGCCGGTGCCCATGTCCACCACCGAGACCGGCACGCGCGCCGGCGGCTGGTTCGGGTGGCCGTTGATGGACATGATGCCGCCGTAGGCCTGCATCAGCGGGTCGTAGCCGGGCCGGTCCTTCAGCGGGCCCTCGGTGCCGAAGGCGGTGACCGAGCAGTAGACCAGGCGCGGGTTGAGCGCGGTGACCCGCGCGTGGCCCAGCCCCAGCTCCTCCGCGGCGCCGGCCCGCAGTGACTGCACGAAGACGTCGGCGCGGCCGAGGAGCCGCTCGACCACAAGGCGCCCCTCGTCGGCCTTGAGATCCACCGCGAGGCTCCGCTTGTTGCGGTTGACGCTCATGAAGGTGGCGCTCTCTTGGCCCCAGAAGGGCGGTCCCCACGCGCGCGCGTCGTCGCCGCGGCCCGTCCGCTCCACCTTCACGATCTCCGCGCCGAGGTCGCCCAGGATCTGGGTGCAGTACGGACCCGCCACGTTCTGGGTGAGATCGGCGACGAGCAGGCCGGCGAGGGGCGGGTTCATGGAGGACTGATTATAGCCCGGCGCCCCTCGTGGTACGTCTCGAGCGCCCGGTTGGCGTCCACCACCGTCGCGAGTCGCTCGACCACGTCGCCGATCTTCGGGCCGGGGATCGTGAAGTAGAGCTCGTCGTCCCCCAGGCCGGTGTAGACGCGGTTGCCGATGCAGCCGAGACTGGTGACGCCGGCGGGCCCGCCGACGACGGCGGGGATCATCGCGCACGCGGGCCGGCCCATCGCGGCCCCGTCGCCCGCGATCCCGGCCGCGCGCGCGGCCTCGGCCACCAGCATGATCTGGCGCGCGCGGCCGCGCACCAGCACCACGTCGGGCGGCATGGGCGTCTCGGCCAGCGGGGCGTAGACCGCCACCCGGAACGGCTCGGTCCGGCGCGGCAGCGCGCCCACCTCCTCCATCCGGATGTACTGCAGCCCGACCATCGTCCCCACCACGTCCTCGAGCTCCTTCGCCCGCTCGGGGGGCAGCGCGACGCCGTGGGTGTAGGAGCCGACCGGGCAGTTGTAGTGATCGGCGGCCTCGGTATGGAACACCGCGCCCTCCGCGGCCTGCTTCCAGTAGGCGCAGCCGGCGGGCCCGGCCTTCGCCACCCGCGGGACGCCGGCGGGCGCGGTCGCGGTGAACGTCACCGCCACCGGCCGGCTGGTCAGGTTCAGGAGCTCGGTCATGCGCCGTCCCGCGGTTCGTGCGTCCATGGAGTCTCTCCTCAGGGCGCGCGGGCGCGGAAGGTGAACGCCACGCGGACCTCGTTGCCGATCGGGTTCACGAACGAGCTGTAGTTCATCCCGTACTCGCCGCGGTTGATGATGAGCTCCCCGCTCGCGACGAGCGCGATCTTCGTGATCTGCACGTCGATCGGCACCGCGATCTCCCGCGTCACGCCGTGCAGGGTCAGGTGGCCCACCACGGTCGCCCCGCGCCCGGCCGCCTCGATCCGCACGCTCTGGAAGGCGACGGTCGGGAAGCGCTCGACCTCGAAGAAGTCGGAGCTGCGCAGGTGCTTGTCGCGCATCTCGATGCCGGTGTCGAGCGAGGCCGCGTCGATGGTGAGGGTGATGCGCCCGCTGGTGAGGACGGCGGGATCCACCAGCACCTCGCCGCTGAATTTCGAGAACCGCCCCTCCGCGTTCATCAACCGCGACGTGGCGCGGAAGGTGATCTCGCTCGCCTCGGGCTGGATGCGGAAGCGGAGCGGCTGCGCCCCGGCGGCGCGCGGCAGGGCGAGCAGGGCCAGGACGAGCGCGATGACGGCCCAGCGCCCGGCTCGAGACGGTCGTAGCACGGGCTCCAGTATCGCTCATCCATCGAGGCGCGGGACGGCACAAATCCGACCGGACCCGGGAACGCGGTGGTGTAGGCTCGCGCCAGACCATGCTTGCCATGGGCATCGCCGTCGGCGTGCTGCTGTCCGTGGTCGCGATCGTCATGGCCCTCGTGGCCCTGAGCGCCGCGCGCGCGCGCCGTCCCGGCGACGCGGACGAGCGCGTGGCTGCGCTCGAGGAGCGCGTGCGCGGGCTGGCCTATCGGGTGTGGAAGCTCGAGGGCGGACCGGGCGCGCGCGCGCCGCTCGAGAGCCCCCCCGCGCCCGACGTCGCGCCGCTCGTCGAGGCCGCGCCCCCCCTCGAGTCGCCGCCGGTGGAGCCCGCGTCGCCCCTCGGGCCGCCGGGCCCGCGGCGGCCCGCTCCGCCTCGACCCGGGCTCGACCTCGAGCAGCGCATCGGCGCGCGCTGGGCCACCTGGGTCGGGATCATCGCCATCCTGGTCGCGGCCTCGCTCTTCCTGAAGTGGGCCTTCGACAACGCCTACCTCGGGCCTGCCGCGCGCGTGGGGCTCGGCCTGGTCGGCGGCCTCGTGATGCTCGGGGGCGGCCTGCTCCTGCATCGGCGCCGCGACGTCCCGTACCTGAGCGAGGGCCTCGCCGGTGGCGGCCTGGGCGTCCTCTATCTCTCGCTCTTCGCCGCCCATGCCGTGTACGGCCTCGCGGGGCCGACGCCCGCGTTCGTCGCGATGTTCGCGGTCACGCTGCTGGGCGCCGCCGTCGCGGTCGCGAGCAGCCGGCTGATCACCGCGGTCCTCGCGGTGGTGGGCGGGCTCCTCACGCCCGTGCTGCTGCAGGTGGACCGGACCGACGAGCGCAACCTGCTCGCGTACCTGCTCGTGCTCGACGTGCTCGTGCTGCTGGTGGCGCGCTTCCGCGCCTGGCCCCAGCTCGGCCGGCTCGCGTGGCTCGGCACCGCGGTGCTCGTCCTGCCGGCGCTGCTCCATGAGCCGGGGACCCCGCGCCCGCTCACCCGGCTCCTGCTGCTCTCGGCCCTGTTCCTGGTCTTTCTCGCGGTCCCCCTCTTCCGCCAGCGGGCCCTGGGCCGGCGGGCCGAGCCCATCGACCTGGCGCTGGTCGTCGCCAACGCAGCCGCCTACTTCTGGGCGGTCTACGGCACGCTCGAGGTCTGGCGCCCTGCGTGGGAGGGGCCCTACGCGCTGGGCCTGGCGGTGCTCTATCGCCTCGTGGCCACGGACTACGCCTCCCGGGTCCCCGACGACCGTGTCACCGTGGACGTGCACGAAGGGGTCTCGTGGACCTTCCTGACCATCACGATCCCGCTCGCGCTGGACGGCCAGTGGGTCACGCTGGCGTGGGCCGCCCAGGGCGTGATGCTGCTGTGGCTCGCCACGCGGACCCCGGCGCCGGTGGCGGCCTGGGGTGGGCTCGCCGCGCTGCTCCTGGCCGCGGTCCGCGCGGTCGCTCTCGACCGCTACTGGTTCCCGGAGACCACAGCGGTCTGGAACCTGGCCTTCCTGATCCATCTCCTGGTCGTCGTGTCCCTGGTCGTCGGGGGCGCGCTCGGTGGGCGCGCCCTGGGGCTGCGGCTGGCCGGGCTGACACCCGCGGCCCTGCGGGCCACGCTCTGGGTCGCCGCCGTGGTCACGCTGGCCGTCCAGCTCTGGCGGGAGCCGTCCGGCCACTGGCCGGCCATCCTGCTGATTGCGGAGCTCCTGGTTGTCGGCGGGCTCGCCCGCGTATCCACCTCGCCCGCCCTCGTCGTCGCCACCCCACTGCTGGCCGCCATGGTCCTCGCCCGAGTGCTGGGGGCGGACGACGACATGGCCCGACTCGCTGCGGGGTCCCTGGTGAGCTTCCCGCTCGTCTTCCGGGTGGCAGCCTGCGTGGCCATCGGCCTGGCGGGTGGGGCGCTGACTCGATCCGCCACGACGCCGCAGGCCGCCACGGTCGGGCGGGCACTGTCCGGGGTGGCGGGCCTGGCCCTCCTCTACACCCTCAGCGTGAACTGGACGCGTCATCAGGAGAGCCTGGTGACGGCCGCCCGGACGGCCGGGCAGGACCAGCTCGTCGGTGAGCTGCGGTGGCGGACCCAGATCGGGCTCTCGGTGCTCTGGACGCTCTACGCGGCCGCTGCTCTCGCCTGGGGCTTCCTCCGCGCGAGCCCGATGGTCCGATACGCGGCTCTCGGGCTCTTCGGTCTCACCGTCATCAAGGTGTTTGCCGTGGACCTGGGAGCTGTCACGACCGCCTATCGGATCCTCTCGTTTCTGGTCCTGGGTGTGGTCTTGCTCTTGGTCAGCCTGGTCTACCAGAAGAGCCGCCGGCCGATCTGATAGAACTTTCAATATTTATATAGAAGGTTATATAGTCGGCCAGTGGCCATGACCGACTCACCCGCCGGTGCCGGCTTGGCGTTCGAGCTCGACGCCGGACACCTCTGCCTCGATTTCATCAATACGGTCCGGGGTCGACCGATCAGCGAGAAGGTTGATTTGATCAATAGTTACTCAAGCTTGCTCTCATGGGCCCGTCAGGCGACCATCCTGAGCCCCGGGGAGGCCGCCACACTGGCGGAGACGGTACTTCAGCAGCCCCGCGCGGCCGCCGAGGCCTTGGCCCAGGCCCTCTCGCTCCGGGAGGCCCTCTACCGGATCTTCTCGGCGCGCGCCGCCGGCCTGCCCGGCGCGGCCTCGGATCTTCACACCATCAACAAGGCGATCGGCCGGGCGATGAGCCGGGCCGGGCTCAGTCCAGCCGCCGGAGGCGGATTCGAGTGGAGCTGGCCGGACGCGACCCTGGGAGTCGATCGTGTGGCGTGGTGGGTGTCGCGGTCGGCAGCCGAGCTGCTCACATCGAGGAATCTAACCTTCGTACGTGAGTGTGCCGGTTTCGACTGCGCCCGGCTCTTCATGGATGGGACCAAGAACCGGAGCCGACGCTGGTGCGACATGGCCAGGTGCGGAAATCGCGCGAAGGGCCGGCGGCACTACGAGCGCCGCAGAGCCTCCCGGGGAGCCGGCTAGGCCCGGGCGGGCGCCGCCCCCTTGAGCGCGGCCGCCACCGCCTGGAGCAGCTCCTCGGATGAGAAGGGCTTGGCGACCACGAACTGGATGCCGTGGCGCTCAAGCTTCTCCGGCTCGAGTTGATCTCCGAAGCCGGTGATCAGGCCGACCCGAGCTGCGGGGCAGCGTTCCCGGCAGGTCGCGGCGACCTCCCAGCCGGATATGCCCGGCATGGCCAGATCGGTTAGGACCACGTCCACGGTCTCCGCCTCGATCCGCGCCAGGGCGGCCGTACCGTTGAGAGCCTCGATGACCCGGCAGCCATTGTCCCGGAGCAGATCTCCGAGCGAGCGCAGGATCTCCTGGTTGTCCTCCACCACCAGGACCCGGGTGCCCCGGGGTAACCGCGAGCCGTCCTCGGCGCCCGGGTCCGCGGGTAGGACCTCCGGCACGGGGAGACGGATCGTGAACGTGGTGCCCTGGCCCAGGCCGCTGTCCACGGTGATCTCCCCGCCGTGGCGGGCCACGATGCCCCAGACCACCGCGAGGCCCAGGCCATTGCCCTGGGCCCCCTTGGTCGTGAAGAAGGGCTCGAACACGCGCCGCCGGGTCTCCTCGGACATGCCGCAGCCCCCGTCGGCCGCGCGGATCACCACCTGGTCGCCCTCGGCCACCGCCCGGAACGTGAAGGTGCCGCCCGCGGGCATCGCTTCGAGGCCGTTGTTGAGCAGGTTGAGCAGGGCCTCGCGCAGCTCCTCGGCCGTGCCCGCCACGAGCGGGACCTGCCCGCTCTCGACGCGCACGTCGTAGGTCACGCCGCGGCTCTGGGCCTGATCGCGCCAGCGCGGTCGGGCCAGCTCCACCACCTCCTGCAGCACCTGCTGCATGTCCACGCGGCCGAACGGCCGTGTGCTGCGCGTGCGGGTGAATTCCTGGATGCGTCGGACGGTCTGCGCCCCGTCGTGCGCGGCCTGGCGGATCATGGTCAGGCTCTCCGCCACCGCGGGAGCCTGCCCCCGCGCGAGCAACAGCTCGGTGCGCAGCATGACGACGGCCAGGAGATTGTTGAAGTCGTGGGCCACGCCCGCGGCCATCTCGCCGAGCGCCCGCAGCCGCTCCACCTGCACGAGCTGGTCCTGGGACTTCCGCACGCCCTCGAGCGCCCGCTCCAGCTCGGCGTAGAGGCGCGAGTTCTCGACCGCGATGCCGGCCTGTGCCGCGAAGGTGCTCGCCACCGCCACGTCGTCCTGGGAGAACGCGGCGGCCTGGGTCGTGAGCGCGCTGAGCACGCCCACCAGCCGGTCGCCCGCGTGCACCGGGACCGCGAGCCAGGCCCGCAGGCCCAGGCGCGCGGCGCTCTCGCGCTGGGCGGGCTCGAGCCCGGCGTGACCGGCCAGATCCATGATCGCCTCCGGCGCGCCGGTGGCGGCCACGCGGCCGGTCGGGCCCTCGCCGATCGCGATCTCCGCGCGGAGCAGCGCGGCCATGTCCTCGCCGCGCACTTCCGCGCGCACGAGCCGGTCCCCGTCCACGAGGTGGAAGGCCATCGCGTCCGCCTGCAGGAGCCCGGCGTAGAGATCGGCGATGCGCCGCTGCACCGTCGCGGGCGGCCAGAGGCGCGTCGCGCGCTGGCTCACGTCCACGAGCGCTTCCAGACGGCCCTGCCGGCGGGTCAGCTCGCGGAAGAGACCGCTGTTGGCCAGGGCCACCGCGGCCTGGGACGCGAGCGACGCGGCGAGGCGGCGGCAGGGCGCGGAGTAGGCCAGCGCCTCGCGCTCGATCGCCGCCGTCGAGGGGAAGGGGCGGCCGCTCTCCCGTTTGCGGTTGATGAGGGCGAGCACGCCGATGATGTCGCCGCCCGGCGTCCGCATCGGCAGGACCAGCAGGGATTTGGTGCGGTACCCGGCGATGCTGTCCACCTCCGGGTTGAAGCGGTAGGGGCGGTCCGGGGGCAGCGCGTAGGCGTCGGCCACGTCGAGGATCTCGCCGGTGAGCGCCACGTGCCCGGCCAGGCTCTCCGAGCTGAGCGGCAGCGCGACCGCATTGAACTCGACCGGCACGCTGTCGTTCTGGGCCAGCTCGAACAGCAGCCGGCGCGAGCCGTCGGTCGCGGTCTCGACCAGGTAGATCGAGCCCGCGTCGCTCCGGGTGATGTCCCGCGCTTTGGTCAGGATCAGCTCGAGCAGCAGCTTGGTGTCGCGCTCGGCCGAGAGCCGCACACCGATGGCGTTCAGCTCCTCGAGCTGCCGCGTGGTCTCCTTCGCCTCGCGGGTGACGCGGGCCTGCTCGCACGCCGCGCGCAGCACGCTCGCCAGCGTGGCCGGGCCCACCGGGAGCGTGAGCGAGACGACTCCGCGGGCCACCGGCGCGGTCTCCGCGGACTCCGAGAAGACGACGGCGGGCACCAGGGCCCGCCGCGCCGCTTCGAGCAGGGGCGCGTCGAGCTCGTCCACCGGGCCGTCGAGGAGCAGCACACCGGCTTCGCCGGCCGAGAAGGCGGCGGGCTGCCCGGGCTCGAGCATTCTGGGCTCGAGATCCTCGGGCAGCGCCGCCACCAGTCCCCCGCGGGAGAAGTCCGCGGGGTACCAGACGATGCCACGCTCAAGGGCCGTTTCGCGACGGTCGCTCATGGTCTCAGGTCCTGTCCGCAGCTAGCGGGGACCGCCGAGCAATCCGCCCAGCAGTCCGCCGACCGTGCCGCCGACCCCGCCCACGACCCCGCCGACCGTACCACCTGCCCCTCCGACGGTCGCTCCTGCCGTGCTGCCGACGCTCCCGACGACGGCGCCAACCCCGCCGACCGCGCCACCGAGCCCGCCGCCGACCGCCCCGACGGTCCCGCCGAGGCCGCTGACGGTGCTTCCAACCACGCCCCCCAGACTGCCGACCGTGTCGCCGAGGCCGTCGCCGAGCTTGAGCGCATCGATCAGGCGCTCGAGTGTCTCGGCGGGCGTATCGGTCAGGCCGGTCACGACACCCGTGACGCCCTGGAGGGGTGCCGACGGCGTTCCCGGAGCCAGCAGCGCCGCGGCGAGCAGCACGGCGCGGCCCTGCTCGCGGGCCATAAGGGGACTCTTGAATTCGTCGGGGGCGTCCTGGGTCTGCATCTGCTTCGGCCTGAGGTCCGCGGTCAGCGCGGCGACCGCGTCACGGGAGAGCCGGCGCACCGCGCCGACCGTGTTGCCGGCCACCACCACGCTCTGCAGCTCCGCGAGGCGGACCGCGGGCTGCGAGGGATCCAGGTGGGCGCTCACGTCGAGCGCGCCCTGGAAGAGATGCACGCGGGTCGTGGGGCGGGCGTCGTCGCGCCGGCCGTGATCGGATCGACCTCGACCACGAAGACGGTGCCCCGCACGGCGGCGGTCGCGTTCGGCGAGCGGATCTCGATCACCTCGCCGGGGCGCATGCGGCCCTTGACCACCGCGACCCCGATCTTTCCGGACTGGAGATCCACCGTGACGCGGCCGGCTTCCTCGGTGACGGTGAGAACCGACAGCTCGCGCATCGTGATGAGGGCCTTGCCGCCCAGGAGAACCCGCACCAGCGAGCGCGGCTGGGTATGGATGCGGTCCCGCACGAAGATCTCGTCGCGCATCTGCAACGAGGCCGGCCGCGCGGCGGCCACCGCGCGGATCAGGGTGGCGTCGCCGTTGATGGTGGTGACGACGCCGGCGGATTCCTCGGACTGGGCGGCGGTGAATGTCGGCAGACCCGCGCACAGCAGGCCCGCGGCCATCGCGATGACGTTCGGTCGGAACATGGTCGCTCTCACTCCCTCTCGCCGGCGCGCGATAGGTGCGTCGTGCCAGTGTCAACCCGGAGGGAGCAAAGCGAGTGCCACGCGGACACTTCGCAGCAACCGACTGAAATCACTGACCGGATGGTGTCAGCGGATCGACGCGAGACCACTGACACTCGCAAGAAATGGCAGGAGGGCGGACGAGAGCAGCGTGCATTTCATGCGAGTGCAGTTCCTGCTCGGAGCCGGTCCCGGCATCTCCGTGTGTGATGCGAAGCTAGCCGCCCCACCGGGAGGAGTCCATTGGACGTTGGTCTCATCCGGTGAGCTGCTTGCGCGCGAGCACCGCACCGGCGGCGAGGGCGCGCACCTTCTGATTGCACATGTAGCGGGGCGACCAGCCGAAACCGCAATCGGGATTGACGTAGAGCTTCTCGGGGCGGCAGACCGCGAGCACCCGCCGGATGCGGGCGGCCACGTCCTCCGGGCTCTCCGGATTGAAGCCCTTCACGTCGATGACCCCGGCCCCCAGCTCGCGCTCCCGGCCATACTCCTTCCAGAGGTCGAGCTCCGAGAATTCCCGGCCCGCGAACTCGAGCACGAGCTGGTCGGCCCGCGCGGCCAGCACGCCCGGGAAGTACGGGCGGTAGGAGCGGTCGAACCGCGATCGGCCGAAGCGATTGCCGAAGCAGATGTGGAAGGCAAGCTTGGCCTTCACGCCCTCGGTGGCCAGGTTGAAGAGACGCGCCATCTCCTCGCCGCTCACGTTGCCGCGCGCCGGCTCATCGATTTGAATAAAGTCGGCACCCGCCGCCACCAGGCCCCGCAGCTCCGCGTTGATCACCTCGGCGAAGCGCTCGGCCACGTCCACCACGCCCCGGTACAGCTTGCCGGGATGGATGCGGGAGCCGAAGGTGAGCGGCCCCGCGCACGTGGCCTTGACGCCCCGGCTGGTGTGGGCCTTGAGGTACTCGAACTCCTTGATGATGCCGAGGCCGCCGGCGGGCGCCTCGATGCGCCCGATGGCTTCGTACCGCGTCTGCTGGTCGTAACCCCAGGGCCCGGCCTTGCGGCGCACCGGCAGCGGCTCGATGCCCTTGATGATGGCGTAGTAGGAATCCACGTAGCCGTCGAGGCGGCGCACCTCGCCGTCGGTGATGATGTCGAGGCCGGCCCGCTCCATGTCGCGGATCGCGGTGTCGGCGGCGTCGTCGAACATCTCCTCGATGTCGCCGGGCCCCATGTCCCCGGCCTCGTAGGCCTTCACGGCGGTGTACCACCAGCCGGCCTTGCCGTGCGAGCCGACGACGGTGGACGGGATCAGCGGGAGAGCGGCCATCAGCGTGTCCTCCTGACGTGGGTCAGAGCGACTATAATGTGCCGGCGATGAGCGCTTCGGCGACCGAGACTCATGCGAGCATCCTATCTCTGCCTCAGGTGGTCAATAACGATGCGGGGCTGGTCCGGCGGGGGCGCTATCTGACCGTCACCTTCCTGGTCGAGACGGGCGACGTCGAGTTCCTGGTGCGGGTGGCGGAAGGCCGGTTGGCCTCCGTCGAGCGCGGGCCCTTCCTGATGCGCTCCTGGACCTTCGCGCTGCGCGCCTCCGCCGAGACCTGGCAGCGCTTCTGGGAGGCCACGCCCGCCCCCGGCTACCACGATCTCTTCGCCATGAAGAAGCTCGGGGTGGCCCGGATCGAGGGCGACCTGGCGCCGCTCATGGCCCACCTCCGCTACGTCAAGGACGTGGTGGCGGCACCCCGGCGGAGGCGCTGAATGACCGAGCCCATCTTCGAGCCGATCAAGGGGACGTACCTCCGCCTGTCCCTCGACGGCCGCCCGCACCGGCTCTACTTCGAGGAGGCCGGGCAGGGGATCCCGCTCGTGTGCCTGCACACCGCGGGCGCCGACGGCCGCCAGTTCCGCCACCTGCTGAACGACGAGGCGATCACCCGTCACTACCGCGTGCTGGCCTTCGACATGCCCTGGCACGGCAAGTCCCTGCCGCCGGCGGGCTGGCAGGACGAGGAGTACCGCCTCACCACGCGCGGATACGTGGATCTCATCCTGGCCTTCTGCGCCGCGCTCGGCCTCGAGCGGCCGGTGGTCCTCGGCTGCTCGATCGGTGGCAAGATCGTGCTCGAGCTGGCGCGGGCGCATCCCGAGCGCTTCCGCGCCCTGATCGGGCTCGAGTCCGCCGCCTACCAGCCGCCCTGGTACGACGACACCGGGTGGCTCCATCGCCCCGACGTGCACGGCGGGGAGCTCTGCGGCGCGCTCATGTCGGGGCTCATCGCGCCGCAGAGCCCGGACGAGACCCGCTGGGAGACGCTCTGGGGATACATGCAGGGCGGGCCGGGTGTGTTCAAGGGCGATCTCCACTTCTACCGAGTGGATGGCGACTTCCGCGACCGGGTCGGCCAGATCGACACCGGGCGCTGCCCGCTCTACCTGCTCACCGGCGAGTACGACTTCTCGTGCACGCCGGAGGATACGCGGCTGACCGTCGAGAAGATCCCGGGCGCCCGCTTCACGGTCATGACCGAGATCGGCCACTTCCCGATGGCCGAGAACCCGGCGCAGTTCCGCCGCTACATCCTGCCGGTCCTCGACGAGATCCGCGCGGCCGCGCGCTGAGTTTCGCGCCGCGGCCGTCACGCCGCCCCACCGATGATCCGCATGACCGCGGCGTCATCACGGACCGCGTCGGGGCGCCCCGCGAAGATGATCTCCCCGCGCTCGATCACGTAGAGCCGCGTGGTGAACTCGGGCACGTGGTGGATATTGGACTCGGCCAGCAGGAGCGCGTGCCCGCGCTGGGTGATCTCGGCGAGGCCGCGGCTGACCGCGGGGATGATGGCGGGTGAGAGGCCCTCGAAGGGCTCGTCGAGCACCAGCATGTGGGGATCGAGCGCGAGCGCCCGCGCGACCGAGAGCATCTTCCGCTCGCCCCCGCTCATCTCGGGGCCCTTGCGGTGGCGGTAGTCGCGCAGCACCGGGAACACCTCGTAGGCGCGCTCGACGCGCTCCGCCGCGGGGCGGCCGCCCGGCCGCGTCCAGGTGGCGATCTCGATGTTCTCCGCCACCGTGAGGTCGGTGAAGATCCCGCCGTCCTCGGGCGCGAACCCGAGGCCGCGCTGGGCGATCTCGTGGGTGCGGCGCCCCTGGATCTCGTCGCCCTGGAAGACGATGCGGCCGGCCCGTGGGCGCAGGTAGCCCATGATCGCGCGCAGCGTCGTGGTCTTGCCCGCGCCGTTGCGGCCCACCAGGCAGACCACCTCGCGGTCGCGGACGTCGAGGGAGACCTGTCGCAGGATGTGGCTGCTCTGGATGAACACGTCGATCGCGTCCACGGCGAGCATGCGTTAGGGACTCCCCCTCACCCTGCCCTCTCCCTGCGGGGGCGAGGGGAGGTGGTGGGTCCGGCCGATGACCATGTCCACCACGCGCGCGTCGGCGCGGATCGTGGAGGGCGTCGCGTCGGCCAGCACCTTCCCCTGATGGAGCGCGACGATGCGGTCCGAGTACCCGAACACGATATCCATGTCGTGCTCGACCTGGATGATCGCCTTGAGGCCCATCCGCCGGGAGGCCGTCACCAGGATCTCCATGATGGCCGACTTCTCGGCGGTGCTCACCCCGCTGGTGGGCTCGTCCAGCAGGATGATCTCCGGCCGGAGCGCGAAGGCGGAGGCCACGTCGAGCAGCTTCTTGTCGCCCTGGGCGAGCTGCCGCGCCGGCACGTGGCGCTTGTCGGCCAGCCCGAACAGCTCGGCCACCTCGAGGGCGTCCGCCTGCACCTCGCGGTCGGCGGCGAGCGAGCGGAAAAAGCGTGTCCCGCGCCCGAGCCGCGAGACCACCGGCGCCTGCAGGGTCTCGAGCACCGTGAGGTCCGGGAAGATCTGCACGAGCTGGAAGCTCCGGGCCAGGCCGAGCCGCGTGAGGGCTACCGGGCCGATGCCGGCCACGTCGCGGTCGTTGAAGCGCACCGTGCCCGCGGTGGGCCGGAGCACCCCGGTCAGCAGGTTGATGAGGGTGGACTTGCCCGCGCCGTTGGGGCCGATGATCGAGACGAACTCGCCGGCCCCCACCGCGAGGCTCACCCCGTCGAGGGCACAGAAGTCGCCGTAGAGCTTGCGGAGATCCCGGGCCTCGAGGATCACGGGCGCGCGACCTCCACCGGCGCGCGGCGACGGGCGAAGAGGCCCATCAGCCCCCCCGGGGCGAAGATCACGATGGCGGCCAGGATCGCGCCGAAGACGAGCCGCCAGTACGGCACCACCGACATCACGGCGTCCTGCAGGAAGATGAAGACGAAAGCGCCCAGCACCGGGCCGAAGAAGTGGGCGAAGCCGCCCAGCAGCGCCATGAACACGAGGCTGCCCGAGTGGGTCCAGTAGACGAGGGTGGGGTCCACGTTGCCGATGGGGGGGCCGAGGAGCGCCCCGCCCACCGCCCCGAATACTCCCGAGATCACGAACGCGTACCAGCGATAGCGCGTCACGCTCACCCCGAGGGCCTCCGCCTTGGTCGGGTTGTCGCGGATGGTGCGCAGGCAGAGGCCGAAGGGCGAGTGGACGATCCGCCACATGACCGCGGCGGCCACGACGAGCACGCCGAGGCAGTAGTAGTAGTAGGGGCCGATCAGGTAGTCGGTCTTGGGCATCGCGTCCAGGTCGAGCCCGAGCAGGAGCGGCCGCGGCACCGGCATGCCTTCGTCGCCGCCGGTGATCCGGTAGAACTTGAGCACGAAGGTGTAGAAGACCATCCCGAACGCGAGCGTGAGCATGCCGAAGTAGATCTTCACGTAGCGCACGCAGAGCAGGCCCACCAGGGCCGCCACCACCGCCCCGAGGATCGCGGCCACCAGCACGACCACCTCGATCGAGCGGATGCCCGCGTGGGCGCCGAGGAAGGCCCCGGTATAGGCGCCGACCCCCACGAAGAGCGCGTGGCCGAACGAGACCAGGCCCGCGTAGGCGAAGAGCAGGTTCAGGCCGAGCAGGATCACCCCGTAGGCCATGAACGGCAGCATGAGGATCAGGCGGTAGGGGCTCAACACGAACGGCAGGACGAGCAGGCCCGCCAGGGCCAGGCCCAGGATCAGGCGGCCGCTCACGCGGCCGCTCCGCCGAAGAGCCCGCGCGGGCGCAGGAGGAGCACCGCGATCACGATCAGGTAGATCAGGAGCATCTCGATCTCCGGGTACACGCTGATCGCGACCGCGCGGAGCACGCCCACCACGAGGGCGCCCACCAGGGCGCCGCGCATGCTGCCGAGCCCGCCGATCACCACCACCGCGAAGGCCTCGACGATGAGCTCGATGCCCATCTCGCTCATGGCCGCGGTGGCCGGGATCACCAGCGCGCCTCCGAGAGTCCCGAGCGCGGTGCCGAGGGTGAACACCCGCGCGTAGATCCCGCGCATGTCCACCCCGAGGGCCTCGGCCATCTCGCGGTTGTCCGCGGCGGCCCGGATGATGCGGCCGAAGGCGGTGCGGGTCAGCATCAAGCCGAGACCCGCCGCGATGAGCACGCTGGCCGCGATGACTATCAGATTATAGACGGGTACTACGGCGCCCAGCACCCGCGCCTGCCCGTAGAGCAGGTAGTACCCGGAGGTGGACTGGGGCGCGGTGCCCCAGGTGAGGCGAATCGCGTCCTCCATCATCAGGACCAGCGCGAAGGTGAGCAGGAGCTGGAAGGTCTCGTCGCGATCGTAGACGAAGCGGAGCAGGCCGCGCTCGACCACGAGGCCCACCGCGCCCACTGCTAAGCCCGCCACGGCCAGGGGCAGGATGAAGAGGACCGGGGCGCCGCCCGCGCTCACGAAAGCGGAGACCGCCGACACCCCGACGTAGGCTCCGAGGGCGTAGAACGACCCGCAGGCGAGGTTGAAGATCTTCTGCACCCCGAACACGAGCTGCAGCCCCGCCGAGACCAGGAACAGGATGGCGGCGTGGAAGACGCCACTCATCAGGATGTTGACGACGTTCGCGGTCACGCGCCGTCCGGCTACTCGATGACGCGGTCGGCCCGTGCCACCAGCGAGGGCGGCAGGCTGAGCCCGAGGCCCCGGGCGGTCTTGAGGTTGATCACGAGCTGGAACTCGGCGGGCTGCTCGATCGGCAGGTCGCCGGGCCGGGCGCCCTTGAAGAGCCGATCCACGTGCTCGGCGGCCCGGCGGGTCGTCCCGACGAGGCTGCTGCCGTACGACATCAGGCCGCCGTCCTCCACGTGCATGGGCCACTCGTACATCGCGGGCAGGCGGTACTTCGCGGCGAGCGCGATGATCCGCTTCCGGTCGCGGACGAAGAAGGTGTGCGCGCCGACGAAGAGGGCCTCCGGGCGCTCGGCCGCCAGCGCGGCGAAGGCCCGCTCGTACTCGCCGCCCTGGACCTCGGTGACGGTGAGCTTGACGCCGAGCGTCGCCGCGGCCTGCCGCGTTTCCTGCACCTGGAGCTTGATGCCGGGATCCGCAGGGACGAGGATCGCGATCCGGGTAGCCCCGGGCACGGCTTCCTTGAGGATCTCCAGCTTCTTGGCCGCCAGGGTTCCGGCGGGCGCGATCAGGACCCCGGTGATGTTGCCCTCGGGCTTGGCGAGGCTCTTGACCAGCCCGGCCGCGACCGGGTCGATGTTCCCGTACAGGACGATCGGGATCGTGGACGTTGCCGCCCTGACCGCCCGGGCGGCGGACGCGCCGATCGCCACGATGACATCCATGCGGCGCCGGACCAGATCCCGCGCCAGCTCGGAGAGCCGGTCGAATCGGCCCTCGGCGTAGCGCACGTCGACCACGAGATCGCGGCCCGGCGCGTAACCCATCGCGCGCAGGGCCTTCGGGATCAGGATCACGGCCACGTTCTGCTCGGACGGCGGCGGCGCGGCCGTGGGCGCCAGGATGCCCAGACGGTAGACGCGTCCCGCTGGCTGCGCGGCGACGGCGCGCGGCAGGGTGGCGCCGGCGGCAAGGAGGGCGAGGAACGCGCGCCGGTCCATCGGGGTCACGGGGCGGCCCCCTCCCCCTGCCCTCTCCCCGAAGCGGAGAGAGGGAGCCGCGGCCCTTTCCCCCGAGGGGAGGGGGAGAGCCGGGAACCCTCTCCCCCGTGAGGGGGAGAGGGCAGCGGGAGGGGGTGGCGGGTCAGATCTTCCAGCCCGCGATCCAGTCCATCAGCTTGGAGCCGGCCGGCTTCATGCCCTGCTTGGTGGAGACGACCTCGAGCGGGTTGACGGTGACGAAGTCGTAGCTGTTCTTGTGGGTGGTGAGGCCCTGGTAGAAGCTGCACATCTGGATGTGGTCCTCGCGCCAGCTCCGCCGCCCGGAGAGCGACTCGACCTCGATGCCTTCGAGGGCCTTCACCACCTGCTCCTTGGACGGCCACTGGCCGGTGGCCGCGTAGGCCTTCTCCACCCCCGCCTTGTACGATTCGGCGCAGAAGTAGGCGTGGTCGCACTCGTAGGGCGGGTACTCGTTGTACTTGGCCTTGTACTCGCGGACGAACTGCTTGAGGAGCGCGCTGCCCTTGGGATCGTCGAAGTACATCGAGTTGTAGCCGAGCAGGAGCCCCTCGGGGGTGAATTCCTTCTTGAGGGAGTCGTGCACGCCGCCCGCGGTGGTGAAGACACCTTTCATGGTCTTGAAGAGGCCGACCGCGGCCGCCTGCTTCATGATGATGGTGGCGTCGCCCGACCAGAACGAGCACATCAGAAGATCCGCCTTCGACTGCTGGATCGCCGCGATGTGCGAGGTGAAATCGGTGACGCCCAGCTTGGGAAACAGCTCGAGCACGAACTTCACGTCCGGGATGTAACGCTTGAGCACCGCCTGGTAGGTCTGCCAGCAGTCGTGGCCGTAGGAGTAGTCGTTGCCGATGCCCGCCACCGTCTTGATGCCCTTGAAGTACTTGGGGGTGAGCTGGCCCGCCACGATCGCCTCGACCTCGTTGTCCGTGCTGCGGAAGGACCACTTGGGATTGGGCATGGTCTCGTCCACCCCCTTCTGGGTGGTGCCGTCCCACGACAGCCACGGCGTCGCGAGGTCCTCGGCCACCGGGGCCAGGGCGAGCGTCACCCCGGTGGAGATGCCGCCCAGCACGACCTCGACCTTGTCGTGGAGGATGAGCTTGCGGTAGCGCTCGACGGTGTCCTTGGGCGTGGACTCCTCCTCGACCACCAGCTGCACTTTGCGACCGAGGATGCCGCCGGCCTTGTTGATCCGGTCGGCCCACCACTCGGTGCCGCGCAGGCCGGCCGCCCCCACCGGGGCCGCGATGCCGGCGCGGATGGCCATGACGCCGATCTTGACCGGATCCGCGGGCACGCCCTTCTTGGCCTGGGCCCGGGCGCCCGCCGGTGCGGCTACCACCCCGGCCGCCGCGGCCGCGCCGCCCACCATGCTGAGGAACTCGCGTCTTGTCGTCGCCATGAGGCTCTCCTCTGTGTAAGTGATGTTGATCTAACCCTGGAGTCGCTTGCGCGCCAGCGCCGCGCCGGCGGTGAGACGCTTGAGCTTCTCGAACGCCACCCAGCGCGGGACCGGGAAGAAGCCGCAATCCGGCAGCAGCGACAGCCGCTCCGCCGGGATGGATCGCAGGCACAGGGCCACCCGCTCCGCGATGTCCTCGGGAGTCTCCATGTAGAAGCTCTTGACGTCGACCACCCCGCAGGCCACGTCGCGGTCCACCCCGATCTCCTTCCACATCTCGATCTCCGCCATCTCCCGGTTGGCGTACTCGAACACGAACTGATCGCATCGGGTCTCGAGCAGCGTCGGGAACATCCACCGATACGACCGCTTGCCGCGCGGGCGCGAGAGCAGATTGCCGAAGCAGACGTGGTAGCCGATCCGGGCCTTCACACCCTCCACGCAGGCGTTGAACATCTTCACGTACTCGGCGGCCTGGCCCGGCACGATGGCGGCGGAGGGCTCGTCCACCTGGATCCACGTGGCCCCCACCGCCGCGAGGGCCTTGAGCTCCGCGTTCACCGCGGGGACGAGGTCCCAGCAGAGCGCGAGCCGGTCTCCGTCGTAGGCGTCGCCGGGCCGCGTCTGGATGTGGATCGAGAGCGTCACCGGCCCCGGGCAGGTGGCCTTCACCGGCCGGTCGGTCTGGCTCACCAGGTACTTGAACTCGTCCACGGTGCCGAGCCCCTTCGGCACCGTGATCTTCCGGGTGGGCCGGTAGCGCGGCACGCTGTCGTAGGCGTAGAGGCCGGTCTTGCGCAGCGGCTCGAGCGTCTCGAGGCCCTCCATGCGGCCGTAGAAGGTCTGCACGAAGAAGTAACGGCGCATCTCGCCGTCGCAGAGCACGTCGATGCCCGCGCGCTCCTGGTCGCGGATCGCGAGCTGGGTGGCGTCGTCGAAGGTCTCCCGCACGTCGGTCTGCCCGTACTCGCCCGCCTTGATCCGGTCGAGCGCGGTCCAGAACCACGACGGAAAGCCGTGGCTGCCCATCACGTGCGTGTAGAGGAGCGGCAGGGTGGCGGCCATGCGGGTGTCCTTTCTAGGGCGTGCGGCGGCGCTGCAGGAAGGCGGCGATGCGCGCCTGCGCGTCGGGGGCGGCCCGGAGCGCCGCGTAGGCGCGCGGCTCGGCCCCGGCCCGGCCCGCGCGGAGATCGGCGGTGATGGCCTTGGTCGCGGCCAGCCCGCCCCGGGGCGAGCGCGCGACCTCGTGGGCCAGCTCGAGCGCGGCGGCGTCCAGCGCGCCGTCCGGCACCAGGCGGGTGACCAGGCCCATGCGGTGGGCCTCGGCCGCGTCCACGACGCGGGCGGTGAGCATGAGATCGCGCGCGTGGGCCCCGCCCGCGATGTCGAGCAGCCGCGCGATGCCGTAGCCGGGATTGAAGCCGAGCGTGACCTCGGGCAGCCCGAAGCGCGCGGAGGCTGCGGCCACGCGGAGATCCTGGGCGATCGCGAGCATGAGGCCGCCGCCCAGGGCGTGGCCCTGCACCGCCGCGACCGTGACCTGGGGCAGGGCCGCGAAGCCGTCCAGGATGCGCTGCCAGCGGCCGGAGAGCGCTTCCGCCTCCGCGGGCGCGAGGGTCGGCATCTCGGCGATGTCGGCGCCCGCGCAGAAGGAGCGGCCGCGGCCGGCCACCACCACCGCCCGGACGTCGTCCATGGCGGTCAGTCGCGCGAGGGCGGCCTCGAGGGCGTCCGCCATCGCGCGGCTGAGCGCGTTGCGGGCCTGCGGGCGCTCGAGCGTGAGCCGGGCCACCGGCCCCTCCGCGGACAGCGTGGCGGCGGCGACGCCGGTCACGGGAGGAGCCGCTTCGCGATGATCTCGCGCATGATCTCGGACGTGCCGGAGGCGATCGTCCACAGGCGCACGTCGCGGAAGAAGCGCTCGACCGGGAACTCGCGCATGTAGCCGTAGCCGCCGTGGAGCTGGACCGCCTGGTAGGCCACGCGGTTGGCGACCTCGGTGGCGAAGAGCTTCGCCATCGAGACCGGGGTCACGCAGTCGTGGCCCGCGGCGTAGAGCGACGCGGCGTGGTACACGAGGTGGCGCGCCGCCTCGATCTCGGTGGCCATGTCGGCGACCCGGTGCCGCAGGGCCTGCTTGCCGGCGAGGGGCGCGCCGAAGGCGTGCCGCTCCCGCAAGTACGCGAGCGTGTCCTCGAGGGCCTGGGCCGCGCCGGAGAGCGCGAGCACCGCGGCCATGACGCGCTCCCGCTGGAGGCCCGCCGCGAGCTGGTGGAAGCCCCGGCCCTCCTCGCCGAGGAGATTCTCGGCGGGCACCGGGCACGCCTGCAGCGACAGCTCCGCAGTGTCGGAGGAGCGCATGCCCATCTTGTCGAGCCGTCGGCTCACCGTGAAGCCGGGCGTGTCGCGCTCCACCAGGAACATGGAGATGCCGGCGTGGCGCCGCTCCTCGGTACCCGGGCTGGTTCGCGCGGCGACGAAGTAGAGATCGCCGTACACCCCGTTGGTGATGAAGATCTTGCTGCCGGTGAGCCGGTAGCCGTCGCCGTCGCGCACCGCGCGCGTCGTGATGCCCGCCATGTCGGAGCCGGTGCCCGGCTCGGTGATGCCGAGGGCGCACACCGTCTCGCCGCTCACGATGCCCGGGAGGTAGCGGCGCTTCTGCGCGTCGGTCCCGTAGCGAGTGAGCCACGGCGAGGACATGTCGGTGTGGACCAGCACGCTGAAGGCCACGCCGCCCGATCGGCAGCGGGCCATCTCCTCGCCCAGCACCACGCTCGAGAGGAAGTCGCCGCCCGCGCCCCCGTACTCGGTGGGGAACTCGAGCCCGAGGAGCCCCAGCTCGCCGAGCCGCTGCCAGAACGCGCGCGGGATCCGCCCCGCGGCTTCCCAGGCGTCCACCTGGGGTGCGACCTCCTTCTCGACGAAGGCGCGGACAGTCCGGCGGAGCATCTCGTGCTCGTCGGTGAGCGTCGGGAGCCTCATTGTCTGCGGGGTCAGCGCGGGCGGGCGCCCGCGGTCACGGCACCCTCACGTAGCCTTCCATCAGCCGGCGCGCGGTGCGGTACACGGTCACGCGCTCGGCCCAGGCCGCGCCGTCCTTGCGGCCCACCGTCGCCGCGATCGGGAGCACCCCCGACGGATGCCCGAGCCGCAGGTCGCCCACGCGGCCGCCCGCGCACTCGCTCACCACGGTGCCGTCGATCTGGGCGGCGACCGCCAGGCACATCGCCGCGGTCAGCGCGAAGGCGCGATGGGCATTGCCCATCGAGATGCAGCGCGCGACCACGTCGGTCTGCTCGGCGTCGTAGGCGGCGCCGTCGAGCGCGACGAAGCCGGTGGGCGGCGCCACCACCGCGATCTTCGGGGTGGCCGCGCTGCCCGGCTGTCCCATGGCCTCCGCGGCGCCCACGCGGATGGCCTCGAGCCGCGCCACGAGCGCTCGGTCTCCGTCCATCGCCTGCGGAGTCTCGGTGCCGGTGAGCCCGAGGTCCTTGGCGCGAACGAAGACCATCGGGTTGGTGGCGTCCACCATCGAGGCCTCGACGCCCGCGATGAGGTCGCGCGCCCGCCCCGAGGGGAGCAGGCGGCCGGTCCGGGAGCCGCCCGGATCGAGGAAGTCGAGCGCGATGCGGGCGCCGAGGCCGGCCACGCCGGGCAGCTCGAAGTCGCCCAGCACCGCCGCCTCGCCGTCCTCCACCGGCACGCGCGCCACGATGATCTTCTTCGTATTGGTGTTGTGGATCCGCACGGTGGTTAGGCCGTCGGCGGCGGGCACGAGGCGCTCGTCGATGGCGAAGGGGCCCACCGCCGAGGAGCAGTTCCCGCAGTTGCCGGTGTAGTCCACCACGGGGCGGCTCACCTCGACCTGCGCGAAGGTGTAGTCCACCTGGGCGTCCGGGTGGGTGGGCGCGCCGATGATGCACGCCTTCGAGAGCGAGGAGATGCCGCCGCCGAGCCCGTCGAGCTGGCGGCCGTAGGGATCGGGACTGCCCAGCGCGGCGAGCAGGATGCGGTCGCGCTCGGGTCCCGCCGGGGGCAGGTCGCGCTCGTGGAAGGCCAGGCAGCGGCTGGTGCCGCCGCGCATGTAGACCGCCCGGATGCGGTGCTGGGCCATCAGCTATTCCCCCCTGGATGCGGCGGTCTGGGTCAGCAGGCCGCCGGCCAGCAGCATGTCGCGCTCGCGCGGGCTCAGGATCGAGCGCATCCGGAAGCGCGCGCCGGTGCGCCGGTTGACCGCCGCGACGGGGTGGCCCGTCGCGAGGCTCTCGCGCAGGCTCTCGAAGTCGAGCACGTCGTCGCGCTCGATGGCGTCGCCGTCCGCCGGGTTCTCGAACTCGAGCGGCGCGATGCCCCAGTTGATCAGATTGGAGCGGTGGATGCGCGCGAAGCTCTTGGCCAGCACCGCCCGCACGCCCAGGTGGAGCGGCGAGAGCACCGCCGCCTCGCGCGAGGAGCCCTGGCCGTAGAGCTCGCCGCCCACGATGACGCCGCCGCCCGCCGCGCGGGCGCGCGCCACGAAGTCGGGATCCACGTTGCGGAAGCAGAACTCCGCGATGGCCGGCACGTTGGAGCGGAACATCAGCACCGCGGTGCCCGAGGGCGAGATGTCGTCGGTGGAGACCTTGTCCCCGAGCTTGATGAGCACGGGCGCGCACAGGCGCTCCTCGGTCGGCCGCCCGCGCGGCACCGGCTTGATGTTGGGCCCCTTGAGCACCTCGACGCCCGCTGCCTCGGAGGGAGACAGGGGCGGGATCAGCCCGGCCTCCGAGGCCAGGAGCGTGGCCGGCCAGTGCCGCTCGGGCGGGACCCCCGCTTTTCGAGGGTCACTGATCCTTCCCGCCAGGGCGGAGACGGCGGCGGTGAGGGGCGAGCACAGGTAGACCGCGTCGTCCTTCGTGCCGCTCCGGCCGGGGAAGTTGCGGTTGAAGGCGCGGAGGCTCCGCCCGCCCGAGGCGGGCACGTGGCCGATGCCCGCGCAGGCCCCGCAGGTGGGCTCGGAGATCGTGGCGCCCGCCGCGAGGAGGGTCGCGAGCAGGCCCTCGCGCGCCATCACCTCGAGGATGCGGTGGCTGCCCGGGAAGACCACGAAGGAGACCGACGGCGCCACCCTGCGGCCGTCGAGCACGCGGGTCACCGCCTGCATGTCCTCCCACGACGAGTTGGTGCAGGAGCCGACCATCACCTGCTCGATCGCCAGCCCCTCGACCTCGGACACCGGGACCACGCGATCCGGCGACCCGGGCATGGCGACCAGCGGCTCGAGGCTCGCGAGATCCAGCTCGATCCGATCGTCGTACTCCGCGTCGGCATCCGGGGCCAGCGCCCGCCAGTCGGCCTCGCGGCCGAGGAGCCGGAAGTACTCGCGCGTGGCCTCGTCCGACGGGAAGACGCTGGTGGTGAGCGTCAGCTCGGCGCCCATGTTGCAGATGGTGGCCCGCTGGGGCAGCGACAGGGTCGCGGCCCCGGGACCGCCATATTCAAAGATGCGGCCGCTGCCCCCGCGCACGGTGTAGCGGCGCAGCAGCTCCATGATCACGTCCTTGGCCGAAACCCACGGCCGGAGCCGGCCGGTCAGCCACACCGAGGTCACGCGCGGCATGACCACGTGATACGGCCCGCCCCCCATGGCCACCGCCACGTCGAGGCCGCCCGCGCCGATGGCCAGCATCCCGGTCGAGCCGCAGAGCGGGGTGTGGCTGTCGGTGCCCAGCACGAACTGGCCGGGCACGCTGAAGGACTCGAAGTGCACCTGGTGACAGATGCCGTTGCCCGGTTTGGAGAACCAGGCGCCATACCGGCCCGCCGCGGTCTGGAGATAGCGGTGGTCGTCCGAGTTGCGCGAGTCCACCTGGTAGACGTTGTGGTCGATGTAGGCGACCACGCGGGACGGGCGCACCCGCGGGCAGCCCATGGCCTCGAACTGGAGGAACGCCATGGTCCCGTTGGTATCGGTGAGCAGGGCCTGGTCCACGCGGAGCCCGATCTCTTCGCCGGCCACCGCCTTGCCCGAGACCAGGTGGGCTTCTATGAGCTTGCGCGTGAGGCTCTGGCCCATGGTGGTTATTGCGGACGACCGTCTCGTTCTTTAAGGCTCTCCATATGCGGGGGCCCAGAAATGGCCCCCGCACTCCCCCAGTCGGCGGACCCTCGTGGGGCCCCCGCACTCCCCCAGGCCGCGGACACTCGTTCCGAGACGTTTTCCGTCATCGTCTTACCGCTGCTCCAGGGGGACGAAAGGGCGGCGGGGGTGGCCCTTGTAGTCGGCGCGAGGGCGGATCAGGCGGTTGTCGTCGTACTGCTCGAGCAGGTTGGCCGTCCAGCCCGCGATCCGGGCCGCCGCGATGACCGGGGTGAAGAGATCCACCGGGATCCCGATCGAGTAGAAGAGCGGCGCCGAGTAGAAGTCCACGTTGGGGATCAGGCGCTTGGTCGCCTGCACTCGGGCGTGGAGCGCGCACGCCAGGTCGTACCAGAGGGCCTGGCCGGACTGGCGGCAGGCCGCCTCGGCGAGCCCCTTCAGGATCGTGGCGCGCGGGTCGCCCGCGGTGTAGACGCGATGCCCGAAGCCCATGAGCCGCCGCTTCGCGCCCATCGAGCGGTCCACGAAGGCGTCCACGTTGTCGAGCGCGCCGACTTCCAGCAGCGTGCGCATCACCGCCTCGCCGGCGCCGCCGTGGAGCGTGCCCTTCAGCGCGCCCACCCCGCCCGCCACCGCAGAGTGCATGTCGGAGAGCGTGGCCGCGATGACCCGGGTCGTGAAGGTGGACGCGTTCAGCTCGTGCTCGGCGTAGAGCGTGAGGCTCGCGTCCACCGCGCGGGTGGTGACCGGGCTCGGCGCCTCCCCGGTGAGCATGTACAGGAAGTTGGCCGCGTGCGACAGCTCCTTCGACGGCGGCACCGGGGCGAGCCCGCTCCGCACCCGGTGGTGGGCGCAGATGGCGGTGGGGAACTGGCTGGTCAGGCGCGCCGCCTTCCGCAGGTTGGCCGCGCGCGAGTTGTCGGTGGCGTCGGGATCGTGCATGCCGAGCACCGCGACCGCGGCCTGGAGCACCCGCATGGGGTCGGTGTCGCGGGGCATGAGGGCGAACGCGCGCACCAGCGCGTCGGGGATGGGCCGCGCCGCCGCCAGCTCGGCCTGGAACCGCTCGCGGGGGGTCCGCGCGGGCAGCTCGTCGTGCCAGAGCAGGTACGCGACGTCCTCGAAGGTGGCCTGCCGCGCGAGCTCGTCGATATCGTAGCCGCCGTAGGCCAGGCGGCCGTTCCGGCCGTCCAGGTCGCACAGGCGGGTCTCGGCGGCCACCACGCCCTCCAGGCCCCGGATGAGCTGGCTGCCCTCGGTCATCGTCGACTCCTCTCGAGGCGGCGGGTGTTCGGCGAACATCCTACGCGGGCCGGCATGCGGAGTTGACGGTATACCCGCGGCCGGCCGCAGCGCAAGGGCGTTGGTGACGCGTGGGGCGCCGGAGTAGACTCGGGACAAGCCCTCGCCAGCCCCGAGCGTCGGGCGGGATACGAATCAGCCATGAGCCAATTCGGATCGAGCCGCTCCGGAGCCGTGGTCGGCGCAGCCGGCCTCCCCGCCGCCTCACGCCTCGACGCGCTCCGGCGCGCGTGGCCCGCCTACGTCGTGCTCGCGTGCACGCTGCTGCTGACCTTCGCCGCGTGGCGCTATGCCGAGCGCACCGTGCGGGTCAACGAGCAGGAGCGCTTCGACCGGGTCGTGGCGATGAGCCGCGAGGGGATCGACCGGCGGCTCGATGCCTACGTGCAGATCCTCATGGGCGTGCGCGCGCTCTTCGCCGGCAGTACCAGCGTCGAGCGCCTGGAGTTCAAGTCCTACGTGGCCGGGCTCGGCCTGGCCGAGCGCCATCCGAGCATTCGGGGTCTCGGCTGGATCCCGCGGGTCCCCGCCGCATCCCGGAGCCAGCACGAGGCGACCATGCGGCGCGCCGGACTGCCCGGCTACGAAATCCACCCGACGGGCACCCAGGCCGAATACTACCCGTTGACCTTCCTCGAGCCGGTCGAGGGGCTGGCCGAGGGCGCGTTCGGGCTCGACGTCACCACCCGGCCGGAGAACCCGGCGGCGATGGCGCGCGCCCGGGACACCGGGTTGCCGGCGATGAGCGAGCGTCTGGGCCTGCTGCGTGACGGCGGCGCGGCCGGCTTCGTCATCTTCCTGCCCGTCTACCGCGGCGGGCGTACTCCGGCCACCGTCGACGAGCGTCGGCGGGTCCTCGAGGGCTTCGTATCGGCCGCGTTTCTCCCGGATCTGATGATGGGCAGCCTGTTCAACGCGGCCCTCGCCGAATCCGTGGCCTTCGAAGTCTACGAGGGAACCGGCGTGACGCCGGAGCAGCTCCTCTACGGGGGTGGGCGCGGCGCCCGGAGCCCGGGGGTGGCACCCGAGCAGAGCCGCACCATGCCGGTCGAGTTCAGTGGGCATCGCCTGACGCTTCACTTCGCCACGCGGCCCGGATTCCACTCCCCCGCGGAGCGCCTCGTGCCCTACTGGGTGCTCGGCAGTGGTCTCCTGATCAGCGTCCTCGCCTTCGTGATCACGCTGTTGCAGACGCGGGCCCTCACCGCGGCGCGCCGGCTCGGCGCCGAGCTGCAGGGGGCCGAGCGCCGGCTGCGCCGGGCCAACGAGCGCTTTGAGCTCGCCGCGTCCGCGGTGGGCTCCGCCATCTACGACTGGAACCTGCAGCACGGGACGATGACGTGGACGCAGGGGCTCATCGAGATGGCCGGCTATCGTCTGGACGAGACCGTGCCGACCCGTGAATGGTGGCTCGAGCGAATCCATCCCGACGATCGGCCGCGGCTCGAGGAGCGGTTCCAGGCGGCCGCGGCCCATGGCGACGACTTCGAGGCGGAGTACCGCTTCCGCGCCCGCGACGGCCACTACCTCGACGTGCTGAGCCGCGGCCGGTTCGTGCGCGACGCCGCCGGGCGCTCGATCCGGGTTGTCGGGAGCCTGGCCGACGTCTCCGAGCGGAAGCGCGGCGAGGCGGTGCTGCGCGACAGCGAGGCGCGGCACCGCGCGGTCCTGGAAACCGCGATGGACGCCTTCGTCGGCATGGATCACGCGGGGCGCGTGATCGAGTTCAATCCGGCGGCCGAGCGTATGTTCGGGCAAACACGCGCGGACGTCATCGGCCGGGAGCTGGCGGAGGTGATCATTCCCCCGTCCTTCCAAGACGCGCACCGCCGCGGCCTGGCGCACTACCTGGCGACCGGCGAGAGCGTGATCCTGGGCGGGCGCATCGAGGTGACCGCCCGGCGCGCCGACGGAACCGAGTTCCCGGTGGAGCTGACCGTGACCGTGGTGCGGATGGATGGGCCGCCGTCGTTCAACGCCTATATCCGGGATCTCACCGAGCAGAAGCGCGCGGCCGCGGCCCGGGTCAGCCTCGAGATGCAGCTCCAGCAGGCGCAGAAGATGGAGGCGGTGGGCCGCCTCGCGGGGGGCGTGGCCCACGACTTCAACAACCTGCTCACCGTCATCAGCGGCCGGGCCCACATGCTGATGAGCCGGCTCAAGCCGGGCGAGCCGATGCACCGTGACGTGGACCTGATCCAGAAGACGTCGCAGCGGGCGGTGGCGCTCACCAGCCAGCTCCTGGCCTTCAGCCGCAAGCAGGTCGTGCAGCCGCGGGTCCTCGAGCTGGGGCCGCTGGTCGCCGACCTGGCGCCGATGCTCCAGCGGATGATCGGGGAGGACATGGAGCTGGTGGTCGAGCCGATGCGGGGCACGGGGCGGGTCAAGGTGGATCCGAGCCAGATGCAGCAGGTGCTGATGAACCTCGCGGTCAACGCCCGCGACGCCATGCCGAACGGGGGCCGCATCGGCGTCTCCATCCGGGACGTCGAGGTGGACGAGGCCGCGGCGCTCCACCAGACCAATCTGCCGCCGGGGCCCTACGTGGCCCTCGCGGTCAGCGACACCGGCACCGGCATGAGTGCGGAGACCGCCGCGCACATCTTCGAGCCGTTCTTCACCACCAAGGAGCAAGGCAAGGGCACCGGGCTCGGGCTCTCCACCGTGTACGGCATCGTCGAGCAGAGCCGGGGCCACATCCAGGTCCAGAGCGAGCTCGACCGGGGTACCACGTTCACCATCCACCTGCCGCGCGTGGAGGAGCCACTGGCCGCGGCCGGCCCGCCCGCCGACGCGGCGCCACGCCTGCGAACCACGTCACGAACCGTCCTGGTGGTGGACGACGAACCGGAGGTGCTGGAGCTGGCCACCGAGATCCTGAAACGCGTGGGCTACTCGGTGCTCCAGGCCGGCGACGGCGCCGCCGCGCTCGAGGTCGCGCAGCGCCACGACGGAGAGATTCACCTGCTCGTGACCGACATGGTGATGCCCGGCCTGTCGGGCCGCGACCTGGCCGAGCGGCTGCGCGCGCTGCGGAGCGCGCTACCGGTGCTGTACATCTCGGGCTACGTGCAGGAGACTGCCGCGCGGGTGGCGCTGGCCGGCGAGCACTCCGCGTTCGTGGCGAAGCCGTTCACGCCGCAGGTCCTCACCGACCGGGTGCGCGAGCTGCTGGCGACCGCGGAGGCGGGGGCCGCCTGAGCCCGCCGCCCGCGCTCAGCCGCGCAGCGAGCCGTCGATGCGGACGTCCACCAGGTAGGGTCCGCCCGAGGCCAGCCCGCGCTTGAGCGCGGCCGCCACGTCGGCCGCCTTCTCCACCGTCTCGCCCGGCACCCCCTGCGCCTTCGCGAGCCCCACGTAGTCCAGCCCCGGCTTCACCAGGTCCATCGCCACGTAGTGGTTGTCCTCGGCCGAGAAGCCCTTGAGCGCCTGGGTGCGCTGCTTGAGGATGCGGTAGGACTGGTTGTTGAAGATCACGAACACGACCGCGATGGAGTCGTGCGCAGCCGACCACAGCGACTGGATCGTGTACATGGCGCTGCCGTCGCCCACCAGCGCGAGCACCGGCCGGTCCGGCTGGGCCAGCTTCACGCCGAGCGAGGCGGGCAGGCCCCAGCCGATGCCGCCGCCGCGCAGCCCGTAGAAGCCGCGGTGGTCGCGCGCCCGCAGCAGCTCGCGCACCCCGTGGCTCGAGGAGATGGTCTCGTCCACGATGATCGCCTCGTCGGGCACCGCGCCCGCGACCGCGCCCACCAGCGCGAGCGGGCTGATCGGGTGGCGGCTCGCCTGGCCGGCCGCTTCCTGGCGCAGCGCCTCGCGGCGCGCCTCCTGCGCCAGCCGCAGCTTCTCCACCCGCGCGCGCACATCCTTGGCCTGCGCCGCGGTCAGGCGCCGCCTGAGCGCGTCCACCAGCTCGGGCAGCGTCGCCTTCGGATCGCCCTGGATCGCCACCTGGGCCGGATAGTTCTTGCCGATCTCCCAGGGATCGAGATCGAGATGGATGAGCGGCAGCCCCTCCGGCATCGGCTCGACGTCCGAGGGCAGCGAGAGCGTGAAGAGGTCGCCGCCCACCGAGAACAGCAGATCGTGCTGCATGAGGAGCTGGCGGATCGGCTGGCCCAGGCGCGGGAACGGGCCGTGGTAGAGCGGGTGCGTGAACGGGAACGAGCAGGTGGAGGGCACGCACTCGGTGTACACCGGGGCGCCGAGCACCTCCGCGAGCTCGGCCATCTCGGCCAGCGCGTCGCCGTGGGCCACCGCGTCGCCCGCGACCAGGACGGGCCGCGATGCCTTCACCAGCAGATCGGCGGCCGCCTCGATCGCGGCGCGGTCGCCGCGGATGCGCGGGGCCACCCGGGTGGACTGCAGCAGATCCAGCTCGCGCTCCGCGTTCAGCACGTCCACCGGCAGCGAGATGAACACGGGGCCGGTGGGATGCGCCATCGCGGTCTTGACCGCGCGCCGGACCGCGCGGGGCAGGTCCTCGAGCCGGGTGATCTCGTGCGACCACTTCACGTAGGGGCGGGCCACCGGGGGAAGATCGGACCAGAGGATGGGCTCGGTCAGGTTCATGGCCTGATCGTGCTGGCCCGCGGTCACCAGCAGCGGCGTCCCCGCTTCGTAGGCGTCGTAGAGCATGCCCATCGCGTTGCCGAGCCCCGGCGAGGTGTGGACGTTGACCACGCCCAGCTTGCCGCTCGCCTGCGCGTAGCCGTCGGCCATGCTGATCGCGACCGCCTCCTGCAGCGCCAGGATGTAGCGGACGCTCGGCTCCCGCACGAGGCCGTCCATCAAGGGCAGCTCGGTGGTGCCCGGATTGCCGAACATGGTGTCCACACCTTCGTCCTTCAGGATCTGAAGGAACGCCTGCTTGCCGGAAAGAAAGGACATGGGAGTGCCTCCTCGCTGCCGGATCATAGCCCCGCTTCCTTGACTGCGCCAGTACCCGCCTGTAGGCTCGGGGCAGCATGCCGCCGGCCGTGCCCGCCGCCTTCCTCGACGCGTGTCTCCGCCGCCCCACGCCGTTCACGCCGATCTGGCTCATGCGGCAGGCCGGCCGCTACATGCCGGAGTACCGCGCGGTGCGCGCGCGACTCGGCTTCCTCGGACTGTGCAAGAGCCCGGAGGCGGCCGCGGAGGTCACGCTGCAGCCGGTGGAGCGGCTGGACGTGGACGCGGCGATCCTCTTCGCCGACATCCTGCTCGTGCTCGAGCCGCTCGGGGTCGGGCTCGAGTTCACCCCCGGCGACGGCCCGCGCATCGCGCGTCCCGTGCGCAGCGCGGCGGCGGCGCGGGCCCTCCCCGCGGTGGACGTGGAGGACGCGCTCGGCTTCGTGTTCGAGACGGCGGCCCGCGCCCGCAAGGCCCTCGCCGACCGCGTGCCGCTCATCGGCTTCGCGGGGGCGCCGTTCACGCTCGCCTCGTACCTGATCGAGGGTGGGCCCTCGCGCGAGTTCCTTTTGACCAAGACGTTCATGCGACGCGAGCCGGAGGCGTGGGCCGCGATGATGACGCGGCTCGCGGAGATCACCGGCGACTACCTCAACGGGCAGATCGCGGCCGGCGTCCAGGCGGTGCAGCTCTTCGATTCGTGGGTGGGCGCGTTGTCCCCCGCCGACTACCGCGACTTCGTGCTGCCGCACTCCCGGCGCGTGATCGGCGCGCTGCGGCCGGGCGTGCCGGTCATCCACTTCGGCGTGGGCACCGGCGGGCTGCTGCCGCTGATGAAGGCGGCCGGCGGCGACGTGCTCGGGCTGGACTGGCGGGTCGAGCTCGGGCCTACGTGGGCCCGGCTCGGCCACGACGTGGCGGTGCAGGGCAACCTCGACCCCGCGGTGCTGCTGGCCGGCGTGCCCGCGATCCGCCGCGCCGCCCGCGAGATCCTCGATGCGGCGGCCGGGCGACCCGGGCACGTGTTCAACCTGGGGCACGGCATCCACAAGGACACGCCGGTCGAGCACGTGAAGGCCCTCGTGGACATCGTCCACGAGCTGTCGGTCCGATGATCGATTCCGTCCTCCTCATCGCTTTCGGCGGGCCCGAGCGCGCGGAGGACGTGCGCCCGTTCCTGCAGCTCATCACCGCGGGCCGCCGTATCCCGCCCGAGCGCCTCGAGGAGGTCGCCCGGCACTACGACCTGATGGGCGGCCGCTCGCCGCTCAACGAGCTGACCCGCCGCCAGGCGGACGGTCTGCGCGCGGCGCTCGCCGCCGGCGGGGACACCCGGCCGGTCTGGGTCGGCATGCGGAGCTGGCACCCGTTCCTGCACGAGACCCTGGCCGAGATGAAGGACCGAGGCCGCCGCCGGGCGCTCGGCATCATCCTCTCGTCGCTCGTGACCGAGGCCTCGTGGTCGCGCTACGTGGAGGACGTGGCGGCCGCGCGCGACAAGGTCGGTCCGGACGCGCCCGAAGTCGTCTACGCGCCGCCCTGGAGCGAGCATCCGCGCTTCATCGAGGCGATGGCGGACCGCGCGCGGGCCGCGCTCGCCGGGGTCGAGCCCGCGCGGCGGGCCGCCGCGCGCCTCGTCTTCACCGCCCACAGTGTTCCGCTCTCGATGGCCGCGGGCTCCCCCTACGCGGCCCAGCTCGACGCGGTGGCACGCGCCATCGCCTCCGCGCTCGGCCGGTCCGGCTGGACGGTGGCCTACCAGAGCCGGAGCGGCTCTCCGCGCGATCCGTGGCTCGAGCCCGACGTCGGCGACGTGATCCGCGCGCTCGCACGGGATGCCGCCCGCGACGTGGTGGTCGTCCCGGTCGGCTTCGTCTGCGACCACGTCGAGGTGCTCTACGATCTCGACGTGGAAGCGAAGGCGGTGGCGGAGTCCTGCGGGATCGGCTTCCATCGCGCCGCCGCCGCCAACGATCATCCCGCGTTCATCGCGATGCTGGCCGATCTGGTCCGGCGCGGGCCGGCGCGGTGAAGCTGCTCGTCGTCGGCGGCGGGGTCTCCGGGCTCGCGGCCGCCCACCGGGCGGTGGAGCTGGCGCGCGAGCGGGGCCGGCCGCTCGAGCTGACCCTGCTCGAAGGGGCGGACCGCCTGGGCGGCACCATCCAGACCGAGCGCCGCGACGGCTTCCTCGTCGAGTGCGGGCCCGACTCGTTCCTCTCCGAGAAGCCGTGGGCTCTCGCCCTCTGCCGTCGCCTCGGGGCGGAGGGCCGGCTGATCGGGACCGACGACCGCTTCCGGCGCGTCTTCGTGGCCTTTCGCGGCCGGCTCCACCCGCTGCCGGACGGCTTCCAGCTCCTCGCGCCCACCCGGCTCCGGCCGTTCCTGGCCTCGTCGCTCTTCTCGTGGCCCGGCAAGCTCCGCATGGCCGGCGACCTGTTGCTGCCCCGCGGCGGCCATGCCGACGAGAGCCTCGGCGCCTTCGTGCGGCGCCGGCTCGGCCGCGAGGCCCTGGAGCGCGTCGTCCAGCCGCTGGTCGCCGGCATCTACACCGCCGATCCCGACGAGCTCTCGCTCGGCGCCACGATGCCCCGCTTCCTCGAGATGGAGCGGCGCGAGCGGAGCGTCATCCTGGCGCTCCGGCGGGCCGCCCGCCGGGCCCCGGCGCTCCACGCGGGGACGAGCGGCGCGCGCTGGTCGCTCTTCGTGACCTTCGCGGAGGGGATGGAGGAGCTGATCCGCCTGCTCGCCACGCGGCTGCCTCCCGGGGCGGTGCGCCTCAAGGAGCGGGCGGCCGCGGTCGCGCGGGACGGCGCCGGCTGGCGTGTCACCACCGAGGGCGGCGCGGTCTTCACCGGCGACGCGCTCATCCTGTCGCCGGAGGCGCACCAGGCCGCGCGGCTCCTGCGCTACGTGGATCCCGGGCTCGCGCACCTGCTCGAGGGGATTCCCTACGCCTCCGCCGCCACCGTGACGCTCGCCTATCGCCGCGCCGACATCGCCCACCCTCTCGACGGGTTCGGCTTCGTGGTGCCGCAGGTGGAGCGGCGGCCCATCATCGCGGCCACCTTCTCGAGCGTGAAGTATGCGGGGCGCGCGCCGGACGGCCGCGCGCTCCTGCGCGTGTTCATCGGGGGGGCGCTGAACGAGTCGGCGCTCGAGGCCGACGACGCGGCGCTGGTGGAGACCGCGCGCGCGCAGCTCGGCGAGCTGCTGGGCGTGACGGGGGCGCCGCTGTTCATCCGGGTCGCCCGCCACCCGCGCGCGATGCCGCAGTATCACGTGGGCCACGCGGTCCGCGCGGAGGCCATCGAGCTGGCGGTGGCGCGGCACGCGGGCCTGCGCCTGGCGGGCGGAGCCTACCGGGGCGTCGGGATCGCGGACTGCGTGCGGTCGGGCGAGACCGCGGCGGAGGGAGTGCTATCGGAGGGGGCCGGCGCTCGAACGGAGGGTACTCGGAAGCTCGGCTAGGTGGACTTCGGGTCGATGTGGTCCATCAGCATGTGGACCTCGAGCACCGAGTCGAGATACTGGAAGCTGAACGGCTTGGTCACGTAGTCGGAGGCGCCGAGCGCCAGGGCCCCGCGCGCGGAGTCGATGTCCTCCACCGCGGTGACCATGATCACGCAGGTCTCGGGCGCGGTGGTCTTGATCCGCTTCAGGGCCTCGACGCCGCCCATGCCGGCCATCATCACGTCCATCAGCACGATGTGCGGGTGGAAGTCCGGCACGCGGAGGAGGGCCTCCTCGCCGTCCTGCGCCTCGATGACGTCGAAGCCGCGGTCCTCGAGGTACTCGGCCAGTACCTTGCGGAACTCCAGCTCGTCGTCCACCACGAGCACGCGCGCGCGCACCGGCCGCTTGGCCTGCGCGGTACCGCCCGCCGCCGCGGCCACCAGGGCCGCCGGGGCCACCACCCCCGACCGGGCCAGCGTCTCGGAGAGCTCGATCAGGTTGAGCGGCTTGGTGAAGGCGCCGGCCACGCTCAGGCCCGCCTCGGTGACCAGCTCGAGCGCGTTGCCCATGCCGCTGACCAGGATCACGACCACGTCGGGGTTGAGCGCCTTGATCCGGCCGAGCGCGCCGATCCCGCCCAGGCGCGGCATGAACAGGTCGAGGATGACGGCCTTGGGCTGCCACCGCTTGACCTGGAGGAAGGCCTCGACGCCGTTCGTGGCGGTCAGGACGACGAACCCCTGCTCGGTGAAGTACTCCTTGAGCAGCTCGAGGACGTCGACGTCGTCATCGACACAGAGGATGCTCGGGAGGCTGTCGTCCATGGCAGTCTGGGCGAGCAAGAAGAATGCCGCGACCGATGCCGTATCCGACGCCGATTGGCCGAACGCAACTCTATGAAATAGCTGCGCTTTGTCCGCAACTACGCGTGGCTACTCGCCGGCCGGTTCACACATCCTGACATCAGGCTGACACTATGGGTCACCAGGTAGCTCGGCGAGAAGTGGCCTAGCGGCCCGGAGCCAGGCGCGCCATCACCTCGAGCGCCTGTTCGAGCGAGGGGCCGCCGGGGGTGAAGTTGCCTTCGAGGAAGAGCTCGGTGAGGCCGGCCTCCGCGTAGCGGCCGATGTCCTCGCGGATCTCGTCGAGCGTGCCCCAGAGTGGGCGGCGGTCCCCGCCCTGCGGGCGGTCGTGGACGCGATAGGTCCCGCGGCAGACGATGTGGAGCTTCGCGGGGTCCTTGCCGAGCGCGGCCGCCGCGTCCTTCACCTCGGCCACCAGCGGTGCCACGCTCGCCATCGGCACGTTGCCGCCGTTGAAGCCGTCACCCAGCTCCACCGCCCGCTTCACCACCGTCCTACCGTAGCCGCCGATCGTGATGGGGGGGCGCGGCTTCTGTACTGGCTTCGGCTCCACGCGGGAGCGCGGCACGTGGTAGAACTCGCCGTGGAACTCGGTGACCTCCTGGGTCCAGATCGCATCGAGGCAGCGCAGGAACTCGTCGCCGCGCCGGCCCCGGTGCTTGAACGGCACGCCGACCGCCTCGTACTCGTCCTGCGACCAACCGAGGCCCAGCCCCACGTCGAGGCGGCCGCCCGAGAGCACGTCGAGCGTGGCGAGCTGCTTGGCGAGGACGACCGGCTGGTAGAACGGCATGATCAGCACGCTGGTACCGAGGCGGATGCGCTGGGTGGCCGCGGCCACGTAGGCGAGCGTGACGATCGGATCGAAGACGCGCTCGAAGGGCTTGGGCCACACCGGGCCCGGCGCCGGCGGGTACTCGTTTTTCGGCTCGAGCGCGTAGAGCAGGCGCTGGAAGACCCAGAGCGAGTGGTAGCCGAGCGCCTCGGCCTGGCGCGCGACGCGGATCTGGTTCTCGGGAGTGGCCCAGTCGCCGGCGGTGGGGAGCGCGAAGCCGAGCTTCATGGGGCGCCATGATACACGAGGCTACTTCGACTCCGCGACGAAGACGCCGTCCCAGTCGGCGGGCGGCGGATCCGCGAGCAGGGCCCGCGCGCGCCGCCGGTAGAGCGCGACGGGCCCGTCGGCGGGCGCCTCCGCGCCGAGCTCGTCGAGGAGCCGGAGCGCCTCGTCCCACCGGCGCGTCCGATAGAGCTCGATGGCCTCGTGGTAGCGCGCGAGGCGACGCTCCGCCGCGGGGTCGAGGGTGCCCGCGCGCGCCAGCGCCTCGTAGCAGGTGAGCGGCACCGCGCGGCCCTTGACCGCGACCCGGTCGAGGAAGCGATAGACGATGGCGCGCGGCTCGGCCGCGACGGTGGCCTCGCCCACCACGACGCGGACGCCGTACTCCTTGGAGAGGCCCTCGAGCCGGGCCGCCACGTTCACCGGGTCGCCCACCGCGGTGTAGATGAGGCGGTCCTTCGAGCCCATGTTGCCCACCACCATCGACCCGGTGTTGATCCCCACCCCCAGGTCGAGCTGCGCCCAGCCCAGCGCCTCGAAGTGCGGGCGCAGCGTCGCGAGGGCCGCCACCATGTCGAGCCCGGTGAGGCAGGCGCGGCGTGCGTGGTCGGCCTGGTCCATCGGCGCGTTCCAGAAGGCCTCGATCGCGTCGCCCGCGTACTGGGCGAGCACGCCGTCGTGGCGGAAGACCACGTCCGCCATCGCGGCGCGGTAGGTGTTCAGCAGGGCGACCAGCGCCGCGGGCGGCAGCGCGTGGGCCAGCGTGGTGAACTGGCGGAGGTCGCTGAAGAGCACCGTCATCTCCCGCGTCTCGCCCCCGAGCCGCAGGCGAGCCGGATCGGCGAGCACCCACTGGCTCACCGCGGGGGAGAGATAGCGGCCCATCGCCTCCCGCACCATGCGCTGCTCCGCCTGTTCGACCACGAGGCGCGAGGCCAGCGCGGTCGCAAAGCCGATCAGCAGCGCGACGGGCGGGAAGATCAGGTCGAGCACCAGCCCGCGCTCGAAGAGGAGGGCCGCTCCGGTGCCGTAGAGGCCGAGTCCGCCCGCCACCGCGAGGCCGGCGGGCAGCGGCCGCCACGCGGCCACCACGAGCGCGGCGAGGAGCGCCATCAGGCTGATCAGGAAAACGGTGACCGGCGGCGAGACCGGGCGGAGGAAGCGCTGGTGCAGCACCGTCTCGACCGCGTTGCCGAGGATCTCCACGCCCCACATGCGGCTGTCGGCGGTGGTCGGGGTGGCGTGCTCGTCCACGCCGCGGATGGTGGGGCCGAGCAGCACGATCCGGTCCCGGACCAGCGCGGCGTCGAATCGACCCTCGAGCACGTCGACGAACGAGATGATGCGGAAGGGGCCGCCGTCCCCGGGCTCCGACGGCGGGCCGAGGAAGTCGATGATCATGGTGTCGCGCTCGGCCACCGGGATGGACCGGCCCGCCGCGTGGACGAGCCCGGGCTCGGCTCGCGCGTCGAGCACCACCGGGCGCCGGGTGAAGCGCGACACCACGGTCAGGGCCAGGCTCGGGAGCTCCTCGCCGCGGACCCGCAGCAGCAACGGCAGGCCCCGCACCACGCTGTCGCGGCTCGTGGTGATGTTGGCCAGCCCCTCGGCGGCCGCCGCGGCCCGCACCGGCGCGGCGGGACGCACGAAGGCCTCGAACTCCTGCGCGACGCCCGGGCGCGGATCGAACGCCTTCGGCCCCTGGGCCACCACCGGCACCACCACGTTGCCGGCGCGGCGCATCGCCTCGGCGAGGGCGCCGTCCTCCGGGCGCTGGGCGTCGAAGAAGATCGCGAACGCGATCACGCGCGGGCCGGCGGCGCGGAGCGCGTCCAGCGCGTCGGCGTAGAGCGTGCGCGGCCAGGCGGAGAGCGGACCGTGACGCGCGAGCAGCGCCTGGTAGCTCTTCTGGTCGATGCCCACGATCACGGTGGAGCGGGCGGGCTGGGCCGGGCGGACCGCGAAGAGCAGGTCGCCGACGCGTGCGCGCGACCCGGCGAGGAGCCCGCCCAGGAAGGCCGCGGCCACCACGAGGGCGACCCCGAGCGCGGGCGCGCCGGTCGCCAGGAGGCGCTTGCGCACCCCGCGGGTCAGCGCTCTCACCGGCCCACCGTGACCACCGAGATCTCGGGGGGCACCCGGAAGCGCACCGGGACGATGCTGGTGCCGATGCCGGGCGAGACGAAGAGATCGCGGCCGCCCTCGTGCACGTGCCCGATCGCGAAGCGCTCTCCGAAGCGCGACGGCACGATCAGCCGGCCGAGGAGCGGCAGGTTCACCTGGCCGCCGTGGGTGTGGCCGGCGAGGGTCAGCAGCACACGCTCCGGCAGGCGGACGAAGAGATCGGGGTTGTGGGTGAGCACGATCACCGGTGCGCTCCCGGGCACGGCGGCGAGCGCGCGGGCGGCGTCGGACGGGCGCACCCGCGCGTCGCTCACCCCCGCGATCCAGAGCGGCTGGCCGCGAACCATCACCGCCGCCGCCGCGTCCTCCAGCACCCGGATGCCGGCCGCCTCGAGCGCGCGAGTCGTGCGGGGGCCGTCGTACCACCAGTCGTGGTTGCCCAGCACCGCGAACACGCCGAGCGGCGCGCGCAGATCGCGGAGGGCGGCCGCGGTCGACTCGATGTCCACCCGGCGCCCCCCCACCACGCCGTGGATGACGTAGTCGCCGAGGAGCACGATCAGGTCCGGCCGCGCTGCGTTCACGGAGGCTACGATCTCACGGACCTTGTCCACCGTGATGTGGGGAGACCCGGTGTGGAGATCCGCGAGGGCGGCGATCCGGAGCGGCCCGAGGTCGGCCGGCCAGCGCGCGATCGGCACGCGGCTCTCGCGCGTCACCACCCACCCGGGCTCGATGCCGACCGCCCAGACCGCGAGCGCGAGGGCCGCGGTCAGCAGGGCCGCCAGGACGAAGCCGGCGGCCCGCCGCCCGGGCCGCGTCAGCGGTACTCCCGGAAGAAGGTGCGCAGCTCCGTCGCGAGCGCCTCCGGCTCTTCCATCGCCGCGAAGTGGCCGCCCGCCGGCATCACCGTCCAGCGCCGGATGTCGTACATGCGCTCGGCCCAGGCGCGGGGGGGCCGCACGATCTCCTTCGGGAACGCGGCGTAGCCGGTCGGGACCTCGATGCGCTGGCCGTCCGCGATGGGCCACGGGGCGTGGAAGCGCGCGTAGTACGGCCAGAAGGAGGCGTTGATGCTGCCGGTCACCCAGTAGATCATCACGTTGGTGAGCAGCTCGTCCTTGGTGAAGCGGCGCTCCACCTGGCCGCCGCAGTCGCTCCACGTCCGGAACTTCTCCACGATCCAGGCCGCCAGCCCCACCGGCGAGTCCTGGAGGCCGAAGGCGAGGGTCTGCGGCCGGGTGCCCTGGATCCACTGGTAGCCGGTCTCCTCGCGCTGCCACCGGGCAAGGTCGTCGAGGTACTGCTGCTCCTCCGGCGAGGGCTGGGCGGGCGGCTTGATATCGCGGCGGAGCGACAGCAGGTTCACGTGGATGGCGGCGAGCCGCTCCGGATAAGCGAGCGCCAGTCTGGAAGTCACGAAGCCGCCCCAGTCGCCGCCCTGCGCGACGAAGCGCCGGTAGCCGAGCACGTCGGTCATGAGGACGGCGAAGGCGTCGGCGATCTCCGTGATGCCGAACCGTGCCTGGCCGGGCGCGAACGAGAAGCCGTAGCCGGGCAGCGAGGGCGCGATCACCGTGAACGCGTCGGCGGGATCGCCGCCGAAGCGGGCCGGATCGGTGAGCATGGGCAGGATCTTGTGGAACTCCCATACCGAGCCGGGCCAGCCGTGGGAGAGCAGCAGCGGGAGCGGGTGCGGCCCGCGGCCCTCCTCGTGGATGAAGTGGAGCTCGATGCCCGCGACGGCCGCGGTGAACTGGCGGAAGTCGTTGAGCCGCGCCTCGTGCGCGCGCCAGTCGTAGCGGTCCTTCCAGTAGGCGGTGAGCTCCTTCACGTAGGCGAGGCTGGTGCCGTACGCCCACTCGGCGCCGGGCGCCTGGTCGGGCCAGCGGGCGCGGGCCAGACGCTCGCGCAGGTCGGCGAGCGTGGCCTCGGGCACCGCGATCCGGAACGGCCGGGGCGGCATCAGAAGACCGGCCGCTCGATGTAGGCACCCCAGACCCGGCGGAGCCGCGCCACGATCTCGCCAAGCGAGGCGCGCGCCTTCACGAGCTCGATCGTCACCGGCATGATATTGGTCGCGGGCTCGCGCGCCTCCCGCTCGAGCCGGTCCATCAGGCGGTCCACGTGGGCCTGGTCGCGCCGGCGACGGGTCTCCTTCAGCCGGGCGATCTGACGCGCCTCGACCGCGGCATCCACCTTGTGGATGGGCAGCGGCGGCGGCTCGGACGGTTCCACCAGGGTATTGACGCCGATCACCGGCTGCTCGCCCGCCGCCTTGCGCCGGGCGAAGTCGTAGGCGGAGTCGGCGATCTCGTGCTGGAAGAAGCCCTCCTCGATGGCCTTGATGGTGCCGCCCATCGCGTCCACCCGGGCGAGGATGCGGAGGACCTCGGCCTCGATGCGGTCGGTCAGGGCCTCCACGTAGTAGGATCCGCCGAGCGGATCCACGACCTGGGGCACGCGCGTCTCCAGCGCGATGATCTGCTGGGTGCGCAGCGCGACCTTCATCGCCTCCTCGGAGGGGATCGCGTAGGCCTCGTCCATGCCGTTGGTGTGGAGCGACTGGGCGCCGCCCAGCACCGCGGAGAGCGCCTGCAGCGCGGTGCGGATGACGTTGTTGAGCGGCTGAGCCTTGGTGAGCGTGGCCGCGGCGGTCTGGCAGTGGAAGCGCAGGCGCATGGACTCGGCTCGGGTGGCCCCGAAGCGCTCCTTCATCAGCCGGGCGTAGATGCGCCGGGCCGCGCGGAACTTGGCCACCTCCTCGAAGAAGTCGGCCTGGGCCACGAAGTAGAAGGCCAGGCGCGGCGCGAACTCGTCCACCGGCATCCCCGCGCGCGTCACCTCCTCCACGTAGGCGATCGCGTTGGCCATGGTGAAGGCCAGCTCCTGCACCGAGGTCGCCCCCGCCTCCGCGATGTGATAGCCGCTGATGTTGATCGGATTGTAGCGCGCGAGGCTCCGCGCGCTCCACACGATCATGTCCCGCATCACCCGCATCGAGGGGCGGATCGGGAAGATCCACTCCTTCTGGGCGATGTACTCCTTCAGGATGTCGGCCTGCACGGTGCCGGAGAGCCGGTTCAGGTCGAAGCCGCGCGACTCCGCGAGCGCCACGTACATGGCGAGTAGGATCCACGCGCTGGGGTTGATGGTCATCGAGACCGAGATGCGCTCGAGGTCGATGTCCGCGAAGAGCGCTTCCATGTCGTCGAGGGTGTCGATCGCCACGCCCTCGCGCCCGACCTCGCCGAGCGAGCGGGGGTCGTCGGAGTCGTAGCCCATCAGCGTGGGCATGTCGAAGTCCACGCTGAGCCCGGTCTGCCCCTGCTCGATGAGGTAGCGGAAGCGGCCGTTGGTGTCTTCCCCGGTGCCGAAGCCCGCGATCTGGCGCATCGTCCAGTTGCGGCCCCGGTACATGGTGGGATAGGGCCCGCGCGTGTAGGGATAGCGGCCGGGCAGGCCGATATTGTCGGCGGGCGCGTCCGCGATGTCCTCCGGCGTGTACAGGCGCTGCACGGGCAGGCCCGATCCGGTGCGATAGTCGCCGCGCGCCTCCGGCTGGCGGGCCAGGAACTCGGCGAGCTCCCCGGCCTCCCACGCGGCCCGTTCCTCGGCGTGACGCTTGAGCGCTTCGCGATCAAACATGTGAAGCCCTTTCATGTAGCTTGAACGTGGATGATTCCGGTCGGCGGTTCTGCTCCTTCGCGCCTTCGGCGCTCATCCGAACTGCCTCGCGTGTGGTGCCGGGGGCTCGCGCCGGGGGGCTCGCGTTTGGGTGTGCGCTCATCGCTGGAGGGTCTGGCGGTAGAGGTCGCGGTCGTCGATCACGCGGCGGGCCTTGAACTCGGTGCGCGGGAGCGTGCCCTCGGGGACGAGATCCACGATCGGGTGCACGCCGAGACGCACCCGCAGGCGCTCGCGCATCAGCGCGCGCAGCGCGTCGAGGCGGGCGCCGTGGCCGGCGGTGTACTCGGCCCGGACCAGCAGCTCGTCCATGGCCTCGCGCCGGGAGACGATCACGCGAAACTCGCCGCCGAACCCGTCGATGGCGCGCAGCGTGTCCTCGATGGCGCTCGGGTAGATGTTCTCGCCGCGCACGATGATCATGTCGTCGAAGCGACCGTAGAGCCCGTCCGGCAGCCGCGGGTAGGTCCGTCCGCAGGGGCACGGCGCATCCACCCAGCGCGCGCGATCGCCCGAGACCAGCCGGATCATGGGCTGGGAGGTCCGCTCGAGGTGAGTGTACACGGGCGTGCCCTCGGCGCCGTAGGGCAGGGGCCGGAACGTCTCCGGATCGCAGACCTGCGTGTAGACGAGATCCTGCCAGAGATGCATGCCGGTGCGGTGGCGGCACTCGCCGTTGGTCATCCAGGGTGACATCTCGGCCATGCTGCCCATGTCCACGCAGATGCCGCCGAAGGTCTGCTCGATCAGCGCGCGGGTCGCCGGGATGCCCGCGCCCGGCTCGCCGGAGAAGAAGAGGACGCGGAAGCCGAGGCCGGCCGGGTCGATGCCCTCGCGGCGCGCGGTCTCCGCGAAGTGCAGCGCGTAGGACGGCGTGCCGTAGAACGCGGTCGGCCGGAGATCGCGGGCCCACTGCACGGCCTGGAGGGTCTGACCCTGGGCGCCCGCGCCGAAGGGGAACACGGTGGCGCCGAGCCGCTCGCCGCCCGCGAGGGCGCCCCACGAGCCCAGGTAGAGGCTGAAGAACGAGCAGATCAGGATGCGGTCGCCCGGGCGGATGCCCAAGCCCCAGAGGATGCGCGCGTGGGCCTCCGCGATGCGCCCCCAGTCGTCCGCCCCGATGCCGAAGACGGTGGGCCGGCCGGTGGTGCCGCTGGTGCCGTGGATGCGCGCGACGTCCGCGGGCTCGATGCAGAGGTAGTCGCCGAAGGGCGGCGCGGCCGCCTGCGCGGCCCGCAGCTCCGCCTTCTGCACCACCGGGAAGCGCGCGAGGTCGTCGAGGCTCTCGAGCGTCTCCGGCGACACGCCCGCCGCCTGCCACCGCCGCCGGTAGAACGCGCTGCGCTCCCACGCGTAGCGGACCTGCCGCGTGAGCTTGGCGAAGACGAGCGCGTCGCGCGCGGCGGGCTCCGCGCACTCGACCTCGGGGAGCCAGTGCTCGCTGCTCGGCGCGGGCCGGTAGGTGGGGTCGTAGCGCGGCGGCCAGACCGTCAGGTCCACGCCGCGCGTCCCGCCCGCGTGGGCCATCGGCTCAGCGGGTCGGCCGCGCCGCCACCAGGTCGCGGATGCGGGCCACGATCGTGTCGGGCGGCGTGTCCTGCAGGAGCACCTCGGCCACGCCCATGTCGCGCAGCACCGGCACGTCCTCGTCCGGGATCACCCCGCCCGCCACCAGCAGGATGTCCTCGGCGCGCGCGCCGCGCATCAGCTCGAGCACGCGCGGCAGCAGCGTGAGGTGGGCGCCCGAGAGGATGCTGACCCCGAGCACGTCGACGTCCTCCTGCACCGCCGCCGCCACCACCTCCTCGGGCGTGCGGTGCAGCCCGGTGTAGACGACCTCCATGCCCGCGTCGCGCAGGCAGCGGGCCACGACCTTCGCGCCGCGGTCGTGCCCGTCCAGGCCGACCTTGGCCACCAGCACGCGGATGGGGCGCTCGATCATGATCGGGGCGGCCGGGTCGTGGAGGGGCTAGCGGCGGCCGCGGCCGGGCGCGGCCGAGGGGCCGGCGGTGGCGCCGTCGGCCACGCCGTCGAGGACCTCGCGCACCTTGAGCGCGAGCGCGTTCGGGGTGAACGGCTTGGAGAGGAACGCGATGCCCGAGGCCAGCACGCCGTGCCTGACGATGGCGTCATCCGTGTAGCCGGACATATACAGCACCTTGAGCTCCGGGCGCAAGGTCGCCAGGCGCTGCGCCAGCTCGCGGCCGCTCATCTGCGGCATCACCACGTCGGTGACCAGCAGGTGGATCGTTCCCGCGTGCCGGTTGCTGACCTCGAGCGCCTCGGCCCCCTGCCGCGCCTCGAGCACCACGTAGCCGCTCATCTCGAGGATCTCGCGCACCACCGCCCGCACGCGCTGGGCGTCCTCCACGAGCAGGATGGTCTCCCCGCGCCCCGGGGTGAGGGCGGCCTCGGCCGAGGCGCCCGACCGCGCGACCGGAGGGTCCGCGGCGGGGCGCTCCGGCGGCACGACCGGAGCGGCCACCCGCGGGAGGTAGACCGTGAACGTGGAGCCGCGCCCCGGCTCGCTCTCCACCCTGATGTGGCCGCCGCTCTGCTTCACGGTGCCGTACACGGTGGAGAGCCCGAGCCCGGTGCCCTTGCCCTGCTCCTTGGTCGTGAAGAACGGCTCGAACAGGTGTGAGCGCGTCTCCGCGTCCATGCCCACGCCGGTGTCGCCCACCTCGAGGAGGACGTAGGGGCCGGGCCGTGCGTCGCTCAGGCGCGCGGCGGCCGCCTCGTCCAGGTCCACGTTGGCGGTGCGCACGGTGAGCCGGCCGCCGTCTGGCATCGCGTCGCGCGCGTTCACGCAGAGGTTCAGGATCATCTGCTCCATCTGGCCCGGGTCGGCCTTGACCCCGCCCAGGTCGGGCGCGGTCACCGTGACCAGGTTGATCGTCTCGCCGAGGAGCCGCTGGAGCATCGCGTGGATGCTGGCCACGATGCTGTTGAGATCCACGAGGCGCGGGGCCGTCACCTGCTTGCGGCTGAACGCGAGGAGCTGGCGGGTCAGGGTGGCCGCCTGGTCGGCCGCGTCGCGGATGCCCTCCGCGTTGCGGCGCAGGGAGTGGCCGGGCGCCAGGCGGCGCAGCATCAGGTCGCTGTCGCCGCGGATGACCATGAGCAGGTTGTTGAAGTCGTGGGCGATGCCCCCGGCCAGCTTGCCGACCGCGTCCATCTTCTGGGCCTGCCGGAGCTGCTCCTCGCTCTGGTGGAGCGCGCGCTCCGACCGCTTGAGCTCGGTGAGGTCCACGGTGAGGCCGCGCAGGGTGGTGGGGCGGCCGTCGGCGTCGCGCACCACGTGGACGATGTCGCGCAGCCACACCTCCCGGCCGTCGGCGGCGAGCGCCCGGTACTCGAACTCGTGGTCGCGGCCCTCCGCGATCGCGGCGCGGTAGGTCCGCATGACCGAGTCGCGATCCTCCGGATGGATGCGGTGCGCCCAGAAGTCGGGCTCGCGCCGCCAGCGCTCGACCGGGTACCCGAGGACGGTCTCGGCGCGGCGGCTGACGAACGAGAAGGTGAGCGTGCGCGCGTCGGCCTCCCACACGATTGCGTCGAGGCCCTGGATGAGATCGCGGTAGCGCTGCTCCGACTCCTGGTGTGCCGCCTGCAGCCGCTCCTCCTCGGTGAGATCCTCGACGATCAGGAGGAGGCGCGTCGGCTCGTCGTCGGCGAGGTGGATGGGGCTCATGGTGACGCGCGCGGGCTTGGTGTCGCGCCGCGCGTACACGTAGAGCTCGTACAGGCCGGCCTGCTGGGCCGCGCCGGAGGCGAGCACCTCGCGAGCGCCGCGCACGAGCCGCTCCGCCCGCACGAGCTGCTGCAGGTCGCGTCCCACCACGTCCTCCTCGCGGAGCCCGAACGACCCGAGGAAGGCGCGGTTTGCCGAGAGCACGTGCAGATCCTCGGAGAGCAGTAGCAGGCCCGCGGGCACGCTCGCCACGATCTGGTCCGCGTAGCCCTGCAGGTGGGTCATCGCGCGGGCCTGGCGCATCTGCTCCTGGAGCAGCCGGGCGCGCTGCTGCTCGCGGTGCAGCGCGATGAGGAACCCGGCCAGGGCCAGGAGCAGGAACGCGGCGGCCGCGCCGGCCAGCCGCCCCGAGCGCTGGAAGTCGGCGAGCGCCTCCTCGCGGTCCACCTTGAGCACGAGGGTCCAGCCGGCGGGCGCGACCCGGCGCGCCGCGGCCAGCACCGGCGCGCCGCGGTAGTCCACCGTCTCGCCGACCGCCTCGTGCCCCTGGGCGGCCGCCCCGGCGATTGCGCCCAGGGCGCGGAGCGAGCGCCTCGGCATCTCCGCGTCGGGCGCGATGGGCTGGCGCAGCGGAGAGAGAACGACGGGCGGCTCGGCGACGAGGTCAACCAGGAACGTCTCGCTCGTCTGCGAGGGGTCCGCGTCGTCGGCGAGGAGCGGGTACAGGCCGGCTTCCGGCCTGGCCGCCAGGGTGACCACGCCCAGCAGCGCCCGGGTGTCGCCGTCGAGGCCGGCGGGCGCGCCGTCGGAGAAGACGGGCACCGTGACCAGGAGCAGCCGGCCGGCGCCCTCGCTACCGAGATCGAAGCGCGGCTTCCCGCTCTGCGCGACCCGCGCCGCGTGCTCCGCGGCCTGCTCCGGCAGCCCGACGGGCCCGCCGTCCCGGGCGGAGCGGGCCACCGCGCGGCCGGCGGCGTCCGAGACCACGATGCCCGCGTAGCCGTAGGCCGCGGCGACGCGGCTCAGGTGCCGCGCGAGCGCCTCCGCGTCCCGGCCCTGCCCGGCGAGCTGCGCGCGCACCGCCGGGAACGCGGCCAGCACTTCCGCGTCGGCACGCCGAGCCGCGAGCCAGCTCGACACGAGACGGGTCCGGTCGGCCGCGATGGTGGCGAGGCGGCTCTTCCAGTGGGTGAGGACGGCCTCGCGCTCGGTGCTGATCTGGTGCCAGGTGAACAGCACCACCAGGACGGTGCCGGCCAGGAACACGGCGACGTGCACCCAGGGGATGCCCTCGCCGGCCCGGCGCCCGGACGAGCCGGCCACGCGTCCTCGATCAGCGCCCGTCCGCGAATGGGGCCTCTCGCGGCCACCGCTACGGATGACGCGAACTCCGCCGTGGACCTGTCATAGGCGCGCGACCCTCGGCCCAGGCCGCGCAGGTCCAGGATACGGCCGGAGGGGGGTGGCGACAACCCCGTCAGCGGAGCCGGTAGCGAACCTCGAAGCTCACGCAGCCCCCCGCCGAGCGGAATGGCCCGTGCGGCATGCCGGGCGGCCGCACCGCCACCGAGCCCGCCGGGTAGGGATGGCCGCCGCACTCGAGGGTGCCCGAGATGATGTAGATCTCCTCCCAGAAGTCGTGGGTCACGACGCGGTCGTTCCCCCCACCCGGATCGAAGCGGAGCAGCCGCGTGGTCACGCCCTCGTCGTCGCCGCCGCTGATGACCTGCTCCCAGACGCCCGAGGGGAATCCGGGCGCGGGGCGCCACGGCAGGGGCGCCGGATCGAAGAACTCGCGCTCGGCTTTCGTGCGGTCCATCGCTGGGCTATTGTAGTCGACATGCCGACCATCGACCCCGCCCGGCTCGAGGCGAAGGCCACCCGCCTCTTCACCGCGATGGGCGCGCCGGACGGCGACGCGGCGTGGATCGCCGCGCTGCTCGTGCGCGCCAATCTGCGCGGCCACGATTCTCACGGCGTCATCCGGATCCCCCAGTACTGGGAGGCGGTCAAGCGGAAGGACGTGGATCCCCGGTCGCCGGTGACCGTCATCGCGGAGACGCCCACGCTGGCGCGCCTCGACGGCGGCGGCGGCTTCGGCCAGGTGGTGGGCCGCCGCGCGATGGAGATGGCGATCGCGAAGGCGAAGGCGGGCGGCCTGAGCGCGGCGTCCACCTCGCGCACCAGCCACGTGGGGCGGCTCGCCGACTACGCGGAGATGGCGGCCGACGCCGGGCTCGTCGGCATGCTCTGGGCCAACTGCGTGCACGGCCTCAACGTGGCCCCGTGGGGCGGCGCCGCGCGCCGCCTCGGCACGAACCCGCACGCGGTCGGCGTCCCCGGCGCGGGCGGCCCCGCGATGGTCCTCGACTTCGCCACCAGCGTGGTGGCCGAGGGGAAACTGCGCGTCAAGCGCAACCGCAAGCAGCCGGCCCCGCCCGGCTGGTTCGTGGACGCGCAGGGCCGGCCGCAGACGGATCCCGAGATCTTCTACGGCAGCCCGCCCGGCGCGCTGCTCACCGCGGGCGAGCACAAGGGCTACGGGCTCTCGCTCGCGGTGGAGATCCTGGGCGGCATCCTCTCCGGTACCGGCCCCGCGGGACCCCCGCCCGGCGTCTTCGCCAACGGCACGCTCATGATCTGCCTCGACGTGGAGCGGTTCCTGCCGCTGCCCGAGTTCCACCGCCAGGTGGCCTCGCTCTTCGGGTGGGTGAAGTCGGCGCCGCTCGCCCAGGGCGCCACCGAGATCCTGATCCCGGGCGAGCCGGAGGCGCGGCTCGAGGCGGAGCGCCGCCGGCAGGGCATTGTCATCGAGGATCAGACCTGGAGCCAGATCGAGACGACGGCCGCGGAGCTTGGCGTCTAGCAGCCTGCGCGTCCATTCGCGCGTTCGAGCGCGGGCTTCGCCCGGGCTTCGGGGGGAGGTTCGGAAGGGGGGCGAAGCCCCCCTTCCGAGTCACCTACGGGAAGAGGCGCTCGGCGTTCCTGAACGCGATCTTCTCGGCCACGTCGCGCGGGAGCTGGCTCAGGTAGCTCCGCACTTCCGTCACCGAGCCCGGCAGCGCCTCCCAGCGCGACGTCATCCACGTATCGGTCCCGGCCAGGAAGCGGTCGGGATGGCGCAGGAACACCGCGCGCCAGCCCGGATCGAGCGTGCCGCCCGGAGCCACGTCACTGTTGCGGATGGCCAGGTCCACCCAGAGGGTCGGGTAGCGGTCGAGCAGGGCGCCCACCGCGTCCGGGCCCGAGGTCATGCCCGCGTGCGCCCAGATGATGCGCAGGCGCGGCTCGACCGTGAAGAGCTCGATGATCGCGAGCTCGTCCGAATGGGCGTGGAGATAGAGGTTCGCCTGGACCGCCATCTCGGTGATGCGCTTGATCACGAAGGTGCCGGTCTGCCCGCCGAAGAGGTGGAACTCGCCGATGCCTCGGTGCACGCCGGGGTTCTTCTGCAGGCGCTCCTGCACGTAGGCGAGCACCGCGGGGTCCTGCCACCAGTGGCCCATGTCGGCCCGGGTGCGGTACGGCCGCAGGATCGGCACGATGCGCGCGGGATCCTTCGCGTGGAGCGCGAGCGTGCCGTCGTCGGGCGTGCTCGAGACGAGCGCGCGCTTGATCCCCGCCTTGCCGAGGATGCCCAGGATGCGGTCGGGCGGGTACTCGATCCAGTCGGGGGCGCTGTAGTGGATGTGCGTGTCGAAGATCGGCAGTTCGGGGCTCTGGGCGCGCGATGATTCGGCCCCGACGGCGACGAGCGTCAGGGTGATCAGGGGAAGCAGGCGCGCCGCGATCCACAACCGCACGATCGGAGCCTAGCACGGACGCGTCGCCTTGCGCATCCGGATCGCCGGGGCTACGCTGGGCGATGTGATGCGCATGCTTCGCGCGATCGTGATCGTGAGCCTGCTGGGCGTGGCGGGGCCCGTGGTCGCCCAGGGGCTGCCCGGCGGCCGCCCGCCCGACGCGATCGATCGGGCGCGCGGCCTCGCCACCCAGCCCTTCGGCACGCTGCCCCCGCCGGCACGGCCCGCCGAGACCTACGTGCCGCCGCGGCGCGTGTACTCGCCCGCCCAGGGGCGCGAGGTGCTCGTTCCGGGCCACTACGAGCGCGATGTCAACGGCCGGCGCGTCGAGGTCCCGCCGCTCGTCACGACCACACCCGACGGGCGCAACCCCGTGGTGGTGCCCGGCGGTGAGCGGCCGCCGCTAGGGCAGCGCGGGGCGCCGTGACGCTCGAGGCGGTGGGCATGGCGGAGATCAACAAGATCTTCGCGGTGACCGATGCGCTCGGGGTGCACCGCGAAGCGCTCGTCATTCCCCTCGGCCCCGGCAAGGGCCGCGTCCGCAAGCTGCCGAGCGGCAAGTTCGAGATCACGGTGGACGCGGAGACGCCGCTGGACGAGTGGCTGGAGGGCTTGCCCGCGCTGATCCGGACCGCCATGAGCCCGCCCCCCGGCGCGGCCGGCTAGGAGTCTGTCCCGGTAACCTCGGACGATCCGCCGCCAGCGGAGTGGTCCACGTTCGAGCGCGGGCTTCGCCCGCGCTTCCGATCTCCCGGGGGAGGTTCGGAAGGGGGGCGCAGCCCCCCTCCGAGTTCCCTAGCCGCGCGGGAAGATTGCGCGCCAGGCGGCCGGGCTCGCGGCGGGCGCCCGGGGGCGAACCGGCCGGATGCGCAGGCCCTGGCCGCGGAGGTGGCGCCAGACGCCCGCCCGGAACGGCGTGTGGCCCAGCAGCCCGCCGGCCCAGCTCAGCGTGACCGGCGGCCGCAGGTGCAGGGAGCGCGCGGTGCGTCCGGCGAGGCTCGCGAGCGCCTGCTGCGCCTCGCGCACGGCGCGCCGGGCGGCCCGGTCCCCGTCATGGGCCCGCCGCAGGACGGACGGCGCGAGCGCGGCCACGCGCGCGACCGCGTCGGGCGCGGTCGCGATCC
>DATLFG010000022.1:0-6010 GCA_035524955.1 Candidatus Limnocylindria bacterium | reverse complement strand
GCCCCACCGCGGTGGTTGCGACCATGAGACACCAGCCGGCCGAGGCGTCGATGTGGGTGAGCGCCTCGAGCACCTCGATCTGGGTGACCGGGTCCGCCTCGGCGCCGCCGAGCGACTCCGGGACCTTGAGCGCGAAGAGCGCCGAGTCGGCGAGGGCGCGCACCGTCGCCGGCGGCAGGGTCCGCAGGCGCTCGGCTTCCTCCGCGCCGGCCGCGACGACGTCGCGGATGGCCTCCACCGCGGCGAGCAGGCGCGCGCGCTTCGCCGCGCGCTCGATCGGTAATGCCGCGCTCATCGGCTGGTCGGTCCGAGCGGTCGGTTCATGACGAGTCCCGGGCGACTATAGCGCGAAGTCGGTAGTCCTTCCCGGGAAGGGCTTCCTCGCAAGACGTGCCACGGCCCGGTCCGCGGCGGCGAAATCCGGAGCCTTCGCTCGGAAAAACAGGACCTGGCCGCGTTCCTGCGCGCACTCTGATCGGCCAACCGGACACCGACCGGGCTTGGGGGAAACGCCGCGCTTGTGACGGCGCTCTCGCCACCGCGTCACTATCCTGACCCGTGACCAGCCCCTTCGTCCCCGGCCCGGCGGTGCAGATCGCCGGCGCTCCCGCCGGGCCGCTCGCCGGCCTGACCTTCGCGGCCAAGGACCTCTTCGAGGTCGCGGGCCACCGGACCGGCGGGGGCAGTCCGGACTGGGCGCGCCATCACCCGGTCCCCACGCGGCGCGCCTGGGCGGTGCAGCGCCTGCTCGACGCGGGCGCGGCGCTGATCGGCAAGACGATCACCGACGAGGTCTCGCTCGGCATCCTCGGCGAGAACCCCTTCGACGGCACCCCGCTGAACCCGCGGGCGCCCGACCACGTGCCGGGCGGCTCCTCATTCAGGCCTCGGGTCGCCCGCCCCGGTACATCGCGTCCTTCGCCAGGACTGCGCAGGCCGCGAGGACGGCGCGGCCGCGGGAACCGGCCCGGGCGGTCACGATGGCCGCGGCGGGCGGGCGCGCCAGGCGCCCAGCCGGACCGCGGCGATGTTGATGACGCCGAACACCACGAGCGCCGCCGCCATGGCCGCGAAGATCCCGGGGAGGCCGCCGCCCAGCCAGCGCGTGGCGAGCCAGCCGCCCACCGCCGCGATCAGGAGCCGGGTGAAGCCGGCCAGCAGCGGCCAGAGGAGGCGGCCCGCGCCCTGCGAGGCGAAGTAGAGCGCGAGCCCCGCGCCGAAGAAGCCGTAAAAGGGGCCCACGATCGTGAGGTAGCGCGTGCCCGCGGCCAGCACCCCCGGGTCGGTGGTGAAGAGCCCGAGCCAGGCCAGCGGGAACAGCGCGGCCAGGATGCCGATCACGCCGGTGATGCCCGCGGCCATCGCGGAGCCGACCCAGGCGACGCGCACGGCGCGCGCTCGATCGCCCGCCCCGATGCTGGTGCCGACCATGGTGACGAGCCCCGACCCCAGGCCGAAGACGATCGGGATCTGGAGGTACTCGAGGCGCGCGCCCAGGCCGTAGCCGGCCAGCGCCGTCGCCCCGAACGGCCCGACGAGCGCGGTCAGGACCACGACGGTCAGGTTGGTCAGGACCGTGTTGAGCGAGCCGGGGGCGCCGACGCGGAGGATCTCCCAGAAGAGCCGGCGCCGGAGACCGAGGCCGCGCAGCGCGGGCCGCACCAGGCTCCGCCCCGAACAGAGGAACGCGAGCAGCGCCACGCTGCCGAGAGCGAAGGAGAGCACGCTCGCGGCGGCGGCGCCCGCGATCCCGAGGCGGGGCAGCGGGCCCCAGCCGAGGATCAGGGCGGGGGAGAGCACGAGGTAGACGAGGCCCGTCGCCACCATCACCGCGGCGGGCACCGCCATGTTGCCGCTGCCGCGGATCGCGCTGCTGAGCGTGTTGAAGAGCCAGTAGGCGACGGCGCCGCCGAAGAGGACGCGCGAGTAGGCCACCGCGGCGGCGAGGACCTCGTCGCGGCCGCCCATCGCGTGGAAGAGGGCGGGGCCGGCCAGCTCGAGGGCGAGGGTGAAGGCCCCGCCCATGGCCAGCGCGATCACGATGGCGTGGATCACGAGCGCGTCCGCGTCGGCCCGGCGGCCGCCGCCGAGAGCGCGCGCCACCGCGGAGGCCACGCCGCCGCCCATCCCGCCCGCCGACATCGTCTGCATCAGCATGACCAGCGGGAAGACGATCGAGACGCCGGCCAGCGCCGCCGATCCGAGCCAGCCCACGAAGACGGCGTCGAGCGTGCTCACCGCCGCCTGCAGCACCATGACCAGCACGTTGGGCGCGGCCAGCAGGAGCAGGGTGCGCGCCACCGGGCCCTCGAGGAGGAGGCGGGTGCGCGGCGACAGCGGGGCGGCGGCGACCGGGGCCGCCGTGGCGACGGCGGGCCGCGGCCCGGTCGAAGTCGAGGGCGGTGATGCCGCCGGCGTCGGGCTCACTAGCGCCCCTCCGCCTGCTCGCCCCGGAGCGTCATGCAGGTGCTGGAGGCGCGCGCCACGAGGTGGTCCGTGTCGTCCACCACGTCGCACTCGAGGAGCCCGACCGTGCGCCCGCCCTTGACGAGCCGCCCGGTGGCGACGAGCCGGCCCGTCCGCACCGGCTTGAGGAAGTTGATCTTGAGCTCGAGCGTGGTGAAGGTCTCGCCCTCGTCGAGGCTCGCCGCGTAGGCCATGCCCATGGCCACGTCCGCGATGTCGCACAGCACGCCGCCGTGCAGGGTGCCCATCGGGTTGGCGTGCCGCGGGCCGGCGTCGAACGTGATGACGGCGCGGCCGGGATCGACGTCGGTCAGGGTGAAGCCGATCAGGTCGGCGATCGGGGGCGGGCCGGCGTCCCCGCGCTGCACCATCCGGATGAAGTCGAGCGCGCGTGGCATAGTGACTAGTAAAATACTAGTAACTTGTTTGGGTGTCAAGACCCTCGGAACCCCGGTATACTGCGGCCATGGCGAAGCGATACAACCAGTCCTGCCCGGTGGCCAAGACGCTCGAGATCATCGGCGACCGGTGGACGCTCCTGGTCGTGCGCGATCTGCTGCGGGGCACCCAGCGATTCCAGGATCTGCTGGGCAGCCTGCCCGGCATCGCCCCCAACATCCTGTCCGCCCGCCTCAAGCTGATGGAGGAGCACGGGCTGATCCGCCGCGCGCTCTACTCGGATCACCCGCCGCGGGCGGAGTACGCGCTCACCGACCGCGGCCGGGAGCTGGGGATGGTGGTGGGCGCGCTCGCCGCGTGGGGGGGGCGGCACGTGCACCGCGAGACCCGGCTCGTGCACACCGGGTGCGGGCATCCGGTGTCGGTCGGCTACTACTGCCCGGACTGCAAGGAAGGGGTCCGCGGGGCGGACGTCGCGGTTACGCGAGCTCGAGCGCGTCGCGGCGGTGGCTCGGGGAAGATCAGAGACCCAGCGCCTGAGCGACGATCCGGGTGACGGAGCGCTCGCCGTACCTCGCGCTCGCCCCGAGCGTCCGGATCCGATCGCGCGCCTCCCCGGCCCGCCCGGCCTTCTCGGCCTCCGTCATCGTGTTCGCGCAGGCGGCCACCGAGGTCCGCTCATTCGAGGTCGAGCGCCGCTCTCCGCCCGGCCGCGACGTCCCTCAGGAGGGGTCGCCGGCAGCACGCCGACCGCTCGGTGAACGTCGCCCGGTCGAGCGTCGTGACCTGATGCCGGAGCGCGACGCTCCGTGCCGGCTGGCCACGGCCCCGGGTTACAGGAGCTCTTTCCGCGCGGTCCGCGGCCCGCCCGCGTCTCCCGTGTTCGGCGTCCCGGCCGGCTCGATCAGCAGGACGTGGGCCTCGTCATCGGCTCGCGGACAGTGCTCGACGCCGCGAGGGACCACGAACACATCGCCCTCGCCCAGCTCGATGTTGCGGTCCCGGAGCTGGATCGTGAGGTGCCCCTTCAGGACGAGGAAGAAGTCGTCGGTCTCGTCGTGCTTGTGCCAGACGAACTCGCCCTTGACCTTGACGACCTGGAGGTCGTAGTCGTTCAGCCGCCCGACGATCTTCGGGCTCCAGTGCTCCGTGAACATCGCGAGCTTTGCCGCGAGATTGATCGCGTCCTTCACGGCGCTTCCTCCTGCCGGCACGGCGCTTCCTCCTGCCGGCGCGAGGTCCTCCAGGCGAAGGCGGCGCGCCCTGCCGGACGACCGTGATCCCGAGACGAGCGGAGGCCTCGTGAATGCCCGCTGCGCCCGGGGCATCCCGCTCCGGGCCAGAGTGGCGGGCCCTCGCCAGGGACGCCCAGGGCCACCGCCCTCAATCGACGAGCGCGACGGCGCGGACCGGCGAGCCGTCGGCGCCCTCGATCCGGAGCGGCAGGGCCAGGAAGCGGCAGCGGGGGGCGCCGATCGCGTCGAGGTTCGTCAGGTACTCGATGACGGTGATGCCCGCCGGGAAGAACATGTGGTGCGTCGTGCACTCCTCGCGGGGCACCGGCGTGCCGGGCGAGAAGATCGACGTGCGGATCGTGTAGTCGGGCGGGTAGTCGTAGCCGACCGCCTTCACCTGCCGGGCCACCAGCCACTCGCACGCGCTCCGGGCCGTGTACGGCGCGTCCTTCCAGAACTTCTCGGCGGCCACGTCGACCTTTTTCGGCCAGTCGGTGCGGAGCAGCACGATGTCGCCCGCCTGGACGTGGCGCGCGTGGCGCTCCAGCTCGGCGGCGGAGATCTCGCCGTTGTCGCCCAGGTGGGAGAGATCGACGACGGCGGCGGGGCCCATCCACTGGTCGACCGGCATCGAGGCGATGTCGCGGTCGCCGGGCAGGAAGTGCCCGGGCGCGTCGACGTGGGTGTAGGCGTGGCAGCCGATGGTCAGCACGGTCGACTGGAAGGTGTCGCCGCGCGCGTGCGACGTGCGCAAGGTCGGCTCCACCCTCCAGCGGAAGTGCGGTCGGATGGGAAAGCTGAGATCGATCACGCGCATCGCGTCACCCCCATGGGTCCCGGTTCTCGCCCTCGAGGGTACCGCGATCCTGGCGCGATCGCGCGGAGCGCGGACACGCCCCGCCCCCCCGTCTCCCGAGTGGCGGGGGCAAGAGTGGCCCGAGCGTGCGGCGCGTGTCGTCAGGTGGGCCGAGCCAGGCCGGACACGGGACGAGGGGCACCGGCCACGCAGGCTGAGAATCGCACCAGCGTGAGCAAGACGACGGCGCCGACCGGCGGCATGGAGGCCCCAACCGGTCATGTCGAAGTGGCGCGAGTGCAGCCGTCCGCTACCCTCGGCGCCGGGACGGCGTCCGCCGTATAGTCGTCGCATGCCCATCCCCTCCAGAGGAGGCCCCGCATGCTCGCCGAGCGCCTGACGATGCCGCTGGGCCAGGTGATCCGTGATGGATCGCTTCCACGACATGTTCGGGATCCTCCGCGATCACGCCTTCCCCTTCTGCATCCCGCTGGGGTATCCGGCGGTCGCGTACGGGCTGAGCAAGCGGCGGCCGACGTCGGAGACCGTTTCCCTGGACCGCTGGGGTGGCCAGGTGCCCTGGAGCTGATCGCCCTCGTGATCGGCGAGGCGACCGGCCACGTCGAGACGCGGGCGGCGCCGGGATGGTTCGAAGGCAAGGGGCGCGCGACGGTACCGCGGGGAGCGCGCGCGTGAGCGCGCGCATCGGGCTGTCGACCGGCTACGATCCCGCGCTCGGGGTGCGGGAGTTCACCGAGGCGGTGCGGCAGATCGACGACCGCGGGTGGGAGATCGCATTCTTCTCGGAGACGATCGCGCTCATGCGGGACTCCGTGACGGCCCTGGCGGCCTTCGCCACGTCCACCACGCGGGTGTCGCTGGGCTGCACGCAGGTGGTCCGCCTGCGGAGCGCGGTCAACATGGCGCTGACGATCGCCTCCCTCGACGAGCTGTCCGGCGGGCGCGTCGTCCTCTGCCCGGGCGCGTGCACGCGCGTGCACGCGGAGCGGCACGGCCTGGACCCCGTCGATCCGCAGCTCGCGCTGCGGGAGTGGATCGACGTGATCCGGCTGCTGCTGAGCGGCGAGCGCGTCTCCTATCGCGGGCAGGTGGT
>DATLFG010000014.1:0-33043 GCA_035524955.1 Candidatus Limnocylindria bacterium | reverse complement strand
GTTCTGGGGGAGGCTCGGAGGGGGCCGTCGATGCCCCCTCCGATGATCTACCGGAGGCTCGAGTAGTACGCGGCCAGGTCTCCGAACGTCTCGTCCGGGATGGTCTTCATCAGCGCCTTGAGCGCGGCCAGCGCCGGATCGCCCGGACTGCGCCGATCCTGCTTGAAGAGCAGCATCTGCTCGCGCAGGTAGCCGGGCGCCTGGGCGGCCAGGTTCGGGATCAGCTTGGCCGCGTCGCCGTGTCCCTGCGGGCCGTGACAGATCACGCACTGGGCCGCCGCGCTGCGCCCGCGGGCCACCGCGTCGGCCGGCGACTGGATCGGCGTGGGCTCGCGCCGGCGGGAGGCGAAGTAGGCCGCGATGTCGTCCACGCCCAGGTTCAGCACCTGCTTGGCATAGGGCTCCATCTCGGGCGAGAGGCGCTTGCCCGCCGCGTAGTCCCCGATCTGCTTCTTGAAGTAGGCCGCGTCGAGGCCGGCGATGATCGGCATCGCGCTCGACCGGCTATTACCGGCCTGCCCGTGGCAGGCCGCGCAGGTCATGGACCCGAGCGCGCCGCGCTCGTCGAGCGGGCCCGCGGCCTGGGCGGCGCTCCCGGCCAGCGCGCCCAGGGCCAGCGCGGCGGCGAGGACGATGCAACGTGGCGTCAGACGCATGGCCAGACACAGGGGGCGTGTCCTCCGCAACGATTGACGGAACGATTGGCCGGACGATTGGCGGGACGGCCGATCGGCGGGGCTCATGCCAGGATGTCCGCCCAGATGGACTGGGTCCAGCCGATGGCCCGCCGGGCGACCAGCGGACTCTGGGCCGGCGTGAGCTTCTGCTCGATCTGCACGACCTTGCCGTTCTCGATCCGGTAGGCGTTCACCACCGCGATGGCCTCGCGGTCGCTCACCCAGCTGTAGCAGGTATTGCCGGGGGCGAGGGTGGGCGGCTGCTTGGCGTTGATCAGGCTGACCACGGAGGCGGCGGTGATCTTGCCCATCGCGTTGGCCACGTTGCCCGACTTGGGCACCGGCAGGCCGATGGTGGCGTCGCCGATCACGTGGATGCCCGGCTGCTTCACCGACTCGTAGGTGACGTGGTTGACCTCGCACCAGCGTTTGTCGCCGCCGACCAGGTCCGCCTGCACCGCGATGGCGCCCGCGCGCTGGGGCGGGATCACGTTGACCACGTCGTAGCGGATCCTGTCGAACTCGGTGCGCACTTCCCGGGCGCCCGGATCCACCCCGACCACGCGGCTCGCGGGTCGGTACTCGATGTTCGGATAGGCCTGCCAGGCCGCGCGGAAGAGCGCGGTCTTCGAGATGATGTTCTGGTTGGCGTCGAGCACGATCAGCTTGGACCGGGGCTTGTGGGCCTTGAGGTACCAGGCCACCATCGAGGTGCGCTCGTAGGGGCCGGGCGGGCACCGGAAGGCCGCCGGCGGGATGCTCAGCACGAAGACGCCCCCGTCGGGCATCGCGGCGAGCTGCCGGGCGAGCTGCACGGTCTGCGGCCCCGCTTTCCACGCGTGCAGGACCTTGTCCTGGTTCTGGGCGAGCCCTTCCACCTGCTCCCACTGGAAATCCACGCCGGGGGAGACCACGAGGCGGTCGTACTGCAAGTATCCCTCGCCGAGCCGCACCCGCTTGCGATCGGGCTCGATGGCGGTGGCCGTCTCGTGGACGATCCGCACCCCATGCTTGCGCAGGCCGTCGTAGCCCATGGTGAGCGAGTCGATCGAGCGCAGACCCGCCAGGACCAGGTTGCTGAACGGACAGGAGATGAACTCGCGGTTGGGCTCGATGAGGACCACCTCGATCTTCGGGTCGAGCAGGCGCACGTACTTGGCCGCGGTGGCGCCGCCCCAGCCGCCGCCGATGACCACGACGCGGGGGCCGCGCTTCGGGGCGAAGTCTCCCTTCGTGGAGGCGCAGCCGGCGAGACCGGAACCGGCCAGGACCCCGAGCCCGAGGCCGGTCGTCCTCAGAAACCCCCGCCGCGTCAGGGTACTCATCGCTCGGCCTCCTGGTGACGCCTGAATTATCAATTCTCGACCGGGATCGACGAGAATCTATCCAGCCTGGCCGGCCCTGTCAAGCCGCTTGATGGGTCCGAGCACTTGCCGGACCCGGGACAGGAGCTCCTCGGGCCCCCCTTCGAGGTGGGTCGGCGGCGGGAGCGCCGGGGCTGGGTGCTTGATCCCGGCCCCGGTGAAGACCAGCACGACCCGGGCGATGACGTCGATCTGCCGCTCGTCCACCAGCCGCAGGAGGGCAGCCACGGTGGCGGCAGCCTCGGGAGCCGTCCAGATCCCCTCGACCCGGGCCAGCAGCCGCTGGGCCTCGACGATGGACGGCTCGCTGACCGGCAGGGGAAAGCCGCCGGTCTCTCGCAGCAGGCGGAGCATCTGGCGGCCCGCGAATGGGCCCGGCACGCGCAGGCCGGGCGCGTCAGTGACCGGATTCTCCCACGTGGTCGTGGTCTCGGCCTTGTCCTCCCAGGCGCGCACCAGCGGCGCGCAGCCCTCCGCCTGCACGGCGACGAAGCGCGGCTGCGCGGCCCCGATCCAGCCCATGGCGGCGAGCTCCGCGTACGCCTTCCAGATACCGACCAGGCCGGTGCCGCCGCCGGTCGGATACACGAGCCACTCCGGGGTCTGCCACCCGAGCTGCTCGGCCAGCTCGAGGCCCATAGTCTTCTTGCCCTCGAGCCGGTACGGCTCCTTGAGGGTGGCCAGGTCGAACCAGCCGATCTGCGGCGCAACGCCGGCGATGACGCGGCCGGCGGTGGCGATGGTGCCCTCGACGGTGAACACGTGGGCGCCGGCCAGCGCCGCCTCCGCCACCGCGGCCGCGGGCGTGTCACGCGGCACCACCACCGCCACCGGGATGCCGGCGCGGGCCCCGTACACGGCCGCGGCCCCACCCGCGTTGCCCGCGGAGGGGATCATGAGACCGGTCACACCGAGGGTGTGGGCGCGGGACACCGCCATCCCGAGGCCGCGGGCCTTGAAGGTGCCGGTCGGGTTCTGCCCCTCGTCCTTGGCCCAGAGATGCCGCAGGCCCAGGTGCGCGGCGAGGCGGGGCAGCGCGAGCAGCGGGGTGCCTCCCTCGCCGAGCGTGACCGGCGCCTCGTCGGCCGCCAGCGGGAGCAGCTCGCGGAACCGGTACATCCCGGGCGGGCGCCCCCGGAGCTCGTCCTTGGTGACGGCGCCGGCGGCGCGCGCCAGATCGTAGCGCACCGCGAGCATCTGGCCGCACGCGGCGCACACAGTAAGGACATCACCGGCCTCGTGCCGATGCCGGCAGACCGTGCATTCGACGTGCGTCACGAACATCAGGCGCCGCCCCGGTCCACCGCGTAGAGCTGCCATTCGCCCGGAATGCCCTTGAGCGCCTGGCGGCCGCGATCCGAGAACCGCAGGCCGGAGCCGGCCACGAGATCGCGCACCGTGCTGGACACCAGGACCTCGTCCTCGCCCGCGGCCGCCGCGACCCGGGCGCCGATGTGCACCGCGATGCCCGCGAGCTTGTCGCCCATCACCTCGCACTCGCCGGTGTGGACGCCGGTCCGGACCCGGAGCCCGAGCGGCTTGACTACGTCTCCGACCGCGTGGGCGCAGCGGACCGCGCGCGCCGGTCCGTCGAACGCGGCGAGCACACCGTCACCCGCGGTGTCGATCTCACGGCCCCGGAAGCGCGCGAGCTGGCCGCGCACCGCGCCGTGGAAGCCTTGCAGCAGCTCCCGCCAGCGCCGGTCGCCCAGCTCGGCGGCGCGCTCGGTCGAGCTCACGATGTCGGTGAACATGACCGTGGCCAGCACCCGATCGGCGTCCACCTCCTCGGGTAGCGAGGTGATGAACGTCTCGATCTCGGCGAGCGTGCGGTCGGCCGTGTCGCCGAACGGAACGTGATCGATCCCGGGCATCTCCACGTACCGGGACCCGGGAATCTGCCGGGCCAGGTAGCGCCCGAGCTCCACGCGGACGGTCCGATCCCCCTCCGGATGGAGGACCAGGGTCGGTACGCGGACCGACGGCAGCACGTGGCGGACGTCGATCTGAGCGTTCATCCTCAGGATCGCCGCGTTGCCGGCCGGCCCCGCGCTCATGCGGATGAACCGCGCCCACCACTCCCGGAACGCCTCGTCGTGAAACATGCTGGGCGCTCGCTGCTCCAGGCCCACCGGGCCGCCCCAGTCCCGACACGTCACTTCGACGAATCGCTCCCACTCTGACGGGGGCGTGCCCAGCGGGTAGTCCGGGGCCTGCACGCGTCGGGCGTACGAACCGTGCATGATGAGGCCGGCCGCGCGCGCCGGATAGGTCGCCGCGAAGACCGCGCACATCGGGCCGCCCTCCGAGTAGCCGAACAGCACCGCCCGGTCCGACTTGGTCGCGTCCATGACCGCCCGCACGTCGTCCATGCGGGTCTCGATGCCCGGGATGTCCACGCGGTCGGAGAGCCCGGTGCCCCGCTTGTCGAACAGGATGAGCCGGCAGAAGGAGGCGAGCCGGTTCAGAAACGAGGCGGCCGCCGGATGCTCCCAGAAGACCTCGATGTTCGAGAGCCACCCGGGCACCAACACGAGATCCCGCGGCCCCTCGCCCACCACCTGGTAAGCGATGTTGACGTCGCCGCTCCGCGCGTATCGGGTCTGAGGCGGCACGTCGCTCGGCGCGGCCTCTAGTGCTTGTCTTTGTCGGCCCGGTGCGCGGCGACGACCTTCTCGGCGAGCTGGCTCGGCACTTCCTCGTAGTGGGAGAACTCCATCGAGTAGCCCCCACGCCCGCCGGTCATCGACCGCAGGCTCGACTCGTAGGTCAGCATCTCGGACATCGGCACCTGGGCGCGGACGAGCACCACCTCGCCGTCGGGCTCCATGCCCACGATCCGGCCGCGACGGCCGTTCAGGTCCCCGATGACCTCACCCGCCGCCTCCGCCGCCGCCGAAACCTCCACGTTCATGACCGGCTCCAGCAGGCATGGCTTGGCCTCCATGAAGCCCTTCTGCAGGCCCATGGAGGCGGCGATCTGGAAGGCCATGTCGGAGGAGTCCACGTCGTGATACGAGCCGTCGTAGAGGGTGACCCTGAGATCCACCACCGGGTAACCGGCGAGGATGCCGCGCTTCATGCAGTCGCGCACGCCCTTCTCCACCGACGGGATGAAGTTGCGCGGGATGGCGCCGCCGAAGATGTCGTCGACGAACTCGAAGCCCCCGCCGCGGGTAAGGGGCTCGACCCGGAGCCAGGTGTCGCCGTACTGGCCGCGGCCGCCGGTCTGCTTCTTGTACTTGCCCTGGACCTCCGCGCGCCCCTTCACGGTCTCCTTGTAGGGGATGCGCGGGGGCAGCAGCGAGACGTCGACGTTGTACTTCCGCTTCATCCGCTCCACCACCACCTCGACGTGGAGCTGCCCCATGCCCGAGACCAGGAGCTGCTTGGTCTCCGGGTCGTAGTGGTGATGCAGCGTGGGATCCTCCTCGGCCATGCGGTGCAGCGCGGTCGAGATCTTGTCCTCGTCGCCGCGGCTCTTGGGCTGGATCGCGAAGGAGATCGCGGGCTCCGGGAATGAGATCCCGGGCAGCACGATCGGATGGGCGTCGTCGCAGAGCGTGTCGCCGGTGAGGGTGTCCTTGAGCTTGGCCACCACCCCGATCTCGCCCGGTCCGAGCGCCTCCACCCCCTTCTGGATCTTGCCGGAGAGCCAGCCCAGGTGACCGATCCGCTCGCGGCCGTCGCGGCTGGCGTTGGCGACCTGGCTATCGGCGCGCAGGGTCCCGGAGTAGATGCGGAAGACCGAGAGCTTGCCCACGTGCGGGTCCGAGATCGTCTTGAACACCACCGCGCAGAGCGGCGCCTTCGGGTCGGCGGCCCGCTTGACCGCGGCCTTGGTGCGCGGGTCCGTCCCCTCCACCGCCCCGGCATCCGCGGGCGACGGGAACTCCTTCACGATGACGTCGAGCAGCGGCCCGACCCCGATGCCGCGCGTGGCGGAGGTGGCCAGGATCGGCACGATGTCGCCGGACATGATCGCCTTCCGCAACGCGGCCAGCATCTCGGGCTCGCCGATCGAGCCTTCCTCCAGGTACTTGGTGAGGAGCTCGTCGTCGGTCTCGGCGGCGGCCTCGGTCAGTTTCTCGCGGTAGGACTTGGCGCTCTCGGCGAGGTCCTCGGGAATCTCGGCGTCCTTGGCCTTGCCGTCGGCCCAGACGAGGGCGCGCATCGCGATCAGGTCGACCACGCCGGCGAACCCGCTCTCGCTGCCGATCGGCAGCTGCAGGGGCACGAGGCGGCCCTTCAGCCGCTTCTGGAGCGACTCGAGCGTCCGGTAGAAGTCGGCGCGCTCGCGGTCGAGCCGGTTGACGACGATCGCGCGTGGCAGGCCGTAGTCGTTGGCGAACTTCCAGACCCGCTCGGTCTGTACCTGCACGCCCGCCACCGCGTCCACCACCACGACCGCGGCGCCCGCGACCCGCAGGCCCGCGCGCGCGTCGGCGACGAAGTCGCCGTATCCAGGCGTGTCGATGAGGTTGAGGCGGTGCCCCTGATGATCGCAGAAGGCCACCGCGGTGTTCAGCGAGATCTTGCGCTTGATCTCGTCGGGGTCGAAGTCGGTGGTGGTTGTCCCGTCGTCGACCCGGCCGAGCCGCGAGCTGGCCCCGCAGGCGAACAGGATGGCCTCGACGAGCGACGTCTTACCCACGCCGCCATGGCCGGCGAACGCAACGTTGCGAATCCTGGCGATGTCCAGAGCCATGCCGGCCTCCTGAGAAGGACAAGGTGTGGCGGGGATGCTACCACAGCGTTACGGGGCCTTCCAGCCCCCGGTTGCTGGTCCGCGATTCGCAACCTCCCGCGAGCCGCTCCGCAGCGGTCCTGTCGCCGGCGTCGCCCTGCCGGCTCGGCCTCCCTCACCCGCTCGCCGGAATCGCCGCTCTTCGAGCGGCGCACTCCAGCCGCCCGGCAGGGCGACCCCGGCGCCACCCGCTGCGAAGCGATGATCGCGCACCGCGCAAATCGCGGATCAGAGCGGTGAGGCGGCGCCCCGGACCGCGGTGCCGACCGCGTGGAGCAGACGCTCCGGCGTGTCGGGATTGATCGAGCAGTCGGGTCCGAGCAGGAAGCCACCGCCGCCCATCTCGCGCGTCACCGCGCGCGCCCGCTCGACGAGGGCGGCCTCGGTCATGCCCGCGATCTCGGGCTTGGCCGGGAGCCCGCCCACCACCGCGCGGCCGGTGCGCGCGCGCACCTCCGCGAGCGTCGGGTTGCCGGGCACGGCGGCGAAGCTCCACGCGGTGACGGGATAGTCCGCGAACTCCTCGACGTGGATGCCTGCGCCGCAGACGTGGAGCAGGTTGAACGGGGCCTGCTCGACCGCCTTCAGGATGCGCAGGTCCCACGGGCGCTGCCAGCGCCGGCACTCGTCCGCGGTCATCAGGGCGCGGGTCGCCACGTTGGTGGCGTAGAAGAGCCCGTCGGCCCCCGCGGCCAGGCAGAGGCGCGCGTATTCCGCCAGCGTCTCCGCCATCACGTCGAACGCCCGCGCGGTCTCGCGGGGAGCATCCCGGAGGAAGCGCATCGCCTGGTCGCGGCCGCCCCGCGCAAGCATCGGCAGGATCATCGGCGGGGCGAACACCGTCCAGACGATCGGCACGTCGGGCCCGACCGCGGCGCGGATGAGCCGGAGGGCCTCGAGCTGCTCGCCGAGCGCGCCCGCGCGGGGATCGGCTGCGGGCACCCGCACGAGGTCGTCGGCGGAGCCCACCGGCGCGTGCGTGACGGTATACGGCGTGGCCTTCTCCGCCGATGGCGCGTAGGTCAGCCCCCACATCTCGGCGAAGCACTGCGCACGGGACTGTGGCTTGAGGAAGTCCCAGTCGAAGGTGCGCGCGAGGCGCAGTGTCTCCTCGGCCAGGCCCTTCGCGGAGTTCTCGGCGGCGAAGTTGTGGAGCCAGAACGCGAGCGGGACCCGGTCCACCGCCCGGCCCGCGAGCGCCGCGGTCACCCGCTGCCGCCTGGTCATCGACCCGGTGGGGCTCATCGCGCGCGGTGGATCGGGAACGCGGGCGGGATGATCTGGTCCACGCCGGCGCCGTCCCAGCGCCAGGCGGGCACGCGGCTCCAGTAGTGCCGGGTGGCCTCGCGGGCCTTCGCGTACACTGCGTCCTCGTCCAAGCGGGTGGCCCGCCCGCCCTGCACCAGCACCCGGCCGTCCACGATGACGGTGTCCACGTCGCGGCCGGAGGCCCCATCCACGAGGGCCTTGATCGGATCCGCGTAGAGCGACCCGCCGACGTGGTCCAGGTTGATCAGCAGGACGTCAGCCTTCGCGCCCGGGGCCAGGCGCCCCAGATCCTCACGCCCCAGGAAGCGGCAGCCGCCGACGGTGGCCGCGTTGAAGACGTCGCGGGCGAGGCCGGCCTGGTAGTTGGCGTCGGTGACCCTGGCCAGGATGGACGCCCACCGGAGCTCCGACACGATGTCGAGCGGATAGGTGTCGGTGCCGAGGGCCAGGGTCACGCCCGCGTCCAGGTAGCGCTGGAAGGAGCGGAGCGTCATCGCCATCTTCGCGTACTTGTACGGGCAGTGCCCCACGGTCGAGCCGCGCTCGGCCAGCACGCGCAGATCGTCGCCGAACGGGTAGCGCGTCCAATCGTGCGCGGTGGTGAAGACCACGTGCCCGAGCAGGGTGCGCTCGTCGAGGAAGCCGATGTCGGCCAGGAACCGGACCGGCGTCTTGCGGTACTCGTCCATGATCCGCTGGAACTCGACGAGGTTGCCGCCCGCGTGGGTGTGGATCGGCGCGTTCTGCGCGCGCGCCGCGTCCTTGCCGGCCCGGAGCAACGGCTCGCTGCAGGTCTCGACCTGGGCCGCGTTGAAGAGGACCCGCAGCCGCCCCCCGGCCGCGCCGTCGAACTTGCGCCCGAACTCCACCGCCTCCTGCAGGCGCGACCGGCCGACCGCCGCGTCCTCGTCGTAGTAGAGGCGGCCCCGCGTGTCCGTGTAGGTGTCGCGGTCGCGGAAGGGCGGGCCCCCGTAGACCCGGACCCCGAGATCGTCCACCAGGCGCGCGTAGCCCTCCCAGTCGCCGCGCAGGCCGCCCACGTCGATCACGGTGGTGGTCCCGTTCTTGAGCGCGTGCAGGAAGGTGAAGGCGCGGATCGCCGCGGTGGGCTCCGCGGGGGGCGGCGTCATCTTGCCCTTGAGCGGCGCCGCGAAGGCCATGTAGTTCGCGGTGCGGTAGTCGTTCTTGGCCATGTCGAGCAGGAGGTAGTCGCCGCCCCCACCCGCGGTGTGCACGTGGGTATTGATGAAGCCGGGCGAGACGAGCTTGCCGCGCGCCGCGATGCGCGTATCCGCCGCGCCCGTCCACGCGGGCCCCGCGTGCACGATCCGATCGCCCTCGAACACCACGCTGCCCTGCTCATGCACCTCGTGGCCCGTGCCATTCCACGCCACGACCCACCCACCCTCGATCACCGTCCGCATGGCCCCACGCCCTCCCGGGCCAGCATGCTAGCCCGGCCAAGGCTCACCCGCAATCAGGCCCGGTTGGGTAAGGTGGGTGTGGCAAGTGTCAGTACCTCCCGGTCAGGGAGGTGTCAACACCTCCCGGTCGCTATGATGGTGGCAAACGGCGAGGAGGGTGTTGAAGGCATGACTCAAAAAGCGCGCGGGAGAGCCGCCGGCGGGAGCTAGTCGCGGCCGGGCGGCGCGGCCGGGCGTTGCGTCAGGTGGCGCGGGCCGCGGGCGTCAGTCTCTCCACGGTGCAGCTCTGGGTCGCCCGAGCGCAGCGTCGGCCGCTGGACGAGGTGGACTGGGCCGATCGGTCCTCGCGGCCACGCCAGACTCGCCGGACACGGCGGGAGGTCGAAGACCGCGTCATCCAGGTGCGGCAGGCGCTGAAGGCTACGAGCGATCTGGGGGAATTCGGGGCCGTCGCGATTCGCACCGAGCTCCTGGCCCAGGGCGAGCCGGGCGTGCCGGCCGTGCGCACGCTCGGGCGCATCCTCGAACGGCGCGGGGTGCTCGACTGCCGCCGCCGGGTCCGCCGGCCCCCACCGCCCCCTGGGTGGTACTTACCCGCGGTCGCCCAGCGTCACGCCGAGCTCGATAGTGCCGACATCGTGGAGGGCTTGCACATTCGCGGAGGGCCCGACGTCGAGGTCCTCACCGTGATCTCGCTCCACGGGGGCCTGGTCGGAGCGTGGCCCACCCTCCGGGTGACGGCGAAAACCGTCGTGGACACCTTGCTCGCGCACTGGCGGGCTGCCCACCTACGTCCACTTCGATAACGACAACATCTTCCAGGGCCCGCATCAACATCGCGACGTCCTGGGCCGCGTGGTGCGCCTGTGCCTGGGGCTCGGCCTCATTCCCGTCTTCGCCCCGCCGCGTGAGCCCGGCCTGCAGGCGGCCATCGAGGCGTTCAATGGCCGGTGGCAGGCCAAGGTCTGGGCGCGCTTTCCGTACGAGAGCGTGGAGGCGCTCCAAGCGCAGTCGGCGCGCTACATCTCCGCCGTGCGGCACCGGGCCGCGGTCCGCCTCGACCGCGCCCCGCCGCGTCGCCCCCTCACGGCCGCCCGGCAGCTGGATCTCCAAGCCCCGCTCCGCGGGCAGGTCATCTTTGTGCGGCGCACCTCCGAGCAGGGCGCCGTGCACCTCCTCGGGCGCACCTTCGCAGTGGATCCCCTCTGGTGCTTCCGGCTGGTGCGGTGCGAGGTCGATCTCACCGGCGACCACATCCGCTGCTACGCCCTCCGCCGCCGGCAGCCGGACCATCAGCCGCTCCTCGCCGAGCTGCCCTATGCCGTGCCGCGGCGCCGCTTCCTCGAGTGACCGGGAGGTACTGACACCTGCTCCCGCTTCAGCCTTTCAGTGACCGGGAGGTACTGACACCTGGCCTGGGTGCGTTTCCGGGGCGTCGAGAAGGGCTCAGATGCGAGGCGGCGCCCGAAGGCCGGGCGCGAGGCGTACTTCCTGTACGTTGAGCGCCCGGTCGAGGGCGCCAACGAAGCAGATGGGCCCTTTTCGGCGGCCCGCCTACGGCCGGACGATCTTACTGTGGAGTATCCCGATGTGCTCGACCTCGGCTTCGATGCGATCGCCCGCCTTGAGGAAGCTGCCGCTGGCCGCGCCCACGCCCTCCGGGGTGCCGGTGGCGATGAGGTCGCCGGGCAGGAGCGTCATGCCCTGCGAGAGCACCTCGATGCACTGGGCCACCGGGAAGATCATCTTGGAGGTGTTGCTCGACTGCCGCAGCTGACCATTCACCCTCAGGGATATCGCGAGGGCCTGCGGGTCCGGCAGCTCGTCGGCGGTGACCAGCACCGGGCCCATCGGGCAGAACGTATCGAGCGACTTGCCCTTGAACCACTGCTGGTGGCGCTTCTGGAGATCCCGCGCGGTCACGTCGTTGATGATGGTGTAGCCGAAGACGTGCTTGAGCGCGTCGGCCCGCACGATGTCGCGCCCGCCGGTCCCGATCACGACCGCCAGCTCGACCTCGTAGTCGAGCTCCTTGGTGATGGCGTGGTGCACCACGTCGTCGCCCGGCCCCACCACCGCGGTCGCCGGCTTGGTGAAGTACACCGGATGCTCGGGAGGGGCGGCGCCCCGCTCGGCGGCGTGGTCGGCGTAGTTGCGGCCGAGGCAGAAGACGTTGCGGGCGGGCGACGGGATCGGGGCGAGTAGCCGCACCCGCTTGGCCGGGTAGGCCAGCCGGCGCTGGGCCAGGTCTTCCGCGGCGGTCTGCCCCACGAGCCGCCGCCCGTGCTCCCACGCCTCCCGGGTGAGCGCCATCACCGCCTCGCCGCCCTGGACGATCTCGAGGACGGTGCGGGGAAATCCGCCACGTCCCCGGCGCACGGTACCCCGCTGGGTGGCGAGATCCTTGGCGAGGCCGGTCAGGTCGAGCACGTGCTCCTGCCAGAGCGCGCCCGGCTTGGGTTCGCCGCGCCCGCGCCGGAAAGTGACGAGCCGCATGGCTAGCCGCTCACCGCCACTGCGCCGCTGCGCGGCGGTAGCGGCTTGCCCGCGGCCTTGGCGATGTCCTCCAGCTCGCGGGGCAGGCCGAAGCGCACGTCCTCCTCGACCACGTGGACTTCGCGCACATCCGAGCGGTGCACGCGCCGCAGCTCCTCCACCACCTCCGTCACCAGGAACTCGGGCGTGGAGGCCCCCGCGGTGACCCCGACGCGGGAGGTTCCCTCGAGCCACTCCGGCCGGATGTCGTTCTTGTCGTTGATGAGGTACGACGGCGTGCCCATCACGGTGGAGACCTCGACGAGCCGGTTGGCGTTCGAGCTGTTGGCCGCGCCGATGACCAGCAGCACGTCCACCGCGCCCGCCACCGTCTTGACCGCGGCCTGGCGATTCTGGGTCGCGTAGCAGATGTCGTCCTTGGCGGGCCCGACGATCTTGGGAAAGCGGCGGCGCAACGCCTCGATGCAGTCCCGGGTGTCGTCCACCGACAGCGTGGTCTGGGTGAGATAGGCGACCTTGTCGGGATCGGGCACTTCGAGCTTGTCCACGTCCTCGGGATGGGCGATCAGGAACATGCGGTCCGGCGCCTCGCCCATCGTGCCGACCACCTCGTCGTGATCGGCGTGGCCGACCAGGATGATGGAGTAGCCCTCGCGGGCGTAGCGGACGGCTTCCAGATGCACCTTGGTCACGAGGGGGCACGTGGCATCGATCACCCGCAGGCCGCGCCGGTGGGCCTCCGCGCGCACCGCGGGCGAGATGCCGTGGGCGCTGAAGATCACGGTGGCGTCGTCGGGCACCTCGTCCAGCTCGTCCACGAAGTGGGCGCCCTTGGCCCGGAGGGCCTCCACCACGTGACGGTTGTGCACGATCTCCCGGCGCACGTACACCGGCGGCGGGCAGACCTGGAGCGCGAGCTCGACGATGTCGATGGCGCGGTCCACCCCGGCGCAGAAGCCCCGGGGCCCGGCCAGCACGATCTGGTGCAGCGGCAGCGGCGTGGTCATGATCCCCTCACTTGAAGTAGAACGAAACGCCGCCGAGACCCGAGTCGGGGTTGAAGCCCCGGTTCGGGTTCGAGGTGTGTCCGTTCGAGATGTGCTGGTGGCGATAGCCCACGTTCCACGCGACCGTGTCCGTGACGAAGTACGATAGCCCCGCTCCGGCCTCGAGCACGAACGTGAACGTGGAGTCGATCTCCTTCACCCGGAGGCTCGTGCCCCCCGCCCCCGCCGTGCCCTCGAAGTACGGGACCAGGCGGCCGAAGCCGATCAGATGATAGCGCATCGCGAGCTTGAGGCCCTGCGCGGTCGCCTCGTGTGGGGAGAGATAGTACTGGAACCAGCCTTCGATGCCCGGCTCGACCGCGCTCCGGAGGAGCCCGCTCCCGAAGGGGGGGAAAAACAGGTAGGACACCCGCGGGGCCGCGGTCAGGAAGGAGATGTCGCTGACCGCCCGGTGGCCTTCGGTGTTGTTCGCGGCCCCGCCCCCGATCTGCAGGCCCAGGATCATGGTCCCCCTGGCGAATGTGCCTCCCGCGTCATGGGCGACTGCCGGGCAGACCAGGGCCAGCGCGACCGTCACCCCCCTCGCCCATCGATTCCAGCTCTCGCGCGTGCTCATTGCCAGGGGTCCACCACCACTTTCATGGTCTCACCACCCTCCATCAGAGCCAGCGCTTCTTTGACCTGCCCCAGCCCCATGCGGTGAGTCAGGAGCCCAGTAGGCTCGATCGCCTTTGATTCGAGGAGTTCCACGGCACGTCGGATCGTGGCCGGCGTGTGGTGGAAGGCTCCCACCAGCGTGAGCTCTTCATAGTGGGCCCGGCGCGTATCCACCCGCACCGAGGTGCCCGGGGCGCAGCCTCCGAACAATATCACGGTGCCTCCCCGGCCCACGCCATCGATGGCCTGCTCCCAAACCTCCGGTCGCCCGGTCGCGTCCACCGTGACCTCAGGCCCTCGCCCCCCGATCAAGCCCCGAAGGTGGGCCGCCATGTCCGGGACGGACAGGGCGTCCACGCAGGTCCCCACTCCCAGCTCGCGGACCCGGTCCAGGCGCCAGCCCTCCTTGCCCACGATGACCACCCGGGCCCCGCGCTGCCCGGCGGCCAGGGCCAGGAGGCAGCCGAGCGGGCCGTAGCCCCAGATCACCACGGTCATACCGGCTTCCACGCGACCCCGCTCGATCCCCAGGAGGGCGCAGGCCAGCGGCTCCGCGAAGGCGGCGATCGAGGCGGGCAGCCCGGGGCCGATCCGCACTACGTTCCGGGCGACCAGACGGGGGGGCAGCGCCATGTACTGGCCGTAGGCTCCGTTGACGAAGAGCAGATCCTCGCAGAGATTCGGCCGGTTCGCCGCGCAGAGCGGGCACTGCCCGCAGGGCGCCGAGTTGGCGGCGACGACCCGATCCCCTTCCTTCACGCCGGGCGCGCCGCGTCCCACCGCCGTGACCACGCCGGCCAGCTCGTGGCCGAACACGGTGGGCACCCGCGGGATCATCACCGGATGCCCGCGACGCAGGGTCTTGACGTCGGTGCCACAGGTGAGCGCCGCTTCGACCCGCACCACGAGGCCGCGCGGCTCGGGCTCGGGCACTGGGAGATCCTCGAAGCGGAGGTCACCCGGGCCATGGAACACCTGGGCCCGCATGGTCAAGGAATCACGTAGACCTTCACCGCCTCGTGGCGCCGCATCAGCTCCACGCCCTCGCCCAGACGCCCGAGCGGGAGCCGATGGCTGATGAGCCCGTCCAGCCGGATCCGGCCCGCGGCCAGCAGGGCGAAGGCCTCCTCGAGCTCGGCCGGTGACGAGGAGTAGGTCGCGGTGAGGGTCAGCTCGCGATGGTAGAGCGCCCCGAGGGGCAGCGGCAGGCTGTCGCCCGCGCCCCCCGCGAAATAGTGCAGCGTGCCGCCGTCGCGCACGCGCGCCGCCGCGGCGGGCAGCACGGCGGCACCACCCGCGGTGAGGATCACGAGATCGGCGCCGCGCCCCTCGGTGGCCTCGCGCAGCGCCACATCCAGGTCCGCGTCGGCATCGAACACCCGTGCGCCCAACCCGCGCCCCAGCGCGCGCCGGTCGTCCAGCAGATCGGAGGCCAACACACGCGCGCCCTCGAGGGCGAGGAGCTGCGCCAGCAGGCAGCCGATCGAGCCCAGGCCGACGACGAGCGCGGTGTCGCCCGCCCCTACCCGGGTCCGCTTCACCGCGCGCAGGCAGCAGGCCAGCGGCTCGGTGAAGGACGCGGTCTCGTCGGTCATCTCCGCGGGGAGGCGGAACGCGGCGTGTGCCACGTTGGGCGCGGGCACGCGCACCAGCTCCGCGAAGCCGCCCGGATCGAGATTGACCCGCTTGAAATGGCGGCACATGGACGGGCTGCCGTGCCGGCAATAGTGGCAGTCGAAGCACGGGACGTGATGGGCGACCACGAGCCGCTCGCCGGGAGCGAAGCGCCGCACCCCGGGCCCGACCGCCGCGACCTGCCCCACCACCTCGTGACCGAGGACCGCCGGGCCGGGCGCGGCCGCGTTGATCTTCAGGATGTCGGAGCCGCAGAGCCCGCAGCCGCTCACGCGGAGCACGAGCTCGCCGGGTCCCGGGACGGGCTCGGGCCACTCGCGCAGCTCGATGGCGCCCGCCACGCAGACCGCGGCCTTCATGAGCGGCCCAGGCGGGCGCCGAGCCAGCAGCGGAGCGCGATCGCCAGACGGCGGGGCGTCGAGAGGGTCACGCGGCGGGCGAAGACGTCGAACCGGCGCGCCTCGATGGCCCGCAGCAGCGCGAAGTAGGTGCGGCCCATGATCTCCGCGGCGAAGAGTCGGCGCGCGTCCGCCGCGGGCAGCGCCGCCCACGCCCGCCGGTAGTACTCGTGGGCGCGGGTCGCCTCGAAGGTCATGAGCTGGACGAACTCGGGCGTGTAGCGGCCCCGCGCCAGATCCTCCGCGGTCACGCCGAAGCGGCGCAGGTCCTCCTGCGGGAGGTAGACCCGCCCGATGCGCGCGTCCACTTGCACGTCCCGGAGGATGTTGGTGATCTGGAGCGCGACGCCCAGGTTCACCGCGTACTCTCGCGCGCGCGGGTCCGAGTAGCCGAAGATCTCGATGCAGCAGAGCCCCACTGCGGAGGCCACTCGGTAGCAGTAGGGATACAGCGCGTCGAAGGTCTCGTAGGTGGGATGCTCCATGTCCATCTCCACCCCCGCGATGACCTCCTCGAGCGCCGCGCGCGGGATCGGGAAGCGGCGGATCGCCACCTGCAGGCGCTGGCCGGCCGGGTGCTCGGGCCGCCCCTCGTAGACGCGCGCGATCTCCTCGCGCCAGCGCCCGAGCTCCGCGCGCTGCTGCGCGCGGTCCGCCACCAGGTCCACCGCGTCGTCCACGATGCGGCAGAAGGCGTAGCACGCGAAGATCGCCTCGCGCTGGGCGCGGGGCAGGCAGAGGAACGCGTAGAAGAAGTTCGAGCGACTCTTGCGGGTGAGGCGGGAGACGAACTGGTGGGCGTTCACGCCTTTCTGTGGAGTCATGCGTCTAGTTCCTCAAGCTCTCCATATGCGGGGGCCCCGACATGGCCCCCGCACTCCCCCCATTCCGTTGACCTCGGCGCCGCGCTCGGCACCCCACGTCACGCCGCACTCCCCCCCATTCCGTGGGCCGCCTCGGCGCCGCGCTCGGTACCCCACGTCACGCCGCATCCCCCCCATTCCGTTTGGCGTGCGCATAACCGCGGTCGGTAAACCAAGCTACCGCGTCGGCGAGGGCGGTCTCGGCCGGGGTCTGGGGCAGGCCGAGCTCCCGGATTGCCTTCTCGGCGCTGAAGTACATGCGCTTGCGGGCCATGCGGACCGCGGTCAGGGACACCGCGGGCGGGCGGCGCGTGAGGCGCGAGACGCCTTCCATCGCCGCCGCCGCCATCCACGCCACCGCGTAGGGCACGCGGAAGCGCGGCGCGGGCACGCCGGTCAGTGTGGACAGCATCCGGAAGATCTCGAGCAGGGAGAGGTTATGGTGCCCCAGGATGTAGCGCTCCCCGACGCGGCCCTTCAGGGCGGCCAGGATGTGGCCTCGGGCCACGTCGCGCACGTGGGTCACGTTGAGCCCGGTGTCCACCGAGCCGATCATCTTGCCGTTCAGGAAGTCCACGATCATCTGCCCGGTGGGCGTGGGCTTGACATCCCACGGACCGATGGGCGCCGAGGGGTTGACGATGACGATCGGCGCCCCGCGCGCCGCCCATTCGTCGGCCACGCGCTCGGCCAGGAACTTGGAGGCCTTGTAGGCTCCCACCATGTCGGCCAGGGACACCGGCGTCGTCTCGTCGCCTGGCGTGCCATCCTTGGGGATACCGACCGCCCCCACCGTGGACGTATAGACGATACGCTCGGCGCCGGCCTCGGCGGCCGCGGCCAGCAGGTAACGGGTGCCGTCCACGTTGGCGCGGTAGAGCGCCTGGGGGTCGGGCGCCCAGAGCCGGTAGTCGGCGGCCACGTGATACACGTGGCGGGCGCCGGCCACCGCGATGCGGAGCGAGGCGGCGTCCAGCAGATCGCCCTCGACGATGTCCACCGCGCAGCCCTCGAGCGCGCGCCGGTCGCCCCCGGGCCGCGCCAGCACGCGCACCGTGTGGCCATCCGCGAGGAGCTCGCGCACGAGATTGGCCCCCACGAACCCAGTCCCCCCGGTGACGAGGACGTTCACGGCCGGGAGGAAGCGGCGAGCGCCCCGAGCAGGCGCGCGACCGCAGTGAGGGCTTGCCGGGTGGCCCGGCGCAGGGCCAGCGCGCGCGGAAGCAGCCGCGGCCGCGTGAGCGTCAAGGCCAGGGCCCGCAGGGGGCGCAGCGTGCCCGCCGGCGTCATCAGGTCGATGAGCTCGAGCGGCAGGCTCTCGTGCGCCGCGTCCGACACCCCGCGCACCACGAGCGTCGGACAGCCCGCCCCGGCGGCGTGAGCCAGGATCAGGGAGGATTCCATGTCCACCGCCACCGCCCCGGTGCTCGCGAAGAGCGCCGACTTGGCCTCGACGGTCGCCACGACTTCGCCCGAGGTCACGAGCGTGCCGCCGCGCGCGGAACCGGCCATCTCGGTGACCTGCCGGTACGGGGTGGGCGTCACGTTGAGCCGCTCGCCGCTCGGCCCGAGCACACTCTCGGGCAGGACCAGATCCCCCGCGCTCAGGTCGGGCGCGAGGGCCCCGCAGACGCCGCCGGAGATCACGAGCGGATAGTTGAACCCGGCCAGGAGCCGCGGCCAGCGCGAGGCGAGGAGACCGGCCCGCAGGCCGACCGGAGCGACCCGGACCGGGCCGCGACTGAACGCGGGAAACGGCAGAACGGTGATCGGGGGGAGCTCGAGCCGGCGGGCCAGGACCCGCGCCTCGAGCTCAACCCCGGTGAGGATCAGGATCCCGGACACTCCCGGCGGCCGCCGCCTTCTCGGCCTTCTCCCGCTCCTTGCGCTCGAGCCACGCCCGCCAGCTGTTCCCGGCCGCGGTGTCCTTGCCGGAGAACTTGATGTTGGCGACCTCGGAGTAGCGGAGCGTGAACGGCCCCTCGCCGCTCTCGTCGAAGTACTCGAGGATAGGCTCGGGTCCGTAGGCGTTGCGATTGAAGATGTAGCCGACCACCTCGGCGCCGTCGGTCTTGACGATGGTGGTGTTGCCCCGGTAGTCGAAAGCGAATTCCACCACCTCCGCCAGCGTGAGGTACGGCCCGACCTCGGGCACCCAGCCCTCGAGGGTCATGCGGCGCCCCCTACAGCTTGCCGGTCAGCGTGACCCCGACCGTCTCCGCGAAACCTTTCATCGAGCTGAACGTGTAGTCCACCGCGGTGGCCTCGTAGCCGCAGTGCACCATGCAATCGCGGCACTTCTCGTTGCCGCTCTTCTTGCCGTAGTTCTCCCAGGGGGTCGTGTCCATCAGCTCCCGGAAGGTCTTCGTGTAGCCCTCTTGCAGCAGATAGCACGGGCGCTGCCACCCGAACATGTTGTAGGTCGGGTTGCCCCACGGCGTGCACTCGAAGTCGTGCTTGCCCATCAGGAAGCGGAGGAAGAGCGGCGACTGGTTGAACCGCCAGCGCTTCTTCGGCTTGGAGAGCATCCGGGTGAAGAGCTCGTGGGTGCGCGACTGCAGCAGGAAGTGCTCCTGGTCGGGGGCCTTCGAGTAGCTGTAGCCCGGGGAGATCATCATGCCCTCGACGCCCAGGCTCATCATCTCGTCGAAGAACTCGCGCATCCGGAGCGGGGAGGCCCCGTCGAAGAGCGTGCTGTTGGTGGTCACCCGGAATCCCCGCGCCACCGCCTCTCGGATCGCGGGGACCGCCTGGTCGTAGACGCCGTCGCGGCACACCGCCTCGTCGTGCTCCTCGCGGAGGCCGTCCATGTGGACACTGAACGAGAGGAACTTCGACGGGGTGAACAGGTCGAGCTTCTCCTTCAGCAGGATCGCGTTCGTGCACAGATACACGTACTTCTTCCGCTTCACGAGCTCCGCCACCAGACGGTCGATGTCCGGGTACATGAGCGGCTCGCCGCCGGGAATGCTCACCATCGGCGCGCCGCACTCCTGCACGGCGGCCAGGCACTTCTCGACGCTCAGGTGCTTGCGGAGGATCTGGGCCGGGTACTGGATCTTGCCGCACCCGGCACAGGCCAGATTGCAGCGGAAGAGCGGCTCCAGCATCAGAACGAGCGGATAGCGCATGCGCCCCGCCATCTTCTGGCGCAGGACGTAGGTCGCCACCGTCCACATCTGAGACAGCGGAACGCCCATGGAACGGACCCTTTCGCCCCGTCAGGGGGTTGCAGACAGCCGGCCGGCCGACCATCGGCCGAGTGGCACCCGGCTGACGCTATACAGTAGCAGAAACACCATCGCGTGGACCACTATTCCCGCGCCAGCCATGACCAATTCCGCGATCCACAGCGTCACGGCCAGGTTGACCAGCAGGACCAGATAGTAGAGCGCGATGCCCAGGCCGGGCGAGCCGGGTCGCGTGTCCCCCACCGCCCAGACATAGCCACCGACGGTGGCCCAGCCCACCAGGAGCCAGCCCACGAAGTTGGAGAGCGGGACCCCGAAGTAGATCCCGCTCTCCGGGTAGAAGAAGATGTGGCCGAGGAACCAGCGCCCGCCCTGCACCGCCACCGGATCGATCACGACGTCCAGCAAGGTCATGAGCGCGCCCGACAGGGCGATCAGGCGGAGCCGACCCGTGGGGCTCCCGGCCCAGTCCGGACCGAGCACCCGGCGGGCGAGGCAGAAGGCGGCATAGGCCAGGACCGGAAACGACAGCGGCGAGAAGAACGGCACGTTGGCGAGGAACAGCTCCGCGCCCGCGGTCTCGCCCGTGTAGTGATAGAGCCCGAACGGGACCCCCACCCGCGTGGACGCCAGCTCGGCCCCCAGCGCGACGAGAAAGCCCCAGAGCAGGAATCCGAGCGCGCGGGCGCGCCCGAGGTCCCGCGTGCCCGCGACCAGGAAGAAGGCCAGGAAGCCGATCACGTACGGCCTCAGCGCAAAGGTGCCCGCCAGCAGGGTCGCGACCGACCCGATCGCATCGAGTGCATGCGTCACGCGCTCACGATACGAAACTGACCGGTTTTTTTCAAGGATTGCGGCCGGTTGGCGGAGCCCTGTGCTAGTATCTAGCGATGTTTTCGTCGCCCACACCTGAACTGTGGCCGGCGCCGCTTCGCCCGATCGCGGCGCTCGGCGGCGTGACCCTCGACGTGGTTTCGGCCCTCGGCCGCTTCGGCCTCTTCTTCGCGCAGGCGGTCGGCTACATCGTGGTCCCGCCCTTCAAGGTCGGCCGGCTGCTCGACCGCGTCCACTTCATCGGCTTCCGGTCGCTGATCATCGTCATCCTGACCGGGGCGTTCACCGGCATGGTGCTGGGTCTGCAGATCTTCCTCACCCTCTCGCGGTTCGGGTCGGAGGCCTACCTGGGTCCCGCGGTGGCGCTGTCCTTGATCCGGGAGCTGGGCCCGGTGCTCTGCGCGGTGTTCGTCACCGGCCTCGCCGGCTCCGCGCTGACCGCCGAGATCGGCATCATGAAGATCACGGAGCAGATCGACGCGCTCGAGGTCATGGCGCTCAACCCCATGCGCTACCTGGTGTCGCCGGCCCTCGTGGCGGGGGTGATCACCTTCCCGCTGCTGACCGCGATCTTCGACGTGGTGGGCATCTTCGGCGGCTACCTGGTCGGGGTCGAGCTCCTCGGGCTCTCCGCCGGCACCTACTTCGGCGAGATGAAGACGTTCGTCAACATGGACGACCTCATGACCGGGTACTGGAAGGCGATCTCGTTCGGGATCATCGTGCCGTGGGTGTGCACCTACAAGGGCTTCCACTGCGGCCACGGCGCCGCCGGGGTCGCCCGCGCCACCACCCAGGCCGTGGTCCTGACGTCCATCCTCATCCTGGTCTGGGACTACTTCCTGGGATCCGTGCTGCCGTGATCCGGGTCCAGGGCCTTCACAAGCGCTTCGGCAGCCAGCCGGTCCTGCGCGGCACCGAGCTCGACATCGCCACCGGGGAGATCATGGTGGTCATCGGCCGGAGCGGCGGCGGCAAGTCCGTGCTGCTCAAGCACCTCATCGGGCTGCTCCGCCCCGACGCGGGGACGGTCGCGGTGGACGGCACCGAGATCACCCGGCTGCGCGGGGGCGAGCTCGACCGGGTGCGCGAGCGCTACGGGGTGGTCTTCCAGGGCGGCGCCCTCTTCGACTCCATGTCGGTGGCCGATAACGTCGCGTTTCCGCTCCGGGAGAAGAAGAAGCGCCTGAGCGCGGCGGAGATCCATGGCCGGGTGGAGGAGAAGCTTGAGCAGGTCGGGCTGTCCGGCATGGGGCACAAGAACCCCGCCGAGATCTCGGGCGGCATGCGTAAGCGGGTGGCGATCGCGCGGGCCCTGGTCACCGAGCCCGAGATCGTGTTCTTCGACGAGCCGACCACCGGCCTCGATCCGATCCTGGTCAATACCATCCACCACCTCATCATGGAGCTGCACCGCAAGTTCCGCTTCACGGCGGTCATGGTCAGCCACGAGATCCCGGAGATCTTCGAGATCGCGGATCGCGTCGCCATGCTCCACGAGGGGGTGATCGTCGAGGTCGGAGCGCCGGGGGCGGTGCGCGCCTCGACGAACCCCATCGTCCAGCAGTTCATCCGCGGAGACATCGAGACGGTGCCCGCGGGGCAACGGCCATAGCCGGGAGACAAGAATGAAGCGTTCGGTACTGGATCTGGGCGTCGGCATCTTCGTGCTCATCGGGCTCCTCGCGCTCGGCTGGATGTCCGTGAAGCTGGGGCGCGTCGATCTCCTGGGCAATCGGGGCTACGTGGTCAGCGCCGATTTCCCATCGGTAGGGGGCCTCAAGGCCGGGTCGTCCATCGAGATCGCGGGCGTCGAGATCGGGCGGGTGGACAAGATCCTGCTGCAGGACTACCAGGCCCGCGTGGTCATGGTGATTCAGCCCGGCATCAAGCTCCAGGATGACTCGATCGCGTCCATCAAGACCAAGGGACTCATCGGCGAGCGGTACGTGCGTATCAGCCCGGGCGGCTCGGACAAGATCATCGGGCCCAACGGGCGGATCCGCGAAGTCGAGCCGCCGGTCGACATCGAGGAGCTCCTGTCCAAGTACATCTTCGGCAAGGTCTAGCCCGGCCTAGACTCACTCTCCATTCGGGCTAGACTCACTCTCCAAGGGAGGCATTCGATGAACTGGCTTCGCATGGGGGCAATGGTGCTGGTGGGCGCGCTGCTGGTCGGCGTGAGCGCGACGCCCGCCGCGGCGGGGGTGCCCACCGACCAGCTGAAGGGGGCGGTGGAGCGGGTCCTCAAGACGCTGGACGATCCGGCGCTCAGGGGTGAGACGCGGCTGGGAGAGCGCCGGGTAGCCGTCCGCAAGATCGCCAACGAGATCTTCGACTTCGCCGAGATCGCCAAGCGGTCGATGGCCCGGCACTGGCAGCCGCTCTCCGAGGCCCAGCGGACCGAGTTCGTGGGCCTGTTCGCCGACCTGCTCGAGCGCTCCTACATCTCCAAGATCGAGACCTACGGCGGCGAGAAGATCCAGTACACCGCCGAGCGCGCGGACGGCGACTTCGCCACCGTGTCCACCCGGATCATCACCAAGAACGGCACCGAGGTCCCGGTGGACTACCGTATGGTCAAGCGGACCGACCGCTGGCTCGTCTACGACGTCAGCATCGAGGGCGTCAGCCTCGTGTCGAACTACCGGACCCAGTTCAACAAGATCATCCAGACCACGTCCTACAACGAGCTGGTGTCGAAGCTCCGCACCAAGCAGGACGAGCTCCTCGCCGAGGACAAGGGCGGGAAGAAGAAGCCGTGACCGCTGCCGCGCTCGCGGCGCTGCGCGAGGCGCAGGGCTACGCCGGCGGGCGATGAAGGCCGTCATCCTGGTGGCGGGGGTGGCGCGGCGGCTCGCGCCGCTCACCGATGCCACCCACAAGGCCCTGCTGCCGGTGGGCGGCCGCTCCCTGCTCGATCGTATGCTGGACGCCGTCGCGGCGGCCGGGGTGGAGGAATCGGTGCTGGTCGTCGGCCACTGCCAGTACCAGGTGCGCCGCGCCGCGGGCTCGGCGCGCGGGGCCATGCGGATCAGCTACGTCGAGAACCCGGACTACCAGAAGGGCTCGATCCTGTCGCTGTGGCACGCCCGCGAGGCCATGCTGAGCGACCCCGCCCTGATCATGGACGCAGACGTGCTGTTCCCGGAGCGCTTCCTGACCCGGCTCATCGCCGCGCCCGCGCCGAGCGCGCTCCTGCTCGACCGCGGCTTCCCGGATACCGGGGAGGAGGTCAAGCTCTACGCGGTGGGCGATCGGGTCGTCGGGCTCGGCAAGAAGTTCGTGCCCGAGGCCTGGGACGTGGTCGGGGAGGGTGTCGGCTTCTTCAAGTGCAGCGCCGCCCACGCCCCGGAGTACGTCCGCCTGCTCGAGGAGTCCATCCAGGAAACGGGCGGCGCCAACGAGTACGAGGACGCCCTGCACCGGCTCCTCGCGCGGGCGCCGGTGGGCTGGGTGGACATCACCGGCCTGCCGTGGACCGAGGTGGACTTCGCGGAGGACCTGCGCCGGGCCGAGACCGAGATCCTCCCCAAGATCGAGAGTCTCGGGCGCTGATGTGGTCCGCGCCCTGCTCTATCTCCCGGACGACGCGGCGCCGCGGCTAGCGGCCGCCTCCGTCTCCGGACGCCCCCTCGCGGTTCGCGCCATGGTCGCGGCCCTCCGCGCCGGCGCGTCTCCGATCGCGGTGCCCTCGACGCTGCGCGACGCGGAGGTGGACCGCGCGCTGCGCCGGATGCCCGCGCTGGCCGGGGCGGTGTGGTGGCTCACCCCCGGCAGCCCGCCGCCCGTGGAAGAACCGGCCCCGTGGCTGCTCCTGCCCGCGTCCTCGCTGATCCACGTCAGTGCCCTCGCCGGCCTGCTTGCCGCGCCGGCGCCCCGGGGCGCGGTGCTGGCGCCCCCGGCCGCCGGGTCGGACCCGGTGGCGCTCGTTCCCGCGCCTCTCGTCGTCGAGATCTGGACGGACCTGGCCGCGGGCCGGCCGGTCGGGGCGCTGCTCGCGCGTCGGCTCGCGGAAAGCGGAGCCGGCGCCCGCGAGCCGACCGGGCCCTACGTCGCGGTCCGCGACGCCTCGGATCTGCCCCGCGCGGAGGAGGCGCTCCGGGCAACGCTGGGCATCCCGGTGGATTCGGGCGTGGACCGGTACCTGCACCGACGGTGCTCGCGCTGGATCAGCCGACTCCTGGTGCGAACGCCGGTCGCGCCGAATCACGTGAGCCTCGTGAGTCTGGCGATCGGCCTGACGGCCATCTGGTGCTTCTGGCACGCGACGGCCGCGAGCGCCTGGCTGGGGGTCCTGCTCTACGCCCTCGCCAGCATCGTGGACCATGCGGACGGCGAGCTCGCGCGGCTGACGTTCCAGGAGTCGCGCCTGGGAGCCAACCTCGACTGGGCGTTCGACACGATCATCCACGTCGGCATCGTGCTCGGCATCGGCGTCAGCTCGGGGGAAGGTCTCATGGGCCTGGTGGTCGGGCTCCTCGCCGCGATCGGGGTGAGCTTGAGCGCGGTCTTCGCGCGCTACCTGCCGCGAGAGATCGCGGTCGGTCCCACGGTCGGCGGCCTGCTCAGGCACATCGCCAACCGGGATCTCTTCTATCTCGTGCTGCTGTCGTTCGCGGCCCTGCGGTGGCTGGCGCCGTCGCTCGTCTTCCTGGTCGCGGGGGTGGTGGTGGTGGGCTCGCAGGCCTACTGGGTGGGCTGCCTCACCCGCATCCTGAGGCCGCGGCCGTAGTGTCCCGGTGGCTCCGCCCGCTGCTGATGCTCATCGGCCTGGCGCTGGTGGGCTATCTGGTCGCGCAGATCGGCCCCGCCGCGATCTGGGCATCCTTCGTCACGCTCGGCTGGCGGCTGCCGCTGGTACTCGCCTTCCCGTACGCGCTGGCCGCCGCGGTGGACACGTTCGCGTGGCGGCTGCTCCTGCCCACGCCGGTGCCGTTTCTCTTCCTGCTGCGCGCGCGGCTCGCCGGCGAGGCGGTGAGCCTGGCCACCCCCACGATGTCGGTGGGCGGCGACCCGCTGAAGGCGTACCTGCTGCGGCCGCGACTGCCCCTGCGGGACGGCTTCGTCTCGGTGATCGCGGACAAGACCACGGTGGTCGCCGGCCAGGTGCTCTTCCTCGCCCTGGGACTTCTGGCCGCCTACCTCGTGGCCCCGCCGGCTGGCCGTCTGCTGCCGATCATGACCGGCCTCCTGGTCCTCGAGGTGCTCGCGGTCGGCGGCTTCGCGCTCGTGCAGGCCACCGGAGCGCTGGGCGGCGGCGGGCGGCTGCTCGGCCGGCTCGCCAGGCGGGTCGGCGTGGGCGGGGCCGAGCGCTTCGAGCAGGGCCTGGGCGACCTGGACCGCGCGCTGGCCGCCCTCTATCGGCACCGTCGGCGCCGGCTCGTCGCCTCCGCGATCGTCCACGCGGTGGCCTGGGCCACCGGCGGCCTCGAGATCTACCTGGTGCTGAGCCTGCTGGGAACGCCGGCCCCGCTGGGCATCGTCCTGATCGTCGAGTCGTTCGCGAGCGGCGTGAAGTTCGCCAGCTTCATGGTGCCCGCCTCGCTCGGAGCTCTCGAGGGCGGTTACATGGTTTTCTTCGAGGCCTTCGGCCTGGGAGCGGCCGCCGGTCTCTCCTACGTGCTGGTGCGGCGGTTGCGCGAGATCACGTGGGCGGTGGTGGGGTTCCTGGCCCTGGGCGCCGAGCGGCCGCGGGCCTAGCGGCCGCGGGCCTTGGTCTGCGGCCGCCGCTCTTCGCCTGTGCTAGACTCTGTGGGTCTTGTCGCGTCGTCGCATGTCGCGGCGACGAATCGGTGAGGAGGCGTCCGTGGGATCTGTTCGTGTCGCGGTGGTCGGCGTCGGTAACTGCGCGTCCGCCCTCGTCCAGGGGGTCCATTACTACAAGGGTGTGCCCGACGACGGCTTCATCCCCGGCCTCATGCGCCCGCGGCTGGGTGGCTATCATGTCGGCGACATCGAGTTCGTGGCCGCCTTCGACATCGACGCCAACAAGGTGGGCCTCGATCTGGGCGACGCGATCGGGGCCAAGCCCAACAACACCGTCCGCTTCGCGGAGGTGCCCGGCCTGGGCGTGCCGGTGCAGCGGGGCATGACCCACGACGGGCTCGGGCACTACCTCTCCCAGATCATCACCAAGGCCCCCGGCAGCACCGCCGACATCAAGAGCATCCTGCGCGAGACCCGGACCGACGTGGTGGTCAACTTCCTGCCGGTGGGCAGCGAGATGGCCACCAAGTGGTACGTCGAGCAGGTGCTCGACGCGGGCTGCGGCTTCGTCAACTGCATCCCGGTGTTCATCGCCCGGGAGGAGTACTGGCGCCGCCGCTTCGAGGACCGCGGGCTGCCGGTGGTGGGCGACGATGTGAAGTCGCAGGTGGGCGCCACCATCATCCACCGCATCCTGACCAAGCTCTTCATGGACCGCGGGGTGCGGCTCGAGCGGACCAGCCAGCTCAACGTGGGCGGCAACACCGACTTCTACAACATGCTGGAGCGCCAGCGCCTGCATTCCAAGAAGGTCTCCAAGACGGACGCGGTCCGCTCCCAGCTCGCCCACGACATGGCCGACGACAACATCCACATCGGCCCGAGCGACTACGTGCCGTGGCTCGAGGACCGCAAGTGGGCGCACATCCGTCTCGAGGGCCGCAGCTTCGGCGACCAGCCCATCAACGTCGAGCTCAAGCTCGAGGTGTGGGACTCGCCCAACTCGGCGGGGGTGGTCATCGACGCGATCCGCTCCTGCAAGATCGCGATGGACCGCGGCGTCAAGGGCGCCCTGCTCGCGCCCTCGGCCTACCTGATGAAATCTCCCCCCGAGCAGTGGTCCGACGAGGTGGCGCACACGCGCTTGGAAACGTTCATCAACGGCGCCGAGTAGCCGCGCCCTCGTCGTCTCCGCTTGATGATCCCGATTACCCGCACCGGGCGTGTTCTCCGCCGGCTGGTTCGCCTTTCCTGCCACCGGCCCGGCGTCACCGTGGCCATCTCCCTCCTGCTCGGGGCGGCCGCCATCGCCTACACCGCGCACGCGCTGTCCTTCAAGACCTCCACCCGCGCGCTGCTGCCCCAGGACGCGGGCTACGTGATCCGCTACGCCGAGTACGCCAAGGAGTTCGGCGAGCTCGAGGACATCGTGGTCGTGGTGGAGGCCGGCTCCTTCGAGGGCGCGCGCGCCTACGCGGCGGCCCTCACCGAGGAGCTGAAGCAGGCGCCGGTCACGTTCCACCGGATCGCCTACCGGATCGACCCCAAGCGGTTCGAGGGCCGCCAGCTCCTCTACCTGTCGACCGCCGAGCTGAGGGAGATCCGCGACAAGATCTTCGACCACCAGGAGTTCATGGAGAGCTTCGCGGGCGACCCTAGCCTGGCCCGCCTCCTCGAGGGCGTGAACACTCAGATGGCGGCCGCTTTCGTCTCCAACCTCTTCGACATCGGGCTCCAGGACACACATCTGCCGGTGGACACGCGCTTCCTGCGCGTCCTCCTGGACCAGATGGCGAGCCGCCTGGAGCGCCCCGGGCCCTATCGCTCGCCCTGGGGCACGCTGTTCTCCTTCGGCGAGGACCCGCCCGACGACGCGGGCTACTTCCTCTCCGAGGACAAGAGCCTGCTCTTCATCCTGGTGGAGACCCCACCCAGCGAGAAGGGCAGCTTCACCGGCGATCAGGCCGCCATCGAGGCGATTCGCGAGGCGGTCGCCAAGCTGCGGCCCGCCTTCCCCAACGTGCAGGCGGGGGTCACCGGAGCGCCCGCCCTGTCCAACGACGAGATGACGGCGGCCTTCCACGACAGCGGTATCGCCGACGTGCTCGCCTTCGCCCTCACCCTGCTGGTCATGACGCTGGCCTTCGTGCGGGTGGGCAAGCCGCTCCTCATGCTGGGCGTGCTCGCGCTGACCATGGCCTGGTCCATGGGCGTGGTCACCCTCACGGTGGGCCACCTCACGCTGTTCTCGGTCATGTTCATCTCCATCGTGGTCGGCATCGGCATCGACTACGGGATCTACTATCTCTTCCGCTACGAGGAGGAGATCTTCCTGGGCCGGAACCTCCGCGAGGCTCTCGAGCTGACCGCGGCGCGCACCGGCCCCGGAATGCTGATCGGGGCCCTCACCGCCGCCGGGACGTTCTTCGTCCTCATGCTCACCGACTTCCGGGGCATCCAGGAGCTGGGTTTCATCGCGGGCATCGCGATCCTGATCGCCTGGGTCGGCATGATCACGCTCTTCCCGGCGACCCTCATGCTGGTGGACCGTCACCACGCCGACCGCCCGCGTGGCCGCCGGCCGCGCGCCCACCAGCTCGAGAGCCTCCGGGTCCCCTTCCTGGACCGTGTGGTCACGTATCCCCGGACCGTCCTGATCGGCGCCGGCCTGCTGACCGCATTCTCGATCTGGGCGGTGCCGCGGGTCGGCTTCGACTACAACGTGCTCAACCTGCAGGCCAAGGGCACCGAGTCGGTGGCCTGGGAGCGCCGCATCCTCTCCAGCACCGGACGCTCCGGCTTCAACGGACTATCCTCCGCTGCTTCCCTGGAAGAGCTGCGCATCAAGCAGGCCGCCTTCGAGAAGCTGCCGTCGGTGTCGGAGACCGACTCGGTGCTGCGAGTGATCCCGGACGACCAGGCCGAGAAGATCGCGGTGGTCAAGAGCTTCGCGCCCATGGTGGCTCCGATCCGCGTCGGCCGCTCGAGCCCGCTAGATCTGGACCGGCTCCGGCAGGCGCTCGCCGACATCAAGCGGCGCTTCGACGTGGTCGCGGTCGAGGCGGGGGCCAAGCTGCCCGCGGAGGTCCGGGTGGTGCGCGAGAAGACGATCGCCGTGCAGCGCCTGCTCGCGCGAAGCAACCGCGACTCGGCGGAGGCGGCGCTGAACTACCTGCAGGCCCAGCTCTACCGGGACTTTGTGAGCAAGTTCTATAGCCTGCAGCGCAACCTCAACCCCACCGCGGTGACCATCAAGGACGTGCCGGAGGAGATCCGGCGCAAGTTCATCGGAGAGAACGGCCGCTTCCTTATCCAGATCCACCCCAAGGTGGATACCTGGGAGAAGGCGGGCGCGGCCCAGTTCGTGCGCGAGCTGCGCACGGTGGATCCGGACGTGACCGGCCCGCCCGTCATCACCTACGAGGCCACCACGCTGATGGAGCGGGCCTACCTGACCGGCAGCGCCTACGCCTTCGTGCTCGTGGGCGGGCTCAGCGTCCTCATGATCCGCCGCCTGCGCGCGAGCCTGCTCGGTCTGGTGCCGATGGTGCTCGGGGTGCTGTGGACCATCGGGCTGATGTACGTGTGCGGCGTCAAGTTCAACCTGGCCAACATCTGGGGGCTGCCGCTCATCATCGGCACCGCGGCCGAGTTCGGCCTCAACGTGATCCTGAGCCACCTCGAGGGCCGCGCCCACGGGGGCCCGCTGGTGGCCCGCAGCGCGGTGCTGGGCGTGACCCTCAACGGCATCACCACCATGGTGGGCTTCGGCAGCCTCATGATCGCCAGCCACCAGGGCATCTTCAGCCTGGGTCTCCTGCTGACCCTCGGCTCGGCGTGCGGGCTCGCGGCCTCGTTGATCGTCCTGCCGGTCGTGCTGAAACTGACGACGAAGCCGGCGGAGCAGCGGGTCGCGCCGATCGAGAAGCCGTCGGCCGCGTAGGATCGTGCTGGAGGCCGGGACCGGCTTCTCGACAAGCCGTTCTCGCCCCTCACGGTCAAGGTGCGCGAGGTGCTCGGTGCACCACCACCTGGTACCGCTCCCCCGGGGCCCCCGGGTCGAGCGCGTGGTGCGCACCTTGGCGTGGAGAGCTCCCCGCGCGCCAGCGCCTCGGCCAGGGCCGGCAGCGTCACGAGCGCGCGCGCCACCCGGACGCGCTCGCGGGCGGCGCCCAGGTCCAGGCTAACGCGCCACGCCAGCCACTCGGCGCAGGAGCGAAAGCCCGTATTCCAGCCGCCGCGGGCGTCGAACTCCCGGATCAGCGCGAGCAGGCGGGCCGTGGCCGCCTCGAGGTGGGCGGAGAGCTCGGCGATCTCGTCGCCCTGGCGATCCAGCTCGGCGATACGTAGCGGCTTGGGTTTCCAGGTGGTGGGAAGGTCCGGTGGCGTCTCCATGGTGAGTCCCCCTTTTCTGCTGGGAGGACTCTACACTCCGCTTTCGGGAACGCCTGAGACCGCCCACGTCGCGCGAACGCGGGGACGCGCCATGATCGCGTGTCCCCTGCGGCGCGACCACACTCACGTGCCCGCGGCGGGGCGTCTGGCCTGCGTTCCCTCCGGGGGACACGGGCAACGGAGCGACCGCCCTCAGAAAGCTGTCAAGCAGAAAAATGAAGTCGCGGGATGGAGGAAGACGCCGGTCCACGAGGAGGTCCCCCGGGAGAGGGAGATGGAGAAGCTGTCGGCGGCCGCTCAGGCGCGACTCGGTCTCTACCGGCGTGGCGGTACCGCCGCCGCCGCCGCGGCCGCCGACAGGGCCGGCAACATCAGGAAGATCAGGATCCCAAGATTGTAGGACCCCGTGAGGTCGAAGAGCCACCCGAACGGAAGCGGACCGATCGCCGCGGAGGCGATCATGCTCGCGGCGGCGACGCTGCGGATGCTCCCGAGGTGGCGTCGTCCGAAGTAGCTCGGCCAGACGACGGACTGCAGCGTCATGCCGAAGCCGCTCGTCAGCCCCAGCAGCCCGCCGTACACGACCGCCTGCCAGGGCATCGAGATCGTCGCGGACCACAGCAGCGCGACCATCAGCCCTCCCTGGGCGGCCACCAGCAGGTGGCGCACCACGAACCGGTCCACGACCGCTCCCGCAAGGAGCGTCCCCACGAGCGAGAACGGAGCCATGACCGTGAACACCATGGACGCCGTCGTCGCATCCAGTCCCCGGCTGGCCATGAAGGAGACATGGTGGAACGTCAGCGCGGTGGAGATCAGCGGGTGGGACGCTGCCGCCGCCATCAGGAGCCAGAACGTCGGGCTCCGGAAGGCTTCGCCGGGGGTCCATTCCTCCTCCCGAGGCTCCGTGGTCGCAGCCGCAGCCCGGCCGGTCGCTGCCCGTGGGGGGTCCCCGTCGGGGCGCAGCCCCATCGACTCCGGCATGCGCCGGACGAATAGCAGGACCGGCGGCAGGAGCAGCGCCCAGACGAGCCCCGCCTGCACCACCCAGGCCATCCGCCAGTCGGTCCGCGCGATGAGGAGGTGCAGCAGCGGCGGGAACGTGGCCTGACCCGCGATCGCCCCCACCGAGGTCACCGAGATTGCGCGACCCCGGAGGCGGACGAACCACTGCGCCACCATGGTCGTGGGGATCAGCGTGAGCGAGCCCTGCCCGAGGAGACGAAGCAGGACGAAGCCCGCGTACAGGTGCAGCGGCTGCGTCACCCGGCTCATCCCCAGGGCGGTCAGCCCGAACGACACGCTGACGACCACCAGCGCCTTCCGCGGCCCGTACCGGTCCATCAGCCGGCCGATCAGGAACAAGCCGGCCGCCGCCGTCAGTGAGCCGGCCGTGTAGAGGCCCGAGATGAGGGTGCGCGACCACCCGGTGTCCCGCTGGATGGGATCGACGAAGACGGCGGCGACGTACGTCTGGCCGGGACTGGACATGAACATCGCGAGGGTCGCCACCGCCACGATGACCCACCCGTAGAACGGCCGGCGGCGCCCCACCCTAGGTCACTCGCCGACCTCCCACCCCGCTCTCTAGCGCGCCCAGCTCAGGTCGGGGCGACGCGCGTGCCACTCCGTCGCCTGCTCGTATGCCCAGGCGACGCGCAGCGCCATCGCCTCGTCGAAGGGCTTGGCGTAGATCATCAGCCCGATCGGCAGCCCCTCCGCGGTGAAGCCGCACGGCAAACACACCGCGCAGAGATTCAGGATGTTCCCGAGCGAGGTGTTGCGCAGATACTTCGCGTTGTGCTCGGCGTAGCTCTCGGGCGTCGCGTCGACGCCCGACACGGCCCGCGCCGGAGCCATCGTGGTCGGGACGAGGAGCGCATCGACGTCCGCGAGCGTCCGGGTGATCCGGGCGCGCAGCGTCGCCCACCGGCGCATCACCGCGAAGTAGTCGCTCGCGGTCAAGGCCCGCCCGGCCGCCATGCGGGAGACAACCACCGGGTCGAGCGTGTCGAAATGCTCATCGAGCAGGCGACCGTTCACCGCGAGCGCTTCCGCGGCCACCATGAGCGCGCGCTTCTGCTCCCCCATGGCGAGCGCGACCTCGGGCACCGCCATGCTGTCGACGTGCGCCCCCAGCCCGCGGAAGACCTGCCCCGCCTGCCGCACCGCCTGGTCGACCTCGGCGTCGACGTCATCGAAGAACACCGTCTCACCGAACGCGATCCGTAAGCCTTTCACGCCTCGCCGGAGATCGCCGAGCACCTCGTGGGGCGGCACCCCGACCGTCGTCTCGTCGCCAAGGTCCGCCCCCTGCAGCGCCTGGTAGACGAGCGCCGCGTCCTCGACCGACCGGGTGAGCGGTCCGACGCTGTCC
>DATLFG010000004.1:0-2231 GCA_035524955.1 Candidatus Limnocylindria bacterium | reverse complement strand
TCAATGTCGCTTGCCGGTCGTACGTGGGTTCCTTTGGCGAAAGAGCCGTAGATGAACGCAACATCGATCCGATCTCGTAGCGGCGCAAGCGCTTGTCGAAGGCGTTCAGCCACGCCAGCCGTCTTGGCGACAAGTCCCCGGAGATCCTCGTAAATTGGAGACTCCGGGTTCGCGCGATACATGACTGTCCGTCCGAGTGGATCCCGGCGAATTATTCCGGCGTCGGCCAAGCGGCGAAGTTCACGTTGCGCGGCGCCATGTCCCCCGCCTATGCGGCGAGTGATCTCGCGAAGGAAAAACGACCTGTCCGGCTCGCCGAACAGCAGCCCTAGCCCAACTTCCACGGTAGCGAGATCGGAGTGTCGATATGTCAGTAGGTTACGCCGCTTGTGAGTGACTATAGCGACGGGGTAGGGGCCCAGGTCCTCACCGGCTTCATGACCTCCGGCGGGATCGCGAGCGTGCGGTAGATCTGCCGATGGATCGCGTCCGGGGTCGAGCCCTTCCGGATGCGCAACGTCTGGCCGTTCGTCGCCGGCAGCACCACCGTGACGACCTGGTGGGTGGAGAGCTGCTCGCGCAACGTGGCCCACGACGTGTGCACGCCCTGGTCCAGGAAGCGCTTCTCGATGGCGACGAGCAAGTGGTAGGCGAGCACGCAGAGGAAGATGTGGGTCTGGACCCGATGCTCCAGGTGATGGAAGATCGGCCGCTCCAGGAGCGGACTCTTCATGTCGCGGAAGGCGTCCTCGACGCGGGTGAGGAGGATGTACAGGCGCCAGATCTCCTCGGCACTGAGATCCGGGCGATCGGTCTTGAGCAGATAGCCGCCGTCGAGCCGCGCGGCCTGCGCTTTCTTGGCCTCGTGCGGGGTCCACGCCACCGCCTGGGTGGCGGCATCGTAGGTGATCTCGTAGTACCGCCCCACGCGCGCGTAGCGCTCCTTGAGGCGCCCGATCGCCTCATGCACCTTGCCCGGCTCGCGCAGGCGCCCCTTGGCGACGCGGGTCTGGAGCTTCGTGAGGTCCGCGAGGAAGCGCTGCTCGTGTTTCTCACGGATCGCGCGATCTTTCTCCGTACGCCCCTCACTGCGGCACAGGATATGGATCTCCGAGCCCACGACCTGCCGCTTGATCTCGACGCGCGATTTCTTCTGCCCCGGGTTGCGCGGCGAGGGCGGGCGGAGCACCTCCGCCCAACCCGTGTCGTCCTCGAAGGCGTCCAGGTGGGGCGTGCGTTCGGCCTGGCGGCCGGCCACGAGATAGTGATGGCCCCGGTCCGTGATCTCTTTGAGCGTGTCGGCAAAGGCCATCCCGCGATCGACCACCACGGTGGCGCCGCCCCGACGGCCCGTGCGCTGTTCCAGCGTCGTCAGCATGTCGGCCACGGTCGTGCGATCGACGCGATTGCCGTCAAAGACCTCGTGGGCTTTCGGAAAGCCGTCGCGATCCAGGACCAAGCCGACGACCACCTGCTTGCAGTCCGGGCGGTGGTCGCGCGAGTACCCGCGTTTGGCCTGCGGATTGAGCCGGCCCTGCCCTTCGAAGTATGTCGAGGTCAAGTCGTAGAGGTAGAGGGTGTCGTCCAGATTGAACAGCGTCCGCTCGCGCGCGGCCAGGGCCCGCTCGATTGGCGCGCGCTGGGGATGCAGCCGGTCCAGATTGCGATAGAGCGCCTCGTCGCTGAGCGTGCGGAAGTCGGCGCCGAGGAGGTCGGCCAGGGCCGTGCGCCGGATCCAGTCGGGCATGGCGTGCTCCGCGGCCGGGTGCACCAGACGGTTCAGCGTCATGAGCTCCGTGAGCCGCCGCGCGCGGGCCGAGAGGCCGGCCTCCGCCAGGATCCGGTCCAGCTCGAGAGCGCGCCACATCTGATGCCCCACGTGGACCGGGCCCGCTTCCCGGAGGTCTTCGGTCTCGACCTGATCGGTGTGCACGGCCACCACGTCGGCGCCGACGGCCGCAGCGGGGCGCGGGCGGCCACGCGGCGGGCGCGCCCCCGCGGCGACCGCCGCGACGGCGGGATCGGGCAGGAAGGTCGTCTGGCCGCCCAACGCGGCCGAGAGCTTCTGCGCGAGGCCGCGCCACTGGGCTTCGGGCGCGGGGGCGAGCGAGCCGAGCGAACAGATCGTGCGGTGGCGCGGGCCCGCCGGGGTGGCGGTCGACTCGACGAGGAGATGATTGACGTAGGTCTTGCTGCCCACCCGCCGGCTCGTGCGCTTGATGAACACGCTG
>DATLFG010000105.1:0-162214 GCA_035524955.1 Candidatus Limnocylindria bacterium | reverse complement strand
CCCGCGATCTCGGCGCCGCGGCGCGGTCGCGCTCGCCGGCCGCCTGCGCCGGCGCCTCGGCGGGCGCCGGGGTGGACGGGGCCGGCGCCGGTGGGGCTTGGTCCGCGAGCTCCGCCGGCCTCTCCTTCGCGGGCGCCGCCGGCTCCGGCCGCGGCGCCACCTCGCGTGCGGCCTGCTGCAGCTCCGGGGTGCGCTCGAAGAGGTACACCGCGAGCAGCCCGACCATCACCACCGCGGCGGCTTCGAGCGGCAGCTTGATCGAGAGCGGCAGCAGCACCGCCTCCGCCACACGCCGGAACCAGGGCCGGGGCCGCGCCGCGGCCACCGCCCGGTCCACGAAGCCCACCGGCGCCCGGGGCGGCTCCACCCGCCGGAGCATCGCGACCGTCCCGCGCAGGGCCTCGAGCTCGCGGTGGCACGCCGCGCAGCCCGCCAGGTGCGCATCGAGCAGGTTCCGCTCGTCCGGGGCGAGCGCCTCGTCGAGATAGGCCGACAATGATTCGCGCGCGCCTTCACAGTTCATGGGCAGGTCACGGCAGGAATCGCTCCAGCTTCTCCTTCAGCTCCGCCCGCGCCCGGTGCAGGCGAGATCGAACCGTTCCGAGCTCGAGCTCCAGCACCTGGGCGATCTCCTCGTACGAAAGGCCCTCGAGGTCGCGCAGCACCACCACGATGCGCCGGTCCTCCGGCAGATCGGCGATGGCCCGGCCAAGCGCCGCCTCGAGCTCGCGGCGCTCCAGCGCCGCGTCCGGGCGCGGGCCGGCGTCGGACAGCCGTAGCAGCGCGTCCTCACCCTGCCGCGCCATCCGCCGCTCTCCGGAAGCGAGCCGGTTGAGGCAGAGGCGCGACGTGATGGCGTAGAGCCAGGTCGAGAGCTTGGCGTCGCCGCGAAACTCGCCGAGCGCGCGATGGGCTCGGACAAAAGCCTCCTGCGCGACTTCCTCCGCCTCGGCCCGGTTGCCCAGCATGCGAAGGGCCACCCCGAACACGCGATGCTGGTACGTCATCACCAGATCCTCGAAGGCGGGGGCGTCGCCGGCGCGTAGCCGGTCCAGGAAGCGCGGCGCGTCGCCTGCCTCCGCCTCTCGCACGGTAAGACCATACCGCGGCGCGGAAGTTCCCGACGCAACAAATGCCGCCGGGCCCCGGGGCGGCGGCCCCCGGCTCGCGTGGTAGACTCCGCGGCATCATGGACAAGCGCGAGCGCGTGCTGGCGGCCCGCGACCGCCGACCGGTGGATCGCCCGCCGGTGTCCTTCTGGCGCCACGTGCCCGACGTGGACCACACCGCTCCCGGGCTCGCGGAGGCCATGCTGGCGTTCCAGCGGCGGTGGGACCTCGACTTCGTCAAGGTGATGTCGAGCGGCGTGTACTGCGTGGAGGACTGGGGGTGCGCGGTGGCCTACCAGGGCTCGCCCAACGGCGCCAAGCAGTGCACGACGCACGCGGTGCGGGGCCGCGCGGACTGGGCGCGGATCCGCGCGCTCGACCCGGGGGCGGGGGCCCTCGGCCGCGAGCTCGAAGCGGTGCGCCTGATCGCCCGCGGCCGCGCCGACGACGCGCCGATCCTGCACACGCTCTTCTCGCCGCTGACGGTGGCCCGCAAGCTGGCGGGTGACCGGCTCGTCGAGGACCTGCGGCAGGAGCCCGCGGCGGTCGAGCCCGCGCTCGACGCGATCGCCGACACCATGGCGCGCCACGCGCTCGCGGCGCTCGAGGCCGGCGCGGATGGGCTCTTCCTCGCCACCCAGACCGCCGCGCCCGATGTGGTGACCCGGGAGGAGAACGCGCGCTTCGATCTGCCGCGCATGCGCCGCCTGCTCGCCGCGGTGGCCGGACGCTCCGCCTTCACGCTGCTCCACGTGCACGGCCACGACATCTACTTCGACCAGGCGGCCGCGCTGCCGGTGCACGCGGTGAACTGGCACGATCGCCTGACCGCGCCCCGGCTGGGCGACGCGCAGCACCGCTTCGAGGGCGCGCTCGTCGGCGGGCTCGGCGAGAGCCGGACGCTCCTGACCGGGCCGCCCGACGCGGTGGCCGCGGAGGTCGGCGACGCGCTCGCCCAGACCGGCGGCCTCGGGGTCATCGTCGGGCCGGGCTGCGTGCTGCCGCTGGCCACGCCCGACGCGCACCTGGCCACGGTGGTGGCGGCGGTGAAGGCCGCGGCCTGAGAAGGCTTCCAAGCGCGACCGCCTGAATCGTGGTTCAGCAAGGGGTGCCTCCAAAGAAGGCGACCCGCTCCTAGTGCGCGAAATCTCGTGACGCCCCCGGACTGACCCACCAGGTTATCCACCACCGACCCACGAAAGCTGGGGATGAGACAATCAACCTCCCCAGTGCAAGGGCTCGGCCACGATCCGGCCCACGCCCCCGGGTCTGCCGAGAACTTCTGCTCGCTCAGAGCGATCGCGGAACGGTAGTCTGCGGACCACGACACGAGGGACAGCGGGCCAAGTAGCTCGCCGAGAGATGCGCTGAGCGGTTCCCCGCCCGATCGAGAGGTGACCCCTGTGTTAATATCCGACGGTGCGTATGTCTTCGACTAACCTACTCGATCTGTCTCCCACCGAGATGGAAGCCCTGGCTGAGAGCCTCGGGGCCCCACGCTATCGGGGCCGCCAGCTCGCCCAGTGGATCTTCGTCAAGGGCGTGACCGCTCTGGACGCGATGACCGACCTGCCCAGGGACTTCCGGGCCGCCCTCGGCGCGAAGGCGAGCGTGGACCTGCCCGAGGTCGAGCGACGCACCCCGTCGCAGGACGGCAGCCAGAAGCTCGTGCTCCGGTACGGCGACGGCGCGCGCGCGCAGGCGGTGTTGATGCCGGACGCCGATCGCCTCACGCTCTGCGTCTCCACCCAGGTCGGCTGCGGCTTCGGCTGCGCCTTCTGCTACACCGGCACGATGGGGCTCGAGCGGAACCTGAGCGCCGGGGAGATCGTGGCGCAGGCGATGGTGGCCCGCGAGGGGCTGGCCGCGGACCTGCGGATCACCCACATCGTCTACATGGGCATGGGCGAGCCGCTCGCCAACTACACGGCCACCGTGAAGTCGCTCCGCCTCCTGACGGACCCGCAGACCTTCGCGTTCTCGCCCCGCCGTATCACGGTCTCCACGGTGGGGCTGGTGAGCGGCATCGAGCGGCTGGCCAAGGAGAACCTGCGGGTCAACCTGGCGGTCTCGCTCCACGCCACCAGTAACGAGATCCGTGACCGGATCATGCCGGTCAACCGCGGCTTCGCGATCGAGGAGCTACTCGCCGCGTGCCGGCGCTTCCCGCTGCCGTTCCGCCAGCGCATGACCTTCGAGTACGTGCTGCTCGACGGCGTCAACGACTCGGTCGAGGACGCCCGCCGCCTCGTCAAGCTGCTCAAGGGCATCCGCGGCAAGATCAACCTGATCCCGTTCAACGACTGGGAGGGCTCGAGCTTCGCGCGGCCGCCGCTGGCGCGGATCCTCGCCTTCCAGACCGTGCTGCTCGAGCACGGGATCCGGGCGACCGTCCGGTGGAGCAAGGGCGAGGACATCGGCGCCGCCTGCGGCCAGCTCCGCGAGGCGGCGGTCCCGGCATGAGCGCGCCGGTGACGGTGGCGCTGGCCACCCTCGGCTGCCGGCTCAACCAGGTCGAATCGCAGGAGATCGGCGCGCTGCTGGAGAGGCGGGGCTTCCGGATCGTGGACCCGGGGGCCCACGCTCAGGTGTACGTGGTCAACACCTGCACGGTGACCGGCCGCGCGGACCTCTCCGATCGCCAGATCATCCGCCGCATCGCCCGCGAGAACCCGGAGGCCTACCTGGTCGTGACGGGCTGCCTCGCCCAGACCGACCCGGAGGCGGCCGCGATCGCCGGGGTGGACCTGGTGGTGGGCAACCAGGAGAAGTACCGCCTGCCCGAGCTGCTCGGCTCGCTCACCAAGCGGGCGCGGCCCGCGGTGGCGGTGGCGGACATCACGGGAGCCCGCGACGTGCCGATCGCGCCCTTCGCACGGGTGGCGGGCCGCTCGCGCGCCTTCGTGAAGATCCAGGACGGCTGCCAGCACCGCTGTGCCTTCTGCATCGTGCCGGCCGCGCGCGGGCGGAGCCGGAGCCAGGAGCCCAAGGTCGTGCTCGACCAGGTGCGCGCGCTCGCGGCCGCGGGATACCTCGACGTCACGCTCACCGGGGTGGATATCGGCCACTACGGCTGGGATCTCTACCCGCGCGCCACCCTGGCCTCCCTCCTCCGGGAGCTCGCGGCAGTGGAGGGGCTCCGGTGGCTGCGCCTCTCCTCGGTGCTGCCGTCCTACTTCACGCCCGCGCTGGTCGACGCGGTGACGACGCTGCCGGTGATGGCACCCCATCTGCACCTGCCCCTGCAGAGCGGCAGCGACCGCATCCTGCGGCTGATGCGCCGGCCCTACCATACCGGGATGTACCGCGCCCTGGTGGACCGGCTGGCCGCGGCGATCCCGGGCCTCGGGCTGGGCGCCGATCTCATCGTCGGCCATCCGGGCGAGACCGAGGAGGACTTCGAGGCCACGATGCGGTTCGTCGAAGCGCTGCCGTTCTCGTCGCTGCACGTCTTCGCCTACTCCGACCGGAAGGGAACCGAGGCCTCCCGCCGGCCCGACCCCGTGGCGCCGGCCGCGATCCGCGAGCGGAGCCGGCGACTGCGTCGGCTGGGGGCGGAGAAGAGCCTCGCCTTCCGGCGGGGGATGGTCGGCGGCCGGCGCGACGCGGTCGTGCTGGGCGCGCGCGATCGGCGGACCGGACTGCTCGCCGGCCTGACCGACAACTACGTCGAGGTGCTCTTCGACGGCCCCGACACGCTCGGCCGACGGGTCGTGCCGCTCACGATCACCGAGGCCCGCGCCGACCGCACCCACGGACGGATCGCGGAGGTCGGCGCGTGAGCGCGGCCAGGGCCCAGCGCGGCGGCGAGCCCGCGCTGGGCATCATCGGAGGCAGCGGGCTCTACGAGATGGAGGGCATCGAGGATCTGCGCTGGGTGCGCGTGCGCACGCCGTTCGGCGATCCGTCGGACGCCTACGGCACGGGCCGGTTCGGCGACCGCCGGGTGATCTTCCTGCCGCGCCACGGCCGCGGCCACCGGTTCACGCCCACCGAGATCAACTACCGGGCCAACATCTACGGCCTCAAGGCCCTGGGCGCCCGCTGGATCATCTCGGTGAGCGCGGTGGGCAGCATGAAGGAGGAGATCCAGCCGCTGGATCTCGTGATCCCCGACCAGTTCTTCGATCACACCAGGCGCCGCGTCTCGAGCTTCTTCGGCGAGGGCATCGTCGGCCACGTCGGCATGGCCGAGCCGGTCTGCCCGGCCCTGGGTGACCTGCTCGAGGCCGGGAGCCGGGAGGCGGGCGGGCGGGTGCACCGCGGCGGCACGTACATCTGCATCGAAGGGCCGCAGTTCTCCACGAAGGGCGAGTCGCAGATCTACCGGCGCTGGGGCGTGTCGGTCATCGGGATGACGAACATGCCCGAGGCCAAGCTGGCGCGCGAGGCCGAGCTCTGCTACGCCACGCTGGCGCTGGCCACCGACTACGACGTCTGGCACGAGAGCCACGCCGCGGTGACGGTGGAGGCGGTCGTGGCCAACCTGCTCAAGAACGTGGCCACCGCGAAGGTCGTGCTCCGGCGCGTCATCCCGCGGGTGGGCAAGACCTGCGCCGCCGGCTGCGGCGACGCGCTGGCCACCGCCGTGATCACCGATCCGAACGCGTTCCCGCCGCGGACCCGCAAGCGGCTCGGCCTGCTGCTCGATCGCTACTTCCCGCCGAAGGGCAAGGGACGCCGTGCCTGATCGGGGCGAGCTCGACGTCGTCGGCATCGGCAATGCGATGGTGGACGTGCTGAGCCACGCCGAGGACGGCTTCCTCGCCCGGCAGGGTCTGGTGAAGGGGACCATGCACCTGGTGGACGAGCCGCGCGCCCGCGAGATCTACGACGCGATGGGGCCCGGTGTCGAGATGTCGGGCGGCTCGGCGGCCAACACGGTGGTCGGGGTGGCGTCCTTCGGCGGGCGCGCGCACTACGTCGGCAAGGTCCGCGACGACCAGCTCGGCGAGGTGTTTGGCCACGACCTGCGCGCGACCGGCGTGGGCTACGACACGCCCCGGGCCATCGAGGGGCCGCCCACCGGACGCTGCCTCATCCTGGTCACCCCCGATGCCCAGCGCACTATGAGCACATTCCTGGGCGCGTCGGTGCGGCTCGGCCCGGGCGACATCGACCGGGGCCTCATCACCCGCAGCAAGATCCTCTACCTCGAGGGCTATCTGTTCGATCCCCCGGAGGCCCAGGAGGCCTTCCGGACCGCCGCGGCCATCGCGCACGCCGCCGGCCGCAAGGTCTCGCTGACCTTGTCGGACCCGTTCTGCGTGGGGCGGCATCGCGCGGCGTTCCTCGACCTGGTCGAGCGTCACGTGGACATCCTCTTCGCCAACGAGGCCGAGATCTGCGCGCTCTACGAGGTGAGCGACTTCGACACCGCGCTGGCCCGGGTGCGCGGGCACTGCCAGGTCGCCGCGCTCACCCGGAGCGCCAAGGGCTCGGTGATCGTGGCGGACGGGCGGTTGCACACGGTGTCCGCGCACCTGGGGGACGCGGTGGTGGACACGACGGGTGCGGGGGATCTCTATGCGGCCGGCGTGCTCTACGGGCTCAGCCAGGGCCTCGACCTGCCGACCTGCGGGCGCCTCGGCTCGCTGGCCGCCGCCGAGGTCATCACCCACGTGGGCGCCCGGCCGATGGTTCCGCTGGCGCAGCTCGCGGGACCGATCCTGAGGTAGAGCACGCGATGGCGGATCAGGCCGCGCTCGACGCCAAGTACGACCGGCTGGTGGACGTCATCCGCGGGATGACCCGGGTGATCGTGGCCTTCTCCGGCGGCGTGGACTCGACCTTTCTCGCCCGGGCCGCGAAGGACGCCCTCGGCGACGGCGCCACGCTGGTGACCGCCGATTCGGAGACCTACCCGGCCGCCGAGCTCGAGGAGACGCGGCGGCTGGCCGGCCTCCTCGGCATGCGCCAGGAGGTCATCCGCACCCGCGAGCTGGACCGGCCGGAGTACGCGCGCAATGCGCCGGACCGGTGCTTTCACTGCAAGGAAGAGCTGTTCACGCGGCTCGAGCCGCTCGCCCGGGCGGCGGGCACCGCGCAGGTCATCTACGGCGCCAACATGGACGACCTGGGCGATCACCGGCCGGGCATGAAGGCCGCGGAAGCGCGCGGCGTGCGTGCCCCGCTGATCGAGGCCGAGCTGTGGAAGGCGGAGATCCGGACGCTCTCGAAGGAACTCGGGCTGCCCACCTGGGACAAGCCCTCCTTCGCGTGTCTGTCGTCCCGCTTCCAGTACGGCGACGCGATCACCGCCGAGAAGCTCCGGCGCGTGGACGACGCGGAGGCCTTCGTGCGGAGCCTGGGCTTCCGCCAGTTCCGGGTGCGCGATCACGACCGCCTGGCCCGCCTCGAGGTGGTCCCGGAGGAGATGCCGCGCCTCTGGCAGGAGGACCGGCACGGGGCGATCGTCCGGCGCTTCCGCGAGCTGGGTTACCTCTACGTCACGCTCGACCTGCAGGGCTTCCGCAGCGGCAGCGCCAACGAGGTGCTGAAGTGGATCGGGAGAAAGTAAGGGCGCTGCTGGAGGCCGTCGCGGCCGGCGCCCTGGCGCCCGAGCAGGCGCTGACCCGGCTCCGCGCGCTGCCCGTCGAGGATCTCCGCTTCGCGCGCGTGGATCTCCACCGCTCGCTGCGCCACGGGGTGCCCGAGGCCGTCTTCTGCCCGGGCAAGACGCCGGAGCAGGTGGTGGCGATCGTGCGGCGGCTCGCCGAGGGGCACGACAACGTGCTCGCCACGCGCGCGGAGCCCGCGGTGGTGGCCGCGCTGCTCGCGAGCGGGCTGCCGTGCCGGGTGCACGAGACCGCGCGGCTGGTCGTCGTGAAGCCCGTCGCGAGAGACGGCGTCGGGCTGATCGTCGTGGTCAGCGCGGGCACCTCCGATCAGCCGGTGGCCGAGGAGGCCGCGGTCACCGCGGAGGCGATGGGCAACCATGTCGAGCGGGTGTTCGACTGCGGGGTGGCGGGGCTCCACCGCCTGGTGCCGCATCTGGACCGCCTCAACGAGGCGAACGCGATCATCGCGGTGGCGGGCATGGAGGGCGCGCTTCCCAGCGTGCTCGGCGGGCTCGTGGACCGGCCGGTGATCGCGGTCCCGACCAGCGTGGGCTACGGCGCCTCGTTCGGGGGCGTGGCCGCGCTGCTGGCCATGCTGAACTCCTGCGCCCCAGGCGTCTCGGTGGTGAACATCGACAACGGCTACGGCGCCGCCGCCCAGGCCAATCAGATCAACAAGCTCGCCTCGAAGCCGCCGGGCGAGGTGCAGCCGAAGGCGAGCCGAGCGGATATGAGAGAGAAGTCACGGTTGTAGTCCATGCGCCTGGCCTACTTCGACTGCCCGAGCGGCGCCTCGGGGGACATGATCCTGGGCGCGCTGGTGGACGCGGGCGCGCCGTTCGAGGCGCTCGCGCGCGAGCTGGCCGGGCTCGGCGTGGACGGCTACCGGCTCGAGCGCCGCGAGGTCATCAAGGCGGGCTTCCGCGCCACCAAGGTGGATGTGCAGCTCGGCCACCACGAGGCGGCCCATCGCGGGCTCCGGGAGATCCTGGACATCCTGGAGCGGAGCCGTCTCGATCCCACGGTGCGGGACACCGCCTCGCGGATCTTCCGGCGGCTGGCCGAGGCGGAGGCGCGGGTGCACGGGACCACTCCGGAGCGCGTGCAGTTCCACGAGGTGGGCGCGGTGGACGCGATCGTCGATGTCACCGGGGCCTGCATCGGCCTCCACCTTCTCGGGGTGGACGCAGTGCACGTGGGCACGCTCCCGGTGGGCGGAGGCTTCGTGGACGGTCCGCACGGCCGCATGCCAGTGCCGGGGCCGGCCACCGCCGAGCTGCTCAAGGGGTTCCCGACGCTGGACACCGGCATCCGCCGCGAGCTGGTGACCCCCACCGGCGCGGCCATCCTCACGACCCTGGCCGCCGGGGCGGGGTCGATGCCGGCGATGCGGGTCACCGCGGTCGGCTACGGGGCCGGCACCATGGAGCTGGAGACACCGAATGTGCTGCGGCTCTTCGTGGGCGAGGCCCCACTGGCCATGGTCACCGCCCGGGCCGAGACCATCGTCCAGGTGGAAACCACCGTGGACGACATGTCTCCCCAGCTCTACGAGCCCTTGCTGGAGCGCCTGCTCGAGGCGGGCGCGCTGGACGTCTGGCTCACCCCGGTGATCATGAAGCGCAGCCGGCCGGGGGTGGTCCTGACCGCCCTCTGCGAGCCGGGGCGGGTTTCCGACCTCTCGCGGCTGCTCTTCGAGGAGTCCTCCACCATCGGCGTGCGCTGGACCGCGTACCAGCGCAGCCGCCTCGAGCGCGAGATGGTGCGGCTGGACACCGCCTACGGCCCGGTGACGTTCAAGGTGTCCCGGCTCGAGGGCCGGGTGGTCACGGTCACCCCGGAATTCGAGGAAGTCCGCCGCATCGCGCGTGACAAGGGCCTCCCGGTCCGGGAGGTGCTCGAGCAGGCGCGCGTCGAGGGACGCCGGCTCCTCACCACCCCTTGACACCGTCCCCGGCCCGGCATACGGTTGGGGCGCTTCCCCGGCCTCGGACCTTTCACTCAGGAGGTAGCGCGGTGAAAAAGACCGTGTCGATGACGATCAACGGTGCCCCCCAGTCCCATGAAGTGGAGCCGCGGCTGCTGCTCGTGCACTACATCCGGGAGCAGGCGGGTCTGACCGGCACGCACGTCGGGTGCGACACGAGTCAATGCGGCGCCTGCACGGTGCATGTCAACGGCGTGGCCGTCAAGTCGTGCACGCTGCTCTCGGTGCAGTGCGACGGCGCCCAGGTCCTCACGATCGAGGGCCTCGCCAAGGACGGCAAGCTCCACCCGATCCAGGACGCCTTCTGGGAGAAGCATGGACTTCAGTGTGGCTTCTGCACGCCGGGCATGATCATGTCGGCCCACCAGATGCTGCAGCGCAATCCGCGGCCGACCGAGGCGCAGATCCGCCACGATCTGGAAGGCAACCTGTGCCGCTGCACCGGTTACCACAACATCGTCAAGGCCATCCAGTACGCCGCCGAGAAGATGGCGGGGAAGTGAGGCGCGACCATGGCCACCGCCCGTGTGCTCGGCGCAAGCATCAAACGGCGTGAGGATCCCCGGTTCATCACCGGCAAGGGCAACTACACCGACGACCTGAAGCTGGCCGGGCTGACCCACGCGGTCTTCGTGCGCAGCCCGCACGCCAACGCGAAGATCCGGAAGATCGACACCGCCCGGGCCTCGAAGGCTCCCGGGGTCGTGGCGATCTTCACCGGCAAGGACATGACCGGGGTGAACTCGCTACCCTGCGGGTGGCTCCTGCCCGAGCTGAAGATCCCGCCGCACATGCCGCTGGCCTCGGACGCCGCGCGGTACGTCGGGGACCCGGTGGCCATCGTCATCGCGGAGAGCCAGTCGGCGGCCAGCGACGCGGCCGAGATGGTGGCGGTGGACTGGGAAGTCCTGCCCTCGGTGACCAGCACCGAGAAGGCGTCGGCCAAGGGCTCGCCCCAGATCCACGAGGTGGCGCCCGGGAACGTCGCGTTCAACTGGGCGATCGGCGACGCGGCCGCCACCGAGGCCGCCTTCAAGGCGGCGCCGGTCACCGTGAAGAAGCGGATCGTCAACCAGCGCCTGGTCGCCAACGCGATCGAGCCGCGGGCCTGCGTGGCGCGCTACGACGACTCCACCGGCGACTGGACGCTCTGGGTGACGTCCCAGAACCCCCACGTGCACCGGCTGCTCATGACCGCGTTCGTGCTGGGCATCCCCGAGCACAAGGTGCGGGTGATCGCGCCCGACGTGGGCGGCGGCTTCGGCTCCAAGATCTTCCTCTACAACGAGGAGACGGTCTGCACCTGGGCCACCCGGCAGATCAAGCGGCCGATCCGCTGGACCTCCTCCCGCCGCGAGGCCTTCCAGACCGACGCGCACGGGCGGGATCACGTGACCGACGCCGAGATCGCGGTCTCCCGGGACGGCAAGTTCCTGGGCCTGCGGGTCAAGACCACCGCCAACCTGGGAGCGTATCTCTCGACGTTCGCGCCGGCGGTGCCGACCTATCTGTACGCCACCCTGCTCAACGGCGTCTACGAGTGGCCCGCCATCCACGCGGAGGTCACCGGCGTCTTCACCAACACCACGCCGGTGGACGCCTACCGCGGGGCTGGCCGGCCCGAGGCCTGCTACCTGCTCGAGCGCATGGTGGACGCCGCCGCGGCCGCGCTCAAGATGGATGCGGCCGACATCCGCAAGAAGAACTTCATCCCGAAGTTCTCCGACGGCTACCAGACCAAGGTGGCGCTGTCCTACGACAGCGGCAACTATCTGGGCGCCTTCGACAAGCTGCTCGGCATGCTCGACTACAAGAAGTTCCGCACCGATCAGGCGGCGGCGCGCGCGCAGGGCCGGCTGATGGGCATCGGCTTCTCCACCTACATCGAGGCGTGCAGCATCGCGCCGTCCAAGGTCGTCGGGTCCCTCGGCGCCCAGGCCGGCCTCTGGGAGTCCGGCAAGGTCCAGGTGCATCCCACCGGCAAGGTCAGCGTGTTCACCGGCTCCCACTCGCACGGGCAGGGGCACGAGACCACGATGGCCCAGATCGTCGCGGACTCCCTCGGCATCCCGATGGACGACGTGGAGATCGTCCACGGCGACACCGGCCGGGTGCCGTTCGGCATGGGCACCTACGGCAGCCGGTCGGCCTCCGTGGGCGGCACCGCGATCGTGATGTCGCTCGACAAGATCAAGGAGAAGGGCAAGAAGATCGCCGCCCATCTGCTGGAGGCGAACCCGAAGGACATGGAGTACGTGGGCGGCCAGTTCGTGGTGAAGGGCTCGCCGCAGAAGGCGATCCCGTTCGGCCAGGTGGCCCTCACCGCGTACGTGCCGCACAACTATCCGGACGGCGTGGAGCCGGGTCTCGAGGAGACGAGCTTCTACGACCCGTCCAACTTCTGCTTCCCCTTCGGCGCCCACGCCTGCGTGGTCGAGGTGGATCCGGACACCGGCCACGTGAAGATCCTGCGATACCTGGCGGTGGACGACGTCGGCAACGTGATCAACCCGATGATCGTGGACGGCATGGTCCACGGGGGCATCGCCCAGGGGGTGGCGCAGGCGCTCTGGGAGGAGGCGGTGTACGACGGCGCCTCCGGGCAGCTCGTCAGCGGGAGCATGATGGACTACACGCTTCCCAAGGCGGACATGCTGCCATTCTACGAGACCGGCCGCACCGAGACGCCCACCCTCGTGAACCCGCTCGGCGTCAAGGGCGCGGGGGAGACCGGCACGATCGCCTCGACGCCCGCGGTGGTCAACGCGGTGGTGGACGCCCTGTCGGGGCTCGGCGTGGACCACATCGACGCCATGCCGCTGACGCCGGAACGGGTCTGGAAGACCGTTCAGGCCGCCAAATCCAGGAAGTAAGGGGGAGACGCCGACATGTACCCAGCCCAGTTCGAGTACCACACGCCGGGGACGGTGAAAGAGGCGCTGGAGCTGCTCGGGCGCCACAAGGACGATGCCAAGCTGCTGGCGGGCGGCCACAGCCTGCTCCCGGCCATGAAGCTGCGTCTGGCCCAACCGAAGCACCTGGTGGATCTCCGGAAGGTCGCCGGCCTCTCCGGCATCAAGGAAGACGCCGCCACGCTCGTCATCGGGGCGATGACCACCCACTATCAGGTCGAGTCCTCGCCGGTCGTGAAATCGAAGTGTCCGATGCTCGCCGCGGTGGCCGCCCAGATCGGGGACCCGATGGTGCGCAACATGGGCACGATCGGCGGCAGCCTGGCCCACGCGGACCCGGCCGCCGACTACCCGGCCGCGATCATCGCCCTCGGCGCGGAGATGGTGGCCGAGGGCCCCAAGGGCAAGCGGACGATCAAGGCCGATGACTTCTTCAAGGGCCTGCTCACCACCGCGCTCGCGGAGGACGAGCTCCTGACCGAGGTGCGCGTCCCCGCGATGGCGGGCAGGACCGGCGCCGCCTACATGAAGTTCCCGCACCCGGCCTCCCGGTTCGCGGTCGTGGGTGTGGCCGCGGTGCTGACAGTGGACGGCGGCAAGGTCGGCAAGGCGAGCGTCGCGGTCACCGGCGCGGGCACCAAGGCGGTGCGCGCCAAGGGCGTGGAGGCCGCGATCACCGGCAAGGCGGCCGACGCGGCGTCCATCCAGGCGGCGGCCGAGAAGGCGGCCGAGGGCGTGGACGTCCAGGCCGATCTGCAGGGGACCGTGGAGTACAAGAGCCACCTGGTCCGGGTCTTCGCCAAGCGGGCGATGGAGGCGGCCGCCGCGGCCGTGAAGTAAGCCGCTCGGGTGAGACGTCCAGTCGACACGCCCCGCGGGATGATCTCCGCGGGGCGTCGCGTCTGGGGCGAAGCGTGATCGCGGGGGTCGTGCTCGCCGCCGGCCTCTCGCGCCGGATGGGGCAGGCCAAGCTGCTCATGCCGGTAGGCGGCCGGGCCATCGTCCGGTACGTCGTCGAGCGTGTTCTCGCGGGCGGCGTGGACTCGGTGTGGGTCGTGACCGGGCCCGACGTCGAGCCGATCGAGGCCGCCCTGGCCGGCATCGACGTGCAGATCGCGGTGAACCCGGTCCCCGAAGAGGGCCAGGCCGGCTCCGTGCGCGCGGGCATCGCCGCGCTCCCCGCGTCGGTCGACGCGGCGCTGATCGCGCTCGGCGACCAGCCCTTGCTGGCGCCCTCGATCATCCCGGCCCTGCTGGCGGCCCGACGCACGAGCCCCAAGCTCATCGTGGCCCCGCGCTACCGGGACGGCCACGGCAATCCGGTGCTGTTCAAGCGCGAGATCTTTCCCGAGCTGCTGCGCCTGACGGGCGACCAGGGCGCGCGGCCGATCATCCAGAAGGAGCCGGCCCGCGTCGAGTGGGTCGATCTCGACCTGCCCATGCCGCCGGACGTGGACACGCCCGACGACTATGAGAAGATCCGGGCGAACCTCCGGGCAGGCGATCACGCGGTGTAGACTGAGAGGGCCATGAGAGCCGAGATCGAGAAGATCCAGCAGATGATGGAAGCGGCCGACTACGTCACGGACCCGGCCATCGCGACGTCGGTGCACCTGGCCATGACGCTCAAGAAGCCGCTCCTCATCGAGGGGCACGCGGGCGTCGGCAAGACCGAGGTCGCCAAGGTGATGGCGCGGATGCTCGATACCAATCTCATTCGCCTCCAGTGCTACGAGGGGCTCGACGCGGCCCAGGCGCTCTACGAGTGGAACTACCCCAAGCAGCTCCTGCACATCAAGCTCGAGGAGGCGACCACCCACACTCTTCGGGAAAAAGAGGCAACCATCTTCTCCGAGCCCTTCCTGATCCGTCGCCCGCTGCTCCAGGCGATCAGCCAGGATGGCACGCCGCCGGTGCTGCTAGTGGACGAGGTGGACCGTTCAGATGAAGAATTTGAGGCGTTCCTCCTCGAAGTACTTGCCGAGTTCCAGGTGACGATCCCCGAGCTCGGCACGATCAAGGCCGCGCATCCCCCGTACGTCATACTCACGTCGAACCGGGTGCGCGAGCTCTCCGATGCGCTTCGCCGACGGTGCCTCTATCTGTGGATCGACTTCCCGGGGTTCGAGAAGGAAGTCCGCATCGTCACCCGCAAGGTCCCGGAGGTGAACGAAGCGCTCGCCCGCGAGATCTCTCGCTTCATGGAAGGTCTTCGCACCATGCGCCTCTCCAAGGTGCCGGGGGTGGCGGAGAGCCTCGACTGGGCGCAGGCCCTCGCCTCGCTGCACGCCGATCACCTCGACGAGGAGCTGGTGCTGGAGACGCTCGGCTGCGTGCTCAAGGACGCCGACGACATCAAGCGCTTCAAGCGGGAGCTGACGGCGGGCGGCCTCAAGCGCTTCGTGGCCGCCGAGGGCTAGGATGGCCGGCCCCCGCGACCTCACCACCGCCGTCCTCCGCTTCGGCCAGATGCTGCGGGCGGCGGGACTGCCGCTCACGGTCGGCGAGCTGATGGACGGGGTGCGGGCGCTCGAGGTCGTGGATCTGCTGGACCGCCAGGACGTCTACCTGGCGCTGCGCACGACCCTGGTCGCCCGGCGGGAGGAGTTTCCCGCCTTCGATCGCTGCTTCGACGTCTTCTGGCGCTTCCAGGCCGAGGAGGGGCAGGGGCTCGACGGCCTCATGAGCCCGACGGAGGCCGCGATCCCGGAAGAGCACGCCGGCAATACCGGGGCGGAAGCGGCGCAGAAGAGGGTCTCGGTGGCGCTCGAAGGCTGGGAGGAGCAGGGCGACGACGACGGGGAGCCGCTCGAGGTCCCGGGAGTCAGCGATAAGGAAATCCTCATGGATCAGGACTTTTCGTCCTTCCCGGTTGAGGATCTCGACGAGGTGGCCCGGCTCACGATCCTGATCGCCAAGCGGCTGGCCCGGCGCATCAGCCGGCGCAAGCGGCCGACCCGGCGGGGCGGGGTCATCGACATGCGGCGCAGCATGCGGGCCAACCTGATGAAGGGCGAGCTCATCGAGCTCCGGAGGAGAGAGCGGCGGAGGCGCAAGGTGCGCCTGGTGCTCCTCTGCGACGTCTCGGGCTCGATGGACCTCTACAGCCGCTTCCTGCTCCAGTTCCTCTACGCGCTCCAGAACGTCTTCGGCCGGGTGGAGACCTTCACCTTCTCCACGCGCCTCACGCGGGTCACCGACCATCTGAAAGGGGCGTCGTATCGCCAGGCCTTGGCCAAGCTCACGGAGGTGAAGGACTTCTCCGGCGGGACGCGGATCGGAGAATCATTGCAGGAGTTCAATGCCCGGTGGGGGAACCTGGTGGACCGGCACACCATCGTGCTCGTGCTCTCGGACGGCTGGGACACCGGCGAGCCCGAGATCCTGGCCAACGAGATGTTGACGATCAAGCGCAAGGCGGGCCGGCTCATCTGGCTCAACCCGCTGCTGGGCAACCCGTCCTACGAGCCCCTGACGCGCGGCATGGCGGCGGCGCTCCCGCTCGTGGACCACTTCGCGGCCGCACACAACCTGGCGAGCCTGCGCGACCTGGCCGGCCATCTCAACCTGAGGTAGCGGACATGACCGAGCTCTCCGAGCAGCTCAATCAGCTCAAGCGGAACGAGTCGAAGGTGACGGTGGCCACGCTCGTCAACACGCGCGGCACCACGCCCCGGAAGGAAGGGGCGAAGATGCTGGTGGGCGAGGGCGGGCGCGTGCTCGGCTCCGTGACCATCGGCGGCTGCGTGGACGCGCAGGTCATCGAGGAGTCGGCCCGCGTGCTGGGCAAGAACGCCCCGCGGCTGCTGGAGCTGAACCTGGGCGACGAGGAGGCCTGGGAGATCGGGCTCACCTGCGGCGGCACCATCGAGGTCTTCCTGGAGCCGGTGGCGCTCGACGACAAGGACGACATCACGCTGACCTACTACGAGCGCGCCCGCGTCCACGCCGAGCGGGGCGGCCGCGCCGTGATCGTGACCCGTCTCGATGCCCCCCACCACGGCGCCAAACTCCTGCTCCTCGACGACGGCGGGCAGGAGGGCAGCCTCGGCGAGGCCTTCCTCGATCAGCGCTTCACCGCGGAGGCCCGCGAGGCCATGGCCGCGGGCAAGGCGCGCACGCTGCTCCTGGAGAACGTGCGCGCCTTCGCGGAGGTCTTCTCGCCGCCTTCCACGCTGGTCGTGGTCGGCGCCAGCCACGTGGCGATGCCGCTCGTCACGCTGGCCAGGACGCTCGGCTTCCGCACCATCGTGGTGGACGGCCGGCCGCGCTTCGCCACCAAGGAGCGCTTCCCGGACGTGGACGACCTCCGGATCGGCGTGCCCTCCGAGCTCGTGCAGCGGGTGCCGCTGATCGCGACCACCGCGCTGGTGCTGGTGGCCCACGACTACAAGTACGATCTCCCGGTGCTGCGCCACGCGCTCGGCACGCCGGTGGGCTATATCGGGCTCCTGGGCAGCACGCGGCGCGGGACGGCGATCCTGAACCTGCTGCGCGAGGACGGCGTGACCGAGGAGGCCCTGCTGCGGGTGCGGGTGCCGATCGGTCTCGACCTGGGCGCCCAGTCCGCGGCCGAGATCGCGCTGAGCATCCTGGCCGAGGCCCTGGCCACCCATCGCAACGCCACCGGCATGCCGATCTCCGAAAAAGTCCGCCGCGGCCTCAAGTAGCCGCGCCAGATGGATAAGAAGAGGTGAAGAAGAGGTGAAGAAGAGGCGAATGACGAATGATGAGGACAGACGAATGATGAATGTGGTGGGGGGGCTTGGGGGAGGAGCGGCGCCGCTCCCCCCCAATCAGAACAATGCATTAGCGCGAACGGATGACCGCCAGTGCCCCGAACGGACGACCGCCGATGCCGCGAACCGATGACCGCCGGCACCGCGAGCGGATGACCGCCAGCCGATGAAGGCCGTCGCCATCCAGCATGCGGGCGCGACCCCCGACGCCCTCGAGCGACTCATCGCCTGCCATGACGTGCGCGACCAGGCCGGGAAGGTGGCCATCGCCAAGGGGCAGGCGCTCGACGCGGCCGCCGCCGCGCGGCTGCTCACGCTGCCGTGGCAGGAGGTGCACCTGCTCGAGCTGGAGCCGGGCGACGTGCACGAGGAGCCGGCCGGCTCGCGCCTGGCCGCCGCCGCGTGCGGCCCCAACGTGGAGGTCAAGGGCTACACCGGCGGACAGTGGACGCTCGCGGCGCAGCGGCGCGGCCTCGTCGGCGTCAACGCGCCCGCGGTGGCGGCGGTCAACGGCCTCGAGGGCATGTCGGTCTTCACGCTCTACGATCTGCAGCCGGTGGAGTCCGGCGAGCCGGTGGCCCGTGCCAAGATCACCCCGCTGGCCATCCCGGAGCGGCTCGTGAAGGACGCGGAGAGCCGCGCGGCGGCCGCGGGTGGGCTCGTCTCGGTGAAACCCTTCCAGCCCCGCGTGCTCGCCGCGCTGAGCCGCGAGAGCCTCGCCCCGCCGCAGCGCCAGCGCTTCGAATCGTCCCTGGCCGAGAAGGTGGACTGGTTCGGCTCGCGCCTCCTGCCGGTGCGCTACGCGGCGGGGGACGCCGCCGCGGTCGCCGCCCTGATGGAGAGCCTGCTGGCCGCCGGCGCCGACATCCTGATCGCGGCGGGCGCCGGCTCGCTCGACCCGCTGGATCCCGTCTTCGCGGGGCTCGAGCTCCTGGGCGGCCGCATGATCCGGCACGGCGCGCCGGCCCATCCGGGGAGCCTGCTGTGGATCGCGGAGGTCCGGGGGCACCCGGTGCTCGGCATGCCCGCCTGTGGGATGTTTTCGCAGGCGACCACGTTCGACCTGGTGCTGCCGCGCATCCTGGCCGGGCTCCCGACGGGAGCGGCCGAGATCGCCGCGCTCGGCCACGGCGGCCTGCTCTCGCGCGACAGCGCCTACCGCTTCCCGCCCTACCGCAAGACCGGGGCGCGCGGCGAGCTGTCTTCGTAGCATGGCGCTCTACAGCGGCGTGATCCGGGAGCGCTTCCGCCGGCCGCGGTTCCGCGGCGCGATCGAGCGCCCGGACGTGGCCCACGAGGACGTGAACCCGCTCTGCGGCGACCGCGTGCGCATCCAGGGCCGCCTCACCGACGGACGCCTGGCCGAGGCTCGCTGGACCGGCGACTGCTGCGCGATCTGCGCGGCCTCCGCCGATCTGCTGCTCGAAGCCGCGCTCGGCCAGCCGGTGGATTTCGCGCGGACCCAGACACCCGCGAGCCTGCTGGAGCGGCTCGACTCCGATATCCGACCGTCACGGATGAAGTGCGTGACGCTCCCGCTGAGTGTCCTGCAGGAGGCCCTCAGCGGTCACGAGGTGACGCGATGACCCTGGGCGAGAAGACCCGCCGCGACTTTCCGATCCTCTCCCGGGTGGTGAACGGCCATCCGCTCGTCTACCTCGACTCGGCCGCCTCCAGCCAGAAACCGCTCGCGGTGATCGAGGCCATCTCGCGTTACTACGAGACGAGCCACGCCAACGTGCACCGCTCCATCCACACCCTGGGCGAGGAGGCCACCGAGCGGTACGAGGCGGCGCGGGACGCGGTGCGCGCCTTCGTGGGCGCCGGGAGCCGCGAGGAGATCATCTTCACGCGCGGCACCACCGAGGGGATCAACCTGGTGGCCCAGGCGGTGGGGCGAACCCTGAAGGCGGGCGACGAGATTATCGTCAGCGAGCTCGAGCACCACTCGAACCTGATCCCGTGGCAGATGGCCTGCCGCGACCGGGGCGCGCTGCTGCGCGCGATCCCGGTGGTCGGGGAGGGCTATCTCGACCTCGAGGCCTTCGACCGCCTGCTCTCGGCGCGCACGCGGATGGTCGCCGTCGCCCACGTCTCCAACGTGCTCGGCACCATCAACCCGGTCATCCACATCGTGGAGCGCGCGCATCGAGCCGGGGCCTTGGTGCTGCTCGACGGCGCCCAGGCGGTGCCGCATCTCCCGCTCGACCTGCACGCGATCGGCGCCGATTTCTACGCCTTCTCCGGCCACAAGATGCTCGGGCCTACCGGCATCGGGGTGCTGTACGGGCGCCGCGAGGTGCTGGACCGGCTCGAGCCCGCCTGGGGCGGCGGCGAGATGATCAAGGAGGTCTGGATCGACCGCGCGCAGTGGAACGATCTCCCGTGGCGCTTCGAGCCGGGCACGCCCCCGATCGCGGAGGCGGAGGGGCTGCACGCGGCCTGCGAGTACCTCGGCAAGCTCGGCATGAGCAGTGTGCTGGCCCACGAGCAGGCCTTGGTCGCTCGCTGCCTGAACGGGCTCGCGCAGATTCCCGGGGTCACGATCTACGGCCCGCGCAACCCCGAGATGAAGGGCGCGGTGGTGGCCTTCAACGTGGAGGGGCTGCACCCCCACGACGGCGCCGCGCTGCTCGACCAGCAGGGCATCGCGGTGCGCGCGGGGTTTCACTGCGCCCAGCCGCTGATGCGGTGCCTCGGCGTCGCGGGCACCCTGCGCGCGAGCTTCTCGGTTCACACCACGGCGGGCGAGATCGACCGGCTGGCCGCGGCGGTGGCGACGCTGCGCAGCCAGCTCTAGTCGCGGTCGGCGGCCCCCACCGGCCATGGCCGCGTCCCCGGAGCATCCGAAACCGCACGACGGCTTCGCGTCTCCCCGCTTCGCGCAGCCGGCCACGTTCATGCGCCTGCCGCACGTCCCATCGCCGGCGGCGCTCGACGTGGCCCTCTGCGGCATCCCCTTCGACGGTGGCTGCTCCTACCGCTCGGGCGCGCGCATGGGCCCGCGCCACGTGCGCGAGCAATCCTCGCTGATCCGGCCCTGGAACTCGGCCCTCCGCGTGCATCCCTTCGAGCGGCTCCGGGTCGCCGACTGCGGCGACGTGGACGCGGTGCCGGTTTCCATCGAGGCGACCTTTGCGGCCATCGAACGGACGCTGGCGCCCGTGGTGGAGGCGGGCGCGGTCCCGCTCTGCGTGGGCGGCGATCACACCGTAACCCTGGCGGTGCTGCGCGCACTCGCGAGACGCCACGGTCGCCTCGGGCTCGTGCACTTCGACGCCCACCCGGACACTTGGGACCGCTACTTCGGCCTGCCCTACTACCACGGCAGCACGTTCCGCCGGGCGATGGAGGAGGGGCTGATCGACGGCGCGCGCTCCATCCAGGTGGGCATCCGCGGCCCGCTCTACGGCCCCGAGGACTTCGACTTCCACCGCGAGCACGCCTTCGAGGTGATCCGCATCGAGGACGTCAAGGAGCGCGGGGTCGCGCCCGTGGTCGAGCGACTGCGGCGCCTGGCCGGCGGGCCCGTCTACGTCTCCTTCGACGTGGACGCGTGCGATCCGGCCTACGCGCCAGGGACGGGGACGCCCGAGGCCGGCGGGCTGACCTCCTACGAGGCCCTCGGCCTGGTGCGCGGGCTGCGCGGGCTCGAGCTGGCCGGGGCCGACATCGTCGAGGTCTCGCCGCCATACGACGGGCCCGGCGCCATCACCGGCGTGCTCGCGGCGAACCTGCTCTTCGAGCTGCTCTCGGTGGTCGCCCTCGCCCGTTAGGCGTCTCGCCGCGTGCTAAGATGACGGCGTGAGATCGGCCATGCACCGGCCTCTCCTCGCCGCCGCCATCCTCCTGGCCTCCACCGCGCTGCTCTCGATCGACGGCCCGGCCTCCGCGGCGACGCCCGTCTCGCTGATCGAGCTGGACTCCGCCATCACCCCGGTCACGGTCCGCCTGCTCGCGGGCGCGATCGAGCGGGCGCAGGCCGAGGGCGCCCAGGCGCTGGTCGTGCAGCTCAACACGCCGGGCGGGCTCGAGCGGTCCATGCGGTCGATGGTGCAGAGCATCCTGGGCTCGCCGATCCCGGTGATCGTCTACGTGGCTCCCACCGGCGCCCGCGCCGCCTCCGCGGGGGTCTTCGTCACGATGGCCGCGCACGTGGCCGCGATGGCTCCCGCCACCAATATCGGGGCCGCGCACCCGGTGGCGGTCGGCGGCGGCGGGGACAAGGAGATGCTCAAGAAGGTCGCGAACGACGCGGCCGCGTTCGTGCGCTCGATCGCCACCGAGCGGGGGCGCAACGCGGAGTGGGCCGAGAAGGCGGTGCGCTCGTCGGTCTCGGCCACCGAGCGGGAGGCGGTCAAGCTCAAGGTGGTGGACCTGGTGGCCGAGAGCGTGCCGCATCTGCTCGCCAGGATCGACGGCCGCGTGGTGAAGACCACGAAGGGTCGCGTCACGCTCGCGACCAGGGACGCCCCGGTCACGGTCATCGAGGTGCGCTTCCGCGACCGGTTCCTCGCGTTGATCTCGGACCCGAACGTCGCCTACCTGCTGATGATGGCGGGCATGCTCGGCATCTTCTTCGAGCTGTCCAACCCCGGGGCGATCCTGCCCGGTGTCATCGGCGGCATCTGCCTGATCCTGGCCTTCTACGCCTTCCAGAGCCTGCCGGTGAACTGGGCCGGCCTCCTGCTGATCCTCTTCGGCGTGGTGCTGCTCATCGCCGAGATCAAGGTGGTGAGCCACGGCGTCCTCGCGATCGGCGGCGTCATCGCCATGCTGCTCGGCTCCCTCATGCTCTACGACGCGCCCGAGACGACCGGCGTCCGGCTGTCCTGGTCCGTGGTCCTCCCTACCGTGGGAACGACCGCGGCGCTCGTCTTCTTCGCGGTGTCCATGGGCATCCGCGCGCTCTACCGACCCTCCGTGACCGGCGAGTCCGCCATGGTGGGGCGGCTCGGGGTGGCCCGGTCGGCGCTGGCGCCCGAGGGCCAGGTGATGATCGACGGCGAGCTGTGGCGCGCGGTGAGCCAGGACGGGACCGTGGCGGCGGGCGAACCCGTCCAGGTCGCGGCCATCGACGGCCTCACGCTCAGGGTCACCAGATCGGCGCAGCGCCCCTAGCACTCCCAGGAGGCCCCTACATGGAAGGCGTCCAGCTCCTCTTCGGCATCATCCCGGTGGTGGTGATCCTGCTCTACATCTTCTTCTCGTCGTTCCGCATCCTGCGGGAGTACGAGCGGGGGGTGATCTTCCGGTTCGGCCGCCGCACCACTGCCATCTTCAATCCCGGCGGCGACGGCACCGGCCCGGGCCTGGTGCTCCTCATCCCGTTCATCGACAAGATGGTGCGGGTGAGCCTGCGCACGATCACCATGGACGTGCCGCCCCAGGACGTCATCACGCGCGACAACGTCTCGGTGAAGGTGAACGCGGTGATCTTCTTCCGCGTCCTCGACGCGGCCAAGGCGGTCATCAGCGTCGAGGACTATCTCTACGCCACGTCCCAGATGGCGCAGACCACGCTCCGGAGCGTGCTGGGCCAGCAGGAGATGGACGACCTCCTGGCCGGGCGGGAGAAGATCAACGAGGAGCTGACCCGGATCATCGACCAGCACACGAACCCCTGGGGCGTGAAGGTGGCCGCGGTGGAGGTCAAGAACGTGGACCTGCCGCAGGACATGCAGCGCGCCATGTCCAAGCAGGCCGAGGCCGAGCGCGAGCGGCGCGCCAAGGTGATCAACGCGGAGGGCGAGTTCCAGGCCGCCGCCAAGCTCGGCGAGGCCGCCGAGGTGCTCATGCGCTTCCCGATCGCGGTACAGCTGCGCTATCTCCAGACGATGCGGGAGGTGGCCTCCGAGCGGAACACCACGACCTTCTTCCCGCTGCCGCTGGATCTGTTCACACCGCTCCTTCGCGCCTTCGGAGCCGATCCGCAGACCCCCAGGAGCTGAAACGCGCGGGGGCCCCTCGCCGGGCTTGTCGGACGGAGACCGCCCGAGTACAATGGGCCGGTCTGACGGGGGGTTAGCTCAGTTGGGAGAGCGCGGCGTTCGCAACGCCGAGGTCGAGGGTTCGACTCCCTTACCCTCCACCATGTAGACAATCTCGGGAGGCCGGACGGAGCAGCCTTGCTCCCCGGCCTTTCGTGCTTCTCGGCGCCGGACGTACCGCGCTCAGGGCGCCTTGCCGACCAGGTTCAGCACGCGGCCGGCCCGCAGCACGGTCACCGTGATGGTCGCGCCCGGGGCCAGCCTCTGCAGGTGCTCCCGCATCCGGGTGTAGTCGGCGAGGTTCCCGGCGGGGATGCCGTCCACCGCGAGCAGGACGTCACCGCCGACCACCAGCGTCTGGCCGTCGATCGTGGCGGTCCTGGTCCCGCCGCGAATCCCCACCTCCTCGGCGGGCGAGCCCTTGGCCACCGTCTTGACCAGGAAGCCCTCGGGCTGGGGCAGGTTGAAGATCGCGGCCAGGTCGCCCGACAGCGTGTGGCCCTCGAGCCCGGTCCAGATCGAGCGCCGGGCGAGCAGGAGATCCTTGGCGGTGTTGATCGTCACCACGAAGCCGAGCCCTTCGCTGCCTCCACCCTTCGAGATGTTGTGGCTCACGATCCCGATGACGTCACCCGCCAGGTTGAAGAGAGGGCCGCCGGAGTTGCCGGTGTTGATGGTGGCGTCGGTCTGGAAGAACTCGGCCAGGGGGAAGGCCGGGTACACGCTGTTCGGTGGCCAGCGGGCGCTGACGTAGCCGACGCTCAGCGAGTAGGCGAGCCCGTACGGCGCGCCCACGACCAGCACCTGGTCGCCCACCCGGACCGAGCGCGAATCGGCCAGCCGGGAGACCTTGACGCCCGCGGGCACGCGATCGAGCTGGAGCAGCGAGAGGTCGGCGGCAGGCTCGGAGGAGACGACCCGCGCCGGCACGGTCTCGCCCCCGATGAACTCCACGCTGATCTCGTCCATCGCGTGGACGACGTGGGCCGCGGTCATCACCTTGCCGTCGGCCGAGATGAGCACGCCGGAGCCGATCTCTCCGAAGCGCACCTGGCCGGACACGGATACGTCCCGTCCCTTGGAGCGGATCACCACGACGGAAGGGCTCACCTTCCGGAAGACTTCGCCCACCGCCTGAGCCCCGGCGGGCGCCGGGCGCCCGACCGAGACGAGAGTGACGAGCAGGAGAAGCGCGATGATCTTGACTGTCATGCCGGGCCTCCTCGTCGGGGCGTTCGGGATGCGGTGGACGGCTCTTCCCACCTTCGCCCGGTTTCGGCTACCCTGACGAGCGGCGGTGAGGCGCTTGGTGATGAGCGGTGCGGGGGACCGGGGAAGGAGAGCTAGGCGCTCTTCGCGGAGCGCCCGGAGTTCGGGCACTTCTTGTGGCGCCACACCGAGCCCAGCTTGACGTGGTTGCCGTTCTTCCGGATGCGCAGCTTGCACTTGGGACACGTGCCCATTTCGTTCTCCTCGAGCGAATTCCCTGACGGATTGCCGTCGCGGCGAGCATTATACATGAGCCGGGAGGCCCCGTGACCCAGCCCTGCGTCTTCTGTCGCATCGCCGCAAAGGAAAGCCCGGCCGAGATCGAGTACGAGGACGATCAAGTCATGGCCTTCCGGGACCTGTACCCGAAGACGCCGATCCACCTGCTGATCGTCCCGAAGCGCCACATCGAGTCGATCGCGCGACTCGAGCCCAGCGACACCGAGGTGATCGGCCGGTGCATGCAGGTGGCGCGGCTGCTGGGCGAGCGCACCGGCTACGCCGAGCGGGGCTACCGCGTGTCCTGCAACACCGGGCCCGAGGGCGGGCAGGTCGTCTACCACGTCCACTTCCACTTCACCGCCGGCCGCCGATGATCCACGCCCGCGGGCACCGGGCGGACTATCCGGGCGGCGGCGCTGAGTTTCGTGTGGGCGTGCGGCTACTGAACCATTCCGCGGCGGCGACCGTGCTCCTCGGAAAAAAAAGGCCCCGGGGGATCGCCCCGGGGCCGGTCGTTGCTCGTCAGAGCGCTACTTCTTCAACATCTCCATCGCCGCCTTGGCCTTGTCGGCCGCCAGCGTCGAGTTCCCAGCCTTGCATGCCGCCTCGGCCTCGGTCACGAGGCCAGAAGCCTTCTTGAAGCTGGCAGAGCGGGGAGCCTGCACATCCTGGGCGCGCGGGGCCTGGACGTCCTGGGCCCGAGGAGCCTGGATGTTCTGACCACGAGGAGCCTGAATGTCCTGACCACGCGGGGCCTGCACGTCCTGGCCCCGAGGGGCCTGGATGTTCTGACCGCGCGGAGCCTGAACGTCCTGGCCACGCGGAGCCTGAACGTCCTGGCCACGCGGGGCCTGGACATCCTGGCTGCGCGGGGCCTGCACGCCCTGCGAGCGGGCACCCGCTAGCGAGCGGGGAGCCTGCACGTCCTGGCTGCGCGGGGCCTGCACGTCCTGTGACCGCGCGCCGGCCAGCGAGCGAGGTGCCTGCACGTCCTGGCTACGCGGGGCCTGTACGTCCTGCGCCCGGGCACCAGCCAGCGAGCGGGGCGCCTGCACGTCCTGGCTCTTGGCGGTCTGCGTCAGCATCGCCTTCGCCGACGCCACCTCGGGGGGGCAGGAGGTCTGCGCCATCCCGGCCGTGGCCGAGAGGGAGAAGACCGTGACTACACCCATCGTCACTGCAAGCAGCTTTCTCATCGTCGTTTCCGTCCTTTCTGACTGCGTTCTCATTGTGGTTTCCACTGGTTTTCCTTCTCCTGGCCCTCTGGGGCCCCAGCCGACAGCCAAAGGATGCACCCGCGATGCCAGGGGAGTTCCGTATCCATCTAGTCTTTAGTTTCACCACATTATGAGCTGCCTCTCCCCTTGGACATTGGCACCACGAGGGCGTTCTGCCCGGCATCCCCTCTACAGATGGCCCGGCAAACTGTCTCGGGGTCTGCTACCGTGTAGCGGCAATGGGCCCCTCCATCGGCAGACGCGCCGTCGGCGCCTGCGCGATCCTCCTCTTCTTGAACGCGCTCGGTGGTTGCATGACGGCGCCGCCCGCGCCCGGACCGCGCCAGGGGCTGCCCGCGCCCATCCGCGAAGTGCTCCCCAACGGCATCCGCCTCATCATCCAGGAACACCACGCCGCGGCCACCGTCGCCATTCATCTCTGGACCGGGGTCGGCGGCCGCGACGAGGCGATCGGCGAGCGCGGCTTCTCGCATTTCGCGGAGCACATGCTCTTCAAGGGCACCGAGACACGGCCGCGCGGATTCGTCGAGCGGGACGTCGAGGCGGTGGGGGGGCGCACCAACGCGGGCACCTCCAACGACTATACCTTCTATTACCTGCTGCTGCCCGCGACGCGCACGGCGCACGGAATCTCGACGATCGCGGACATGGTGCTCAACTCCATCTTCGATCCTACCGAGTTGGCGCGCGAGCGCGACGTGGTCTTCGAGGAAGTGCGGCTCAACGAGGATAATCCGCGGTCGTCCCTGGGGCGCCAGCTCTACGGGCTGCTCTTCGAGGGCCATCCGTACGGACGCCCGGTGCTGGGCGACGCGGCCGACCTGCGCGCCGCGACGCGGGAATCACTGCACCGCTACTACAAGCGCCACTATGTGCCGGAGAACATGGCGCTGGTGGTGGTCGGTCCCGTCAAGCCGGCAGAGGTCCGCGCCGCCGCGGTCGCCGCCTTCGGCGCGGTCCCCCCGGCGAGCTACACACGGCAGGCGCTGCCGCCGGCGGTGGCGCCCGAGGGCGTCCGTGCGCGGACGGTCGAGCGCCCCGAGCGACAGACGCAGCTCGGCCTCGCGTGGCTGGCGCCGCCGCTCGGTCATCCCCACATGGCGGCGGTGGACGTGCTGAGCCATATCCTGGGCGGCTCACGCAGCTCCCGGCTCAACCAGGCGCTGCGGGAGAGGGCTCGGCTGGTTTCCGGGATCAGCGGTTGGTACGGCGCGCTCCAGGGCGCGGGCGCGGTGGGGATCACCGCCCAGCTCGAGAGCGGGGACCACCAGGCGGTGGAGCGCGGCGTCCTGGCCGAGATCCGGCGTATCCAGACCGACGGGGTGACCCCGGAGGAGCTGGCCCGTGCGATCACCGCCTCCGAGGCCGAGCGGGAGTTCTCGCGTGAGAGGGTGGAGGGCCTGGCACTGGCGTACGGCCGCGCCGAGACCGTCTGGAGCGTGGAGGCGGAGCGCGGATACGTGGATCGCGTGCGTCAGGTGACGGGCGCGGAGGTCCGGGAGGCGGCGCGGCGTTACCTCACTGACTCCTACGCGCGCCTGGCCTTCGTGCCGCGAGGTCGCGCGCGATGAGACGGCGGCGCGTGGCCGCGCTGGCTGTCATCGCGGTTCTCGGATGGGTCGGGTGGGGCGGGGTGGGAATCGCGGTGGCCCAGCCGGCCCGCCAGCAGCTCCCCGGCGGCCTCACCGTGCTGGTGCGGCAGAACAACGCGACCCCGGTGGCCGCGGCCTCGCTCGTCGTGCGGATGGGCTCGCGCTGGGAGACGGAGGACGACGCGGGGATCAGCCATCTGCTCCAGCAGGTGCTGCTCAAGGGAACCGAGCGGCGCTCGGCGCTCGAGATCGCCGAGACCGCGGAGAACCTGGGCGGCGGCATCGCCGCGTCGGCCGACCTCGACTACTCCGAGATCCGCGCCACCGCGCTCGCGCGACACTGGCGAGCGATGCTGGAGCTGATCGCCGACGTCGCGCTCCGGCCCACGCTGCCCGCGACCGAGGTCGACGGCGAGCGCCGCGCCACGTTGACCGCGCTCCGCAGCCGGCAGGACCAGCCGTTCCCGCTGGCCATGGACACACTCCTGAGCCGCGTCTACGGAGATCACCCGTACGGCCGCCCGGTCCTCGGCCGGCCCGCCGCGCTGGAGCGCGTCGATCGCGCCCGCCTGGTCGCGCATCACCAGCGCTTCTACCGGGCCCCGCGCATGATCCTGGCGGTCAGCGGCGACGTCGACACGCGTCTGGTGATGGCGGAGGCGGCACGCCTCTTCGCGGATGCCCCGGCCGGGGCCGCCGAGGCCGAGCCCTCGCCGCCCGCGGCCGCGGCGCGTGCGGATCGCACGGTGATCGTGAAGCCGTCGGCCCAGGCGCAGGTCCTGGCCGCCTTCCTCGCCCCGCCCGCCTCGCACCCCGACTACGCGGCGGTGAAGGTGCTGGCCACTGCGCTGGGGGGCGGCATGGCCGGGCGGCTCTTCACCGAGGTGCGCGACAAGCTGGGCCTGGCCTACTCGACCGGCGGCGCCTACCCGTCGCGTCAGGGTCCCGGCGTGTTCTTCACACAGCTCGGCACCGCGCCGGTCAACCAGGTCCGGGCGGAAGCCGCGATGCTGGGGGAGATCGAGCGCGTCCGCCGCGATCCCCTGAACCTGGGCGAGCTGGCGCGGGCCAAGGGGTACTTGCTCGGGCAGTTCGCGCTGGACCGGCGGACCAACGCGCGGCTGGCCTGGTATGACGGCTTCTTCGAGGCGCTCGGGGTCGGGCCCGGATTCGCCGAGCGCTACGAGCGCGCGGTGGAGGCGGTGACGGCCGAGGACGTGCAGCGGGTCGCGCGGACCTACCTGAGTGCACCCACCGTCGTCATGCTCGGTCCCGCGGCGCCGTAAGCGACCCGTGTTCCCTCTCAAGGACGACAATCCCACCCACAGCGTCCCGATCTTCACCATTGGCCTGATCGTGGCCAACGTGCTGGCCTTCCTCTACCAGGTCTCGCTGGAAGTGGGCGGCGTACAGGGCGCGCGGGCCGGGCAGGCCTTCATCGAAGAGTTTGGTCTGGTGCCCTGCCGGCTCACCGGCGCCTGCCTCTCGGTGGCGGACCTGCCGTCGCCGATCCTGACGATCTTCACTTCGATGTTCATGCACGGGGGCCTGTTTCACATCGGCGGCAACATGCTGTTCCTCTGGATCTTCGGCAACAACGTCGAGGACACCCTCGGCCACGGCCGCTACCTGATCTTCTACCTGGCGTCGGGCGTGGCGGCCGCGCTGGCCCAGACCGCCGTCGGCCCGAGCTCACCAGTACCGATGGTGGGCGCGAGTGGAGCCGTATCCGGTGTGCTGGGCGCCTACCTGCTGCTGTTCCCGCACGCCCACGTCACCACGCTGATCATGCTGGGCTTCTTCTTCCGACTCGTGAGGGTCCCGGCGGTGATCGTGCTGGGCTTCTGGATCGTGCTCCAGGTGCTCAACGGGCTCGGCAGCTTCGGCGCGAGCAGCGGGGTGGCCTTCTTCGCCCATATCGGGGGCTTCGTGGCCGGCATGGGGCTGCTCTTGGTCATGAGACCTCGCGGTCGAATTCGCTCCGTCTGAATTCGTCCCTGGAGGGGGTTCGGCTATATAATTGTGACCGTTGTGATTTCCGGCACGGTCCCAGGGGCCTAGGAGCCCGCATGAACGCGGTCGTCGAGCCGTTCCCTCACCAGCAGCGCTCCACTGTCCTTCTCCGCGATCGTCCGCCCTGCCATCCGCTGGCCGAAGGCGCGGACGGCTCAAGAAAGGAGCCGGCGTGAAGAGGTCCCCAAAGAAGCGTGGCCTGTCGAAGCCGCTCCCGCCACGGAAGACCGCGGCCGCCGTCCGCGGGAAGACGGTCGCCGTGACCGAGAGGGCAGGCGGCGAGACTCGCGCAAAAACAAAGGTCCGTCTGGACATCGCGCTGGTGGAGCGCGGGCTTCTCGAATCGCGCGAGAAGGCGGCGCGGGTGCTCCTGGCCGGTGACGTGCTGGTGGATGGGCAGCGCATGGACAAGGCGGGCGCGCTGGTCGCGCCCGGCGCGCGTATCGAGCTGGTGGCGCGCCCGCGCTTCGTGAGTCGCGGCGGGGACAAGCTGGCGCACGCGCTCGCCACGTTCGCCATCGAGCTCAGGGGGCGCGTGGCCATCGACGTGGGCGCCTCCACCGGCGGATTCACCCACTGTCTGCTCGAGCGGGGTGCGGTGAAGGTCTACGCGGTGGACGTGGGACAGGGTCAGCTCGACGCGAAGCTACGCGCCGACGGTCGGGTGGTCGTGATGGAGAAGACCAACGCGCGCAATCTACCGGTCGACTCCTTCCCCGAGTCGCCCGATCTGGCCACGGTGGACGTCTCGTTCATCTCGCTCGAGAAGGTGCTCCCCGCCGTGTTCGGCGTGCTCACGTCGAAGGGCGAGGCGGTGGTGCTGGTGAAGCCGCAGTTCGAGGTCGGCAAGGGGCAGGTCGGAAAGGGCGGCGTGGTCCGGGACGGCTCCCATCACCGGGCGGTGATTTCACGAGTGGCGCGCTTCGCGGTGCTGCACGGCTGGCACGCGCGCGGCGTCACCGCGTCACCGCTCAAGGGCCCGAAGGGCAACCGCGAGTTCTTCCTCCTCTTGACCAAGACCGGCCGCACGCTCGCCGACCTGGACGCGCAGATCGCCCAGGTCACCGCGGAGGAGGTGCCGGTGCCGTGAAGCGGCTGGGCATCGTCGCCAAGACCGACCGGGAGGAGGCCCGCACGGTGGTGCCGCAGCTGCTCGACTGGAGCGCGGCCCACGGGATCCAGCCGGTGCTCGAGAAGGAGACGGCGGGGCTCTGTCCCGAGGCGACGGCGCCGATGGCGGGCCGGGCCGAGCTGCCGGCCCAGTCCGATCTCCTGCTGGTCCTGGGCGGTGACGGCACCCTCCTCAGCATGGCGCGCCTGGTGGGCGACCTCGGCGTGCCGATCCTGGGCGTCAACCTGGGGGGCCTCGGCTTCCTCACCGCGCTGACGCTCGACGAGCTGTTCCCGGCCCTCGAGGCTTACCTGCGCGGGGAGCTGGTCATCGAGGAGCGGATGCTGCTCGAGGCCCGTGTGTACCGGCAGGGCGAGCGCCTCGGCGAGTACGCCGCGCTCAACGACGTGGTCATCACCAAGTCGGCCATGAGCCGTATCATCCGGCTCGAGGTGGCGGTGGACGGGGTCTTCGCCACCGGCTACCGCGCGGACGGGCTCATCCTCTCGACCCCCACCGGCTCGACCGCCTACAGCCTGTCGGCGGGCGGCCCCATCGTGTTCCCGACCATGGACGCGGTGGTGCTCACCCCGATCTGCTCGCACACCCTCACCAACCGGCCGATCGTGCTGCCCGCCACCCAGCGCATCGCGATCACCCTGCTCACCGACCAGGACGTCATGCTGACCCTGGACGGGCAGGTCGGCTTCGCCCTCAAGGCGCACGACGTCGTCGAGGTGCGCCGGGGCGCTGCCCGGACCCGGCTCCTCCGCGTCCCCCAGAAGAACTTCTTCTCGGTGCTCCGCACGAAGCTCAAGTGGGGCGAGCGATAAGATACAGTTGAGCGCCCCGCGGCGTTGGCCGTAGCATGGCCGGGACGATGCTGCGCGAGCTGTCGATTCGCAACCTCGCGGTGGTGGAAGAGGCGGTGGTGCCGTTCGCCGCCGGCCTCAACGTGCTCACCGGCGAGACGGGCGCCGGCAAGTCCATCGTGGTGGACGCGCTGCTGCTCGTCACCGGCGCCCGCGCCCAGGGCGACTGGATCCGCACCGGGGCCGACAGCGCGGTGGTCTCCGCGGTGTTCGAGATCGACCCGGCCGGCCCGGTGGCCGCGGCGCTCGACGAGGCCGGGCACCGCGTGGGGGACGGGGAGCTCGTCATCAAGCGCGAGCTGGCGCGCACCGGCCGGCACCGTGCCTTCGTGAACGACGCGCCCGCCACCGTGGGCCTGCTCGAGCGCCTGGGCGAGCTCCTGGTGGAGCTCCACGGCCAGCACGAGCACCAGCGGCTGATGGAGCCGGCGCGGCAGCTCCTGCTGCTGGACCGCTTCGCGGGGGCGGACGAGCGTCGGGAGCGGGTGGGCGTGCTGGTGCGCCGGTGGGAGGAGGCGCGCGCGGCGCTCCTGCGGCTGCGCGAGGAGATGCGCGAGGGCGCCCGCCAGGAAGACCTCTACCGCTTCCAGCTCTCCGAGATCGATGGCCTGCAGCTCAAGGACGGTGAGGAGGACGAGCTCCGGGCCGAGCGGGGCCGGCTGCAGCATGCCGAGCGGATCGCGGCGGGGCTGCAGGAGGCCCTCGGGCTCCTCTACGAGGATCCGCAGTCCGCGGCGGCCCGGCTGGCGCGCGCGGCCGCCTTGCTGCGCGACGTCTCGCGCCACGAGCCCGAGGCCGCCGCGCCCATCGAGGCGATCGAGGGCGCCCAGGCCTACCTCGAGGACGTGGTCGGCCGCGCGCGCGTCCTCCGCGATCGCGCGGTCGTCGATCCGGAGCGGCTCGAGCAGATCGACACGCGCCTCGATGCTATCGTCAAGCTCAAGCGCAAGTACGGCGACTCGGTGGCCGCGATCCTCGCCCACCGACGGGAGGTCGCGGCGGCGCTGGATCGGATCACGCGCCACGATGCGATCGTGGAGGACATGGAGCGCGCGGTGGCCGAGGCGGCGGCCGCGGCGGGCGCCGAGGCGACCGCCCTCTCGGAGGCCCGCGGGCGCGGGGCGGAGCGGCTCGAGCGCCTCATCCAGAAGGAGATCCGCGGGCTCGGGATGGAGCACGGGCGCTTTCGCGTGGCCCTGCGGCGCGAGCCGGCCGCCCCGGGCGAGCTCGGATCGGGGGATGGGGGCTGGCGGGTGGGGCCGCGCGGGGCCGAGACCGCCGAGCTGCTGCTCTCGGCCAACCCGGGCGAGGATCTGCGGCCCCTCGCCAAGGTCGTCTCGGGCGGCGAGCTCTCGCGCGTGATGCTGGCGGCCAAGACCGTCCTGGCCGCGGCCGATGACGTGCCAGTGATCGTCTTCGACGAAGTGGACGCGGGCATCGGCGGCCGTGTCGCCGACGTGGTGGGCGAGAAGCTCCGCGTCTCGTCCGAGGGCCGCCAGGTGCTCTGCGTGACGCACCTGGCCCCGATCGCCGCCTACGCCGGGCACCATCTGCTGGTCGAGAAGAGGGTGACGCGGGGCGCCACGCGCACCTCAGTGACCCCGCTCCGGGGGGGCGCCCGCGTGGACGAGGTCGCGCGCATGCTGGGCGGGGAGCGGGTGACCGAAACCTCGCGCCGCCACGCCCGGGAGCTCCTGCGGGACTCAGCGGGTGGTGTAAGATGAGGCCCGGACATGCTTAACGCCATCTTCCGCTCGATCTTCGGCACCAAGCACGAGCGCGACGTCAAGCGCATGCGCCCGGTGGTCGCCGCGATCGCCGCGCTGGAGCCGGGCCTGCAGGCCCTCTCCGACGAGGCCCTGCGCGCCCGTACCATCGAGCTGCGCCGGCGCCTGGCCGACGGGGCCGAGCTCGACGACCTGCTCCCGGAGGCCTTCGCGGCGGTCCGCGAGGCGGCGCGGCGCACCGTGCGCATGCGCCACTTCGACGTCCAGATGATGGGCGGCATGGTGCTGCACTCCGGCAAGATCGCGGAGATGGCCACCGGCGAGGGCAAGACCCTGGTGGCCACGCTGCCCGCCTATCTCAACGCGCTGCCGGGCCGGGGGACCCACGTGGTCACGGTCAACGACTATCTGGCCCGCCGCGACGCCCAGTGGATGGGCCCGATCTATCACGCCCTCGGCCTCACGGTGGGGGTGATCCAGCACGAGATGCAGTACCTCTACGATCCGGCCTACGCCTCGTCCGACATCCGGCTGGCCGCCCTGCGTCCGGTGACCCGGAAGGAAGCCTACGCGGCGGACATCACCTACGGCACCAACAACGAGTTCGGATTCGACTACCTCCGCGACAACATGCAGTTCAGCCTCGACGACATCGTCCAGCGCGCGCACCACTACGCGATCGTGGACGAGGTGGACTCGATCCTGATCGACGAGGCGCGGACCCCGCTCATCATCTCGGGGCGCGACCGCAGCGCGGAGAACCGTGCCCCGCTCTACGAGAAGGTGAACCGGGTGATCCCCCGGCTCAAGCGGGCCGCCACCATCGTGGAGGGCAAGCTCTCCGAGATCGAGGAGTCGGCCGAGGGCGACTTCATCGTGGACGAGAAGTCGCGCACCGTCTCGCTCACCGACCAGGGGGGAGCCTACTGCGAGCGGCTGCTCGGCATCGAGAACCTCTCCGACCCGGCCAACATCGAGACCGCCCACCATATCCACCAGGCGCTGAAGGCCCACCACATCTTCCACAAGGACGTGGACTACGTGGTCAAGGACCTGGAAACGGTGGACGACCAGGGGCGGTTGGTGCTGCAGCCGCAAGTGGTGATCGTGGACGAGTTCACCGGCCGCATGATGCCGGGCCGGCGCTGGTCGGACGGGCTCCACGAGGCGGTGGAGGCCAAGGAAGGCCTCAAGATCGCGCGGGAGAACCAGACCCTCGCCACCATCACGCTGCAGAACTACTTCCGCATGTACGACAAGCTCGCGGGCATGACCGGGACCGCGGCCACCGAGGCCGAGGAGTTCGCCAAGATCTACAAGCTCGACGTGACCGTCATCCCGACCAACCGCCCGCTGGGACGGATCAACTTCCCGGACGTCGTCTACAAGACCGAGCGCGAGAAGTTCGACGCGGTGGCCGCCGAGATCGCGGAGCGCCACGCCAAGGGGCAGCCGGTGCTGGTGGGCACGGTCTCGATCGAGAAGTCGGAGCGGCTCTCCAAGCTGCTCAAGAAGCACGGGATCGCCCACCAGGTGCTCAACGCCAAGTACCATGAGCGCGAGGCCGAGATCGTGGCCCAGGCGGGGCGGGAGAAGACGGTCACCATCGCCACCAACATGGCCGGGCGCGGCACCGACATCCTGCTGGGCGGCAATCCCGACTTCCTGGAAAAGGCCCTGCTGAGCAAGAAGGGGCTCGATCCGGCCACCGCTCCCGCGGCCGCGCGCGAGGCGGCCTGGCTCGAGGCGAAGAAGGCCACCGATCCGGAGCACGAGCGGGTGGTGGGCCTCGGCGGCCTGCACATCATCGGCACCGAGCGCCACGAGTCGCGGCGGGTGGACAACCAGCTCCGCGGCCGCTCGGGCCGCCAGGGCGACCCGGGCTCGTCGCGCTTCTACCTCTCGCTCGAGGACGACCTGCTGCGCATCTTCGGCTCCGAGCGGATCCAGCGGATCATGGACCACCTGGGCATGGAGGAGGGCGAGCCGATCGAGCACAAGCTCGTCACGCGCGCCATCGGCACGGCCCAGAAGCGGGTGGAGACGCGCAACTTCGAGATCCGCAAGCACCTGCTCGAGTACGACGACGTCATGAACAAGCAGCGCGAGATCGTCTACGGGCTGCGGCGCGAGGTCCTGGCCGGGGAAAGCCAGGAGGAGACCGTGCTCGAGTGGATCAGCGAGCTGATGAGCGTGGTGGTGGCGCGCTACGCCGGCCCGGACGCCCACCAGGAGGACTGGGACCTGGTGGGGCTCAATGAGGCCCTGCATCGCCAGTTCGACCTCCGCCTGCCCGACCTGAAGGTCGACGACCTCGCCTCCCACGAGGCCCTGGTCGAGCAGGTCACCGAGGCGGTCGAGGCCCACTATCGCGAGCGCGAGCGCGAGATGGGCGCCGAGATGTTCCACCGCCTCGAGCGCTGGATCATTCTCGGCCTCGAGTGGGAGGGTGGGGGCTTCCGCGGCATCAACCAGCTCTGGCGTGAGCACCTGCTCAACATGGACCACCTGAAGGAGGGCATCGGCCTTCGCGGCTACGGGCAGCGCGACCCGCTGACCGAGTACAAGAAGGAAGCCTTCGACATGTTCCAGGAGATGATCGGCAGCCTGAAGGAGACGGCGGTCGAGCAGCTCTTCAAGGTGCGCATGACCCAGGAGGACGCCCCGACGACCCAGGTCGCCCAACGCGCGGCGCCCGAGTGGCAGGAGTCGCGGGGCGGCGACCTCGACACCACGCCGGGGCGCCCGGTGACCGCCCGCGCCGAGCCGAGGACCGCCGACGGACAGAAGCTTGGCCGCAACGATCCGTGCCACTGCGGGTCGGGCAAGAAGTACAAGAAGTGCTGCCTGCTCAAGGGGGCCTGAGCCTCCCGAACCCTGCGCCCATATCTAGTGCCGCAGCGCCTCCCCGCCCCCCGCTGGTGGGGTTTTTTCTTGGTTGATGCCGTCACCACATGGTATTAGTGGATCACGCCCTACCGGGCGTGACGGCCATGCGACTCGAATCGATCCTGATTCACGGCTTCAAGTCGTTCGCGGAGAAGACCGACGTGAAGGTCTTCCCCGGCGTCACCTGCATCGTCGGCCCAAACGGCTGCGGCAAGTCCAACGTGGCCGACGCGATCCGCTGGGCCCTCGGCGAGCAGAGCCCCAAGACCCTCCGCGGCGCCAAGATGGAAGACATCATCTTCCACGGCTCCGCCTCGCGGAAGATGATCGGCATGGCCGAGGTCAACCTCGTCTTCAACAACGACGGAGGCCTCAACGTGCCGTGGAGCGAGGTGGCGGTGGCCCGCCGGCTCTACCGTACCGGCGAGAGCGAGTACCTGCTCAACACCAACGTGTGCCGGCTACGCGACATCCAGGACCTCTTCGCGGGCACCGGGGTGAATCCGAAGGCCTACGCCCTCATGGACCAGGAGCGGCTCAACCACGTGCTGACCGCCAAGCCGTGGGAGCGCCGCATGTTCATCGAGGAGGCCGCGGGCATCGCGCGCTACAAGCAGCAGCGCTCCGAGACCCAGGGCAAGCTCGACGCAACCCGGCTCAATCTGCAGCGGCTGCGCGACGTCATGGAGGAGGTGCGCCGCCAGCTCTCCTCGATCGAGCGCCAGGCGCGGAAGGCACAGCAGTACAAGGCGCTCCAGGCCGAGCGGCAGGGACTCGATCTGGCCCTCCTCGCGGCGGACTACGCGGCGCGGGCTGCGCAGCACGAGGCGGTCACGCGCGAGATGGAGACACTGCGCGCGAACGAGGAGCAGCAACGGGCGCGGATCGCCACCCTGACCGGCCGCCAGGCCCTGCAGGCCGCCGCCATCCAGGACACGGAGTACCGGCTGAGCGACCTGCGCCAGTCCGTGCAGAAGATCCAGGGCGAGGCCGAGCGCCTCCTGGAGCGGCGCGAGCAGATGGGGCTGCAGATCCAGGACCTGCTCGCGGAGGAGACGCGCCTGGAGGAGGAGATCCGCGGGCTCGGCGAGCGGCGGGTTGCGCTGGCCGCCGAGCGCGATGAGAAGGAGCGGGGCCTCGAGGAGGCCCGGCGGCGGCACACCGAGCAGGAGGGTGAGGTGCAACGGGTGGAGGCGCAGATCGAGGCTTGCCGGAGCGCGCTCGGCGAGCGGCGGGAGCGCTTCGAGGCCCTCCGGCTGGAGCAGATCCGGGTCGCGGGCGCCCGCGCGGAGCTCACGCGCTCGGGCGGCGAGCTCCGCGAGCGCCGCACCCAGGTGGACCGCCGGGCGGAGCGCCTCGCGGCGGAGCTGGCCGCCGCCCGCGCGGAGGCCGACGGCCTCGCGGCTACGCGACTCCGGCTGGAGGCGGCGGGGCAGCGAGCCGGCGCCCAGCTCTCGCTGCTGAGCACGGAGCTGCACGAGATCGAGGCAGCGCGGCGCGACCGGGAGGCCGCGCGGATAGAGGTGCAGGAGGCGGCCGCCGGCCTGCGCGTGAAGCTGGCCGCGCGCCAGTCGGCGCTGGACGCGCTGGAGCGCCTGGAGCGGGAGCGCGAGGGCTACGGCGCGGGCGTGCGGGCGATGTTCGCGCGCCCCGGCGCGGGCGACCTGGACGGCGTCGTGGGGACGGTGGCGGACCTTCTGGAAGTCCCGAACGGGCTCGAGGCGGCGGTGGAGGCGGTCCTCGGTGATCGGCTTCAGTGGGTCGTGGTGGAGCGCTTCGAGCACGCGCGGGCCGCGCTCGGCTACCTGGAGCGCGAGGGCGCGGGCGCGGCCACCCTGCTGCCGCTCGAGACGCTACCGCCCGCGGCGGCCCTCCCCGACGACTCGGGGGAAGTGAGCTGGGCGGCCCGCCTCGTCGGCGGCCCGCGCCCGGCCCTGCTCCACTACCTCCTCGGGCGGGTCGGCATCGTCTCCCATCTGGATCAGGCCGAGACGCTCTGGCGTCGGAACGGTGTGGTCGCCACCTACGTCACGCGGTCGGGCGAGGTACTGTCGCCGAGCGGTCGACTCACCGGCGGCCATCGCGACAGCGAGCGGCTGAGCAACGATCACTCGCTGCTCGGCCGCAAGCGGGCGATCCGCCAGCTCGGCGAGGAGATCCGCGGCCTCGAGCGCGACGCGGCCGCGGCCGGCGCGCAGGCGGAGGCGATCGAGGGCGAGGTCACCGCCCTGCGGACGCGTCTCGAGGGACTGCAGTCCAACTACCAGGCGCAGGAGACCGCGCGGCTCTCGGGCGAGAAGGACCTCGAATCGGTGCTGCGCGAGGCGGACCGGGTCACGCGCCACCTGGATACGTTGACCGCCGAGAGCGAGCAGCTCGCGGGCGAGCGCGAGGAAACCGCGGCCCGGCTTGCCGAGCTCGAGCTGGCGCTGGCGGCCGTCTCGGACCGGGAGGCCCGGATGGGCGGAGACCTGACCACGCTGCAGGCCCTGCTCGAGAGCGGGCAGGGCGACGAAGCCGAGCTCACCGAGCGCCTCACGGTCTGCCGCGTCGCCCTGGCCACGGTGGCGGAACGGGTGGAGGCGCTGGGCCGCGATATCGAGCGCATCATGGGCCTCGAGCAGGACTTCGGCCTCCAGCAGCGGCAGTCGGTGGGGCGCCGGGCGCAGACCGCCGAGCGCCGCGGGGACCTGACCACCGAGCGCGAGCGGACGGACGCGCAGGCCCGCGATGCGGTGGCCGAGCGCGACCGGCTCGAGGCCGAGGTGGCGGTCATCGCGGAAGAGCACCAGCGCCAGATCGACGAGCGCCAGGGGCTCGAGACCCAGCTGCGCGACGTGCAGCACCAGATGACCGCGCTGGTGAGCCACCTCCACCAGCTCGATCTGACCGAGACGGAAGGCCGCGTGCGGCGCGAGGAGCTGGTGCAGGAAGCGCGGCGCCGCCACGCCATCGAGACCACCGAGGCGCTGCTGGCCGCCCACGACACCGCGCGGGATCTCGAGCAGGTCCGGCAGCGCCACGAGGAACTGACCACCAAGCTCGAGGCCATGGGCCCGGTCAACCTGGTGGCGGACGAGGAGTTCCGCGAGTTGACCGAGCGCCTGGACTTCCTGCGCACCCAGCATGACGACGTGGTCGGGTCGATCAAGGACCTCGAGAAGGCCCTCCGCGGGATGACCCGCACCGCCCAGGAGCGATTCCAGGAGGCCTTCGACGACATCAACCGGCACTTCGGCGACATTTTCTCCCGGCTCTTCGAGGGTGGGCGCGCCGAGCTGCGTATGGTGCCGCCCGAGGAAGGGGAGGAGGATCCGCTGGAGCTGGGGGTGGAGCTCATGGCCCAGCCCCGGGGCAAGCGCCTGCAGGCGGTCACGTTGATGTCGGGGGGTGAGAAGGCCCTCACCGGACTGGCCCTGCTCTTCGCGATCTTCTACCACCGCCCGAGCCCCTTCTGCGTGCTCGACGAGGTGGACGCGCCGCTCGACGACGCGAACATCCACCGGTTCCTGCGGGTGCTGCGCGAGCTCTGCACCCAGACCCAGTTCGTGGTGATCACGCACAACCGCAAGACGATGGAGGCCGCCGACGTACTCTATGGGGTGACCATGGAGGAGCCGGGCCTCTCCCGCCTCGTCTCGGTTAAGCTGACCGACGCCTAACCCGCGCTACACTGGAGGGCATGACGGAGGACCCCACGCCGGTTGAGACCCCGATGACCTCGCTCGGTGGGTACCTCCGCGCGCTCCGCGAGGCGAAGGGTGCCTCGCTGGAGGACATGGCGCGCTCCACGCGGGTGGGGATCCGCCACCTCGAAGCCCTCGAGGAAGAGCGCCTGACCGATCTGCCGTCGGCGGTTTTCGTGCGCGGCTTCGTCCGGGCCTACTGTAGCTTCCTGCGTGAGAGCCCGGAGGCGGCGCTCGGCCACTACGAGGCCCTGGCCGGCGAGCGGGCGGCCGCCCACGCGGCCAGCGCCCCGCCGCGCCACCGCACCACGTGGGCCAACAGCTCGGTCCTGGTGGGCCTGGTCCTACTGCTGATCCTGGGAATCGCGCTGATCGTGGTCAACCTGACCGTGAAGCGAACGGGTGGAACTTCAGTTGCCGCATCGAAAATGGCATCGTTCAGCCAGGAGCCGAGCCACACGGTCGCCCCGCAGGCGGCCGCGCCGATGACGCCGGCCGTCGAGGCGTCGCAGCCGGTCCCGGCGCCCGCCCAGGTGCCCGCAGTCGCCCCGACGTCGCCCGCGCCCGCGAGCAGCCCCCCGGTCCTGTCGGCTCCGCCCCCGGCGGCTGGCACGGCCACGGGCGCCTCGGGCCCCCAGCGTCTCCTGATCAGGGCGGTCGAGCCGACGTGGATCCGTGTGCAGCCTGATGAAGGGCGCGCCACCGAGGAGCTGCTGCCGGCCGGCGCCAGCCGCGAGTGGGCGGCCGAGCGACGCTTCCGCGTGACCATCGGCAATGCCAGCGGCGTCGAGCTCGCCCTCAACGGCAAGACGCTGCCGCCGCTCGGGCCGAAAGGCGCGGTCATCCACCGGCTCGAGCTCCCCCAGGCGCCCGCCTCCGGATCGTGAGCCTGTTCGGCTCCTTCGGGGAGCGCGTTCGGCAGGGACTGCGGCGCACCCGTGAGCTGATGGACGAGGGCCTCGGGGCCGTCCTCGCGATCGCGCGGCCGGTGGACGAGGCGATGCTGGAGGAGCTCGAGGAGACCCTGATCGCCGCGGATCTGGGGGCGGCCGCGGCGGGCGCCTTCGTGAAGCGCGTCCAGGACGAGATCCGGCGGGGTCGCGCCGTGACGACCCAGGACGTGCGCGCATCGCTGCACCGCTTCCTGGAGGACTCCCTCGCCGCCGCCGTCCCGCTTGCTCTCGACGCCCATCCGACCGTCATCCTCATGCTGGGCGTCAATGGGGCGGGCAAGACCACGAGTACCGCGAAGATGGCCGCCTCCCTCAAGGCCGACGGCCGACGCGTCCTGATGGTCGCCGCGGACACGTTTCGCGCGGCGGCCATCGAGCAGCTCCAGGAATGGGGCCGCCGGATCGACGTGGAGGTCATCCACCAGGCGCCGGGCGCCGACCCGTCCGCGGTGGTCTTCGACGCGGTGAAGGCGGCCACCTCGCGTGACGTGGACGTGCTGCTCGTGGACACGGCCGGCCGCCTGCACACCAAGTCCAACCTGATGGACGAGCTGGCCAAGCTCAAGCGCGTCCTGGGCCGCCAGCTGCCCGGGGCCCCTCACGAATCCCTCATGGTGTTGGAAGCGCCCACCGGCCAGAACGGGCTCGAGCAGGCGCGTATGTTCCACGCGGCGGTCGGGCTCACCGGTCTCGTGCTGACCAAGCTCGACGGCACCGCCAAGGGCGGCATCGCGGTCCGCATCCACCAGGAGCTCGCGATCCCGATCAAGCTGGTCGGGGTCGGCGAGCAGATCGACGACCTCCAGGCCTTCGACCCGAAGACGTTCGTGGACGCCCTCCTGGGGGAGCAACCCGAGGCGAGGTAAGCGCGGTAGAATGCCTGTCCGGGTGGCCGCCGACGCCCCGACAACGACATGACCGATCTCCAGTGGATGACGCGGGCCCTCACCCTCGCGGCGCGGGGGCGCGGCCTCACGTCACCCAACCCCATGGTGGGCGCGATCGTCGTGCGGGACGGCGTCGTGCTCGCCGAGCGCTTCCACGAACGGGCGGGGGCCGCCCACGCGGAGGCGGCCGCGCTCGCCGAGGCGGGTCAGCGGGCGCGCGGGGCCACCCTCTACGTGACGCTCGAGCCGTGCAACCACATGGGACGCACCCCGCCCTGCACGGACGCGATCATCCGCGCCGGGGTCCGGCGCGTGGTGTCGGCCACGCGCGATCCCAATCCGCGGGTGAAGGGCGGGGGCACCGCCGCCCTCAGCGCCGCGGGCATCGAGGTCAGCACGCCCTGTCTCGAGCGGGAGGCCCGCGAACTCAACCGGGTCTTCTTCACCGCGGTGGAGCGGCAACGGCCCCACATCACGGCCAAGTGGGCCATGACCCTGGACGGCAAGATCGCGGCATTCGACCGCCGGTCACGGTGGATCACCGGCCTAGCGGCGCGACAGGAAGGGCACCGCCTCCGCAGCCTGAGCGACGCCGTTGTGACGGGCATCGGCACCGTGCTCGCCGACGATCCGGCCCTCACGGTGCGCCTGCCGCGGCCGTGGCCGCGGGAGCCCTACCGCGTGGTGGTGGACGGCCGCGCCCGCCTGCCGCTCGACGCCAGGCTGCTCCAGACCGGGAGCCGCTCCCGGGTACTGGTCGCGGTGGGCGAGGCGGCGCCGCCCCAGCGGCTGGTCGCGCTCGAGGCGGCAGGAGTGACCGTGCTGCCCTGCAAGTCACGGGAGGGCCGGGTGGACGTCACCGACCTCGCGGCGCGCCTGTTCGCTGTCGACGTGACCGCGGTGCTGCTCGAAGCGGGCAGTGACCTGACCGGCGCCTTCGTCCAGGCGGGCCTCGTGGATCGCGTCTCCGCCTTCGTAGCTCCCACATTGCTCGGAGGTGCCGGCGCGCCTACCCCGGCCGGCGGCGCCGGCCTCCCGCTCCCCAGCGCGCTACGCCTGCTCAACATGACCGCGCGCCCCCTGGGCACCGACTGGCTGCTCGAAGCCGACGTAGCTCATGACAACTGACCCCCACGGCCATCCGGCGCCCCGGAATGTCCGCGGCCTGGGGGAGTGCGGGGGCCATTTCCGGGCCCCCGCATTGGATAGAGCCTGAAGACCTGAACGAATGACCACGCGAACGGCCGACCACACGAACAACTGACGGCAACCTCGACATGTTCACCGGCCTGGTCGAAGAGACGGGACGCGTCCTCGAGCGCGACGGCGCACGCCTCGTGGTGAGCGCGGAACGCGTGCTGGAAGACAGCGACCTGGGCGCCAGCGTGGCGATCAACGGCGCGTGCCTCACCGTCGTGGAGCGTGGCCCGGGACGCCTGCGTTTCGACATGGGTCCGGAGACCCTCGCGCGCACCGCCCTCGCCGATCTCGTGGCGGGCGACGCGGTCAACCTCGAGCGCCCCATGCGCCTGGGCGGGATGGTGGGTGGGCACCTGGTCCAGGGGCACGTGGACGGCGTGGGCATCGTGGTCGCCCTCACCCGCCGCGCAGAGACCGCCCGGCTCACGATAGAATGGCGGGACCAGGGGCTGGCCCCGCTGCTGATCCCGCAGGGATCCGTGGCGGTGGACGGGGTCAGCCTCACGGTGGCGCGGCTCAACGCGCGGGATTTCGAGATCATGATCATCCCGCACACGCTGGCCGCGACCACGCTGGGCGGCTTGAGGAAGGGGCAGCGCGTGAACCTCGAGATGGATATGATCGGCAAGTACGTGGAGCGCATCCTGCAGTTGCGGGCCGAGCCGCGGCCGGGGGCGGGGTAAGGTGAGCCGAAGGCGAGCCGAGCGGATACAGCCGGGCGAGGTGAGCCGAAGGCGAGCCGAGCGGATACGAAGGCCGAGGCGAGCGGATTCGGGAGAGGGGTCAAGGTAATGGAGCCGCGGGAGTTCGTCTCGATCGAAGAGGGCATCGAGGAGATCCGGGCCGGCCGCATCCTCATCGTGGTGGACGACGAGGACCGCGAGAACGAAGGGGACCTGCTCATGGCGGCCGAGAAGGCGACCCCCGAAGCGGTCAACTTCATGGCGAAGTACGGCCGCGGGCTCATCTGCATGCCCATGCTGGGCGAGCGACTCGACGAGCTGCAGATCTCGATGATGGTCTCCGACAATACCGCGCCGCTCGGCACCGCCTTCACCGTGAGCGTGGACGCCCGTCGCGGCGTGACCACCGGCACCTCCGCCTACGACCGCGCGGTGACCATCCGGACGCTGGTGGATCCGGCCACGCGGGCGGAGGACCTCACGCGCCCCGGGCATATCTTCCCGCTCCGCGCGATGCCGGGCGGCGTGCTGCGCCGCGCCGGCCACACCGAGGCCGCGGTGGATCTGGCCCGCCTGGCCGGCTTCGCGCCGGCCGGCGTGATCTGCGAGGTGCTGGACGAGGAAGGCGGCATGGCGCGGCTGCCCGAGCTGGCGGCGCTCGGCCGCGAGTACAATCTCAAGGCCATCACGATCAAGGCCCTGATCGAGTACCGGATCCACAAGGAAAAGCTGGTGAAGCGGGCCGCGATCACCCGCATGCCTACCGAGCACGGCGACTACCAGATCATCGCCTACGAGACCACGGTGGACGACCGCCTGCCGCTGGCCCTGGTGCTGGGCGACGTCAAGACCGACGATCCGGTGCTGGTCCGCGTGCACTCCGAGTGCCTCACCGGTGACGTCTTCGGCTCACACCGCTGCGACTGCGGCTCTCAGCTCCACAAGGCACTGGCCATCATCCAGCACGCGGGGCGCGGCGTCCTCGTCTACATGCGGCAGGAGGGGCGCGGGATCGGCCTGCTCAACAAGCTCAAGGCCTACGAGCTCCAGGACCAGGGCAAGGACACGGTGGAGGCCAATCACGCGCTCGGCTTCCGGGCCGACCTGCGCCACTACGGCATCGGGGCCCAGATCCTGGTGGACCTCGGCGTGAAGAACCTCAAGATCCTCACCAACAACCCGAAGAAGATCGTGGGCATCGAGGGCTACGGCCTCAAGGTGGTGGAGCGCCTGCCGCTCGAGGTGCCCGCCACCGACGCCAACCGGGGCTACCTGCAGACGAAGCGCGAGAAGCTCGGGCACCTCTTCTCCTCCTTCCCGGACTAGTCCATGGCCGGTATCGCTCCCAAGCGCCGAATCCCCCCCGCCGTCCGCGGCCAGCGGTTCGCGGTGGTGGTGGCCCGCTTCAACGAGCCCATCTCCAAGAAGCTGCTCGACGGCGCCCTCGCCGCCCTGGCCGGCCACGGGGTCGGCGACGACGCGGTGGAGGTGCACTGGGTACCCGGCTCCTTCGAGCTGCCGCAGGCTGCGCAGGCGCTCGCGCGGACCGGCCGCTTCGCGGGCGTCGTGTGCGTGGGCACGGTGATCAAGGGCGCGACCCCGCACTTCGACTACGTGTGCGCGGTGGCCGCCCAGGGCATCAGCCGCGTCGCGCTCGACACCGGCGTGCCGGTGACCTTCGGAGTGATCACCGCGCTCACCGAGGAGCAGGCGTGGGAGCGGGCGGGGGGCGTGGTGGGCAACCGCGGGGAGGAGGCGGCCCTGGCCGCGCTCGAGATGGCGGGCTGGCGGCGCGCGGTGCGGGGCCGAAAGGGCCCGCGCTGATGGGCCGCCGCCGCAAGGCACGGGAGCTCTCGCTCCAGCTCCTCTACCAGATGGACGTCCAGGGCGAGGAGAAGCCCGACCCCCACTTCGACGACTTCTGGCTGCGGCATCCGGTGGATCCCGAAGCGCGGGAGTTCACGGAAACGCTCGTGCGCGGCACCAAGAGCCACGAGGCCGAGATCGACGAGCTGATCGGCCGCTACGCGGAGAACTGGGAGCTCGAGCGCATGGCGGTGGTGGACCGCAACATCCTCCGTCAGGCGATCTTCGAGCTGCGCTGGGCAACCGGCGTGCCGCCCAAGGTTGCGATCAACGAGGCGCTCGAGGTCGCGAAGAAGTTCAGCACGCACGAATCGAGCCGCTTCATCAACGGGATCCTCGACCGCATCCACAAAGAGCAGGCTCCCGCCTCCTGACGGCAGGCCGCCATTCGCTACGCGGTCATCTCGGACGTCCACGCCAACCTCGAAGCCCTCACCGCCGTGCTCGCCGACGCCGCCGGCGAGGGCGCGCGCGAGGTGCTCTGCCTCGGCGATCTGGTCGGATACGGGGCCGACCCGGTGGCGTGCGTGGAAACGGTGGGCGGACAGGCCGGCGCCATGGTCGCGGGCAATCACGAGCACGGCGCGCTCGGGCGGCTGGACCTGCGCTGGTTCAACCCGTGGGCGCGGGCGGCCGCGCGGTGGACGGGAGACCAGCTCGACGACGGCCACCGCGACTACCTGACCCGCCTGCCGTTGATCCGCACGGTGGAGGACGCCACCCTCGTGCACGCGAGCCCGCGCAGCCCGGAGGAGTGGGAGTACCTCGTCTCCGAGGAGGACGGCCTGCAGGTGTTCGGTGACTTCGACACGCGGCTCTGCTTCGTCGGCCACTCCCATCTCCCTGGCGTCTGGTCGGTGGGCAGCGGGGGGCCGGATCACCGTGGCCGGCTCGACCGGCCGGAGGCCCGGGTGCGGCTCGACGACGGCCGCCGGTATCTCGTCAACGTGGGCAGCGTCGGCCAGCCGCGCGACCGCGACCCGCGCGCCTGCTACGCGATCTGGGACCGCGCGGCCCGCTCGGTCACGATCCGGCGCGTGGCCTACGATCACGTGGCGGCGGCCGCGAAGATCCTCGCCGCGGGACTGCCGCGCGCCCTGGCCGATCGACTCGCGCATGGGAGCTGAACCGGACGCGAGTCGGCGCGACACCGCCGCTCGCGTCCTCGTCCTCGCCGGCGCCGGCGCCCTAGGCGCGCTCGCGTTCCCCGGGTCCAACTGGGCGGCGCTGGCGTGGATCTGGCTCGTCCCCGCGCTGGTCTCGGGCGCGACGCGCCCGCGCCGTGCGGCCCTGCTGGACGGCTGGCTCACCGGCACCGTGTTCTACGTGCTCCTCCTGCGCTGGCTCGACTACACCTTCCGGCACTACAGCGCGATCCCCTGGCCGCTGACCTGGCTACCCATCGTGGCCCTCGCCGCGTACTGCGGCCTCTACGTGGGCGTGGTCGCAGGCGCGGTGGCCTGGCTCCGGGACCGGCTCGGCGCGGGCCCGGCCCTGACGCTGGCGCCTCCGCTCTGGGTGGTGGGCGAGTGGCTGCGCGGCTGGCTGATGGGCGGCTTCCCCTGGGGCCTCCTCGGCTACTCGCAGCACGCCCAGCTCCCGGTGATCCAGATCGCCGAGCTGGGCGGCGTCTACGCGGTGTCCCTGCTCATCGTGGCGGTCAACGCGGCGCTCGCCGGTCTCCTCGCGCTCGGCCCGCGGCGCGCGGCGCCGGGCGCGGCGGCCGCGCTGGTTCTGCTCGTGGCCGCGCTCGCGTTCGGCCTCCACACGGTGGCGCGGGCGAGCGCGGGCGGCGCCGGCTCGGTGGAGGTCGCGGTGATCCAGCCGTCGATCGCGCAGACGATCAAGTGGGACCCGACGCGCCACGCGCAGATCCTCGACATCTACGAGCGGCTCACCCGCGAGGCCGCGCGCGCCCGACCCGCCGTCGTGCTCTGGCCCGAGACCGCGACGACCATCTTCCTGCGCGGAGACCCGGTGCTGCTCGAGCGGCTGAGCCGCCTGTCCGAGGAGGTCGCCACCCCGATCCTGGTGGGCTCGCTCGACCGCCGGGAGGGGCCCCGGGGGCAGTTCCTCAACAGCGCATTTCTGCTGACCGGACAAGGGATTACGGCCAAGTATGATAAGATTCACCTGGTTCCGTTCGGGGAGTACGTTCCGCTCGCGGGCCTGCTCGGCTGGGTCAAGGGCTGGGCGGAGTTCATCTCGGAATTCGGCGTCGGTGACACCGAGACCGTCTTTCCGCTGGCGGGCGCGCCCTTCGGGACGGTGATCTGCTACGAGGTCATCTTCCCCGAGCTGTTCCGGGGATTCGTGGCCCGCGGAGCGGGGTTCATGGCTAACATCACCAACGACGCGTGGTTCGGGGAGACGAGCGGCCCCTGGCAGCACCTGGGGATGCTACCCCTCCGCGCCGTCGAGCACCGCGTGGCCATCGCGCGCGCCGCCAACACCGGCGTCTCGGCCTTCGTCGAGCCCACCGGGCGGATCGGCCCGATGCTGCCGCTGCTCGAGCGTGGCGTGCTCCACCGCCGGATCCCGCTGCGCGATCGCACCACGCTCTACACGCGACTCGGCGACTGGCTCGTCTACACCTGCGCCGGCCTGGGGGCGGCCGGCGGCGCCCTCGCCTTCTTCCGGAGGTCACCCGCGTCATGCTAGGCGAGCTCAAGCGCGACGTGGTCGAGCTCGACAAGCGGCTCGACGACCTCCGAGGCCATCTTTGACCTCCCCGCCAAGGAGACCCGCCTCGGCCTGATCGACGCCGAGATGTCCTCGCCCAGCTTCTGGGAAGACACCCGCAAGGCCCAGGCCCTCGTGCAGGAGCGTGCCGAGCTGGCGCGCACCGTCACCACCTTCAAGGACCTGGCGGGACGCGCGGAGGAGACACGGCTGCTCTGGGAGATGGCCACCGAGGCCGGCGACGAGAGCGTGACCGCGGAGATCCAGGACGGCCTGAGGCAGATCGGGGAAGAGATGGAAACCTTCGAGCTGAAGGTCATCCTCTCGCGGCCCCAGGACAAGAAGAACGCCATCCTGTCGATTCATCCGGGGGCGGGGGGCACCGAGTCCCAGGACTGGGCCCAGATGCTCATGCGCATGTACCTGCGCTGGGCGGAGCGCGCCGGCTTCAAGGCCGAGGTGGTGGACCTGCTCGCGGGGGAGGAGGCGGGCATCAAGTCGGCCACCATCGAGATGAGCGGGGAGTACACCTACGGGCATCTCAAGGGCGAGACGGGCGTGCACCGACTGATCCGGATCTCGCCGTTCGACGCCTCCCGGCGCCGGCACACCTCCTTCGCCTCCGTGGCGGTCATCCCGGAGGTCGAGGACGTCGAGGTCGTCGTCCGCGACGAGGACCTCCGGGTGGACGTCTACCGCTCCTCGGGACCGGGCGGGCAGGGGGTGAACACGGCGGACTCCGCGGTACGCATCACCCACATGCCGAGCGGCCTCGTGGTGGCGTGCCAGAACGAGCGCTCGCAGCTTCGCAACCGCGACACCGCCATGCGCATCCTCAAGTCGCGCCTGTTCCAGATCTACGAGCAGAAGCAGAAGCAGGAGCTGGCCGACCTGACCGGGGAGAAGAAGGACATCGCCTTCGGCAGCCAGATCCGCACGTACACGTTCGCGCCCTACCAGATCATCAAGGATCACCGGACCGGGATCGAGGTGGGCAACGTGGAAGCGGTGATGGACGGCGGGATCGATCCTTTCATCCGCGCCTATCTCACCATGGCCCGGCCCGCGCCCTCGGCGTGATCGCGCACGCATGACCACGTCGCCCGGCCTGCCGCCCGACGCCAACGAGCAGATGCGCCACCGCCGCGAGAAGCTCGAGACCTGGCGGGCCCGCGGGGTGAACCCCTTCGGCGCGCGCTTCCCGGTCACGCACTGGGCGGGCACGCTGCAGGCGCGCTTCAAGGACGCGGACGAGGCCGCCCTGCAGGGCGCGGGGGCGGGTGCGCTGGCCGGCCGCGTGATGGCGATGCGCCACCACGGCAAGACCTGTTTCGCGGTGCTGCGCGACCAGTCGGGCCAGATCCAGCTCTACGCCCGCGCCGACGTGCTGGGCGACGCCTACCGCGCCTTCGTGGATCTCGACGTCGGCGACTTCATCGGGGTCACCGGCGAGCTCTTCCGTACCCGCACCAACGAGCTGACGGTGGCGGTGAAGCAATTCGAGTTCCTCGCCAAGGCCCTGCGCCCGCTGCCCGAGAAGTGGCACGGCCTCAAGGACGTGGAGACGCGCTACCGGCAGCGCTACGTGGACCTGATCGTCAATCCCCAGGTCCGCGAGGCCTTCGTGATGAAGAGCCGCCTCATCGCGGCGATGCGCGCCTTCTTCGACACGCGCGGCTTCCTCGAGGTGGAGACGCCCATGATGCAGCCGATCCCGGGGGGCGCCGCCGCCAAGCCGTTCGTCACGCACCACAACGCGCTCGACATGCCGCTCTACCTGCGCATCGCCCCCGAGCTCTATCTCAAGCGCCTCGTGGTGGGCGGCCTCGAACGCGTGTACGAGATCAACCGCAACTTCCGGAACGAAGGGGTGTCGACCCAGCACAACCCCGAGTTCACGATGCTGGAGTTCTACCAGGCCTACGCCGACTACCAGGACCTCATGCAGCTCACCGAGGAGCTCTTCGTCCACCTCGGCCAGACCCTGCTGGGCCGGGACGAGCTCACGTACCAGGGCGAGGCGCTCCGTCTCACCCCGCCGTGGCGGCGGCTGTCGTTCTTCGAGGGGCTCGGCGAGGCGATCGGCTGCCCGGTCACGCCCGAGACCGACGCGCGCGCGCTCGGGGAGGCGGCGACGCGCCGCGGCGGGTTCGCGACCGATCGCAAGACCCAGGCCGTGCTCCGCGGCGAGCATGGCCCGGTCGCGGTGTGGAAGGAGATCTTCGACACGCTCGTCGAGCCCACGCTGGTGCAGCCCACCTTCGTGGTGGACTTCCCGATCGAGCTGTCGCCACTTTCCAAGCAGAAGCAGGGGCAGCCGCGGCTGGTGGACCGCTTCGAGCTCTACATCTGCCGGCGCGAGATCGCCAACGCCTACTCCGAGCTCAACGACCCGATCGACCAGCGCCGGCGCTTCGAGGAGCAGGCGAAGGAGCGCGAGCGCGGCGACGAGGAGGCGCACTGGATGGACGAGGACTTCGTGCGCGCGCTGGAGTACGGCCTGCCCCCCACCGCGGGGGAGGGCATCGGCATCGACCGGCTCGCCATGCTGTTCACGGACGCCGCGTCCATCCGGGACGTGATCCTCTTCCCGCACCTCCGGCCCGAGCGTGGCGGCGACGAGGAACCCGGCGCCTGATGCTGCGGCGCATGCCCTTCGAGGTGTTCCTCGGGCTCCGCTACCTGCGGGCGCGGGGGCACCGGACCAACCTCTCGCTCTTCGTCTGGATCGGCATCGGGGGCGTCTTCCTCGGAGTGAGCGCGCTCATCGTGGTGCTGGCGGTGATGACCGGCTTCCAAGACGGCATCCGGGACAAGATCATCTCGGCCAACCCGCACGTGCTGATCATGGAAGCGGGCGGGCGCGGGGTCGCCGATGCCGGCGCCCTCGCCGAGCGCGTGGCCCCGGTGCCCGGCGTCGTCTCGGCCACCCCGTTCGTGCTCCAGCAGGCCCTGTTCACCTCGCCGAGCGGGGGCGCCACCGGCGGGCTCCTGCGCGGCGTGGACCTCGCCACCCCGGCGGTGCGAGGTGCGATCGCTTCGCAGGTCCGCTTCGGCAGCGTCGAGCCGCTGCTCACGGGATCGGAGCCCGCGCTGCTCCTGGGCCGCGAGCTGGCGCGGAGCCTCGGGGTCGCGCCGGGCGATCACGTCACGGTGATCTCCCCTCAGGGCGCCATGACCGCGGTGGGGCTCGTGCCCAAGATGCGGCGGTTCCTGGTGGCCGGCTACGTCGAGGTCGGGATGTACGAGTACGACGCCTCGCTCGCCTACACGTCCTTGGCCTCGGCCCAGGAGTTCGCGGGCCTGGGCGACCGCGTGACGGGCGTGGAGGTGAAGCTCGCGGATCCCTTCCACGCCAAAGAGGTCGGGCGGGCGCTCGCGGCCCGCCTCAAGGGCGCCTACTGGATCCGGGACTGGATGGACATGAACCGCAACCTGTTCGCGGCGCTCCAGCTCGAGAAGCTGGCCCTCTTCGTCATCGTCACGATCATCGTCCTGGTGGCCGCCTTCGCCATCATCGGCCACCTGGTCCTGCTGGTGGCCGAGAAGCGCAAGGAGATCGGCATCCTCAAGGCGATGGGGGCCGGGGCGGGGAGCATCGGGGCCGTGTTCCTGGTGGCCGGGATGCTGATCGGGGTGGCGGGCACCGTGGCGGGCAGCGCCTTCGGGCTGCTGCTGATCTGGGTCCAGAACACCTACAAGATCATCCGGCTGGCCGGTGACGTCTATCAGATCAGCTACCTGCCGATGAAGCTCACCGGCTGGGACTTCGCGATGATCGTGTGCTCCACCCTCGTCATCTCGTTCCTCGCGACCCTGTCGCCGGCCCGCCGGGCCGCGCGCCTGGATCCGATCGAAGTCCTCCGCTATGAGTGAGCCCCTCGTCGTGGCGGAGGAGCTGGAGCGTGAGTACCGCATCGGGCCGGAGCCGGTCCGCGTCCTTCGCGGGGTGAGCATGACCGTGAACGCGGGCGAGAGCGTCGCGGTCATCGGCGCCTCCGGGGTGGGGAAGTCCACCCTGCTGCACCTGCTGGGGACGCTCGACCGGCCGACCGGCGGGCGCGTTCTCTTCGACGGCGAGGACGTGTCGGCTCGGACGGACGCGGCCCTGGCCCGGCTGCGCCGCACCGAGGTCGGCTTCATCTTCCAGTTCTACAACCTGCTCGGCGAGATGACCGCGATCGAGAACGCCATGCTCCCGGCCCTGCTGCAGCGGGCCAGCGTGCCGGAAGCCCGCGAGCGCGCGGCGGCGGCGCTGCACGAGGTCGGGCTCGGCGACCGGCAGGGGCACCGGCCCGGCGAGCTGTCCGGGGGCGAGCAGCAGCGCGTGGCGATCGCGCGCGCGCTGGTCGGCCGGCCGCGGCTCATCCTCGCGGACGAGCCCACCGGCAACCTGGATCCGAAGACGAGCGAGGTCATTTGGGACCTCTTCCTGCGCCTGCAGGCGGAACGGCACCTGGCGTTCGTGATCGCCACACACAATCACGAACTGGCCCGGAAGGCGGACCGGGGCTACCGGCTGGTGGACGGTCGGGCGGTGCCCTGGCCATGAGTGCACGAGTTTCAAGGGGTTACGGGCAGAGGACCAGCAGCGTCACAAGAAAGGGCTAGGCCTGCGCCGCCGGAAGGCATATACTCATCGCAGGTTTAGGGAGCATCGGGGTGAAGTCGGGGCCCCCGGCGAGCCGTAACCCGAAGTCAGAAAGGCGCGAGGTCACCCACAGTGTTCGAGCGATTCACGGAGCGGGCGCGTCGGGTCATCATCCTGGCCAGGGAAGAGGCGGGGCGGTTCCGTCACGATTTCGTCGGGACCGAGCACATCCTGCTCGGGCTCATCCGCGACGGTGAAGGGATCGCGACCGCGGTCTTGCAGCGTCTGGGGCTGCGCCTCGAGACCGTGAAGGCGGAAGTCGAGCGGGCGCTGGCCGGCTTCCCCAAGACGCTCACCTTTGGTGAGGTGCCGTTCACGCCGCAGGCCAAGCGCGTCCTCGAGCTGTCCATCGAGGAAGCGCGCCAGCTCGGGCACAACTACATCGGGACGGAGCACCTGCTCCTCGGCCTGATGAAGGAAGGCCAGTCGATCGCGGCCAAGATCCTCGAGTCCCTCGGCGCCCGGCTGGACGAGGTGCGCCAGGAGACGCTGGCCCTACTCGGCGACCAGTACTACCCACGGCCGAAGAAGCGCTCCCAGACCCCCGTCCTCGACGAGTTCGCCCGCGATCTCACCCAGCTGGCCCGGGAGAGCAAGCTCGACCCGGTCATCGGGCGCGAGACCGAGATCGAGCGGGTCATCCAGATCCTGGCCCGCCGGACTAAGAACAACCCCGTCCTGATCGGCGAGCCCGGCGTGGGCAAGACCGCCATCGTCGAGGGCCTGGCCCAGCGGATCGTCGGGCACGAGGTCCCGGACGTGCTGGCCCAGAAGCGCCTGCTGCAGCTCGACCTGGGCGCCCTGGTGGCCGGCACCAAGTATCGCGGCCAGTTCGAGGAGCGGCTCAAGGCGGTCATGAAGGAGATCCGGCAGTCTGAGAACGTGGTCCTGTTCCTCGACGAGCTCCACACCCTGATCGGGGCCGGCGCGGCCGAGGGGGCCATCGACGCCTCGAACATGCTGAAGCCTGCGCTGTCGCGCGGCGAGATCCAGACCATCGGCGCCACCACGCTCGACGAGTACCGCAAGTACATCGAGAAGGACGGCGCGCTGGAGCGGCGCTTCCAGCCCGTCATCGTCCGGGCGCCCTCGGTGACCGAGGCGGTCGAGATCATCAAGGGCCTCCGCCACAAGTACGAGGCGCATCACCGGGTCAAGATCACCGACCGGGCGATCGACGCCGCGGTGAAGCTGGCCGACCGGTATATCACTGACCGGCAGCTCCCCGACAAGGCCATCGACGTGATCGACGAGGCGTCCTCCCGGACGCGCCTCATGGCGCTGACCCCGCCCCCCGAGATCAAGGAGCTGGGCAAGGAAGTCGAGCGGGTGGTGCGCGAGAAGGACATGTACCTCGAGGCCCAGGAGTTCGAGAAGGCCGCATCGCTTCGAGAGAAAGAGAAGCTGCTGCGCGGGCGCGACGAGGACATGAAGCGCGAGTGGGACAAGCGCAAGGGGAAGGGTCCCCAGACGGTGGGCGAGGAGGACATCGAGTACATCGTCTCCCGCTGGACCGGCATCCCGCTCTCCAAGCTCGAGGAGAAGGAGTCGGCCAAGCTCGCCCGCATGGAGGAAGCCCTGCACGGCCGCATCGTAGGCCAGGCCGACGCGGTGGCCGCGGTGTCGCGGGCCATCCGGCGCTCGCGGGCCGGCCTCAAGGACAGCCGCCGCCCGGTGGGCTCGTTCATCTTCCTGGGACCCACCGGCGTGGGCAAGACCGAGCTGGCCCGCACGCTCGCCGAGTACCTCTTCGGCGACGAGAACGCCCTGATCCGGGTGGACATGTCCGAGTACATGGAGAAGTTCTCGGTGTCGCGGCTCCTGGGGGCGCCTCCCGGCTACGTGGGCTACGAAGAGGGCGGGTTCCTGACCGAGAAGGTCCGGCGGCGCCCCTACTCGGTGGTCCTGTTCGACGAGATCGAGAAGGCCCACCCGGACGTCTTCAACATGCTGCTCCAGGTCCTGGACGACGGCCGCCTCACCGACTCGGTCGGCCACGTGGTGGACTTCAAGAACACGATCCTGATCATGACCTCCAACCTCGGCACCAGCTTCATCGGCAAGCGCATGTCGCCCGGCTTCCTGCCCGAGGGGGACGACAGCACCCACGACAAGATGAAGGAGCGGGTGCTCGAGGAGCTGAAGCGGGCGTTCCGGCCCGAGTTCATCAACCGCATCGACGATACGATCGTCTTCCATGCCTTGAGCAAGGAGGACATCACGAGTATCGTCCGGATGATGATCACCCGGATCAACACCCAGCTCGGCGAGAAGAGCATCCAGATCGAGGCCACCGAGGCCGCCCTCGAACTCCTGGTCGAGAAGGGGTACGATGCGACCTACGGAGCCCGGCAGCTCCGCCGCACGATCCAGAAGCACGTGGAGGATCCGCTGGCTGAAGCCATCGTACGCGGGCAGTTCGGCGACGGGGCCCGGATCGAAGTCGATGCGCAGGGGCAGGATCTCGTCTTCCGGGAGATCCAGGTGGTGGAGCCCCGGTTGGCGCTCGCGGAACACTGAACCCAGGCACACGAACTCACGTCCTTGATTACCGCCCGGGGGAGATGCGCTCTCTCCATTTTTTTTGCCCTGCTGCTGGGGCCCCTCCCGGCGCTCGCGCAGGCCCCCACCACCCCCGAGCGACCCATCCTCGTCAAGGAGATCGCGGTCCAGGGTAACCGCCGGGTCCAGGAGGCGGTGATCCTGGGCCGGGTGGGCCTCAAGATCGGCAGCCCGTTCGTGGCCAACCGCACCGCCGAGGACATCCGCGCGATCTTCTCGCTCGGCTTCTTCGACGACGTCCAGGTCCGGGTGGAGGACTTCGAGGGCGGCGTCAAGCTGACCTACGTGGTGACCGAGCGGCCCTTCGTCCGGGACGTCCTCTTCTCGGGGAACAAGAAGAAGGACGCGGCCACTCTCCTCGAGAAGATCGACCTCAAGCTGGGCACCGTGTACAACCCGGTCGAGGTCAACCGCGCCGCCGACGGGCTCAAGGAGTTCTACGAGCAGGAGGGCTACTTCGAGGTCGGCATCACCCCGGAGGTCGAGAAGCTCGCGGACGGCGACGTCACCGTCACCTTCAAGATCGCGGAAGGGCGCCGAATCACCATCGAGCAGATCGCGATCGAGGGGACCCAGGGGCTCACCCCCACGCAGGTCCGGACCGCGATGGAAACCCAGGAGCGGGAGTTCTACGTCCTGCGGGGGACGGTCCAGCGGCAGCGCCTCGACGACGACGTCGACCGCATCATCCAGCTCTACAACGATCACGGCTACGTGCAGGCGCGGGTCGAGAAGTCGGAGATCGACGTGGACCGGGAGAAGGCCCGGGCCACCGTCCGCATCGTGGTGGTGGAAGGGCCGCGGTTCAAGGTCGGCGGGGTGGACGTCACCGGCAACTCGCTCCTCCCGCAGGAGGAGATCCGCAAGCGCATCCAGCTCAAGTCGGGCGACGTCTTCGCCCGGAGCAAGCTCCGGGACAGCGTCACCGGGGTCGTCGAGCTCTACAGCGCCATCGGGCGCGCCTCCGCCGACGTCAGCCCCAATACGATGCAGGACATCCCCAACCGGCTCGTCAACATCGTGTTCGAGATCGTGGAGGGCCCCGAGACCTACGTGGAGCGCATCAACATCGCGGGCAACACCCGCAGCGAGGAGAAGATCCTGCGCCGCGAAATCCCGATGGCCGAGGGCGACCTCTTCACGAGCCAGAAGCTGGCGCGGGCCAAGCAGCGGCTGACCAACCTCAACTACTTCGACAAGGTCGAGGCCAAGACCGCTCCCGGGTCGGCCAAGGACAAGGTCATCGTCAACATCGACGTGACCGAGAAGCCCACCGGCCTCTTCTCGATCGGCGGCGGCTACAGCTCCCAGGACGGCGTCCTCGGCACCCTCGACCTCTCGCAGCGCAACTTCCTGGGCAAGGGCTGGGAGGTGTTCCTCCGCCTGCGCGGCGGCGAGAACATCCAAACCGGCACCATCGGGTTCACCGAACCCTGGCTCTTCGATCGGCCCCTCGCGGCCGGCTTCGACCTCTTCAACACCCGGCGCCTGCTGCCCGACTACACGGTCGAGTCGCTGGGCGGCGACATCCGGCTCGGCCATCCCATCGGGGAGTACTCCCGCTGGAACGCGATCTACCGGGTGAGCCGGGATCGCATCAGCGACGTGAGCGAGCTCGGCAGCCCGGAACTGATCTCCCAGGAGGGCACCCACCTCACGTCCCTCGTCGGGCTGACCCTCAGCCGCGACACGCGCGACAACATCTTCGACCCGACGCGGGGCAGCACCGCTTCGATCGCCGTCGACTTCGCGGGGGTGGGGTTCGGCGGGCGTTTCGTCCGGAGCGTGGTCACCACGAGCTACTTCCAGCCGACGCCCTGGCTGAATCACGTGCTGAGCTTCCGTCTCATGGGCGGCTACGCGGTCGGCTGGGACAAGGACCCGGTGCCGCTGTTCGAGCGCTTCTACCTGGGCGGCTCCAACTCCCTCCGGCAGTTCAAGTCGCTGCAGGTCTCTCCCCGTGACGGCTCCGGGACCCGGATCGGAGGCAACTCCGAGCTCCTGGGCACCGTCGAATACCAGATTCCGCTTTTCTTCGGCATCAAGGCCGCCATCTTCTACGATGTAGGCAACGTGTGGGGCCCCGACATTGCGGGCGGCAGCAAGATCGATCTCTCGGAGCTGCGGCACGGGGTGGGGGCGGGCTTCCGATGGAATTCGCCGTTCGGCCCCCTCCGGGTGGACTATGGGATCAAACTCGATAGAAAGAAGGGCGAGAGCCTCGGGAGCTTTAACTTCTCGGCGGGCTCCTCGTTCTAGCTGAGGAGGAGGCAATGATGCGACGCACCGCAGTATGGTGGACGGCCACCGGGCTGGCCCTCGTGATGGGCGGCGGGGGAGCGGCCTGGGCGCAAGCCCAGGCGCCCGCGGCGACCTCGAACGGGCGGGTGGCCATCGTGGACGTCCAGCGGATCCTCGCGCGCTCGGTGGCGGGTGCGGCCGCGCGCGAGCAGCTCGAGAAGGACAAGGCGACGATGCAGCGTCAGCTCGACGGACACAAGACCGAGCTGGAGAAGATGCGCGACGAGCTGGAGAAGAAGGGCCAGCTCCTCTCCGCCGACGCGCGCCGCGAGAAGCAGGACGCGATGGAGCGCAAGGTCCGGGACGTGCGCCGGCTCGTGGACGACCTCCAGGCGCAGCTGCAGAAGAAGGAGGACGCCCTGCTCCAGAAGGTGCTCCAGGACGTGGCGGGCCTGATCCAGCGTCTGGGCAAGGACCGCGGCTTCGCGATCGTCCTCGAGCGGCAGCGCGCGGGCGTCCTCTACAACTCGGGCGACGCCGACATCACCGACGAAGTCCTCAGAGCCTACGACGACCAGACCAAGAAGGCCACGAAGTAAGTGAGCGACGGCCCCTCGTTCACGCTCGGCCGGCTCGCCGACGCGCTCGGGGCGTCGCTCGTGGGTGACGCGGCCCACCTGGTGACCGGGGTGGCCCCGCTCGAGACGGCCGGCCCCGGGCACGTCTCCTTCCTCACCGACCGGAAGTACCTCAAGCAGGCGGAAGCCAGCCGCGCCGGGGCGTTCGTGGTCGCCCGCGACGTGGCCGGCCTGCCCGGCGCCCTCCTGCGGGTCGATCACCCCCAGCAGGCCCTGATCGCCCTGCTCGAGCTCTTCCATCCCGAGGCGCCGACCCCGCCCGGCGCCCACCCGGCCGCCTGCGTGGCGGAGGGCGCGCGGATCGACCGGACCGCGTCGGTCGGCCCGCTGGCGGTCGTGGAGGCGGGGGCGGTGGTTGGCGCGCGCAGCCGGGTGGGGGCGCTGTCGTTCGTGGGCGCCGGGGCCGTGCTCGGGGAGGATGTCCGCCTCCATCCCCGGGTGGTGGTGCGCGAGGGCGTCCGCATCGGCGACCGGGTCATCGTCCATGCCGGGGCGGTGCTGGGAGCCGACGGCTTCGGCTACGCGTTCGACGGGCGCGGCCACCGCAAGATCCCGCAGGTGGGCGGGCTCCGCATCGACGACGACGTGGAGATCGGGGCGAACACCACTATCGACCGCGCCACTCTCGGCGAGACGGTGGTCCGCCGCGGCGCCAAGATCGACAACCTGGTCCAGATCGGCCACAACTGCGACATCGGCGAGGACGTGATCCTGGTCGCCCAGGTGGGCATCGCCGGGTCTTCTCGGGTGGGCGATCGAGCCATGCTCGCCGGACAGGTGGGCGTCGCCGACCACGTGACCATCGGGGCGGGGGCCATCCTCACCGCCAAGTCGGGCGTGCCCAGCGACGTGCCGGCGGGAGAGGTCTGGGGCGGGCTCCCGAGCCGACCGGTCGCCGACACGCGACGCATCTGGGCGAGCGAGAGCCAGCTTCCCGAGCTGATCCGGCGGGTCCGCGCCCTCGAGAAGCGGGTACGCGAGCTGGAGGGCCGCCCCGCGTGATCCACCCCACCGCGGTGATCGATCCCCGGGCCGAGCTGGCCCCCGACGTGCGGGTGGGTCCCTACTCGATCATCGGGCCCGAGGTGACGATCGGGGCGGGCGCGGAGATCGGCGCCCACGTGGTCCTGGAGGGGCGGGTTCGCGTCGGGGCCCGCGGCCGAGTGGGCCACGGGGCGATCATCGGCGGCGTGCCGCAGGATTTCAAGTTCCGCGAGGGCACGCCGGTGGGGGTCGTCCTGGGCGACGACACGGTGCTGCGCGAGTACGTGACGATCCATCGCGCCACCCACGCGGGCCACGACACCACCGTGGGCCGCCACTGCCTCGTCATGGCCGCGAGCCACGTGGCGCACGACTGCGTGCTCGGGGACCACGTGGTCGTGATCAACTACGCGGGCCTGACCGGGCACGTCGTCGTCGAGGACCACGCGACGATCGGCGGCCTCACCGGGATCCATCCCTTTACCCGGATCGGGACCTACGCCTACGTCGGCGGGTGCTCCAAGGTCACCCAGGACGTCCCGCCCTTCGTCATCGCGGACGGGGCGCCCGCGGTCGCGCGCGCGGTCAACGTCGTCGGCATGCGCCGCGGTGGGATCGACGCCGACTCGCGGCGGCAGGTGCAGGCGGCCTTCCGCCTGCTCTACCGCTCGGGCATGGCGCCCGGCGCCGCGATCAAGCGCGTCCGGGCGGAGCTCGTGGACCATCCGCTGGTGGCGCATCTCGTGGAGTTCGTGGCGGCGTCCAAGCGTGGGGTCGTCCCGGGAGCGGGCCGGACCGGTCGCGATCGCGCGGAGGCGGTGGGGGAGGGGATCTCGTGAGCCAGGTCGCCGAGCCCAGGATCCGGGGCGCAGTGGTCGGCGCCGGCCACATGGGCCAGTACCATATCCTGGCCCTGGCCGAGATCTGGGGCGTGGAGCTGGCCGGGGTGGTGGACGCCGACTTCGCCAAGGCAGAACGCGTCGCAGCCCCCTACGGCGCGCGCGCCTACCGCGATCACCGCGAGCTGGCGGGCCGCATCGACTTCGCGACGGTCGCGGTGCCCACCGACCAGCACTTCGCGGTCGCGCGCGACCTGCTCGAGGCGGGCACCCACGTGCTCGTCGAGAAGCCCATGACCGCCACCCTGGAGGAGGCCAAGGAGCTGTTCCGGATCGCCCGCGAGCAGAACCGCGTGCTCCACGTGGGCCACGTTGAGCGCTTCAACGGGGCGGTGCAGGAGCTGCGCAAGATCGTGGAGCGGCCCATCCTCATCGAGTCGCGCCGGCTCGGCCCCTTCGTGCCGCGCGTGCAGAACGACTCGGTGGTCATGGACCTGATGATCCACGACATCGACATCGTCCTGGGACTCGTGGACGGCGAGCCGCGCAAGATCACCGCGGTCGGTTCGTCCGTGCAGTCGCAGGTCACCGACGTGGCCACCGTGCAGATCGTCTTCGATTCGGGGGCGATGGCCACCATCACCGCGAGCCGCGCCACCGAGGAGAAGATCCGCACGCTGGCCATCACGCAGCCGGACGCCTACATCCTGCTCGACTACTCGCACCAGGACATCCAGATCTACCGGCGCGCCGCGCAGGAGTACACGCTCAACCGCGAGTCCATCCGCTACCGCCAGGCCTCCTTCGTGGAGCACCTGCTGGTGCACAAGGACAATCCCCTGAAGCTGGAGATCCGCCATCTGATCTCGGCCGCGCGGGCCGCCGACGGCGGCGGGCACGTGGACCTGCCCGAGGCGGACGACCTCAGGTCGCTGGCCGTCGCGCTGGAGATCGAGCGGATGATCCGCGAGGGCCGGGGCGAGGTCGCCTGGCCGAAGGATCTTCCGTGGAGCGCACCCTCGGCCTGATGGCCGGGGCCGGGAGCCTGCCCGGCCGCGCCGCCACGGAGGCCAGGCGACGGGGGTGGCGTGTCGCCGCCTTTGCCTTCGAGGACGCCCCCGGCCTCACCGAGGCCGCCGACGACGTCATCCCGTCCACCATCACCGACATCCAGGCCGTGCTCACCGGGCTCGCGGTGCATCGCGTCCATGCCGCCGTCTTCGTCGGCAAGTTCTGGAAGTCGAGCGCCTTCTCCAAGTACGACCAGGCCGACGCCGCCGGCCTCGGGCTCGCCCAGGGCGGCCTGTCGGACGCGGCGCTCGCCCGGATGGTGGTGGCGACGCTCGCGGGCATGCGCATCGAGGTGCTCGACCAGCGGGAGTTCCTCTCTCCGTGGCTCCTGCCGGTGGGCACGCTCGGCGCGCGCGCGCCGGTGGCCGCCGAGTGGGACGAGATCCGCGAAGGCTTCCGCCTCGCGGGCCGCCTCGCCGCCGACGGCATCGGGCAGACGGTGGTGCGGGCCCGCGGGGTGACGGTGGCCCTCGAGGCCGCCGAGGGGACCGACGAGACCATCCGACGAGGTGGGCGTCTGGCGGGACCCGGGGCGGTGGTCGTCAAGGCGGTGGCCACGTCCCACGACTACCGCTTCGACATCCCCACCGTGGGCGCGGCCACGCTCGAGGCGATGCGCGAGGGCGGCGCCACCGCGCTCGCCGTCCCGGCGGGCCGCGTGCTGCTCCTCGACCGCGACGAGGTGGTACGGCTCGCCGACCAGGCGGGCATCGCGGTGGTGAGCGTCGATGATGTCGACTGAGCGGTCCGCGCATCACGCGGCGATCATGCTCTCGGCGGGGGAAGCCTCCGGCGATCTCCACGGCGGCATGCTCTGCCGGGCCTTGCGTGAGCTGTCGCCCGGGCTCCGGCTCGTCGGCATGGGCGGCGCCCACATGGCCGCGGCGGGCATGGAGGTGATCGTGGACCCGACCGGGCAGGCCGCGGTCGGCACCAGCGAGGCGATCGGGCGCGTGCCGACCCTCTACCGCGCGTACCGCGCGCTGGGGCGCCGGCTCCTGGCCGACCGTCCTCGCGCCCTCGTGCTCATCGACTTCCCGGAGTTCAACCTGCGCCTCGCGCGTCGTGCGCGGCGCGCCGGCGTGCCGGTGGTCTACTTCATCCCCCCCCAGCTCTGGGCCTGGCGCGCCGGCCGGGTGCGCCAGATGGCCCGGCGGGTGACGCGGGTGCTCGCGGTCTTCCCGTTCGAGCCGCCGCTCTACGAGCGCGCGCGCGTGCCGGTGACCTTCGTCGGCCATCCGCTGCTGGACGTGCTGCCGCTCGATCTCAGCCGCGACGAGGCGCGCCGGCGCCTCGCCGCCGATCCCGGGCATTCGCTCATCGGCCTCCTGCCCGGCAGCCGCCCCGGGGAGATCGAGCGCCTGCTGCCGCCCATGCTCGACGCGGTCCGGCGCCTCGCCGCGGCCGACGGGCGCCGCCGCTTCGCTCTGGGCCTGGCGCCCACCGTGGCGCGCGAGCAGGTGACGACGATCCTGAGCCAGGGAGGGCCGGGGGCTCCGACCATCGAGCTGGTGAGCGGGCGCACCTACGAGGTCATGGCGGCGGCCGACACGCTCCTCATCGCCTCCGGTACCGCCACCCTGGAGGCCGCGCTGCTCGGCGCGCCGATGGTCATCTGCTATCGCGTCTCGCGGCTCACCGAGCTCCTCGCCCGCGCCCTGACGCGCGTGCAGTGGATCGGTCTGCCCAACCTGGTGTCGGGCCGCGCGGTGGTCCCCGAGCTGATCCAGGGCGAGGTGACCGGCGCGCGGCTGGCCCAGGAGGCCACGCGCCTGCTGGACCACCCGGTGGCGGCCACCGCGCAGCGCGCGGCCTTCAAGGATCTGCGGGCGCGCCTCGGCGAGCCGGGCGTCGGCCTCCGCGTCGCGCGGGCGGTGCTCGACACGGCACGGGCCGGATGAAGATCCCGGGGCCGCTCGCGCTCGCCGCGGGTCCCGTCCTCGGCGCGATCGCCCTGCGCGCCCTCGCGGGCACCCTGCGGATCCGGCGCGAGGAGGCGCCGGTGGCCCCACTCTGGGCCGCGCGCGTGCCCCTGATCTACGCGGTGTGGCACGACCGCATGCTGCTCCTGCCCTATCTCTACGGTCACCGCGGCGCCCACGTGCTCGCCAGCCGCTCGCGCGACGGCGAGCTGGTGGCGCGCTGGATCCGCGGCTTCGGGCTCGATCCGGTGCGGGGCTCCTCGTCGCGCGGGGGCGGGGAGGCGCTGCGCGCGCTCACCCGCGCCCTGCGGAGCGGGGGTGAGGTGGTCGTGGTCCCGGACGGCCCCCGGGGCCCGCGCGAGGTGCTCAAGCCCGGCGTGATCGCGCTGGCGCGGCGCTCCGGCGCGCCGATCGTGCCGGCGGCGGTGGGTGCCTCGAGCGAGTGGCGACTCCGCTCCTGGGACTCGTTCCGGATCCCCCGGCCCTTCGCCCGCTGCGTGGTGCGCTTCGGCGAGCCGATCCACGTCTCACGCGACGCCCACCGGGCCGGGGAGGACGCGGCCCGCAAGGAAGTGGAGGCGGCGCTCCGCGGCCTCGGCTGGCAGGTGGACGAGGAGGCGCGGCGCTGATGTACGCGCTCTACTCCGCGGTGCTCGGGGTCGGCCTGCTCGCGTACCTGCCGGCCCTTCTGGCCCGGCGCCGCCGCGCGGGCTACCGCGGCGGCCTCGCCGAGCGGCTGGGGCGGCTCGGTGACGGGTTGCCCCCCGAGCCGCGCTGCTGGATCCACGCGGTCTCGGTCGGAGAGTCCGCGGCCGCGGTGCCCCTCGTCGAGGGAATCCGCCGGCGCTGGCCGGAGCTCGGCATCCTGGTCAGCACGATCACGCCCACCGGCGCGCGCATCGTGGCCGAGCGCCTGGCCGGCGCCGCCGCGCATCGCTACTTCCCGATCGACCTCCCGGGACCGGTGCGCCGCGCGCTCGACACCGCGCGCCCGAGCTTCTTCATCGCCATCGAGACCGAGCTCTGGCCGAACTTCCTGCGCGCCCTCGCGCACCGCCGGATCCCGGCCATGATCGCCAACGGGCGCATCTCCGACCGCTCGTTCCGCCGCTACCGGTGGGTCCGCTGGCTGATGCGGCGCGTGCTCGCCGACATTTCCATCTTCGCGATGCAGACCGACGAGGACGCCCGGCGAATCATCGCGCTCGGCGCGCTCCCTTCGCGGGTGGTGGTCACCGGCAACCTGAAGAGCGACCTGGTGCCCGCGGCGGCCGGCGACGATCCCGGGACCTGGCGCGCGCGCCTCCGCCTCGGTGCGGACGCCCGCCTCTGGATCGCGGGCAGCACCCACCGCGGCGAAGAGGCGGTGGTGCTCGACGCCTTCTTGCGCGCCCGGACGCGCTGGCCGGACCTGGCCCTGCTGCTCGCGCCCCGCCATCCCGAGCGTACCGGCGAGGTCGAGGCGCTGATCCGCGAGCGCGGCCTCGCCGCGGCCCGACGCAGCCGCCTGCCCGCCGACGGGGCGCCCGGCACGGTCATCATCCTCGACACCGTGGGCGAGCTGGCCGAGCTCTACACGCTCGCCGAGATCGTCTTCGTCGGCGGCAGCCTCGTGCCGGTGGGCGGGCACAACGTGCTGGAGCCCGCGATGCGCGGCAAGCCGGTACTGGTCGGCCCGCACACGAGCAACTTCCGCGAGGGCGCCGAGCTCCTCCAGCGGAGCGGGGGCGGGCTCGTGGTGGGCGACGCGGCCGAGCTCGAGCGGGCGCTCTCGCGTCTGCTGGAGGACCGCGATCTCGGCCGCCGGATGGGCGAGGCCGCCCGCCACGCGTTCGCGGGACGGCAGGGCGCAGTGAGCGCCACCCTCGACCTGGTCGGCCACCACCTGTGGCCGCGGACTCGATGCCCCGCGTCGTGACGACCCCGCGGCGGGCGCCCGAGGTGCTGCTGCGGCGGTACTGGGAGGACCCCGACACGCCGGTCGTGACGGCCGGTCTCTCCGCCCTGAGCCTGGGCTATCGCGGCGCGCTCCGCATCCGCGATCTGCTGTACCGCGCGAAGCTCCTGCGCACGGGACGGCTGCCCTGCGCGGTCGTCTCGGTGGGCAATCTCACGCTCGGCGGCAGCGGCAAGACCCCCACGGTGGAGCTGGCGGTGCGCACGCTGCTGGAGCTGGGCGCGGTGCCCGCGGTGGTGAGCCGCGGCTACGGACGCGTCACCCGCGGCGTGCTCGTCGTGGCAGACCGCGAGGGCGTGCGGGCCGACGCGCGCACCGCCGGCGACGAGCCCCTGCTGCTCGCCGAGCGCCTGCCCGGCGTCGCGGTGGTGGTGGGGGAGAATCGCTACGAGGCCGGCCGCATCGCGGTCGAGCGGCTCGGGGCGACCGCGCTCGTGCTCGATGACGGCTTCCAGCACCGCACGCTCGCGAAGGACCTCGAGGTTCTCGTGGTGCAGGGCCGCGCGCCGTGGGGCAATGCCCGCGTCTTTCCCCGCGGCATGCTCCGCGAGCCGCTCGCCGGCCTGGCCCGCGCCCACGCGGTCGTGGTGACCAATCCGGAGGGCCCTGGGCCGGTGGAGGCCGTGACCGCGATGGTGCGGCGCTTCAACCCGCGGGCGGCGGTGCTGGCGGCCCACTACCAGCATCACGACATCGTCGAGACGCAGAGCGGTCGCCGGATGCCGGTGGCCGACCTGGCGGGCCGACGGCTCATGGCCTTCGCGGGACTCGGCTCGCCCCAAGGCTTCGCCGACACCCTCGACGCCGCGGGCATCCGGCGCGTGGCGTTCGCGGAGTTCCCCGATCATCACTGGTTCACGCCCGCCGATCTGCAGGAGCTCGTGCAGGATGCCCGGACCGGGGGCGCCCAGGGGCTCATCACCACGGAGAAGGACTGGGTCCGCCTCCGCGACCTGCCGCCGTCGCCGCTACCGCTCTGGGTCCTGCCGGTGCGACTCGCGCTCGACTCGGAGCACGACGTCTGGACGCGTCTCCTCTCGGGCGCGCTGTCCTCCGCACCGCTGGGTCGTCGCCGGTCATGAGCGCGGCGATCGTCGTCCGCACCCCGAACTGGCTGGGGGATACCGTCATGGCGCTCCCCATGCTGGCCGCGCTTCGGGCCGCGGAGCCGAACGCGCGGATCACACTCGTCGGACGCTGGGCCGGCCTGCTGGCCGGGCAGGGGGTCGCCGATGTCGCGCTGGCCTATCCCGGCACGCTCGGGGCGCGACGTCGCCTGGCCCGCGCACTCGCGGCCGAGCGTGCCGAGGTGGCGGTGCTGCTGCCGAGCTCCCTCGAGTCGGCCCTGGCGGCGTGGCGCTGGCGCGCGGCGCGCCGCGTGGGCTACGCCACCGATGGGCGCGGCCTGCTCCTGACCGACGCGGTGCCGCTGCCCGCTCCGCGCCGGCACCAGGTGGACGAGTATGCGGCGCTGCTGGCCCCTCTCGGGGTGAGCGACGTCGGCGCGACGCCGGTGTGGACGCTGCGGCATGATCGCGCGATGGACGCCGAGATCGCGCGGCTCCTGGCCGAGACCGGCGTCCCACGCGAGGCGCGCCTGGTGGGCCTTCACCTGGGCGCGGCCTTCGGCAGCTCGAAGCTCTGGCCCCCCGAGGCCTTCGGGCGCCTCGCGCAGGGGCTCGCGGCCGCCGGGCTCACGCCCGTGCTGCTGGGCACCGACGACGACGCGTCCACCGCCTCCGCGGTCAGCCGGGCGGCCGGCGCGCCGATCGCATCGCTCGTCGGGCGCGACCGGCCCGCCCTGCTGCCGCGCCTGCTCGCGCGCCTCGGCTGCCTCGTGAGCGGCGACACCGGCGTCGCGCACCTCGCCGCCGCGGTGGGCGTCGCCACCATCACCCTCTTCGGACCCACCGACCGCCGGCTCACCGCCCCGCGCGGCCCCAGGAGCCGTGCCCTCGACCGTCCCGCTCCGTGCGCGCCATGCTTTCTCCCTCGCTGTCCCATCGACCATGTCTGCCTCACCCGGATCGAACCGGACGAGGTGCTGCGTGAGGTCAGGCGGGCCGTGGCGTGAACACCGTGATGCACACGGAGGCCTCGCCGGGTCTGGGCGGCCAGGAAGTGCGCACGCTCAACGAGGCGCGCTGGACCGTGGAGCGCGGCTGGCGCGTGCTACTGGCTGGCCAGCCCGACGGGCGCCTGCTGGAGCGGGCGCGCGCCGCCGGGCTCGAGAGCGCCGCGGTCCGCATGACCGGCCCGCTCGATGCCCGCGCGCTGGCCGGCCTCGTGCGGTTGATCCGGCGCGAGCGCGTGAGCCTGGTGCACACGCACAGCTCGATCGACGCGTGGCTCGGCGGCATGGCGGCGCGGCTCTGCCGCGTGCCGGTGGTGCGCACCCGGCACGTCTCGATCGCCATCCGCCGGGGGCTGAACCCGGTCTACCGCTGGCTCGCCGACCGCGTGATCACGAGCGGCGAGGCCATCCGCCGGATGGTCGTGGACATGGGCGTGCCGGCGGAGCGGGTCATCGCGATCCCGGCCGGGGTGAACCTCGAGATCTTTCCGTTCGGCGCCCGGGCGCCGGAGACCGCGCGCGAGCTGGGTCTGGGCCGCCCGGTCATCGGATCGGTCGCGATGTTCCGTGGCTCGAAGGGCCACCCGCACCTCCTCCAGGCCTTCGCGATCGTCCGCGAGAAGCGACCCGGCGCCACGCTCCTCCTCGTCGGCGACGGCACCCGGCGCGCGTGGGTCCAGCAGCTCGCGCGGGAGGCCGGCCTGTCGGACGCGGTGGTCTTCACCGGCTTCCGTCCGGACGTGGCGGCCCTGCTCGCCACCATGGACTGCTTCGCCCAGGCCTCCACCCGCACCGAGGGCGTGCCGCAGGCCCTGCTGCAGGCCTTCGCCACCGGCGTGCCGGTGGTGGCGAGCCGGATCGGCGGCATTCCCGAGGTGGTGGCCGACGGCCAGACCGGGCTCCTCGTCGAGAGCGAATCGGTCGAGGCGCTCGCGGCCGGGATCGCGCGCGTGCTGGACGACCCCGAGGCAGCGGCGCGGCGAGCGCGGGCGGCGCGGGCCCTCGTGGAGGCGCGGTTCTCGCACGTCCACGCGGTCGACCGGCTGCTCCGCGTCTACGACGAGCTGCTCGCATGAGCGCGAGCGGGCCGCTCACCGTGCTGCACCTCGTGGCCAATCGCTGGTGGACGGGCAGCGCCGAGCCGGTGATCCGCCTGCTCACCGGGCTGCGGGCGCGCGGGCATCGTGTCCTGCTCGGACTCATCCCGGGCGACCGCTTCGAACAGAAGGCGCGCGAGGCCGGCCTCGAGCCGCTCGGCGGGCTCTCGCTCGAGGCTCGCGGCAACCCGCTCCACATGGTGGCGGATCTTCACCGCGCGCGCGCGACCGTGCGGGCCGAGGGCGTGGACGTGATCCACGCGCACCACTCCCACGATCACTGGGTGGCCTGGCTCGCGCGGGGCCGCGGCCCGGCCGCGCTCGTCCGCACCTTCCACAACTCCCGCGCGGTGCGGCTCGCCTGGCCCTCCACCGCGCTCTACCGGCGCACCGACGCGCTGATCGCGGTGAGCCGGGAGATCGAGGAGCGGGGCCGCCGGGCGGGCATCCCCGCCGGCCGTCTGGCGCGGGCGGAGGGCGTGGTGGATGTGGGCCGCTTCGAGACCGGCGACGGCGGCGCCGCCATCCGCAAGGAGTTCGATCTCGGCGAGGCGCCGGTGCTGGGCTGCGTGGCCCGCCTCGCGGCGCGCCGCGGCCATGAGCTGCTGATCCGCGGCTTCCGCCTGGTGCTCGCGGACCATCCGGGAGCGCGGCTCCTCCTCGTCGGCAAGGGCGAGGCGCGGGGCCGTCTCGAGGCTCTCGTCGCCGAGCTCGGGCTCGCGCGCGAGGTACTGTTCACCGGCTATCGCGACGCGGATCTGCCCGGCGTGCTGCAGGCGCTCGACGCGTTCGTGCTGATGGGCGCCGGCTCCGACGAGTCCTGTCGCGCCGCGCTGGAAGCGATGGCGGCCGGCCGGCCGGTGGTCGGCCGACGAGTCGGCGCGCTCCCCGAGACCGTGCTCCACGGCGTCACCGGGCTGCTGGTGGACGACGATCAGCCCGAATCGGTCGCGGCGGCCCTCCGCGCGCTGATCGCGGAGCCCGGGCGGGCGGCCGCGATGGGTCGAGCCGGGAGAGAGCGCGCGCGGGCCCTATACAGCTCCGACGCACACGCCGAGCGTGTGGAGGCGGTGTACGAGAGCGCGGTTCGGCTGCGGACGGCGAGGGAGACGCGATGAGGCCCGGCGGGATGTCCGCGGCCTGGGGGAGTGCGGGGGCCATTTCGGGGCCCCCGCATAGAATAGAGCTTGAAGATGTAGACGAGTGTGCGGTCGTGAGCGGATGGCGGACGCACGCGTGACGATCAGGCATATCGTGTCGTGTCGGGGATGGTCGTCGGATGCGTACTGGGCCGCGCGGGCGGTGGTCGAGCTCGAGCGCACGGGCCACGACGTGACGCTCGTCTGCAAGAAGAGCAGCCCGGTGCGCGTCGTACGCGGCGCGAAGGAGGCGGGGATCGAGCGTCTCGAGACGCTTCATCTCGCGAGCGGCGTCTCCCCGATGCGGGACGCGCTCGACCTGCGCCAGCTCGTCGCGTGGCTTCCGGAGACGCGGGTGTTCCACGTCCACCGCGGCAAGGAGCACTGGCTGGCCGCGCTCGCCAACCGTATGTCGAGTCCCCGTACGGCCCTCGTGCGGACGCGCCACATCGTGCAGCCCATCCGGCCGCACGCCCTGAACCGCTGGCTCTACCGCTCCGCCACCGATCTGGTCGTCACGGTCACCGGCGCCATTCGCCGCCAGCTTCTCGCCGGTGGGCTCTCCTCGGACGACCGGGTCGTGGCGCTGCCGGGCGGCGTGGACGCCGAGCGCTACCGCCCGGACGCGCGGCCGGCGCAGGGCCCGGACGCGCGCAGCCTGTTGGAGGTCCCGCCGGGGGTGCCGCTCATCGGCCTGGTCGGAGGCTTCCGGGTCATGAAGGGCCATGAGATCGTCGTGGCCGCGGCGGCCCGGCTCGCGGCCGCCGGCCTCCCGTTCCGCCTGGTCTTCATCGGGCAGGGGCCGTTCGCCGAGCGCGTGCGCGGGCTCGTCCAGGCGGCCGGGCTCGCCGACCGCGTCGGCCTCCTGGGATTCGCGGACAACCTGCCCGATATGATGGCGGCGCTGGACGTGGCGCTCTACTCCGCGCTGGAGTCCGACGGCATGTCGCGCGTGCTCTGGGAGTACATGGCCTCCGCGGTGCCCGTCGTCGCGACCCGGGTGGGCGTGGCGCCCGAGGTGCTCGAGGACGGCGTCACCGGGTTGCTGGTTCCGGCCGGCGAGCCCGTTCCGCTCGCGGCGGCCATCGAGCGCCTCCTGCGCGACCCGCCACTGCGGACCCGGCTCGGCGCCGCCGGCGCCGACCTCGTGCGCGAGCGCTTCTCCGGCGCCCGGCTCGCCGAGCGCCTGACCGAGCTCTATCGCTCGCTTGCGGTCAGCTCGGCGCGACCGGCCCCGTGAAGGTCTCGGTCCTCTGCTTCGACGTCTCGGACAACGCGATGGGGCGTGCGTGGCTGCTGGCCAGGCTGCTGGAGCCGATCGGGGCGGTGGAGATCATCGGGCCTCGCTTCGGCCCGACGGTCTGGGAGCCCGTGGCGGACGAGTCGATACCGGTCCGCTCGATCCCGGGCAGCCGGCTCCCGGGCTTCGCCGCCCGGCTGCCGGCCCTGGTCCGGCTGGCCGACGGCGATCTGATCTACGCGTCGAAGCCCAGGCTGACCAGCGCCGGGGTCGGCTATCTCGTCCGCCTCGGCCGCCGCCGCCCGCTGCTCCTCGACATCGACGACTGGGAGACGGGATTCTTCCTAAGAGGCGGTCTCTGGGGAGTCATCGGGAGAGCTCTGAATATCTCGAATCCCCGGGGGCTTACCTGGACGTGGCTGATGGAACGGCTGAGAGGAGTTGCCGATGGTGTGACCGTCGCCTCCCGCTACCTCGAGCAGCGATTCGGCGGGGTCTTGATCCCCCACGTGCGAGACACGGACCGCTGGGCGCCCGGTCGCGCCGAGCCGGGCCCCGCCCGCGAGCGCCTCGGCGTGGACAAGGAGCGCGTCGTCATGTTCCTGGGCACGCCCCGCGGCTACAAAGGCGTCGAGGACCTGGCCGACGCGGTGGGCCGGCTCGCGCGGCCCGACGTGGCCTTGGCCCTGGTCGGCACGGAGCCCGCCTCGGACACCGGCCGCGCCCTGAGCGCCCGGCATCCCGGCATTCGCCTCGTGGGTCGGGTCCCCATCGCGCAGGTCCCCGGCTTCCTGTCCGCCGCCGACGTGGTCGTCGTTCCGCAGCGCGACAGCAGCGACACGCGCGGCCAGGTGCCCGCGAAGCTCTTCGACGCCATGGCCCTCGGCCGGCCGATCGTCTCCACACGGGTGTCCATGATCCCGGAAGTCCTTGAGGGCTGCGGCGCGCTGGTCGCGCCCGGCGACGTGGCCGGCCTCGCCTCGGCCATCGGGCGCCTGCTCGACCGGCCCGACGAGGCGCGCGCGCTGGGGGCGGCGGCCCGGCGGCGGGCGGTGGACCGCTACAGCTTCGAGGCCGCCCGGCGCGCGCTCTTCCCCCTGGTGGAGCGGGCGCGTCGCATGGGGCGCTGATGCGCCTGGGCCTCATCTGCCGGCCGTTGTCCTTTCACGGCGGCGTCGAGACCGCGACCGCCGGCCTGCTCGGGGCGCTCCGCCACGCCGGCCACGACGTCGAGCTGATCAGCACGCGGCGCCAGGCGGCGGTGCCCGGTCTCGTGGTGCGTCGCGTGCCGACGCTCCGGCATCCATCCGCGCTCCGGCTGCTCTCGTTCGCGGTGGCGGCTCGGGCCGCGACGGCGCGTCACGGCTACGACCTCGTCCAGAGCCACGAGCGCGCGCTGCGACAGGATCTCTACCGCGCGGGCGAGGGCTGCCACCGCGGGTACCTGGAGGCGATGGGGCGGAAGCTCGTGGGTGTCAACCCCTACCACCGGCTCGTCCTGACCCTCGAGCGCCGGATCTTCCGGCTCCGCGCCGCGCGCCACGTGGTCGCGATCTCGCGGCAGGGCAAGGAGGAGATCGAGCGCCGGTACGGCACCGATCCGGGACGGGTGACGCTCATCTACAACGGCGTCGATCTCGAGCGCTTCCATCCCGATAACCGCGGCCGCCACCGCCGGCGCACCCGGGCGGCGCTGGGCATTCCCGACGAGGCGTGGACCGTGCTCTTCGTGGGCTCCGGCTTCGAGCGCAAGGGCCTGGGGCCGCTGCTCGAGGCCTTCGCGCGAGTGGCGGACCCGGGCAGCCGGCTGGTGGTGACCGGGAAGGGGGACGTGGCGCGCTATCAGGACCTGGCCGCGCGCCTGGGCATCGGCGACCGCGCGATCTGGACCGGCCCGCAGCCGGAGGTCGAGCGCTTCTACGCTGCGGCCGACGCGGTCGCGCTGCCCGCGCGTTACGAGCCCTTCGGCAACGTGCATCTCGAGGCCCTGGCCTCCGGCGTGCCGGTGCTCAGCAGCGCGCGCGCGGGCGGCTCCGAGATCGTGCGGCGCGGAGAGAACGGCTGGGTCGCCGCCCAGCCCGCAGCGGGGCCGGTCGCCGAGGGACTCGCCGTGCTGCGTGACGCGCCGCCGGGCGGCTGGGCCCCGGGCGCCCGCGCCTCGGTGGAGCGGTTCACGTATGCGGCCCAGGCCCGGGCCTTCACCACCCTCTACGACCTCCTCCGCCGCTGATCCCGGCGCAGGCCGGCGGCGGCCGGGTCCAAACCCTCGATTTTCATTGATCATTCGGAGGCACGGCCTTACACTGCGATTCAATGTCGAGTCACGCTGGGCATCTGCGGCCCGCCGTGTTCATGGATCGAGATGGCTGTCTCACGGAGGAAGTGGGCTACGTCAACCACCCGAGCCGGATTCGCCTGCTGCCGCGCGCCGCGGCGGCGGTCCGGCGGCTCAACCAGGCGGGGGTCGCGGCGGTGATGGTGACGAACCAGGCGGGCGTCGCCCGCGGGTACTTCTCCGAGGAGACGCTGCACGCGGCCAATCGCCGCATGGTCGGTGAGCTCGAGGCCGGCGGCGCGCGCCTCGACGGCCTCTATGTCTGCATGCACCACCCGCGAGAAGGCCAGCCGCCGTACCGGGCGGAGTGCGATTGCCGCAAGCCGCGCCCGGGACTCCTCACGCGCGCGGCCGTCGAGCTCGGCCTCGACCTGCGGACCTCCGTGATGGTGGGCGACAAGCTCTCCGACGTGGCCGCGGGCCGGGCGGTCGGTGCCGCGGGCGTGCTCGTGCTCACCGGCTACGGGCGCGGGGAGTGGGAGCTCCGGCCACCCGACGCGGAGATCAAGCCGGACCACGTGGCCCTGGATCTGCTCGACGCGGTGGACTGGGCCCTCGCCCACCTCGCGGCCGCGGGGCGCTGACGTGTTCCCCGTGCAGCGGCTCACGGCCGCGGTCGCGCGCTTCTCCGGCAGGCGCATCGTGGTGGTCGGCGACCTGATCGCCGACGAGTACCTCTACGGCAAGCCCGCGCGGATCTCGCGCGAGGCGCCGGTGCTGATCCTGCGCTTCACCGACCGCGAGGTGCGGCTGGGCGGCGCGGCCAACGCGGCCCACAACGTGCACGCCCTCGGCGCCACCGTCCTGCCGGTGGGCCTGCTCGGCCAGGATGGCGCGGGCGCCGAGGTGCACACCCTCTTCCACCAGGCGGGGATGAGCACGGACGGCATCTCCCGCGAGCCGGGACGGCCCACCCCGGTGAAGACTCGCGTCATGGCGGGTGGCTACGAATCCACCCGGCAGCAGGTGGTCCGGCTGGACCGCGAGCCGGAAGGCGGCATCAGCGGCCCGGCGGAGGCGCGGCTGATCGAGCGGCTGCAGGCGGTGGGCGCCACCGCCGATGGCTTCCTCGTCTCGGACTACGGCTACGGTACCGTGACGCCACGGGTCTACGAGACGATGCTCGAGCTGGGGCGCGCGCGGCAGGTGCCGGTGACGGTGGACAGCCGGTACGACCTGCCCCGCTTCAAGGGCGCCACCGCGGCCACGCCCAACGAGCCGGAGGTGGAAGCGCTCACCGGCGGCGAGCTGGGCGACGAGCCGTCCATCGAGAAGGCCGGGCGCGCGGTGCTCGAGCGGCTCGACGCGCGGCTGCTGCTCGTCACCCGCGGCAGCCGCGGCATGGCGCTCTTCGAGCGCGAAGGGCCGGTCACGTTCATGCCGATCCACGGCAGCGACGAGATCGCGGACGTCACGGGAGCGGGGGACACGGTGATCAGCACCTTCACGGTGGGCCTCGCGGCCCGGGCCGCGGCCGGCGAAGCCGCGTGGCTGGCCAACGTGGCGGGAGGCGTCGTGGTCATGAAGCGGGGCACCGCGACGGTGACCGTGCCCGAGCTGCTGGCCGCGCTGGCGAGCGATGGCCGCCGTCCTCAGCGTTGACGAGGCGGGCCGGCTCGCGTCCGGCTGGCGCGCGGCGGGCAAGCGGCTGGTGCTCGCCAACGGCTGCTTCGATCTCCTTCACGTGGGGCACGTCCGCTATCTCCAGGCCGCCCGCGCGCTGGGGGACGCGCTCGTGGTCGGCCTCAACTCCGACGCCTCGGTGCGGCGGCTCAAGGGCCCGGGCCGCCCGGTGATGCCCGCCGCGGAGCGCGCGGAGCTGATCGCCGCGGTGAGCGGGGTGGACGCGGTGGTCGTCTTCGAGGAAGACAGCGCCGACGCGCTGATCGCGCGGCTGCGCCCCGACGTCCACGCCAAGGGCACCGACTACACCGAACAGAGCGTGCCCGAGCGCGGGGCGGCGGAGGCGGTGGGCGCGACGGTCGCCATCGCGGGGGATCCCAAGACCCACTCCACCAGGGACCTCATCACCACCATCCTCACCCGCTTCGGCCAGACCGCCCGATGACCCACAGCACGCCGAGCGTCCGCAGCGGAGAAAACGGCAGCACGACCACGGTTGTCGGCGGTTGGGGGAGTGCGGGGGGCCGCTGTTCGGTTGTCCGCCGACCGGGGAGTGCGGGGGCCATTTCTGGGCCCCCGCATAAGACAGAGCCTGAAGACTTGAGCGAGTGTCCGCCGTGAAACCCGAGCATCTGACCACGAAAATCGCCATCGTCAAGCTGTCGTCCCTCGGCGACGTGATCCACGCGATCCCGGTGGCGCGGGCGCTCCGGCGCGCCCGACCCGGCATCCACCTCGCGTGGATCGTGGAGGCGCGCGAGTACGCCCTGCTCAAAGACCATCCGGACCTCGACACGGTGGTCCCGGTGGACACGCGACTCTGGCGGCGGCTCGTCCGGCGTCCGTCCGGAGTCCGCGAGGTCCTGGGCAAGGTGGGCCGCCTGCGAGGCCGTATCCGCGCCGCCCGCTTCGACGTCGCCCTCGATCTGCAGGGCCTCATCAAGAGCGGGCTGCTCACCGCCTACACCGGCGCGCCGCTGCGCATCGGCTTCACCGCCGATCACTGCCGCGAGGGCCTGAACTGCCTGTTCACCAACCGGCGCGTGCGGCCGCCCGCGACCGCGGTACACGTGGTGGACCAGAACCTGGCCCTGCTCGGCCCCCTCGGTGTCGCGCCGGGACCCGTCGAGTTCCACGTGCCGCTTCCCGCGCGCGCGTTGCTGCGCATGGACGACTTCCTGGGCGAGCAGGGGGTGAAGAGCCGCGACCTGCTGGTGGCGGTGAATCCCGGCGCCGGCCGCGTCAGCAAGCAGTGGCCGGTCGCGCACTTCCGGCGCCTGGTGGACCGGCTCGCCCAGGAGCCCGACGTGCGGATCCTGGTGCTGTGGGGCCCGGACGAGGCCCACATGGCGCGGCAGATCCGCGACGGGTCGAGCGTGCGCGTGATCCTGGCCCCACCCACGGACCTGCACGAGCTGGCGGCCCTGTTGAAGCGCTCCGCCCTCATGGTCGCCAACGACACCGGCCCGCTCCATCTCGCCGCGGCCCTCGGGACGCCGAGTCTGGGGCTCTTCGGGCCGACGCGCGCGGAGCGCAACGGCCCCTACGGGTCGCGCGGTCGCGGGCTGCAGAGCCCCGACGGCACCATGGCCGGCCGGGTGCCGGCGGCAGCGGTGGAGGCGGCCCTCGCGCTGCTCGCCCTGCGGGGAGAAGGGCGGTGACCCGGCTCTCGGTGACGATCATCGCGTGGAACGAGGAGGAGCGCCTGCGCGCCTGCCTCGAGAGCGTGGCCTGGGCGGACGAGATCGTGGTGGTGGACGCCGAGTCGGGCGACAAGACGGTGCAGATCGCGCACGAGTTCACCGACAAGGTCTCGGTGCGCCCGTGGCCCGGCTTCGCGGCCCAGAAGAATTTCGCCATAGACCAAGCGACCGGCGACTGGATCCTCTCGCTCGACGCCGACGAACGGGCGACCCCCGAGCTGCGGGAGCGCATCCGCGTGATCCTCAGGGAGGACGGGCCCGCCGACGGCTACTCGATCCCGCGGCGGAACATCTTCTGGGGGGCGTGGGTGCGCCGCGGCGGCCTGTACCCCGACTACCAGCTCCGCCTCTTCCGGCGGAGCGCGGGGCGGTTCGTGGAGAACGCGGTGCACGAGTCGGTCACCGTCTCGGGGCAGGTGGAGACGCTCACCGAGCCGATGCTGCACCACTCCTACCACGACCTCGAGGACTTCGTCCGCCGCTCCAACCGGTACTCGACGCTGTCCGCGCAGGACTGGATCCGACGGGGCCGCCGGGCCGGGCTCCTGGGCCTCGTGACTCGGCCCCTCGGCCGCTTCTTTTCCATGTACATTGTTCACCGTGGCTTCCTGGACGGCTGGCGGGGCTTCGTGCTCGCCGTACTCTACGCCGAGTACGTGTTCCTGCGCATGGCCAAGGTGTGGGAGACGCGGCGGGGCCGGAGGCCCGGAGAGGGCGACTAGATCGTCATGACCGGATCGCAGGAACGCGTGCTGTCGGGGATGCGGCCGACCGGCCAGCTCCACCTCGGCAACTACCTGGGCGCGCTCGAGAACTGGGTCAAGCTCCAGGACGGCTACGAGTGCTTCTACTTCGTGGCGAACTGGCACGTGCTCACCACCAATCCGGGCGGCATCGCCGAGGTTCCGCGCGACATCATCGAGATGGGCGCGGACTGGCTCGGGGCCGGGCTCGATCCCGAGAGATCCACGCTCTTCATCCAGTCCCTGGTGCCAGAGCACGCCGAGCTGCACCTGCTCTTCTCCATGGCCACGCCGGTGGCCTGGCTCGAGCGGGTCCCGACCTACAAGGAGATGGTGGATCAGCTCGGCATCGAGTCGCCCTCCTACGGGCTGCTCGGCTACCCGCTGCTCCAGTCCGCCGACATCCTGATGTACAAGGCGCACTGGGTCCCGGTGGGCGCCGACCAGGTGCCGCACATCGAGCTCACCCGCGAGGTGGCGCGCCGCTTCAACAACACCTGGAAGTCGGTGTTCCCGGAGCCGCAGCCCAAGCTGACCCAGATCCCGAAGGTGCCGGGCACGGACGGGAGGAAGATGTCGAAGTCCTACGGCAACGCCATCTACCTCTCGGACACCGGCGAGGAGATCAGCGCCAAGATCAGGCCGATGGTCACGGATCCCGCGCGCAAGCGCCGCTCCGACCCGGGCAACCCGGACATCTGCCCGGTCTTCGACCTGCACCGAATCTTCACGCCCGACCCGGACCGCGAGGCGTGCGCGACCGGCTGCCGCACCGCCGCGATCGGCTGCCTCGACTGCAAGGGCGTGCTCCTCAAGCACATGCTGCCGCCGCTGGCCGGGATCCGCGAGCGGCGCCGGCGCTTCGCCGAGAAGCCGCGGGAGATCATCGAGATCCTGCACGAGGGCTCCAAGCGCGCCCGCCGCTTCGCCCGGGACACCATGCAGGAAGTCCACGACGCGGTCCGGATCGAACCATGACCGATGGCCAGCGCCGAAACGAGTGTCCGCGGCCCGGGGGGCAGGGCCGGGGCCTTCGTCGGGTTGTCCGCGGCCTGGGGGAGTGGCCGCTGCTCGGTGGCCCGCGGCCTGGGGGAGTGCGGGGGCCATTTCTGGGCCCCCGCACTAGATAATAGATGAGCGGGCAAGAGACCACCACCCAAGGAGCCGTCCCGGACTCCGGCCTCACGGTTAGAGTCGAAGCGTTCGTGGGCCCGCTGGACCTGCTGCTCCATCTCTGCCGCACCAACGAGATGGATCTCTCGCGGCTGTCGCTGCGCACGATCACCGACCAGTACCTGGCTCACCTCGAGTCGGTGCGCTTCCAGGACCTGGAGACCGCCGGCTCGTTCATGGTGATGGCCGCGACTCTGATTTACCTCAAGTCCAAGGTCCTGCTGCCCGCCAACCCGGACGATCCCGACGAGGCGCTGGACGAGGAAGGGGAGTTGCTCAAGCGCGAGCTGGAGGAGCGGCTGCGCGAGTACGCGCGGGTCAAGGCGCTCGGCGCCTGGCTGAGCGAGCGCGAGGCGGAGCAGACGCTCATCTACGGTCGCACCACCGCCGAGCTGCCGCCGCCCGAGGACATCCCGCTCGAGGATCTCTCGGTGCATCTCCTCCAGCGCGCGATGCAACGGCTGATCGAGGACCAGAAGCGCCGGGTGCCGCGACAGATCGAGCCCAACCCGCTGTCGGTCCTCGAGCGGATGAGCGAGATGGTCGAGCTGCTGCGGAGCACCTGGTCGCTGCTCTTCTCGTCGGTCGCGGGGCCCGAGCGCCTGCGGGCCGAATGGGTCGTGACGCTCCTCGCGCTGCTGGAGCTGGTCCGGCTGGGCGAGGCGCGGGCGCGGCAGGCCGAGCTCTTCGGCGAGATCGTCATCGAGCGGAACGCGGTCACCGTGCGGGAGCCGGAGCGCGCGATCGAGGAGACCTCCGAAGAAGCAACCCCTCACCCTGACCCTCTCCCCAGAGGGGAGAGGGACCCCGAGGACTCGAATGCCTGAGATCATCGACGTCGTCGAAGCCCTGCTCTTCGCCTCGGACACTCCGGTGGAGGCCTCCCGCATCCAGGAGGTGCTCGATCTCGAGTCGCCCGCGGCGGCCCGTGAGATCGTAGAGACCCTGCGGGGTCGCCTGGACGCGGAAGGGCGTGCCCTGCAGGTGATGGAGGTGGGCGGCGGCTTCCGCCTGGTGACGCGCCAGGAGATCGCGCCGTGGCTCGTGAAGCTCGCCCGCAGCCGCACCCGCTCGCGGCTCTCGCGCCCGTCGCTCGAGACCCTGGCCATCATCGGCTACCGCCAGCCGGTCTCGCGCCCCGAGGTGGACGCGATTCGCGGCGTCAACTCGGACGCGGTGCTGGAGAACCTGCTCGAGCGGCGCATGATCCGCATCGCGGGACGCAAGGATTCCCCGGGGCGCCCGTTCCTCTACGAGACCACGCGCGAGTTCCTGGTCGCCTTCGGACTGCGCGATCTCGGCGACCTGCCGAAGGTGGAGGGCGAGCTGATCGTGCCCGAGCTCGCGGAGACCGCGGCCGCCCAGCTCACCGAGCCTCCGCCCGAGCGCGAGGAGACCGCCGCTGCCGACGATCCGGCTGAGCAAGATCCTGGCTCAGGCGGGGATCGCGTCACGGCGAGCAGCTGAAGGGCTGCTCGCGGAGGGACGCGTCACCGTCAACGGTCGAGTCCGGCTCGAGCCGGGCGCCCAGGCGGACCCCGAGCAGGACCGCATCACGGTGGACGGGCGGCCGCTCCCGGGGCGCGCGCCGCTGCAGTATCTGCTGCTGCACAAGCTGCGCGGCTACGTGACGACTCGCCATGACCCGGCCGGCCGCCCGGTGGTGCTCGACCTGCTCCCGCCCGCCGCGCGGATCGTGTACCCGGTGGGCCGCCTCGACTTCGACGCCGAGGGGCTGCTCTTGCTCACCAACGACGGCGAGCTCGCCAACCGGTTGCTCCACCCGCGCTACGAGATTCCGCGTGTGTACGAGGTGGAGGTGCGCGGCCACGTGGACCCGGCGGACCTGCCGCGGTGGCGGCGCGGGGCGGTGCTTCCCGACGGCCCCGCAGTGCCCAGGCGGGTCAGCCGGCTCTCCGGGGGGCCGCGCAGCACCCGCCTCCGCGTGACGTTCGCGGAGGGGCGCTATCGCGAGGTCAAACGCTACTGCGCCGCGCTCGGCCATCCGGTCGAGCGGCTCAAGCGGGTCCAGTTCGGTCCGCTGCGCCTGGGAACCCTGGCCCCCGGCGCGCACCGCGCGCTGACCCCCGCCGAGCGAGCGGCCCTTGATAGCTTGCGTGGAGGGTAGGCTTCCGCTATAGTGCCTGGGGTTACGCGACCGACGTGCTTCAGGAGCCCCCGATGAACCTGGACGATTGGCGATCCAGGATCAATAACCTCGACGACGAGATCCTCAGACTCCTCAACCAGCGCGGTACCGCCGCCCTCCGGATCGGCGAGCTCAAGAGGCAGCAGGGTCTCCCGTACTACATCCCCGAGCGCGAGGCCCACGTTCTCGACCGTCTCGTGGGACAGACCGGAGGCCCGCTCGCCGGCGACGCCATCCGCGCCATCTGGCGCGAGATCCTCTCCGCCTCCCTCGCGCTGGAGCACCCGCTGCCGATCGCGTATCTCGGCCCGCCCGGCACCTTCACCCACCAGGCGGCCGTCCGCCGCTTCGGCTCCTCGGCGCAGCTCCTGGCCGTGCGCACGATCGCGGAGATCTTCGACGAGGTGGAGCGCGGCCGCGCCGAGTTCGGCGTGGTCCCGGTCGAGAACTCGACCGACGGGGCGGTCAACGTGACCCTCGACCGGCTCATCGACTCCGACGTGACGATCACCGGCGAGATGACTCTCGACATCTCGCAGCACCTCATCTCGCGTGCGCTCGAGCTCGGCGAGGTGAAGATGGTGTGCTCGCATCCCCAGGGGCTGGCCCAGTGCCGCGCCTGGCTCGCCGCCCATCTGCCGGAGGCGGTCGCCGAGGAGACCCCGTCCACCGCGGCGGCGGTGGAGCGGGCGCGCGACGACGCCACCGTGGCCGCGATCGCCTCGGACATCGCGGCCCAGGTGTACGGGGTGCCGATCCTCCGGGGCCGCATCGAGGACAACCCGGCGAACTCCACGCGCTTCCTCGTCATCGGCCGGCGGCCCGTCGCGCCCACCGGGCGGGACAAGACGTCCATCCTCTTCTCGATGAAGAACGAGCCGGGTGTCCTCTACAGCATCCTGAAGCCGTTCGCGGTCAATCGGCTCAACCTGACCAAGATCGAGTCCCGACCCACGAAACGTCGCCCCTGGGAGTACGTCAACTTCGTGGACTTCGAGGGGCATAGCGAGACCGAGAACGTCCGGAACGTGCTGGCGGAGGTCCGGGAGCGTTGCCAGTTCCTGAAGATCCTCGGCTCGTATCCGGCGGCGTGAGGTGCAAGTGATGAGGTGCAAGTGAAATGAGCGCGTCCTGGGAATCACTGGCGAACGATCACATCCTGGGTATCGCCCCCTACGAGCCCGGCAAGCCGATCGAGGAGCTCGAGCGCGAGCTCGGCATCAGCGACGTCATCAAGCTCGCCTCCAACGAGAATCCGCTGCCCCCGTCGGACCGCGTCATGAAGGCGATGCAGGCCGCGCTCACCCAGATCAACCGGTATCCGGACGGCAGCGGCTACTACCTGCGGCAGGCCATCGCCCGCCGCCACGCGCTTACTTCCGAGCACGTCATCCTCGGCAACGGCTCGAACGACCTCATCGAGCTGATGGTGCGCGCGTTCCTGCGGCCCGGGGAAGAAGCGGTGATCCCGCATCCCTCCTTCGTGGTCTACCCGATGATCGTGCAGGCGGTGGGCGGCATCCGGGTGGTGGTGACGCTCAAGGACCAGCGCCTGGACCTGGACGCGATGGCCCGCGCGATCACCCCGATGACCAAGATGGTGTTCATCGCGAATCCCAACAACCCGACCGCCACCATCGTGACCGCCGACGAGGTCGAGCACTTCATGGCGCGGGTGCCCGACAAGGCCATCGTGGTGTTCGACGAGGCCTACATCGAGTTCGCGCAGGGACCCGACTTCCCGGACTCGCTCGCCTACCTCAAGCAGGGGCGGAAGGTGGCGTCGCTGCGCACCTTCTCGAAGGCGGCGAGCCTGGCCGGGCTGCGGGTGGGCTACGGGGTGGCCGATCCCGCCTGCATCGCGCTGCTCAACCGGATCCGCCAGCCCTTCAACGTGAACTCGGTGGCCCAGGCGGCCGCGCTGGCCGCGATGGAGGACGACTCCCACGTGGTGGAGTGCCTCCGCATGATCGAGGCGGGGCGCGCCTTCCTCACCGAGGAGTTCACCGCGATGAAGCTGAAGTGCGCGCCCTCGCGCGCCAACTTCATGCTGGTGGACGTGGGCCGCAGCGCCAGCGAGGTCTTCCACTGGCTGCTCAAGGAAGGCGTGATCGTGCGTCCCATGACCAGCTTCGGGATGGAGAGCGCGCTGCGCGTCACGATCGGCACCCCCGAGGAGAACCGGCGATTCGTGAAGGCGCTCAAGAAGGTCCTCGCGGGAGCCAAGAGCGCGTGATCCGTCGTCTCAGTCTGGTCGGGCTCGGACTCCTCGGCGGATCGGTGGCGAAGGGCGCCCGCGCGCAGGGGCTGGCCGACGAGATCGTGGCGGTGGGTCGGGACCGGACGCGCCTCGAGCCGGCGCTGCGCGAGGGCATGGTGGATCGCGTCAGCACGAGCCTCGAGGAAGGCGTGGCCGGGGCCGACTTCTGCCTGCTCGCCACCCCGGTGGCCACGCTCACCGCGCTGCTGCCCGCGGTGTGGCAGGCGGTGCCCGCGGACGCGGTGATCACCGACGTGGGCAGCACCAAGGCGGGCATCGTGGAGGCGGCGGAGGCGCTCGCGCGCGGCGGCCGGACGCTCGCCTTCGTGGGCAGCCATCCGATGGCCGGCTCTTCGCTGAGCGGCTATGGCGTCTCGCGAGAAGATCTCTTCCAAGGCGCCACCGTGATCCTCACGCCCACCGAACGGACCGACTCGCACGCGGTCAAGCGGGTGGGGGCCTTCTGGGAGGCGCTCGGCGCGCGGCTGGTGACCCTCGACCCGGTGACCCACGACCGCGCCACCGCCGCGGTCAGCCACCTGCCGCACCTGGTGGCCGACGCGCTGGTGGACGCGGTGGTGCGCATGGACCCGCGCTTCTTCGAGATCGCGGGGCGGGGCTTCAAGGACACCACCCGCATCGCGGCGTCCGACCCGCAGATGTGGCGCGAGATCTTCCAGGAGAACCGGCGGGGGCTCGCGGAGGCGCTCGGCGCGTTCCGCGCCGCCCTGGACGAACTGGAACGCCTGATCGACGCCGGGGACGCGACCGCCATCGAGGCCGCGCTCGACCGCATCCGTCGCACGCGGGAGACTGCAGTGTGAGGCGAAGCCGAAGGCGAGCCGAACGGATACAAGAGAGCAGTAAAGGCTTAGGCAGTAAACGTCTAGAAAGCAATGGTCTAAGCAGTAGAGGGCAGGCGACCTCGTGAAGCCGGGACAGCGCGACATCGTGGTCACCATCGACGGCCCGGCCGGGGCGGGCAAGTCCACGGTGGCCGCGGCGCTCGCCCACCGGCTGGGCTTCACCCTGATCGACACCGGCTCGCTCTACCGAGGGCTCGCGTGGGCGGTACAGGAGGCGGGAGTGGCGCTCGAGGACGGCCCCGGGCTGGCCGCGCTGCTGGAGCGGACCAGTGTGCGGCTCGAGGGCGCGCGCGTCCTCGTGAACGGGCGGGACGTCAGCGCGGAGATCCGCACCCCCGTGATCAGTCGGCTCACGTCGCGTTTGACGACGCTGGGCGTGGTGAGAGATAAGATGACGCCCACCCAGCGGAGCCTGGCCGAGGCGGGCGGCGCCGTCCTCGAGGGGCGGGACACGGGCAGTGTGGTATGGCCCGCGGCGGAGGTGAAGGTCTACCTCGACGCCGATCTCGACACGCGAGCCCGACGCCGGCGCGACGACCTGCTGGCGCGGGGCCTGGGCGCGGATCTGGAGACGGTGCGCGAGGACATCGCCCGGCGCGATCGCCAAGACATGGAGCGCGCGCTGGCGCCGTTGGTGAAGCCGGAGGGCGCGGTGGTGGTGGACACCACGGGCCTCGGCGTGGCCGAGGTCGTCGACGGGCTGTTGCGGGTGGTCGAGCAGGCGAGATGCTGTACGCGATCCTGAAGCCGATCGCGCTGGTGCTGATGCGCCTGCTGTTCCGGTTGGAGGCGGTGGGCCGGGAGCTCGTGCCCCTCTCCGGCCCGGTGCTGATCGTGTCCAATCACGTGAGCGTGCTCGACCCGCCACTGGTGGGCGGCTCGGTGCCGCGGCCGGTCTTCTTCATGGCCAAGGAGGAGCTCTTCCGGATCCCGCTCTTCGGGCGGCTGATCCGGTCGCTCAACGCGCGGCCGGTGCGCCGTGACGGCTCGGACATGCGGGCGCTGAAGGCGTCGCTGGCCCTGCTGCAGGAGGGCCGCGCAATCCTGGTGTTTCCGGAGGGCACGCGGGGAGTGGAGGGCGACCCGCCCCGTGCAGGCCGGCCCGGGGTGGGGATGCTGGCGGTGCTGAGCGGGGCGCCGGTGGTGCCGGTCTACGTGTCGGGGAGCGGGACCGCGCTGCCCCGTGGGCGAGCGCTGCCCCGGCCCGCCAAGGTGCGGGTGACCTTCGGGCCGCCGCTCGGCTTCAAGCGCACGGGCAAGAGAGCGGGTGACGAGGGACGCAAGGAGGCGTATCGTGAAGCGGCCCAGGAGATGATGCGCGCCATCGCGCAGCTCCGGGAGCAGCAAGGCCGGGAGCCGCAAAGAAAGTCCTGAAACACGGCGGGGATGCCGCCCGCGGCACGACGGCGCGGACGGCAATACAGATGGATCCAAGGAGAGGTGCAGTCATGGACAGTGACAACAAGAAGTCGAAGACCCTCGTGGGCGTGGCGAAGGAGGTGGGCGATGCCCCCGAGGAAAGCATGGAGTACTGGTTCAACCGCGGCGTCAGCGATGTCGAGGAAGGCGAGGTGGTCCGCGGCCGGGTCGTGGAGGTCCGCGACAGCGAGGTCCTCGTAGACATCGGCTACAAGAGCGAGGGCACCATCGCCATCGAGGAGTTCCGGCACGCGGGCGTCCTGCCCAAGGTCGGGGAGGAGATCGAGGTCTACCTCGAGTCCAAGGAGGACAACGAAGGCCTGATCGTCCTCTCCAAGGACAAGGCGGACAAGATCAAGGTCTGGGACCAGATCTCCAAGGCCCACGACAGCGGCGTCCCGGTGGAAGGCCGGGTCGCCGAGGTGGTCAAGGGCGGTCTCGCGGTGGACGTCGGGGTGCGGGCCTTCCTGCCCGGCTCCCAGGTCGACCTGCGGCCGGTCAAGAACCTGGGCGCGATGGTGGGGCAGACCATCCGGGCCAAGGTGATCAAGCTCAACCGGCGCCGTGGCAACGTGGTGCTCTCCCGCCGGGCCATGCTCGAAGAGGAGCGCGAGGAGAAGAAGAAGCACACGCTGTCGGTGCTCGCCGAGGGCATGGTGCTCACCGGAACCGTGAAGAACCTCACCGACTACGGCGCCTTCATCGACCTGGGCGGCATCGACGGGCTGCTGCACGTCACCGACATGTCGTGGGGCCGGGTAGGGCATCCCTCCGAGATCTTCCAGATCGGCGACCAGGTCGAGGTGGTGGTGCTGCACTTCGACCGGGACACCGGCCGGGTGTCGCTGGGGTACAAGCAGAAGTCCTCCGACCCCTGGGCCAACGTGGACGATCGATACCCGGTGGGCGGCAAGGTGAACGGTCGCATCGTGAGCCTGACCAACTACGGCGCCTTCGTGGAGCTGGAGCCGGGCGTGGAAGGCCTCGTGCACGTCTCCGAGATGTCGTGGACGCGCCGGGTGCGGCACCCCTCGAAGCTCGTCAACGTGGGGGACACCGTCGAGGTCATGGTGCTCGAGGTCAACAAGGCCACCAAGCGGATCTCGCTCGGCATGAAGCAGGTCGAGACGGACCCGTGGGCCACCATCACCGAGCGCTACCAGCCCGGCATGCGGGTGCAGGGCAAGGTGCGCAACCTCACCGACTTCGGCGCCTTCGTGGAGCTGGAGCCCGGGGTCGACGGCCTGCTCCACATCTCCGACATGTCCTGGACCCGGAACATCGGGCACCCGTCCGAGCTGCTCAAGAAGGGCCAACCGGTGGACACGCAGATCCTCAACGTGGACCGGGAGAACAAGCGCATCTCGCTGGGCCTCAAGCAGATCCAGCCCGATCCGTGGGACACCGTGTCCCAGCGCTACCCGATGGGCTCGCGGGTCACCGGCAAGGTCGTGCGCCTCACTGACTTCGGCGCCTTCGTGGAGCTCGAGGCCGGGGTGGACGGTCTCCTCCACATCTCGCAGATGTCGAGCCGTCCGATCGCGACGCCCGCGGACATCCTGAACGTGGGCGACGAGCTGACCCTGATGGTGATCCGGGTCGATCCCAACGAGCGGCGGATCGGCCTCTCGCTGAAGGAGCTGGCCGCGGTCATCGAGGAGCCGGCGCAGACGGACGGCGGGCGAGGCCGGGGGCACAAGGGGCGCAAGCGTCGCGGCGGCGACGACTACGACGACGAGGAGTAGACCCGGGTGGCCTCACGCGGCCGGGTCGCCCTCATCGCCCTGGGGGTGGGGGCGGGAGTCCTCGTGCTGTTCGTCTTCACGGTCTGGCTCCTCCTGGCGGTTTCCGACGACGGACTGCCCGGCGGCGCCAAGGTGGCGGTCGTGGAGATCCAGGGGGTCATCGGGGCGGGGCCGGAGCGGGGCCTCGACACCGAGGCGATCATCCGCACGCTCGGCGAGTATCGTGACGATCCCGCGGTGCGCGCGGTGGTGCTCCGCATCGACAGCCCGGGCGGCGTGGTCGCGCCCACCCAGGAGATCTTCACCGCGGTGCGGCGGCTGCGCGAGGCCAAGAAGCCGGTGGTGGCCTCGCTGGGCTCGGTGGCCGCCTCCGGCGGGTACTACGTCGCGGTGTCCGCCGACCGCATCTTCGCCAGCCCGGGGACGCTGACCGGATCGATCGGCGTCGTGATGCAGCTCGCCAACGTGGAGGGCCTGCTCAAGAAAGTGGGCGTGGAGTACGTGGTGGTCAAGGCGGGCGCGTACAAGGACGTGGGCAACTTCGCGCGCGCCATGACCCCGGAGGAGCGGCGGGTCCTCCAGTCCCTCCTCGACGACGTCTACGACCAGTTCATCGCCGCGGTCGCGGAGGGCCGCGGGCTCGAGCCGCAGGCGGTGCGCGGGTTCGCGGAGGGGCGGATCTACTCGGGGCGCCAGGCCCACCGGCTCAAGATGGTGGACGATCTGGGCGGGCTGGAGGACGCCATCGAGGCCGCCGCGAAGATGGCGGGCCTGCCGGCCAAGCCCAAGGTGCTGTATCCGCGCCGTCGGTTCTCGCTTCGCGAGCTGCTGCGCAACGAGTGGGGTCTGGGCCCCGTCTCGCGCATGCTACCCGCGATGGAGACCCTCCGGACACCGCTCTACCTGATGCCCTAGCGCACGGGGCCGGCCGGGGTGCCCGCTAACTACCCAGGTTGCTTGACAAACTTTCACATGCCGTGGTACGTTCTCGTCGTCGACAGCCTGTCAGCGCCGGCCCTCTAAAGGGAGTCGCCCATGACGAAAGCGGAATTGATCGAGGAAGTGGCCAAGGTGGCGAGCTTGACCAAGAAGGAAACCGAGCTCATCGTCAACACCGTCTTCGACAACATCACGGACGCGCTGGGCAAGGGGGACAAGGTCGAGCTGCGCGGCTTCGGCAGCTTCCGCATCCGCCATCGGAACTCCCGCAAGGGACGAAATCCGAAGACCGGCGACAGCGTGAGCGTGCCCGAGAAGCGGGTGCCCTTCTTCAAGGTCGGCAAGCGCCTCCGCGAGCTCGTCAACACGTAGATCGAGTGGAGCGGCTCTGGGCGCCCTGGCGGATGTCCTATGTGTCGACCGCCGGGGGCCCCGAGGCCGCGTGCGTCCTCTGCTCGGCCCTGGCCGCCGGTGACGACCGCCGGTCGTTGATCCTCCACCGCGGCAAGCTGGCCTTCCTGATCCTGAACGCCTTCCCGTACGCCTCCGGGCACCTCATGGCCGTGATCACGCGTCACGTCGGCTCGATCGAAACCGCCACCGCGGACGAGCTGGCCGAGGCGATGGCCCTCATCCAGACGGGCACGCGCGCGCTCGGCACCGCCTATCATCCCGACGGCTTCAACGTGGGCCTCAACCAGGGACGCGTGGCGGGCGCGGGCGTGCTCGGCCACCTGCACATCCATCTCGTGCCGCGCTGGAACGGCGACACCAACTTCATGCCGATCATCGGCGAGACGCGGGTGCTGCCGGAATCCCTCGAGACCACGTACGATCGGCTGGCCGCCGCGCTCGCCTCCACGTGAGGGAAAGCCCCGCCGAGCTCACGCCGATGATGCGGCAGTACGGGGAGCTGAAGCGCCGCTTCCCGGACTACCTGCTGCTGTTCCGCCTGGGTGACTTCTACGAGCTCTTCTTCCAGGACGCCCAGACCGCCTCGCGCCTGCTCCAGCTCACGCTGACCTCCAGGCAGAAGGGGGTCCCCATGGCGGGCATCCCGCATCACGCCGCCGACGGCTACATCGCCCGCCTCATCCGCGCGGGCCAGAAGGTGGCGGTGTGCGAGCAGCTCGAGGAGCCCGGCGGGACGCGGAAGATCCTCCGTCGAGAAGTGGTGCGGGTCATCACGCCGGGCACGATCACCGACACTCAGTTCCTCGACGGCGCGCGCAACAACTTCCTGCTCGCCGCGCACGCGACCGCCTCCGCGGTCGGCGTCGCGCTCGTGGACGTGTCCACCGGTGACTTCTGGGTGGGCGAGGAGCCCGGGGTCGGGGACGCGCTCCTCGAGGTCGCGCTCCTGCGCCGGCCCGCGGAGCTGTTGCTGGCGCAGAGCGCCGAGCCCGCGTGGGTCGCGCGCTGGGTCCCCGCCGGCGTCCCGGTCACCCGCGTGGATGGGGGGGCCTTCGGGGCCCGGGCCGCGCGCGACATGATCGAGTCGCACTTCCGCGGCGCCGGCCTCGACGCCCTGGGCGTGGGCGGGCTCACCGCGGGGCTGCAGGCGGCCGGCGCCGCGCTCGCCTACCTGCGCGAGACCCAGGGCGAGTCGCTCGCACATCTCACCCGGATCCAGCGCCTCGTGACCGGCGACGCGATGCTGCTCGACCCCACCGCGGTGGCGACGCTCGAGCTCTTCGAGACGGCCCAGGAGCGTACGGCCCGGGGCTCGCTCTTCGCGACGCTCGACGCCACCGGCACCCCGATGGGCGCCCGCCTCCTTCGCCAGTGGATGCTCCGCCCGCTGCTCGACCGCGAGGCCATCGGCCGGCGCCAGGAGGCTGTGGCCGCGCTGGTGGACGCCCCGGCCGCCCGGGACGCCCTGCGGAGGCACCTGGAGGGCGTGGGAGACCTGGAGCGGCTCACCAGCCGCGCGGCCCTGGGCGTGGCCCACGCCCGCGATCTGATCGCCCTGCGGGGGTTCCTGGGTCGCCTGCCGGGCCTGGCGGAGGCCCTGGGGGCCCTGGACAGCGCTCTGCTGGGAACGCTCGCCGAGGAGATCGCTCCGCTGCCCGACCTTCAGAAACTCCTTGAGGAATCTCTGGAGGACGAGCCACCGCTCACCCTCAAGGAAGGCGGCCTGATCCGGGAAGGCTGGAACACGGACCTCCGCGACCTCAAGCAGGCCGCGCGCGAGGGCAAGGCGTGGATCGCCTCGCTCGAGCAGCGCGAGCGCGCGAGAACCGGCATCGCCTCCTTGAAAGTCCGCTTCAACCGCGTCTTCGGCTACGCCATCGAGGTGAGCAACGCGCACGGCGCGAAGGTCCCGTCCGACTACCTCCGCCGGCAGACCCTGGTGGGAGCGGAGCGCTACGTCACCGCCGAGCTCAAGGAGTACGAGAGCCGGGTGCTCGGCGCCGAGGAGCGCATCGGGCGGCTCGAGTTCGAGCTGTTCGGCCAGGTGCGCGCGGAGGTCGCGGCGGCCGCCGGCCCGCTGCTGCGCACCGCCCGCGCGGTCGGCAGCCTCGACGCGCTCACCTCGCTCGCGGAGGTGGCGCACCAGCGCGGCTACGTGCGGCCCCAGGTGGACGAGGGCTTCGCGCTCGAGATCGTGGACGGCCGCCATCCGGTGCTGGAGGCCGGCGGCACCCCGTTCACCCCGAACGACGTGGCCCTCGATCCGGCCGCGTGCCAGATCATGATCCTGACCGGGCCGAACATGAGCGGCAAGAGCGTGTTCATGCGGCAGGTCGCGCTGCTCGCCCTCATGGCCCAGATGGGGAGCTTCGTCCCGGCGCGGGAAGCCCGCGTCGGGCTCGTGGATCGCATCCTCACCCGGGTGGGCGCCCAGGACAACATGGCGCGCGGGCAGAGCACGTTCCTCGTGGAGATGGTCGAGACGGCCGGCATCCTGCGCCACGCGACCGAGCGGAGCCTGATCCTCCTGGACGAGGTCGGGCGCGGCACCTCCACGTTCGACGGCCTCGCGATCGCGTGGGCGGTGACCGAGGAGCTGCACGAGCGCGGCCGCGGGGCCAAGGTGCTCTTCGCCACGCACTACCACGAGCTCACCGCGCTGGCCGCGCGGCTGCCGCGGGTGCACAATTTCCACGTGGCGGTCCGCGAGTGGAACGACGAGATCATCTTCCTGCATACGGTGCGGCCGGGCGGCACCGACCGCTCCTACGGCATCCAGGTGGCGCGGCTGGCCGGGCTGCCCCCGGCGGTGATCGCGCGGGCCAAGGCGATCCTGGGCGAGCTCGAGCGCGAACGCGGCGAGCTGCAGGCGGCGGTGACGCCGGAGGCGCCCGCCACGGGCCCGGCCCAGCTCGGCCTCTTCCCGCCGGCCCACGATCCGCTCCTGCGCGAGCTGGCCGACCTGGACGTGGGCGCGACGACACCGCTGCAGGCGCTGAACCTGCTCGCAGAGTGGCAGCAGCGGCTCAAGGCGCGCCCGTGACCGCCCCGCGCATCCGGCGGCTGCCCGATCACCTCGTCAACAAGATCGCGGCGGGCGAGGTGGTGGAGCGGCCCGCCTCGGTGGTGAAGGAGCTGGTGGAGAACGCGCTCGACGCGCTCTGCACCCAGGTGGCGGTCGACCTGCGCGACGCGGGGCGCGCCCTGATCCGCGTGACCGACGACGGCGTCGGCATGTCGAGCGACGAGGTGGACCTGGCCCTGCTGCGGCACGCCACCTCCAAGCTCGCCACCGACGCCGACCTCGACGCCATCACCACGCTGGGCTTCCGGGGCGAGGCGCTGCCCGCGATCTGCGCGGTCACCCGGTTCTCGGTGCTCTCGTGCCCGCGCGGGGCTCACACCGGCACCCTCGTGCGCGGCGAGGGAGGCGCGGTCAACGAGAAGCTGCTGGTGGCGGCGCCCGCGGGCACCACGGTGGAGGCGCAGGATCTCTTCTTCAACACGCCGGCCCGGCTCAAGTTCATGAAGAGCGCCCAGAGCGAGGTGGCGGCGGCCCTGCGGCTGCTCGAGGCCATCACGCTGGCGCACCAGGACGTGCACTTCCGCGTCTCGCACAACGGCCGGCCCGCGCTGGGGGCGCCGCGGGCGCGAAGCCTGCGCGACCGCATCGGGGCGCTCTGGGGCTTCGAGCGCGCGGGCAAGCTCCTGGAGGTGGAGCGCAAGGACGGCCCGCTCGCGATCTCGGGCCTGGTCGCGCCGCCCCAGCTCGCCCGCGGCAACCGCGACGAGATCGTGCTCATCGTCAACGGCCGCCCCGTGCGCGACACCCAGCTCGGCCAGACCCTGATCGAGGCCTACCGGCCGCTCCTGGCCCGCGACCAGTTCCCGGTCGCCGTGCTCCGCCTCGACCTGCCGCCCCAGGAAGTGGACGTCAACGTCCATCCGACCAAGGCCTGGGTCCGCTTCCGCTCCCCGCGCCAGGTCCAGGAGGTCCTCTACCGCGCGGTGCAGGACGCGCTGCGGCAGGCCCACGTCGTCCAGCCGCAACGTGGTCTCAGCGGGCATGCCCTGACCGATGACCGTGCGTCAGGCGACGCCACCGGGAGCTTCTCTATTGAAAGCGGGGGCCCAGACATGGCCCCCGCGCTCCCCCAGTCCGCGGACACTCTGGTTCCGGCCGGCCAGGCTTTGCTCTTTCATGAAAGCCCGGCCCAATTTTCCGCGGTCAACTTCGGCACGGTGATCGGGCAGCTCCAGGACACGTTCATAGTCGCGGCCACGGACGAGGAGATCTTCTTCCTGGACCAGCACGTGGCCCACGAGCGCGTGCTGTTCGAGCGGCTGCTGGCAGAGCTGGAGGCGGGCCCGCTGGCTTCGCAGGAGCAGCTGTTCCCGCAGCCGGTGGAGCTGGGCGCGGGGCAGGCGGCGCTGGTGCAGGAGTGGGCCGAGACCCTCGAGGGCCTGGGCTTCCGGCTCGAGGGCTGGAGCGGCTCCACGGTCGTGCTGCGCGCGGTGCCCGCGCTGCTCCGGGGGCAGGAGCCGCGGCGCCTGATCGAGGCGCTGGTGGAGGACGTCAACCGCCCCCGCAAGGGCGAGCCTCAGCCGCTGCTGCACCGCGCGCTATCCTTCGTGGCCTGCCATGCGGCCATCAAGGCCCACGCCCCGCTGCAACGTGAGGAGATGGCGCGGCTCATCGCCGACCTGGCCGTCACGTCGACCCCGTACTTCTGCCCGCACGGCCGGCCGATCGTCAGCCGGCTGTCTTTACGCGACATAAAGCGGGAACTGGGGCGCACGTGGTAGCTCCAGGCCCCGCTGCGAGTGCGGTTACGCGACATAAAGCGGGAACTGGGGCGCACGTGGTAACTCAACTCGGGCGCACGTGGTGAGCCGGCCTCCGCTCCTGGTCCTGGTGGGGCCGACCGGCGTCGGCAAGACCGCAGTGGCGGTGCGGCTCGCCCGGGAGATCGCGATGGAGGTCATCGGGGCGGACTCCCGCCAGGTCTACCGCGGGATGGACATCGGCGCCGGCAAGCCCACCGCGGCGGACCGCGCGGCGGTGCCGCATCACCTGATCGACGTCGTGAATCCCGACGAGCGCTACCACGCCGCCCGCTTCCGCGCCGACGCGCTCGCCGCCATCGCGGCAGTACGGGGGCGCGGGCGCCTGCCCGTCGTGGTCGGCGGCACCGGCCTCTACGTGCGCGCGCTGCTCCGCGGCCTGGCGCCCGCGCCGCCCGCCGATCCCACGCTGCGGGCCACGCTCGAGGGCTTCGCGGCGGAGCACGGGGCGCCCGGGCTCCACGCCCGGCTCGCGGTGGTGGCGCCCGCCGCCGCGCGCCGCCTGCATCCCAACGATCGGGTCCGCGTGGTCCGGGCGCTCGAGATCCACGCCGGAGCCGCTGGGGCCGCCACGCACACCGGGGCCGGGAACTGGGGCCGTCCCGACGGCGCCTGGCGCCTCGTCATGGTCGGGCTCGCCCGCGCGCGGCCGACGCTCAACACGGCCCTCGCCGACCGCGCGCGCACGATGCTGGCCCGTGGCATGATGGACGAGGTCCGGCGCCTGCTCGAGGCCGGCCACGATCCCGCCCGCCCGCCGATGGATGGCATCGGCTACCGGCATCTCGCGCAGGCGCTGCGGGGGCAGATCACGGTGGAGGAGGCGCTGCGGCTCATGATCCGCGACACCACGCGCTACGCGAAGCGACAGATGACGTGGTTCCAGCGCGAGCCGGAGATCCGCTGGCTCGACGTGGACCAGGCGGGCGGGGTCGAGGGCGCGGCCGAGGCGGTGCGCGAGCACATCACACGGGAGGGGCTGATCGAGTGAAGTCACGCGAGAAGGCGGTGCTGGCGGCCCTGCGGCTGCCGACCCAGCCGCGGGTGGTCGTGGAGGAGAGCCTCGACGAGCTCGGCCGGCTCGCGGAGTCGGCCGGGGCTCTCGTGGTGGGCCGGGCGACCCAGGACCGGCGCGCGCCGACCCCCGGCCTCTACTTCGGCAAGGGGAAGGTCGAGGAGATCAAGACGCTCTCGAAGCGTGAGGGCGCCGACCTGATGATCTCCGACGATTCGCTCTCGCCGATCCAGGAGCGCAACCTCGGCGGCTCGCTCGGCGTGCGGGTGATCGACCGCACCGCGCTCATCCTCGACATCTTCGCCCAGCGCGCCCGCACCATGGAGGGCAAGCTCCAGGTTGAGCTGGCCCAGCTCTCCTACCTGCTGCCCCGGCTCGTGGGGCAGTGGAAGCACCTGGAGCGCACCGGCGGCGGCATCGGCACGCGGGGGCCGGGCGAGATGCAGATCGAGTCGGACCGGCGCATCATCCGGCACCGCATCCAGAAGATCCGCGACGCGCTGCAGCGGGTGCGCACGCACCGACGGCTCCTGCGCGACCGGCGCAAGGCGGCGGGCGTGCCGGTGGTCGCGCTGGTCGGCTACACGAACGCGGGTAAGACCACGCTCCTCAATCGCCTGACCGGCGCCGACCGCGTGGCGGCCGACCAGCTCTTCGTCACGCTCGATCCGACGGCCCGCCTGGTGTCCTACCCGACCCACGCCTCGTTCATCCTGACCGACACCGTCGGCTTCATCCGCAAGCTGCCCACCCAGCTCGTGGCCGCCTTCAAGGCCACGCTCGAGGAGCTGACCGAGGCCGATGTCCTGGTGCACGTGGTGGACGCGAGCCATCCCGGGCTCGACGACCAGGTCCAGGCGGTGGAGGCCCTCCTGGGCGAGCTCGAGCTCATGGGGCGGCCCATGGTCGTGGCCCTCAACAAGATGGACCGGCTCGAGCCGCGGGCGGCCCGCGCGCTGCTCGCCCGCTTCGACGGCGTCGCGATCTCGGCCCGCACCGGCGAGGGCGTCGAGGCGCTGCTCACGCGGCTCGACGAGGCGCTCCGGCCGCGGGTGGCGCGGCTCACCCTGCGCATCCCGTACGCCGACGGGCCCGCGCTGGCCGCCTGCTACGAGCGCGGCCGCGTGCTCGCCCGGCAGGACGAGCCCGAGGGAATTCGCCTGGAGGTCGAGCTGCCGCGGCGGGTGGTGGCCTCGCTGGAAGGCTACCGGATCGACGGGTAGGCAGAACCACCCCTCACCCTGCCCTCTCCCCTGGGGGGGAGGGAGAGGCGGTGCTACAATCGGACGTCGGCCCTCGCGGACCGTTCCATGGGACTGCCCAACTGGCTCACGATACTGCGCATCCTGCTGATCCCGGTCTTCGTGACCCTGCTCGTCTACGGGCGGGCGGGACTGGCGCTCCTCGTGTTCTGCCTGGCCAGCCTCACCGACCTGCTGGACGGCTACATCGCCCGCAGCCAGGGGCGCCAGACCCGGCTCGGCGCCTTCCTCGACCCGATGGCCGACAAGCTGCTGCTCACCTCGGGCTTCGTGACGCTGACCTGGCTCAAGGTCATCCCGTTCTGGATCACCGCGGTGGTGGTGAGCCGTGACGTGGTGCTGAGCATCGGCGTGCTGGTCATCCACGTCGCGGGCGGCACCGTGCATCCGGCGCCGACGTGGATCGGCAAGCTGTCCACCGTCTTCCAGATGCTCACCGTGCTCGCGGCCATGGCGTCGGTCTACTTCCAGCTCGTCCCGCCGTTCGTCACGAAGGTCCTGGCGTGGGCGACCGCCGGGCTCACGATCACCTCGGGGCTGCAGTACCTCGTCCGGGGGCTCCGGCTCCTCGACACGCCCACCTCGGTGGGGGGGCGTGTCTGACGATGGCTGGCCGGCCGGCCGCGACGGGAGCGGGCGTGGTGGTGGCCGCGGTGACGCCGCGGACTCCGGCGGCCCGGGCCGGCCTGCGCCCCGGCGACCGCATCCTCGCCGTCAACGGCGCCTCGCTGCGGGACGTGATCGACTTCCACTTCCACGCGGGCGAGGAGCATCTGCGGCTCTCGATCGAGCGGGAGGGGCGCGCGCGCACGACGCGGCTGCGCCGCCGCGGCGGCGCGGGGCTCGGGCTCGAGCTCGAGGCCCCGCGCCCCGCCGAGATCGCGACCTGCGCCAACAAGTGCGTGTTCTGCTTCATCCACCAGCTTCCGAAGGGGATGCGCAAGAGCCTCTACGTCAAGGACGACGACTTCCGGCTCTCGTTCCTCCACGGCAACTACATCACGCTGACGGATCTGGAGGAGGCCGAGCTCGCGCGCATCGAGGCGCAGCGGCTCTCGCCGCTCTACGTCTCGGTGCACGCCACCGACCCCGAGCTGCGCCACGCCCTCCTGGGGCGGCCGCGGGTGCGCCGCGAGCTCCTGCCGGTGATGGGGCGGCTCGCCAAGGCGGGCATCGCCATGCACGCGCAGATCGTGCTGTGCCCGGGCTGGAACGACGGCCCGCACCTCGACCGCACCGTGCACGAGCTGGCCCGGCTTCATCCCGCGGTGCCGACCACCGCGGTGGTGCCGGTCGGGCTCACGCGCCACCGCGCGCGCCTCCCCGAGCTGCGGCCGGTGAGGCCGGACGAGGCGGGCGCGCTCGTGCGCGCCGTCGAAGCCTGGCAGCGCGAGTTCCGCGACACGCTCGGCACGCGCTTCGTCTGGGCCGCCGACGAGCTGTACCTGCAGGCCGGACTCCCGCTGCCCGGCGCGCGCGAGTACGAGGGCTTCGCGGTGGCCGAGGACGGCATCGGCCTCGTGCGCCGCTTCGAGGACGCCTTCGCCCGCGCGGTGGGCCGCCGGCGCGCGCGCCCAGCCCGCCCGCGCCACGTGACCGTGGTGACCGGCGAGATGTTCGCGCCGCGGATGCGGACGCTGCTCGATCAGGTCGGGGTGGAGGGCCTCCGGGTGAGTCTCGTGGCCGTCGCCAACGAATTCTTCGGGCGCGGCATCGGCGTCGCCGGACTCCTCACCGGCCGCGATATCCAGATCCAGCTCGAGCAGGCGCGGGCCGCCGGCCGCGACCTGGGCGACGAGGTGCTGGTCCCGGCGGTGGCGATCCGCGACGGGGCGGGCGTCTTCCTCGACGACCTCACCCCCGCCGACCTGGCCGCCACGCTCGGCACGCCCGTCACCTCCGTCGAGCCCGACGCCCCGGCCCTCCTGGCCGCTCTCCTCGGCCGGTAGGCGCCGGGGAACCCGGAGGCGCGCGTGCTCCGCCCGGTCATCGCCGTCGTGGGCCGCCCGAACGTGGGCAAGTCCACGCTCTTCAACCGGCTCATCGGCCGCCGCCGCTCGCTCGTGCGGGACGTCCCCGGCGTCACGCGCGACCGCCTCTACGGCACCGCGGTGTTCGAGCGCTGGCAGGCCACCGTCGTGGACACCGGCGGCTTCGACCCCAGCAGCGCGTCCGACCTGGTGCAGGGCGTGCGCCGGCAGGTGCTGCAGGCGGTGGACGACGCCGACCTGCTCGTCTTCGTGGTGGACGGCCGCGCCGGCGTGACCGGCCTCGACGAGGAGATCGCGGGGATCCTGAGAAAGTCCGGACGGCCGGTGCTGCTCGCGGTCAACAAGGTGGACGCCGCGGGCCAGGACGCGCCGCTGGGCGACGCCTACCGCCTGGGCTTCGCGCCGGTGCTCACCATCTCCGCCGAGCACGGCCGCGGCGTGGCCGAGCTGCTCGAGGCCTGCCGGGACCGCGCGCCCGCCGTCGCCCCCGAGGGGGCGCCGGAGGGGATCCGGGTCGCGGTCATCGGGCGCCCGAACGTCGGCAAGTCGTCCCTGGTCAACGCGGTGCTCGGCCACGAGCGCGTGCTGGTGCACGACCTGCCCGGCACCACGCGCGACGCGGTGGACACGCCGGTGACGTTCCGCGATCGCGACTACCTGCTGATCGACACCGCGGGCATCCGCCGCAAGGGCAAGGTGACCGAGGCCCTCGAGAAGCTGGCGGTGGTGATGGCGCTCAAGAGCCTCGAGCGGTGCCAGGTGGCGGTGCTGGTCATGGACGCCTCCGAGGGCGTGACCGCGCAGGACGCGCACATCGCGGGCTACGCCAACGACGCGGGCCGGGCGGTGGTGGTGGCGGTGAACAAGTGGGACCTCGTGCCGACCGGTCTCGTGCAGCGGGCCGACGTCACCGGGCAGATCCACGAGCGGCTGCCGTTCCTCGAGCACGCGCCGATCTGCTTCACCTCCGCGGTCACGCGGCTCGGGCTGCGCGATCTCTTCGACCAGGTGGACGTGGTGGCCGCGGAGGCACAGAAGCGCCTGCAACCGGGTGAGCTGCTGGCCACGCTGCGCCACGCGGTGGAGCGGCGTCCGATGTCGGCGCGCGGCATTCCGCTGCGCGTGCAGTCGGCGCAGCAGGTCGCGGTGTCGCCGCCCACCTTCGCCATCCGCGTGAACCTGCCGGAGAGCATCCACTTCTCCTACGAGCGCTACCTCATCAACTCGCTGCGGCACGCCCACGGTTTCGCGGGCTCGCCCCTGCGCCTGCTCTTTCGCATGTCCACCGGCCGCCGGTCCCGGGGGGCGCGTCGACGCGCCTGAGCCGGCGGTGGCTAACTAGGCAGAACCCCTAGTGATTTCGATTGAGCCCCCTTGGTACTGGTGCTATAACACTCTCGAGCCCTTCACCATCGAGTAGCCAGCGAGGACTGAGCGTTGAGCCCAGAGCGCCCCGACCAGGACGATTTCCTGGAAGACGAAGAGCAGGAAGAATACGGCCAGCGCAGCATCTTCGCGACCGGCTGGTTCCGCGCCGTCCTCGTCCTGCTCGTCCTCGCCGTGATCGCCGTCATCGCGGTCCCGCTGATCGGCGGCTGGTTCGAGCCGACGCCGCCGCCGAGGGTGACCTCGAGGCCGAGCGAGCCGTCCGCCCCGCCCGTGCCGGTGCCGAGCACGCCGCCGCCGGCAAGCCCGCCCGCAACGCCGCCCCCGATCCAGATGCCGAGCGCGGCGGCGCCGCCCGCCACCCCGCCCCCCGCGCCGGCCCCGGCGCCCGCGCCGACCGTCCCGCCGCCCTCGACGCCGGCGCCCGCGCGCCCGGAGATGCCGCCCGCGAGCGTGCCGAAGGCGCCCGAGCGCCCCGCGGCGGTCACCCCGAGCCCGAGCGCGGGGAAGCCGGCCGCGTCGAGCGGCAGCTACTGGGTGCAGGTGGGCGCGTTCAAGGAGAGCGGTAACGCCGAGGGCCTCGCCCGGAAGCTTCGCTCCGAGGGCTTCCCGGTGCAGGTGACCCGGGTGACGCGCGACGCGCCGCTGCACGTCGTACGGGTGGGCGGCTATCCGGATCGCTCGCGGGCCAGCGCGGCCCGCACCGAGCTGCAGGGCAAGGGACAGACGGGCTTCGTGACCTCGGGCCCGGCCAAGTAAACCGACGAGGGGAGGTGACGGCGCTGACCAAGAACGATCTGATCAATGCGGTGGCGGCCCACGGCCTGTCCAAGCGGCAGTCGGCTGCCGTGGTGGAATCACTGTTCGACATCATCTTCCGCTGCTTCGAGAAGGGCGAGGACGTGAAGATCGTCGGCTTCGGCCATTTCCGGATCCGGCAGAAGGCGTCGCGCCGCGGCCGCAATCCCCAGACGGGCGACAGCATCGAGATCACCGCGCGCAAGGTGCTGACGTTCAAGCCGAGCAAGGGCCTGAAGCTCCGGATCAACGTCTAGCCGGAGGCTCGCGGGGAAATGAGCACGGTTCCCGACAAGCTCTACTACCGGATCGGTGAAGTCGAGACGATCACGGAGATCCCCGCATACGTGCTCCGCTACTGGGAGTCCGAGTTCAAGCTGCTCCGGCCGAAGAAGAACCCGGCCGGCCAGCGCCTGTACCGCAAGGCCGACCTCGAGCTGGTCCTCCGCATCAAGTCGCTGCTCTACGACGAACGCCTCACCCTCGAGGGAGCCAAGAAGCGGCTCCGCGGGGAGGCCCGCGGCCTCGACCAGATGGACCTGGGGCTGCGGGGGGCCACGCTGGAGGAGGTGATCCGGCGCACGCGGACGCGGCTGCTCGCCATCCGCCAGCGGCTCGCCGCCTCCCGACCCGGCCGCTCGTCTTGAGTTTGCCCCATCCAGCCCGTACAATGCCCGATGGGTCGGGGCGTGGCGCAGCCCGGTAGCGCACTTGACTGGGGGTCAAGGGGTCGCTGGTTCAAATCCAGTCGCCCCGACCATTTTCGATCGACATGGCGCCCGTGATTCTCGTCACCAACGATGACGGGATCCACGCGCGCGGGCTCCAGGTTCTCGCAGACGCTCTCGCCGCGCTCGGCGAGGTGTACGTGGTGGCGCCGGATCGCGAGCAGAGCGCGGTGGGTCACGCCCTCACGCTGCACCGGCCGCTCCGGGTGGACCGGGTCGCGGAGCGGAAGTTCGCGGTGAACGGTACGCCGTCGGACTGCGTGAACCTGGCCGTCCTCGGGCTCTTGCCGGAGCCGCCGGTGCTGGTGGCCTCCGGGGTGAACCACGGGACGAACCTGGGCGACGACGTGACGTACTCGGGCACGGTGTCGGCGGCGATGGAGGGCACGCTGCTCGGGGTGCCGTCGCTGGCGGTATCGCAGGCGGACCCGGACGCGGAGGGCTTCGACGGCGCGGGACCGGTGGCGCTCGCGGTGGCCACGCGGCTCCTGGTGGAGGGGCTGCCCGCCAAGACGCTGCTGAACGTGAACGTGCCGCGGGGCGCGGTGAAGGGGATCCGGCTCACGCGGCTCGGCCACCGGATCTACCGCGAGAAGGTGATCCAGGAGGTGGATCCACGCGGGCGTCCGTACTACTGGATCGGGGCGGGTCCCCCGGAATGGGCGGAGGACACGGCTTCGGATATCTCGGCGGTGCACGCGGGGTTCGCGTCGGTGACGCCGCTGCACCTGGATCTGACGCACCACGGCGCGCTGGGCCGCATGAGCGAGTGGGAAGGCGCCCTGAACGCCGTGCTCGGGAGGAAGCGGACGCGGTGAGCGCGCAGCGCTTCGCGCGCGAGCGCGAGCGCATGGTGGACGAACAGCTCGTCGGGCGCGGGGTCGCCGACGCGCGGGTGCTCGAGGTGATGCGGCGGCTGCCGCGTCACGTGTTCGTGGACGAAGCGCTGCGCGATCGGGCGTACGGGGATCATCCGCTGCCGATCGGGGAAGGGCAGACGATCTCGCAGCCCTTCATCGTGGGCCGCATGACCGAGCTGCTGCGGCTCGGCGGCCGCGAGAAGGTGCTGGAGGTGGGCACCGGGTGCGGTTACCAGGCCGCGGTGCTCGCGGAGCTGGCCGCGCGGGTGTGCACGATGGAACGCCTGCCGCGGCTGGCCGCGCGGGCGCGCGAGACCCTGGAGGGGCTCGGGTACCGCAACGTCTGGGTGCGGGCGGGCAACGGAACGCTCGGCTGGCCGGACGAGGCGCCGTTCGATCGCATCCTGGTCGCGGCGGGGGGGCCGGCGGTGCCGCCGCCCCTGTTCGAGCAGCTCGCGGAGGGCGGGCGGATGGTGATGCCGGTGGGCGACGTCGCCAACCAGACGCTCGAGGTGATCGACAAGGTGCAGGGGGTGATGCGGGTCACCCGGGATTCCGGGTGCATGTTCGTGAAGCTGGTCGGCAAGTATGCCTGGGACTCGTGAGATCCTGGTGTGAGGGTCAGGGACGGGGCGTAGCGCAGCTTGGTAGCGCGCCTGCTTCGGGAGCAGGAGGTCGCTGGTTCAAATCCAGTCGCCCCGACCATTTTCTTCTCGAGCCGTTGTCGGAGTCGGGATGGGCCTCACGGGACTGCGCAGCGCCGCCGAGATCGTCGTGGAAGGCCGGGTGCAGGGCGTCGGCTACCGCGATTTCGTCCAGCGCAAGGCCGCGTCGCTGGGCCTCGCCGGATACGTGATGAATCTGAAGGATGGGAAGGTGCGGGTGCGTGTGGAAGGCGGGCGCGACCTCATCGAGGAGCTCATGCACGACCTGGGCAAGGGCCCGCCGCTGGCGCGGGTGGATCACCTGGCCGTGACGTGGCGCCCGCTGACGGGGCGCTACACCGGTTTCTCCATTCGCTACGCGGAGTTCGATCCGTGAGCCGCGGGCCCGGCATCGCCGGTCTCCTCGCCCTCGTCCTCTCGGTCTCCGCTTCGGCGTCCGACGCCCAGACCAGGCCCGCCAAGACCCGGCCCGCCACCTCGCAGCAGACCGTGCCGGCGCCGCACGGGGCTCCGGCGAAGCCGAAGGGCTCCAAGGTCGTCGGCGCCCCCAGGCCCGCAGCGACGGCGAAACCGGCCGTGTGCACGCACCGTGTGCGGAGCGGCGAATCCATCAGTCGGATCGCGGTTCGATATCGGGTCTCCCGCGCGTCCCTGGTCGCCGCCAACCAGCTCGTGACCCCCCATGCGCTCCGCGCCGGCCAGCGCCTGTCCGTACCGGGCTGCCCACCAGCGCCCGTCCTGAGCACGGCCGGCGAAACACCCGGGACCAAGCCCGATGCCGACGGCATCCTGATCAAGCGGGTGGGCCCGCGGCGCATCCTGACGTCCCTGGTGCTCGGCACGCCCGACTTCGGGGAGGAGCGCATCGGCCTGGTCTGGCCCGTCGAAGGCCCCGTGATCTCCACGTTCGGCCAGCGCGCTCGGGGGTGGCATGCGGGCATCGACATCACGGCCGAGATGGGGTCGCAGATCTACGCTGCGGCCCCTGGCACCGTCGTCTACAGCGGCTGGATCCGGTCTTATGGGCAGGTGGTCAAGATCCAGCATAGCAACAACTTCATCACGCTTTATGCGCATAACCTGAGGAATCTGGTCGAGGCCGGGGAGGACGTCGAGGCGGGGCAGGTCATCGCGACGGTGGGGCGCAGCGGCCACACGAGCGGCCCGCACGTGCACTTCGAGGTCCGGCGCGACGGCAAGGCGTACAACCCGCTCCACCTGCTGGAGCCCTCCGACCGGAGCCCGGTCTTCGAGGGCGACGTGGCCGCGTCCAGCTCGGAACACCACCCGTACGAGTGAAGGTCTCCCATGGCCCCGGAGCCCGAGACGGCCGACGAGCTCGAGGGCGGCGACGAGCCCCTCGAGGCCCTGCTGGACAAGGACCCCGCCGAGCTCGGCGAGAAGCCCGACGCCCCCGAGGCGGGCGACCGTAGCCGTGAGCTGATCGCCCTCTACCTGCAGGAGATCTCCCGGGTCAAGCTGCTGACCCCGGAGGAGGAGCAGGACCTGGCCCGCCGCGTCCAGGCGGGCGACGCCGAGGCTCAGAAGCAACTCGTCGAGGCCAACCTGCGGCTCGTGGTGCGGATCGCCCGGCGCTACCTCCACCGCGGGCTCTCCCTCCTCGACCTGATCGAGGAGGGCAACGTCGGGCTCCTGCACGCGGCCCGCAAGTTCCAGCCCGATCGCGGCACCCGCTTCTCGACCTACGCCACCTGGTGGATCCGCCAGGCGGTGGTGCGCGCCCTCGCCAACCAGGCGCGGACGATCCGGCTGCCGGTCCACGTGGAGCTGCTCCTCTCGCAGTACATGAAGCAGCGCAATGTGCTCACCCAGAAGCTCGGCCGGCCGCCCACGCTCGAGGAAGTGGCCGCGGTGATGAAGCGACCCGCGGGCGAGCTGGAGCAACTCGAGAGCCTGCGCCAGCAGCCGCTCTCGCTCGACAAGCCGACCGGCGAGGACGGGAAGGGCAACCTGGGTGAGATGGTGGAGGACCCGAACGCGGCGGCGGGCACCGGGCTGGCCACCATGCTGCGCGCCCGGGCCGATCTGGCCGGTGTGCTCCAGGACCTGCCCGACCGGGAGCGCACCGTGGTGATGCTGCGCTTCGGGCTGGGGGGTGATCACCCCATGACGCTCGAGGCCATCGGCCAGCGCCTCGGCCTGACGCGCGAGCGCGTACGGCAGATCGAGGGTACCGCGCTCGAGCACCTGCGGCGTCTGCTGGCCGCGCGCGACGTCGAGCCGTCGGACCTGCTGTGAGCCCGGGCGAGAAGAGCCGGGGTCGAGGTGGTGCCCGGCAAGGTGCTGGCCGAGGCGGGGAAGTAAGCGCCGCGGCCTCAGGTCGGCCGGCGGGCCGAGAAGACCGTGATGGGATACAGGCAGTAGTAGTCGGGACTCCGCAGCACGTTGGCGGGCGCACCCTCGTCGCAAAGCCGGCTCCGTTCCCGCCAGTCCTCCGGTGTCAGCATCTCGCGGAGCCGATCGCCCCAGTTCCGCGAGAACACCGTGTGCTGGATGTAGTCGTGATCGGCCGCGGCCAGCGGCGCCCGGCGCTCGAGCGTGTACGTGCGCATCGCCACGCTCGCGAGGCCGGCCGCGCGGAGGGACGCGGGCGTGGTCTGGCGTCGCTCCTGGAACGAGCGCCCCCCGCCTTCATCCAGGGTGCGACGGATCTCGGCCAGCTGGATGCGCCGTTCGAGCTCCGGATGGCCCGGCAGGAACATGGCCGAGAACACCTGCGACTCCTTCACGATAATGCGGCCGCCCGGGCGGACCACCCGCAGGAACTCCCGCAGGGCCTTCTCGGTGTCCACGATGTGGTGCAGCACGTCGCCGCACCACACCCAGTCCACGCTCCGGTCGGGCAGGGGAATCGCGGTGCCGTCGCCCGGCTGGAACTCGAGGCGCTCGCCGGCGGCTTCACCGCCCACCAGCGCGCGCGCCGCCTCGATCTTAGCCGACTCCGGCTCGATGGCCACCACCCGGCCGCCCTGGCCCACCGCCTCGGCCAGCCAGAGCGCGTAGAGGCCCACGCCGCACCCCACGTCGAGCCCCCGCGAGCCGGCCGGCAGCCCCAGCTCTCCGATGATCCGGCGCGCCTCGGGCTCCTGGAAGCGGTTCATGCGCTCCAGCGAGACGTGGGGACCGGGATCCACGGCGGACATGAGGTGCCATCCTACCAGACGGCCCGCGCGGCGAGATGCTAGAGAATCTCGCCCAGCGCACCTTCGGCCGACGGTTCGACCTGCTCAGCCCGCAGACCCCCGCGAGTTCTCGGGGCTGGCCCTTCGTCCGGGTCGACCTCCGCTCTACGGTCGTGTACGGGGTATCCCGCGGAGGCGAGCCACCCGCCGACGAAGCCGACGCGCCGCTATCCGCGCCGCCGCCCAGCGAGCCGCCCGTGCCACCCGACCCAGCAGGTCTGCCATTTTCGCCCGTCGTCCCCGTGCCCGCGACTGTCGCCCCTACCTGGCAGGGGCGCGCGCGGATGGCTCCCAGGTCCACAGCCACGTGCCGGGCGAGCGAACGGCCTCCGCGGCTGGTGGCGTTCCGATGCTCACCCCAGTGAATCGGAGGACTATGCCGTCGAGGTCAACCCGCCAGACGATCGCCTCGACCGTGCGGGTACGCCAACGAGGTGGCAGGAAGTAAAGGCGCCCTCTCGTGCCCTCCTTGAGCGGCTCCGTGAGGCGCACTTTGGCCCCACCGGGGCTCAGGTCGATCAGCGGAGCTCTCAACCACCCATCGCGGGTTTCAAGGACGACCGGCCCCAGGCCGACCTCGCGTGGATAGCGCCGCACCTCCGTCGCCTGCCGCTTTCTCCCGCTTCCACTGGCTTCGTGAAAGGACATGGTGGCTCGGCATATCGCAGGCATCGTGCCAGTGGAAGATTCCTGGTCCCGCTGGAACTTAGCAGCCGCGCGATCTTTGCGCTGAGTAGAGGCCTTCCCACCATGGGCTTCGCGATGCTCGATCAGCCTGCACAGCACCTCACGTCGCGGGCAGGAACGGGAACAGCCGGCGGAGCACCTGAAGTGAGCCCGGGAATTAGTATCGCGGGCCGGGGCGTGTCGGGTAAGGAGGCTTCGCCAGAAGGAACGCCTGCGCTGGGCCGCGCCCTCAGGCTGGCCGGGGACGAAGGGCGGTTCCGCGAGTTCACCGTGACTCTCCGGTACGCCCAACTCAGCCCCGACCAGCGGGGTGAGGCCGTCGCGGCGCACGGGGGGTTCAGCACTCTGTCGGCACAAGGTGCTAAAATCAACAGCGTCCGCCGCGTAAGCCGTGATGCCCCCGTAGCTCAGGTGGATAGAGCAGCAGTTTCCTAAACTGCGTGCCGGGTGTTCGAGTCACCCCGGGGGCACCAAGCCTTGTACACCGATGAGACCGGCAGCAGCTGTCCGTACGAGGCCTGGCCGGTCCACCGGTAGAAGCGCCCATCGGGCCGGATCTCCGGCACCATCCGCAGCCGGCCCATGATGAGCTTGCGCAGGATCTGGCGTGCCTGTACGGGGTCGCCCCGCAGGAGGGCCTGCCACTCGCCGAGCAGCGCCGCGAAGTCGCCGGCCAGGGCCTGGGCGGCCCACGCCCCCGCCGCCTTCTCCAGCCCGTCCAGGTGCTCGAGCTGGGCCAGGAGCTCGGCCCAGCGCACCTCGAGCGTCCGCAGCTCGGCGCCGAGCAACCCCATCGGGCCCCACTGGCGAACCGCCTCCATGAAGCGCCCGTGTTCGCCCTCGAGCTGGCGGAGCCGGCTGCGCAGCGTCTCGCGTTGCGGCGCCGCGTCATCCGGGTGGGCGCGCTCGATCTCCACCGCGCGCTGCACGACCGCCTCGATCACGTCCGCAGTGAGCACGTCCCGCTCGAAGGCGGTGGCCACGTCGGTATCGAGCTCGCTCATCGGGGCCGACAGGCTGTTGCGGCAGAGCAGATCGCCCCGTACGCGATGCGTCCGGCAGACGTAGTAGAGCTGGGGCCCGCCCCGGAGACTGGTCCGCTTCGTCGCGTGCATCGCCCCGCCGCAGATTCCGCACACCACGAACCCGGAGAGCAGGTACTTCGCCTCGAGGCCCGCCTTCGGCCGGCCCTAGAGCTTGCCGTTCGTGCGGTGTAGGTAGATTGCCCGTGTCCGATCGAGGCGCCGATGCGCGGCCTGCCAGAGCGTGGCGTCGACGATCTGCAGCGCCGGCGTCTCGACGATGGACCACTCGGCCTCCGGCACCTGGATCTTGCGCTTGGTCCCGCCCCGCCGCTCCCACCGCGCTTTGCCGTACACCTGCCGGCCCCGGTAGAGCTCCCGGAATACCATCTCGCGCACGGCGGTGGCGGCCCAGCCGCGCCCCGGATGCGGGGAGGGGACCCCTTCGGCCGTCAGCCCCTTCGCCACGCGGGTGAAGCCACGCCCGGCGGCGATCTCGCGGAAGATGCGCTGGATCACGTCGGCCTGCGCGGGGTGGATCCCGCGCTCGATGTGGTCGCCGACCCGCTGGTTGTCGTAGCCGTAGACGCGCCCGCCGGCCACATGGCCCCGCTCGGCCTTCCGGCGCATCGCGTCCCGCGTCCGCTGCACCGCTTTCTCCCGCTCCATCTCGGCGGCGAAGCTCGACAGGTGCATCATCACCTTGTCCATGGAGGAGCCAAGCGTGCGCTCGCGGTCCTCGAGGTAGTAGAAGACCCGCACGCCTGCGTCGGTGATTTTCTTCAGCGTCCAGCCGGTCTCGATGGACTCACGGCCGAGGCGCGACTCCTCGGACATGATCAGCGCTTGAAACGGGGGCCGGGGCTCGAGCGCGTTCAGCCAGCCCCAGAAATCCCGGGCGCTTGACGAACTCGGCGCCAGAGATCCCATCGTCGGCGTAGAACATGCCCAGCCGCCACGCTCCACCCCTTCGCATGGGCGTAGGCGGTGGCGCGCTCGATCTGGCGCGTGACGGACTTCTCCTCGTCCGCGACGTTCTGGTCGGTGCTCTTGCGAGCGTAGATCGCGGCGATCATGGCGTCCTCCTTGATAGACCCGACTTCTTCGCGGATGGCCTTCCCAGGCAACTTTCCTCACCTTGTGGCCGGTGGTTGGCCCGCGGCACCTGGCGCTGCCGGGACGCACGCCGCGATCGCACCCCGGAGCAGGTCGCGCGGAATCACCGATCGCGGAGCCAGCATGGCGACGACAGCCTCCTCTCGGACGGCAACGTCGTAGAACACGGCCGCCGAGAGTGACTCGTCGGGCCGGCCGACCACGTGCACGCCGTCTCGGGCGAGCTCGAGTTCCTGGAGGATGCCCTCGCCGACGCTCCGGTCCAGCACGTCCCGAATACATCGGGCCACCTCAAGCTGCATCGATGCCGCGATTCCCGCGAAGCGGAACTCGGGCTCACGGGCGCGGACCTCGCGGAGGGTGCTCGAGCAGGCAGCCGCGAGGAGCCCCGCGACCACGCAGAGCCAGGCGAGAGGTCTCACGGTCGGTCGGGTCCCGGATCGTTCGGGAGATCTCGGCACTGGACGCGCCAGACTGCACCGAGAACGACCCGTCCTGCACCATACGCAATGCGCGAGTCGTCGCGACCATCGGCCCCGCGCAGCGCGCGAAGGGCTTCCTCGAGGGGCTCCTTGGCGAGGCCGGTCGCCTCCTCGAGTTCGACCAGCGACATCGACTGCCAGACTTGCGTGGGCGACCGAAACCGATCGCAGAGCGCCGTGAAGATCATCTCCTCCACGCGGGCCGTCACGCCCGCCCGCCGTCGAGGTCCTCGAGCTGCCGGAAAGCAACCATCACGCCCTCCGTTCTGCGGCCAGGCAGCGAGCAGTAGAACTAGTTGGACGAAGCCCCTTGCCTTCTTTACGGTTTGCCACCGGCACGCCGGGGGCCTCTTTACGTTACCGAGCGTCCCGCTTCGCCTGGCGTCGTTGCCCGCGCGCCTGGGCATGGGCTTGGATCGCGGTCGCCCGGCTCTTCTGGAACTGCCGCTTGGCGACGTTCTCCACTGCACTCGACCGGGCCGCCTTACGCCGACTGGCCGTCTTGGAGGCTGCGGCCGCGGCGGAGGTTTCCTGATTCGGCGCGGTGACCCGGGATGATGCTTTCTTGCTCTTTTTCATTTTCGTACTCCAATACCTTGTGCGGCGGGTTTAGCTCCAGAACGTCTTACTTCTGGGTCACGTCTCCTTCTCCAACTTCTCGAGCACATGGATCAGATGCCAGGTGATCGCGTTGTCCTGCCCGTCCCGGGGCGACTCGCCATGGAAGCGGTATGGGGGCCCGAGGGCGCGGAGCGCATCGGCCAGGTCCGCGATCCGGTCGGTGCGCTGCTCACGGTTACGGGCCTCGAGCGCGTCGGAGCAATCCCGCTTGAGCTGCTCGCGGTCCAGATCAGTCATCCCAGCAGCTCCGTCACCGGCACGCCGAGGGTCTTGGGGCCGCTGTTGAACCTGCTGATCCGCGCGGCCTGCTCGCGAGAGCTGGTCCTAAGTGCCAATTCGCCGCACCGTCAGCCACGAGCCTAGTTCGATATCAAAGGCTTCCGGCTCAAAGGGGATGATCCCCGCGTTTGGGTAGAACGTGCACTCTCCGAAAACGATTCGATCGCTGAGGTCATAGCCGTCCACCCGGACGAAGGGTATGCCGCGGGAGAGAACGGCCGCCATCTCTAGTAAGGACTTGAGTTGCGGCGGAGGCGGCTGGTCCTGACCGATCGACGGGTAATGGTAGCTCACGTGGAGTCTCCGCCAGGGTAGGGCATACAGATCTTTGGTGTGGTGCGTGAAGCGATTGTTGTCGATTTGGACAATGCACGGCACCCCGTCGAAGCAGAACATCTTGTAGTCCGCGGGAATGTGGCCGGTAGATGTGACCAGTAGCCTCTCGCCAAGAATCCGGGGCTGGATGTTCTTGTAGGCCCACTCCCGGTGGTTCCAGTAGTGGTTACGGCTCATCCACGCCGTGAGCTGAGTGGTCGCCTGACAGATGTCGAGGCTACCCCGGTCCCGACAGAACCAGTTCATTCCCGAACCCCAGTTAACCTTGAGGACACAGGGCAGCGGCAGCGTGGCCCACGGAATCTCCTCGACCCGCTCCCACACCCCGATGGCCTCAGGCAGCACGCCAGGCCCGCACCGTTCCGCGACGTAGTCCCGGACCGCCACCTTGTCCGACAGCCGGGTAAGGAGCGGGGAACGCTCATAGCGTCGGATCCAATGGATCTTCTCGTTGAATGTGGTGGGGTGGCGCCAATTGATCGGCCGGCCGAACGCCCGCTGAAACTGCTCTTCTTGTACCAGGTAGTCCGGCCGGAGTCGGTGCCATCCGGCCTGCAGCCGAGCCCGTGTGCCCACCCGCAGCCACCGGGCTACCTCTCCCGGGCGCCAGCGAGCGGGGCCCCTCATGTGAGTAAGTCCGTCACCGGCACGCCGAGGGCCTTCGCCAGCTTCACCACCACATGGGACCGGACGTCCTGAATCGCGCCGGTCTCGAGCTGGTGAATGAGGCCTTGCGTAACCTTACCCTTGGCCGCCAGGGTGCGCTGGCTCATGCCTTTCGCTTCCCTTAAGCGCTTGATCCGTCGTCCCATGGCTGAGACTGGCATTAGAATAGTATTCTATTCACACCGTGTCAAGGAGGGCCGCCTCATACTCCAGCCTGACACCCCTCGCGGGCGGCTCACTCGATCACCTGATCCGCCCGCAGCAGGAGCGATTGGGGGATTGTCAGGCCGAGCGCCTTGGCGGTCTTGAGGTTGATGACGAGCTCGTACTTTGAGGGCTGGACGACGGGGAGATCGGCGGGCCTGGCCCCCCTCAGGATCTTGTCGACATAGGGCGCGACGGCCCGGACGAGCAGCTCGAGGCTCGACCCGTACGACAGCAGGCCGCGTCCGGCGAGGTACTCTCGTGTCGTCTGGAGCGTTGGCAGCCCACGCTGAGCGGCCAGCTCCTGGATCAGCCCGCGATGCATGAACGTGAGCGGGTCACCGACGACGAGGACGGCGTCGACCCTCGCGGCCACGGCTGCCCCCATCGCCGCACGGACGTCGTCGGCGCTCCGAATCCCCAGGTCGTGCAACTCGACCTTCAGCGCCCTAGCCGCCTCCCGCAGCTCATCGGAGAACGTCGCGGCATAGTTGAGGGGGTTCGCGGCGTTGAACAGGAGGCCCACACGGGTCATCCGTGGGATCGCCTCCTTGCCGAGTTCGAGAATCTTCGGAAGCAACGTCGCCGCCGCGACGCTCGCGACACCAGTCACGTTGCCGGCGGGGCGCGCCAGGCTGGCCACGAACCCATCGCGGACGGGGTCCGCGACGGCGGTCATCACGATGGGGATCGTGGCGGTGGCCTGCTTGGCGGCGCGCACCGCAGGCGGTGCGGGGGCGATGATGACATCGACGTCGAGTTTGACGAGCTCGTCCGCAAAGCCGGGAAGGCGATCCAGGTCCCCCCTGGCGTAGCGAACCTCGAACGCGGCCGTGCGTCCCTCGACCCAGCCGAACCCGCGCAGTTCCTCCTTGAGCGCCTCCAAGAGGGGGGAGGGCGAGTTCGCCAGGATTCCGATCTTCGCGATCTTGCTGGACTGCTGCGCCTCGGCGGCGAGCGGCGCGGCGAGGAGACTGGAGCCAAGGGACCTAAGGAACGCTCGACGATTCATGGCCGGCTCCCTCTCCTTTTCTCATGCCTGGATGGCGCGCGCCGCCAGGGCACCCGCCTGCTGGCGGGTGAGCAGCACGCGGAACGTCATCCGCACCTCGCCGCTCGGAGCTTCTTCCTCGTGCGCGATCGCGTCGCGGGCCAGCTCCTCGGGGAGCGGCTTGCGCAAAGGCTTCGGAGGAGGCTGGCTACGCGGCATGCGCCCGCTCGCGGCGCCGATACCAGCGGGCCAGGCCCAGCCCCGCCGCTGTGGTGCCGAAGAGGAGGAGGGTGGCGGGTTCCGGCCGCGGATCAATCCGAGTCTCGGCGAACAGAAAATCCCACTGATCTCCTTGCCCTTGCGCAACTGTGATACGCCCGGGGCCACTCGCTTGGAAGCCGAAGAAGTCGTCCGTTGCGTCGCCGTCTTGCAAGATGACCGCGTCGATCAGGACGCGAAACGTGCTGGCTACCACCGCCTCCGTGTTGCCCGCGGACGGCAACGGCGGCAGGGGCTGGACAGCACCCCAAGAAAATTGGACCAAGAAGCTCACGCACCGGCCGTGTGGCTCATCATTTCTCGGCCGCCCAGAGGAATCACACCCCGGGATCTCCTGCCCGCCACGGAACAACCCCCGTACACATCCCCGAAGCCCTCCTCTGCGCCTGCGAAGATGAACGCGCCAGCACGACAGCCCTCGTTGCCGGATCCGTCGTGGCAGCCCCAACTGGCAATACCGTGGGGCTCATTGAAGAATCCCACACTGTAACGGTCGGGCCCCACGGTAAACGTGCCCACGGCCCCGTTGAGAAGTTCCAAGCGTGCCGCCCCACTGATCGGAACCGGAACCGCGGCCACAGGGGCGGCCGCGCCGAGTAGAAGTAGGATCGCACTCACAACGATCGTCCTGATGAGGTCCGCGCGCATGGAAGGCCCCCTTTCTCCAGCCGTCCGAGCATGCCCCGCACGAGCTGGGCGATTGCCTCGAGGGCGGCCCGGATCTCGGGATCTCGGGTCGCGCGGGCCGCACGCCAGCGCTTCGCCCGGCACCGCCCGGAGCAGACCGTCTGCCGGCCTCGGAGCTCGCGCTCCTGGCACACTGGGCAGCGCGAGCCTACCAGAGATGGCGAGGTCACCGTACGTACGCTGTGGGAGCGGTCTGGCGGGCCTGTGGAGGGGGCTGGCATGGTGTCCCTACATGCTCAGCGCGGCAGGAAGGGCCGCATCGGGGGGCCAGACGTGGATCAGTCGCCGCGTCCCGGGCGAGCCGGGTGGTGATGCGCCATGACGGAGACGGGCGGGTGGTGGGGGTGGGAGCCCGCACACGGACGATTCCGCCGGCGCTGCGGCGGGCGCTGCAGCACCGGGACCAGACTTGCCGCTTCCCGGGCTGCCATGTGCGGGTGGCCGATGGGCATCACGTGCGCCACTGGGCGCAGGGGGGGCCGACCAAGCTGTCGAATCTCGCGCTCCTCTGCTGCCGCCATCATCGGGCGGTGCACGAGGAGGGCTACCAGGTCGAGCGCGGGGCCGACGGGGCCCGCAGCGCTCCGAGCGCAGAGCATCGCGCAGGGGCTCGCGCACGGGCCTCGCCCGGTGGTTCGGGGAGCGGCTCGACGTGGGCTGGGCGATCGACGTGCTACATCCGCGAGCTAGGCGACCCGCCTGACCTGCGGAGCCGCTACCGCCAGGCCTGCTCCACCGGCCTCCCCGGTCGGCGCAGCAGCCCCACCGCGATGGCGATGTTCAACAGGTTCCACAGGATGCCGTTGACGAACGCGGTCTGGTAGGAGCCGGTCACGTCGAAGACCACGCCGGACATCCACCCGCCGAGGGCCATGCCGAACACGGTGGCCATCAGCACGGTGGCGACGCGCACGCCGGCCTCTTCGGGGGGGAAGAATTCCCGGATGATGACCGCGTAGGCGGGCACGATCCCGCCCTGGAACAGGCCGAACAGGGCCGACAGGATGTAGAGCGAGGCCAGGCCGTCGAAGGGCAGGAAGAGGGCCAGCGCCAGGGCCTGCAGGCTCGAGCCCAGCAGCAGCGTGCGCCGCCCGCCGATCCGGTCGCAGATCCAGCCGGAGGCGAGGCGACTCACGACGCCGAAGCCCAGCATCAGCGCCAGCATCTGGGCGCCCCGCGCCGCGCCGTGGCCCAGATCGCTGCAGTACGCGACGATGTGCACCTGCGGCATCGACATGGCGACGCAGCAGCTCAGGCCGGCGATGATCAGCACGGTCTGCAGTGCGGCCGGCGACATCCCCAGGGGACGCGCGGACCACGATGGGCCGGGCGAAGTCGCGGATGTGGCCAGGGTCAGCGGCGCCCGCCGCCGGAGGGCCAGCGCGAGCGGCACCATGGTCGTCCCGCAGAAGACGGCGATGCCCAGGTAGGTCCGGCGCCAGCCCACGCTCTGGATGAAGTACTGCACGACCGGCGGCCAGACCGTGCCGGCCAGGTAGCTGCCGCTCGAGATGATCGCCACGGCCATGCCGCGGTGACGGGTGAACCAGAGCGAGGTGTCGGCGATGATCGGCGCGAACGTGGCCGAACTGGCGGCACCCACCAGCAGGCCCTGGGCCAGGGCGAACTGCCAGAGGCTGGTCGCCTGGCTGGCCACGGCATACCCGACCGACAGCGTGACGGCCCCACCCACGACGGGGACCATGACGCCGAAGCGATCGGACAGGCGCCCCATCAGGATGCCGCCGAAGCCGAAGCAGATCATGGTCACGGTGTAGGGCAGGGCGGCGGCGGAGCGCGCGACGCCGAACTCCGCCTGCACCGCGGGCAGGGCCACGATCACCGACCACATGCCGACGCCGCCGATGGCCGCCAGCACCAGGGCGACACCGAGCCGGGTCCAGGCGTAGGTGGACTCGGGCCCGTCGGGCGAGGTGGTCGCTGCTGAGATCCCGGCGTCGGCGGCGGGCTCGGACATGGTCGGCGGCCTCCAGTATCCAGGGTCGGTCGCGGTTTGTACTCATCCAATTCAGGATCGCGCGGTGCTTGAAACGGATGGGCCGGGGCCGGCCCGCCCCGATATTTGTGTTCGACGCGCGCTGAAACATCGGCGCGCGGGACGCGCTAAGCTTGGGCTCGATGACGGAGCCCGACATCGCGTTCGTGGCGAATCTTCTGGCCGATCCATCTCGAGCCGCCATGTGCCTCGCCCTGGCGGGTGGCGAGGCCCGGCCGGCGGGCGAGCTGGCCGCCCGGGCCGGGGTCTCCGCTCAGGCGGCCAGCAACCATCTCGCCAAGCTCATCGCGGGCCAGATCCTGCGCGTCGAGCAGCAGGGGCGCTGGCGCTACTATCGCCTCGCCGGGCCCGCTGTCGGCCACGCCGTCGAGGCGCTGGCAGTCGTCGCGCCGGCGCTCCCGCATCCGCTCGCGGGCGATGGCGCGCCCGCAGCGGTACGCCGCCTCAAGAGCGCGCGCACCTGCTACAGCCACCTGGCCGGCCGGCTGGGGGTTGCCCTGGCCGACGCGCTGATCACCCTGAGCTGGCTCGAGGACGACGGCCGGAGTTACTGCGTCACGCCGACCGGAGCGCGTTCCCTGCACGCGCTCGGGATCGCCGTGGCCCCGGGCCGCGCGCAGGCCCCGGCGCGGAGGTGCCTCGACTGGACGGAGCGCCGCCCGCACGTGGCCGGCCCGGTGGGCACCGCGCTGGCGCAGATCGCGCTCGACCGCGGCTGGGTGCGCCGCCTGCGGGGCACGCGCGCGGTCGCGGTCACGCCCCTGGGCCGCGCGCAGCTCAAGGGCCTATTCAACATCCGATGGGAGGAGAGCCCATGATCACCCTCAGCATCCGCTACACGATCGACGCCCGGAAGCGGGCGGACTTCGAGCAGTACGCGCGGGCCCTCGGTGGGATCATCCCCCGCTGCGGCGGCGACCTCGTCGGCTACTGGCTGCCCACGAGGTTCGCCGGCCCGACGAACCTCGCGCTCGCCCTGATCGACTTCCCCAGTCTCGCGGCGTACGAGCAGTACCGCGAGCGCCTCGCGAAGGACGACGACAACGTCGAGAGCGTGCGCCGCGCCGAGGAGAGCGGCTGCATCCTCATCGAGGACCGCGCGTTCCTCGAACGCGTGTAGCGGCTCCGGGCAGAGACCGCGGCGGTCGCGGGCCTTGACCGGGAGGGGACACCCGGCCCACTATCGGCTGAACGAGATCCTCCCGGGAGGCCGCGGATGAGCGGAGCGGATGGGGCGACGGAGTTCACGGACGTGGTGGGAACCCTCGACGAGCTGCGCGCGCTGATGGGCGAGCCCTCCGAGATCGCGCTGCGCAAGGACATCGGCCGGCTGGACGAGCACTGCAGGGCCTTCATCGCGCGGTCACCCTTCGTGCTGGTGGCCACCGCGGATCGCTCGGGCCGCTGCGACGTGAGCCCCAAGGGCGACGCCCCCGGCTTCGTCCTGGTGGTGGACGAGCGGACGCTGCTCATCCCGGACCGCCCGGGCAACAAGCGCTTCGACGGGATGCGCAACCTGCTCGAGAACCCGGGCATCGGGCTCATCTTCCTGGTACCGGGCAGCGAGGAGACGCTGCGGGTCAACGGCCGCGCCCGGATCGTGCGCGACCCCGAGTGGCTGGCGCGCCTGGCCGCCCAGGGCAAGACGCCGCAGCTCGCCATCGCGGTGGCCGTTGAGGAATCGTTCCTCCATTGCGCGAAGTGCGTGAAGCGCTCCGGCCTCTGGGACCCCGCGCGCTGGCCCGATCGGGAGGGGCTGGCCTCGCCCGCCCAGATGTTCCGCGATCACGCCCGGATCAACACCATGACGGTGGAGGAGCTCGACCAGCGCCTGCAGGACGGCTACCGGAAGAATCTCTACTGACCCCGGGGAGAGAGGACATGGCGGCGAGAGCGATCGAGGTCCATCCCATCACCGGCTCCCTGGGGGCCGAGATCCACGGCGTGGACCTGGGCGCCGATCTCGACGAGGCGAGCGTGGCCGCTATCCGACGGGCGCTCCTGGATCACTGCGTCGTCTTCTTCCGCGACCAGCGGTTCGATGCCGCCGGGCACAAGGCGTTCGCGCGGCGCTTCGGCGACATCTTCGTGCACCCCAACTACGCGACCGTCGTCCCCGATCCGGAGATCATCGAGATCCGCCGCGAGCCCGGAGACCTGCGCATCGTGGGGGAGGAGTGGCACACCGACACCACCATGATGGCGGAGCCCCCGATGGGCGCCATCCTCTACGCCATCGAGGTGCCGCCCTACGGCGGCGACACGCTCTTCGCCAGCCAGTACCTCGCCTACGAGGCGCTGTCCGACGGCATGAAGCGCCTGCTGGAGGGCCTGCGGGCCGTCCACAGCGATCGCAAGGTGGCCGGGCCCCAGGCGGGGTTGAACGCCTACCGGGCCACGAAGGTGCGCGAGGAGGGCTGGGAGGAGACGGTGAGCACCCACCCCGTCGTGCGCACGCATCCCGAGACCGGGCGCAAGCTGCTCTTCGTCAACCACTCCTACACCATCCGCTTCGAGGACATGACGGAAGCCGAGAGCGCGCCCCTGCTCGGCTTCCTGCTCGAGCACGGCCACCGGCCCGAGTTCACCTGCCGCTTCCGGTGGGCCAACGGATCGGTCGCGTTCTGGGACAATCGCTGCGTCAAGCACCTGGCCGTTCACGATGCGGGGCGGTTCCGGCGGGTCATGCGTCGGGTCCAGATCGCGGGCGACAAGCCGGTCTAGGACCCGATGGAGCTCGCAGGCGCCGCGTGGTGCTGTGCGTTGGCCCGAAGCCCTGGCCGCTCGCCGAGCTCCCCGGGCGACCGCCGTGACCCGGATCAGCCATCGAGGTGGAGCGCCCGCCGGACCTGGCCGAGCGTCTGCCGGGCCACGGCCCGTCCCCGGGCGGTGCCCTCCCGCAGGATGCGCGTGACCGCCGCGGGGTCCGCGGCGAGCTCGATCCGCCGCGCGCGGATCGGGCCCAGGACGGCCTCGAGGACATCGATCAGGCGCCGCTTCACCGCGACGTCGCCCAGCCCGCCGGTCCGATACCGCCGCTTGAGATCGCCGACGGCCGCCTCGTCCGGATCGAACGCGTCCAGATAGCTGAAGACCGGGTTGCCCTCGACCGTGCCGGGCAGCTCGGCGCGGACGTGCCGCGGATCCGTGTACATGCTCATGACCTTCCGGGCGATCACGTCGGCGGGATCCGAGAGGAAGATGGCGTTGCCGAGCGATTTCCCCATCTTGCCCTGGCCGTCTGTCCCGGGCAGGCGGGCGTGCTTCGACACGAGGGCCGCGGGCTCGACGAGCACGGGACCGTGGAGGCGGTTGAACCGCCGGACGATCTCCACGGCCTGCTCGATCATGGGGAGCTGGTCTTCTCCCACCGGCACCACGTCGGCCTTGAAGGCGGTGATGTCCGCGGCCTGGCTCACCGGGTAGACGAAGAAGCCCGCGGGGACGTCGGCCCCGAAGCCCTTCTGCTGCATCTCTTCCTTGACGGTGGGGTTACGGCCCAGCCGGGCGACGGTCACCAGGTTGAGATAGTAGACGGTGAGCTCGGCCAGCTCCGGAACCCCGGACTGGACGACGATGGTGGCGGCAGTCGGATCGATGCCGACCGCGAGATAGTCGAGCGCCACCTCGAGCACGTTCCGTCGCACCAGCTCGGGCTGCTCGGCGTGGTCGGTGAGCGCCTGGACATCGGCGATCAGCACGTAGGTCGCGTACTCGTGCTGGAGATCGACTCGATTCTCGAGGGACCCGACGTAGTGGCCGAGGTGCAGCGGCCCGGTGGGCCGGTCGCCGGTGAGGATGACCTTCCTCATGACTCCTCCTCTCGCGCGAAAGAAAAGGACCGCGGCCTCATCCACGAGGCGGCGGTCCCAGAAGCAACGAGAGAGGCCGCCTATTGTGGCGGCCACCACCAGGGCTGATGGTTGCGGTTGCGAGTCACGCGTCGATGGTGGCACGCGACCCCCGGCCCGTCAAGCGAGCGGCTTCGACCTTGACCTGCTCCACGGGCCGCGAGACCATGCCTGCCGTGCTGATCGTCGACGCCCAGGTGCATATCTGGGGCAGCGGCACGCCCCTGCCGCCCCACCGCCCCACGTCGGTGTTCTCCAAGGACGAGCTGCTCGCCGAGATGGACGCGGCGGGCGTCCAGGCGGCGGTGATCCACCCGCCGGGCTGGGACCCGGGCTCGGATCGGCTCGCCCTCGAGGCCGCCCGCCAGCACCCCGACCGGCTGGCGATCCTCGGGAAGTTCCCGCTCGACCGACCGGAGAGCCGCGGTCTCATCGACGGCTGGACGCGCCAGCCGGGCATGCTCGGGTTACGGTTCGTCTTCCTGCAGCCGCACCAGAAGAGCTGGCCGACGGACGGCACCCTGGACTGGCTGTGGCCGGCCGCCGAGCGGGCCGGAGTGCCGCTGGCGCTGCTCGCGGCGGACTTCCTGCCGCTCGTCGGGCAGGTGGCCGAGCGCCACCCGGGGCTCAAGCTGATCGTCGACCATCTCGGCCGGCCGCACCGCACGAAGGACGAGGCGGCCTGGGCCAACCTGTCGGAGCTCCTGGCGCTCGCGAAGCATCCGAACGTGGCGGTCAAGGCCACGGGAGCGCCCAGCTACTCGAGCGAGCCCTATCCTTACCGCAATATCCACCCCCACCTCCGCCGGCTCCACGAAGCCTTCGGGCCGGAGCGGCTGTTCTGGGGGACGGACATCACGCGCATGCCGTGCACCTGGCGGCAGTGCGTGGCGCTGTTCACCGAGGAGCTCCCGTGGCTCACCGCGCGCGACAAGGAGCTGATCATGGGCCGCGCCCTCTGCGCGTGGCTCGACTGGAGGCTGCCGGGGTGAGCCGGCCGTGAAGATCTCCGTCACCGCCCGGAGCGGGGCGCACGAGTTCGAGTGCGAGCCCGGCGAGAAGATCCTCCATGCCGGGCTCCGCAGCGGCGTCGAGCTCCCGTACGAATGCGGCACCGGGACCTGCGGCACGTGCAAGGCCAGGCTGGTGAGCGGTCGGGTGGAGAGCGAGTGGCCCGACGCCCCCGGAGGCCGCTACCTCAAGGACCCGGCCGAGCTGCTGATGTGCCAGTGCGTGGCGCGCGAGGAGTGCGCGCTCGAGGTCGGCGTGCTCAAGGCGGGCGAGCCCGGCGCCCTGCTCCCCGGCGCGCTGGGCGGCGTCGTGCGCGGCTGGCGCCGCCTGACCCACGACGTGGCCGCATTCGACGTGGACCTCGACCGGCCGCTCGATTTCGACGCGGGTCAGTTCGCCCTGCTTACGGTGCCGGGCATCACGGGGGCCCGCGCCTACTCCATGGTGAACTTCGAGCCGGCGGCCCGGCGCCTGTCGTTCGTCGTGAAGAAGAAGCCGGGCGGGGCGGTGAGCGAGTGGCTCTTCGGCGTCGGGGTCGAGGGCACGCGCCTCGGCCTCTTCGGCCCCCTCGGGCACGCGACCTTCCGGCCCGGACTCCCGAAGCACGTGCTCTGCATCGCGGGCGGCAGCGGGATCGCGGGCATGATGTCGATCCTCCAGCGCGCCGGCGAGGCCGGCCACTTCGCCGGCTGGCACGGCCACATCTACTTCGGGGTGCGCTCGGAGCGCGACGGCTTCTTCCTCGACGAGCTGCAGGCGCTCCAGGCGCGCGGCCCGGCGCGCCTGGCGGTCACGATCGCGCTGTCCGACGAGGACGTGCCCGCGTCGCTGCCCGCGGCCTATCCGGGGTTCGCCTTCGCGCGCGGTCTCGTCCACGCGGTGGCGGGCGAGCGCATGAAGGGCCGCTTCGCCGACGTCCGCGCCTACGTGGCGGGTCCGCCCCCGATGGTGGACGCGAGCTTGCGTTTGCTGCTGCGCGAGGCGAGACTATCGCCCGCCGACATCCGGTACGACAAGTTCAGCTAGGATCGATCAGCTGGGACCGAAAGGAGCGACGATGGGCCAGTACGAGCAGCACGTCTTCGTGTGCACGAGCGGCGAGACCTGCCCGGAGCAGGGCGACACCGAGAAGTTCGTGAAGATCCTCCGGGAGCGGGCGAAGCAGATGGGCCGGTCGGGCGACATGCGCGTCAACAAGGCGGGCTGCTTCTCGCAGTGCGGGCGGGGTCCGATGATCGTCTTCTACCCGGACGACGTCTGGTACGCGGGCGTCCAGGAGTCGGACCTCGACGAGATCGTCACCTCCCACATCGTGGCCGGCCGGCCGGTGGAGCGGCTGCGCTATAACCCCGGCAAGCCGGGCGCGAACAAGGTGAGCGAGGCCGAGCTGGCCGACATCAAGCGGGCCGCCGCCGGGCGCGCCCAGGCCCGGCCCCCGGGCGACCCGGCGCCCGCGTGGAAGCGGGTCGGCCCGGCCGCCGAGGTGCCCGCCAACGGGATGAAGGAGTTCTCGGTGGAAGGCGTCAACGTCCTCATCGTCCACACCGGCGACGCCTACGTGGCCCTCCAGGCGCTGTGCCCGCACGAGACCATCCCGCTGGAGCAGGGGATGCACGACGGCTCGGTCCTGACCTGTCTCGAGCACATGTGGCAGTTCGACATCAAGACCGGCGCGCCGCGGGGCGACGCGCTGGAGGGCCTCCGCAGCTACCCGCTCAAGGTGGACAGCGGAGATCTGTACGTCGTGGTCTAGTCGGCGGGCTCCGGCTTCGCGCGTACCGTGACGCCGGTCCAGTGCTCGTAGAGCCGGGTGACCGCGGCCATGTCGAGCTGGCCGAAACCCTGGGCGTGCGCGGCCTCGTAGACCTGGCGCACCGTGGACGCCACGAGCATCGGCACCTCGAGCTTGGCGGCCATGCCCAGCGCGAGGGAGACATCCTTGCGCGAGAGCCCGATGCCGAAGTAGGGCGTGAAGTCTCCGGCCAGAACATTCGGAAATCGCTTGAGAAAATGGTGCGAGCGCCCGCCGCTCGTGGACAGGATGTCGAAGAGGCGCTGCGGGTCCATCCCCGCCTTCACGCCCAGCACCATGGCCTCCGCGGCCACCGCCACGTTGCCGATGGACATCACGTTATTGACGATCTTGACGATCTGGCCCGATCCCAGCGGGCCGACGTGGTGGATCTCGGTCCCCAGGGTCATCAGCAGCGCGCGGCACCGCTCCAGCACCGCGGCGTCGCCCCCGACCAGGAAGACCAGCTTCCCGGTACCCGCCTCGGCCGGGCCGCCGCTCACCGGCGCGTCGAGGCAGTCCGCGCCCCTGGCCCGCGCGGCCACCGCGACCTCGCGCCAGGTGTCGGGGTCCACCGTGCTCAGGTCGATGAGGGTGGCGCCCGACCTCACGGTGCCGAGCACGCCATCGGCGCCCAGGTAGGCGCGCCGGAGCGCGGCCGGGTCCGGCAGGCTCGAGAGCACGGCGTCGGCGCCCTCCGCGGCGCCGGCCGGAGAAGTGGCCAGCATGACCCCGCTCTCGCGAGCGCGCGCGGCGCGGGCCGCGTCCACGTCGTAGCCGGTCACCTGATGACCCTGCGCGGCCAGCCGCCTCGCCATCGGTCCACCCATCGTGCCCAGGCCCACGAACCCGATCCGCATGGCTGTCTCCTCGAGGGGAATGGAGTCTGCGCCATGGAGGATAGCGTCCGGACCGGCCCCCGGACAACCGGGCAGAGGGCCCGACGCCGGGGGTAGTATGCTGGCGCATATGCGCACCCTGCGGATAACCGCGCTGGGCGTGCTGCTCGGCACGCTGGCGCTGACGGCCTGCTCCGGCGTCCCGGTCCCGCCGGCCTACACGCAGGAAGAGCTGGCGGCCCGGTGCGCCAGTACGGGCGGCTGGTGGAAGGAGTCACGGTCATATTCGCTGATCAGCGGCCACTGCGAGTACCGCGACTGATCGCCTCGCGGACGCGGGCCCGCGCCCTCCTCGCGCTGCTCTGCGGCGTGCTTGCCGTCGCCGCCGGTCCCGCCGAGCATCGGTGGACGCTGTGGGAGCGCCCGGTCGATGTCAACGGCCGGGATCACGGCGAGTGGCGACGGACGCAGGTCTACGAGGGCGAGCGCTGGTGCAAGGGGGCGATGACCACGGCCATCAACCGGACCCTGCGCGCCGGATGGAAGGGGGGGCGGTGGGATCCCAAGGCGAAGGTCGTGGAGTATCAGTGCCTTCCCGAGACCGAGAAGCCTCGCGAGTGAGTTCGCGGCCACCCGCTTGACCTCCGGGCCCGGAGCGGGCAGAGTCCTGCCATGATGACCACCACGACCGCCACCGGCCCCAGCATCGACCTGCTCATGGCGATCAACGCCGCCTTCAACAGCCGTGACGTGGACCGCATCCTGACCTTCTTCGCGGAGGACGCGACGTTCCTGATGGCCCGCGGCCCCGAGCCGTGCGGGCGCCGCGTTCACGGGCGGGCGGCGATCGGGAAGGTCCTGGCCGACCGCTTCAAGGTCATCAGTGGCATGCGCTGGGACCACATCGATCACTTCGTGACCGGCAATCGGGCGGTCTCCGTGTGGATGGTCACCGGCACGAGCGCGGACGGCGAGCTCCTCAACTACCAGGGCTGCGATCTCTACGAGTTCCGCGGCGACAAGATCCTGAACAAGGACACCTACTGGAAGCAGGTCGAGCAGCACGGCCGGCTGTAGCCCGCAACACCGGATCGACGATGCGGCCGGGCCCGAACCGCCTCGAGTACGAGAAGCGGGTCAACCGGGTGATCGACCACGTCCGGGATCACCTGGCGGACGATCTCCCGCTCGAGCGCCTGGCGCGGATTGCCCTGTTCTCGCCGTTCCACTTCCACCGGGTCTTCCGGACGGTCACCGGTGAGACACTGTCGGCCTTCGTCCAGCGACAGAGGCTCGAGCGCGCCGCGGTCTCGCTGATCCACCACCCAGATCAGAGCGTGCTCGCGGTCGCGCTCGATCACGGCTTCGCGTCGGCCGCCGGCTTCGCCCGCGCCTTCCGGGCCCACTTCGGCACGAGCGCGACCGAGTGGCGGGCCGGCGGCGCCCGACGCTGGAGCAAGCGCGGCAAACCGCTTCGCAAGCCGGGCAAAGCGCGGCCCGGCGCGAGGGTGCAGGCTCGCCGCATGCGCGTGAGCATCCAGGAGCTGCCGCCCCACCGCGTCGCGTACATGCGCCATGTCGGCCCCTATGGCGCCGGCGGCATCCCGGCCCTCTGGATCCGGTTCAGGCGATGGATAAGCACGCGCGGCCTGGACGAGGCGGATCGACTGCGGATCGGCATCGGGCACGACGACGCGTGGGTCACGCCGCCCGAGAAGTGCCGGTACGATGCCTGCGTGGTGGTCCCGCCGGACTTCCAGAGCGACCGCCTCGTCAACCTCATCGATCTACCGGGCGGCCGCTATGCGGTGAACAGGTACTCCGGTACCGCGCACCGGATCCCTCTGGCCTGGGATGCCCTCTATCGGTCCTGGCTGCCCGACAGCGGGTACGAGCCGGACGACCGACCGTGCCTGGAGCTGTACCGGGGCAACCCGCAGGTCGGCGGGCGCCCGGGCGCGTTCCGCGCCGATCTCTGCGCGCCGGTCAGGCCACTCTGACATGGTCACCTGGACGGACTTCGCGACGGCGGCCCCCGATCTCGCGCAGGCAGGCCGCGGCCTGTACAACCAGTTCGGCGTGGGGCTGGCGTTCCTCGCCACCCTCCGGCCGGACGGGGCCCCCAGGCTGCACCCGGTGTGCCCGGTCATCTCGGGCGAGCGGCTCTACGTGCTGATCACCCCCACGTCTCCCAAGCGCGCGGACCTGGTCCGGGACGGCCGCTACGCCCTGCAGACCTTCCCCCAGCCGAAGCCGGGCAGCGACGAGTTCTACGTGGCCGGCCGCGCGCAGCTGGTCGACGAGCCCGCGACGCGCATCGCCGTGCTGCGCGACGCCCGGCACATGGCGGACGAGTCGGAGACGCTCTTCGAGCTCTGGATCGAGCGGGTCATGCATACGCGGTGGGAGAACGTGCTGACGCCCGCGATGCGCCCGTTGCATCAGAAGTGGCGCGCGCCCTGAGCTGACCGGTGGCATACTGCCCGCCCGCGCGGCTCGATGACGTCGTCGACGTGCTCGACGAGGTGCGCGGCTGGGCCAGCGTGGCCGTGGGAAAGCCCGGCGGCTACTGCGGCGCGAGCCATGGCGCGGCTACGCGGAGCGAGGAGGAGGAGGCTCGAAGTCGGTCGGTCGGAGCGGGCGGAAGAGCAGGTCGAAGGCGAGCCAGAGGAGCTTGGAGTAGGGGTAGAAGAGGATCGGCGCCACGATCAGCCCGGGGATGCCGCCGTAGTAGAGCGCGTCCCACGGCGGGTTCGGCCAGGTCCAGAGCAGCACCGCGAGCAGCGCCGCGGCGAAGAGGCCCTCCGCGAAGGCCATGTTGAAGACGATCGCGCCCAGGAAGTAGTCGGACTCGCCGCGGTCCAGCCGCAGCCGGCACCGCGGGCAGGCCGGCACCGTGTGGATCCACCGCGTGATCACCGGGCCTGCGCCGCAGCTGGGGCAGCGGCGTCCGAGCGCCCGGGCGAACATGACGAGCGCGCGCTTCATTCAGCGATAGCGCGGGTGCCACTCCTGGCCGGTCCAGGTGGTCCAGGTCACCGGCTCCAGGCGGACCAGCACGCGGGGCCGCCCCAGGGTCTTCTCGGCGTAGCGCGGACCGTCGGGACCGAGGTACCGGCGGGAGAGGCGGTGGGTCAGCTCGAGCAGGGTCGGGCTCGCGGTGGGGGCGATCGGCCCCTCCAGGATGCGGGCGGTGGCCTGCGACTGCACCCGCGTGTGTTGGGCGTGCACGTCGTCGGCCACGTGGAAGGCCACGCGCGGGTTCGTGCGGATGTGGGCGATCCACTGCGCCCGCTCGCGCCCGACCACCAGGAAGGTCCGGGTGGCCCGCTCGAACTCGTACCACACGGGCGCGACGTAGGGCCAGCCCTCGGGGCTGATCGTGGCGATGCGGCCGTTCCAGGCCTCGTCCAGGAACGTGGCCAGCTCGGTGTCGGTCAGGGTTCCGATCTTGTCGCTCGGCTCGTAGGTCATGCTCACCTCATCTCGGCCCGGGGATCGAGGGCGTCGCGCAATCCGTCGCCCAGCACGTTCAACGACAGCACCGCCAGCATGATGGCCGCGCCGGGGAACAGCGACACCCACGGCGCCAGCATCAGGAATTCCTTGCCCTCGTTCAGGATCGCGCCCCAGGAGGGGGTGGGCGGCTGCACGCCCACCCCCAGGTACGATAACGCCGACTCGATCAGGATGCCGTAGGACAGGCACACCGCGGTCTGGATCACGATGGGCGAGATGATGTTCGGCAAAACGTGGCGGAACAGGATGCCGAGGCGCCCTCGGCCCAGCGCCTCCGCGGCTTCCACGTAGGCCTGGGCCGACTCGGCCAGCACGCTCCCGCGGACGACCCGGAAGAACAGCGGCGCGTAGACGACTGCGATGGCGACCACCGCGGTCCCGGGCCCGGCGCCCAGCACCGCCGCGATGCCGATGGCCAGCAGGATCGGCGGGAACGCGAAGAAGACGTCCATCAGCCGGCCCAGGGCCTGGTCCGCGGCACGGCCGAGCCCGGCCAGCAGGCCGAGCGTCCCACCGGCCAGCAGCGCGATCGCGATGGCCGCGCCCGCGATGCCCAGCGAGACCCGGATCCCGAACACCACGCGCGAGAGCAGGTCACGCCCGAAGCGATCGGTGCCGAAGAGGTGTCCGCCGCCCGGCCGGCTGAACACGTGGCCGGCGTCCACCCTGGTGGGGGAGTAGGGCGCCACCAGCGGAGCCAGCACGCCCGCCAGCACCAGCCCCGCGAGCGTGAGGCCGGCGGCGGCCAGGAGCGGCCGGCGGACCAGCCATCGCGCGGTCCGGCCCTCAGCCACGGCGCAGCCTCGGATCGATCAGCGTGTACAGCAGATCCACGAGGAGGTTCAGCGCCATGAACGCGGCGGCCAGGAGCAGGATCACGCCCTGGACCACCGGATAGTCGCGCTGGAAGATGGCGTCGAGCAGCAGGCGGCCGACGCCCGGCAAGGTGAAGACGTCCTCCACCACCACGATGCCGCCGACGATGTAGCCGAGCTGCACGCCGGCCACCGTGACCACCGGGATCAGGGCGTTCCGGAGGGCGTGGTGGAAGGTCACGCGGCGCTCCGCCACTCCCTTGGCCCGCGCGGTGCGCACATACTCGCGGCCCAGCACGTCCAGCATGGACGAGCGCGCCATGCGGGTGATCATGGCCGCAGTGGCGGTGCCAAGGGTGAACGCGGGCAGGGCCATGATCGCGAGGTTGGCCAACGGGCTCTCGCTGAAGGACACCCACGTGAGCGCGGGCATCCAGCCCAGATAGAACGAGAAGAGGAGGATGAGCAACGCGCCCTGCCAGAAGGCGGGCATGGAGAGGCCCACGGTCGCACCCACGCGTATGAGGCCGTCGCGGAGCCCGCCACGCCAGACCGCCGAGGCGGTGCCGAGCGGAATGCCGATGAGCAGCGACCAGCCCACCGAGAGCACGGCCAGCTCGGCCGAGACGGGCAGCCGCTCGAGGAAGAGCGCCAGTACCGGACGCCCGGAGAGCCACGAGACACCGAGATCGCCGCGGAGCAGGCCGGCCAGCCAGGCGCCGTACTGGACGTGCCAGGGCTGGTCGAGGCCGAAGAAGCGGCGGAACGACCCCACTACCTCGGGGGAGGCCATCGCGGCCTGCCCCAGGAGCTGCTCGACCACCGTGCCCGGGATCAGCCGCACCATGGCGAAGACGAGCAGGCTCACCCCGAACAGGGTGAGTCCCATCGCCGCGAGGCGCTGCAGGAGGTAGGCGCGCACGCGCCCGCGCTACACGCGCTCCTCAGCTCTCGAGGGAGGCGAAGCGCAGACCGTAGTAGAAGCCGGTCGAGTGCGGCTGGAACCCCTTGAGGCTCTTCTGCCGGACGTAGAGGAGATCCGGCGAATAGAGCGGGATCGTGATGGGATCCTCGGCCAGCATGCGCTGCAACTGGTCGTAGAGCAGCTTGCGCCGGGCGCGGTCCAGCGTGACGCGGCCGCTGTCCATCAGCTCGTCGGCGGCCTTGTTCTTCCAGCGCCGGAAGTCCCGGCCCCCCGGCGCGGAGTGGAAGTGGCGGTGGAAGGCCTGGTCGGGATCCACGTAGCCGCCCCAGTCGTTCATGGTGGGCGGCGACTGCGGCACGATCCAGTCCTTGATCCACACGCCGCCGTCCACCGTCTCCACCGTCACGTCGATGCCCGCTTCCTTGAGATTGTCCACGATGACGGGCAGCGCGGCGGCGAGGGCGGGGAAGCCGACGATGTTGCGGATCTTCATCGACACGCGCCCGGTGTAGCCCGCCTTCTGCAGCAGCTGCCGGGCCTTCGCCACGTCGCGCTGCTGGTTCGGCAGCTCCTGCCAGGGCAGCGCCCAGCCCTTGAGGCCCGGCGGCAGTACGCCCAGGCGCTGGCCCAGCCCCGAGCCCGCGATCTGGAGAATGGCCGCCCGATCGATGGCGAGCGCGATGGCCTGGCGCACCTCGAGCTTGCTGGTGGGCTCCTGATCACCCGCCAGATCGAGCACCACCCAGCGGGTGGACGGGGCCTGGATCGCCTCCAGGGTCGGCACGCTCCTGGCCACCTGGAAGGACAGCGCCGAGGAGAACTCGGCCAGCGTGATCTGGCCGGTCCGCAGCCCCGCCACGATCGAGGACTCGTCCGGGATGGCCTGGAACACGATGGCATCGAGCAGGGGCTTCTGGGCCCCCCAGTACTGCGCGTGCCGCTTGAGCGCGAGCCGGCGGCTCGGGTCGAAGCTGTCCAGCGCGAAGGGCCCGGTGCCGACCGCGGTGGTCAGCAGGACCTTGCCGTCGCCGCCGGCGTCCTTGGGAATGACGCCGTTGTACTTGCCGCCCAGGTTCACCAGGAACGTGGCGACGGGCGCGGAGAGGACGAAGCGCACCGTGTACTTGTCCACCGCCTCGATCCGGCTCACGTAGGCCAGGTCGCTGGCACCCGGGCTCACCTTGGGATCGCGGACGCGCTCGTAGGTGTACTTGACGTCCTCGGCGTCCATCTCCTTGCCGCTGTGGAACCGCACGCCCCGGCGCAGGTAGAACACATACTCGGTGGGCGACTTCTGCTCCCAGCGCTCCGCGAGCCCCGGCTTGGGCTCGAGCGCGTGATCGATCCAGACCAGGTTCTCGTAGAGCAGCGGCTTGCGCCGCTGCCAGATGTCGAGCCCCTGCATGTGCGGCTCGAGGCTGGGGGGCAGCGCCGTGCTCGCGAACGTCACCGTGCCACCCGACTTCTGAGCCGCCGCCCGGCGCGGCAGTCCGGCGGCCGCGAGGGTCAGCGCGGCGCCCCCGATCTTGAGCAGGCGCCGCCGGCCGATCGGCGCGCTGCGACCGTTGGCGCTGCTGCCGCTCTTCGATCTCGGATGATCCATCGGTCGCGGCCTCCTCAAGCCGTGAGCGCGAACTTCTGGAAGGTGTGGCAGCCGCTCTCGACCAGATTGCGGCTCACCGCGAAGGTCCAGGTGACCTCCGCCACGAAGATGTTCCGGCTCGAGTCCACCGCGATGCCGTGAGGCGCCGCGAAGCTGCCGGCCGCGGCCTGATCGGGGGTGCCCCAGCGGGTGAGCAGGCGGCCGTCGCGGTCGAACACGCTCACGCGCCCGTAGCGCGGCTCGGTGATCGGGCCATGGCGCTGCGAGGTCTGGCCCTTGTGCCACCAGAGCTCGGAGACGTAAGCGCGGCCCTCCGGATCGAACACGAGATGCGTCGGGCGCTGGGTGTCGGTCCACTCCGCGAGGTACTCGCCGTCGGGGCTGAAGATCTGGATGCGATCGTTCTCCCGATCGCAGACGAAGATGCGCCCGTCCGCGGCGGCCGCGATGCCGTGGGGCAGGTAGAACTGGCCGGGGCCCTTGCCGGGCACCCCCCACGAGCGCCGGAGCTCGCCGCCTGGCGAGAACTGGTGCACGCGGCAGTTGCCATACCCGTCGGAGACGTAGAGATCGCCCTTGGGTCCCACCGCCAGGTTGGTCGGCCGATTGAAGGCACCGCCGGGGCGCGACACCGTCATGGTGTCCTTGCCGTCGTAGCCGGTCTCCGACGGGGTGTTCATCGTGCCGAGCGTGAGCAGCAGCTTGCCCTGCGGGGTGAACTTCCGCACGGTGTGGTTGCCGTCGTCGGTGCAGTACACGCCGCCGTCGGGGCCGATGGTGATGCCGTGGGTGCGATACGTGAACTGGCCGTCGCCCCACGAGGAGAGGAACTTCCCGTTGTGATCGTAGACCATGATCGGGTGATCGCCCCGGCAGATGAGGAAGACCCGGTCCTCGGCGTCCACCGCCACGCCGGCGACGTCGCGGTGCTCGTAGCCCTGGGGGAGCTGCTCCCAGCCCTCGACCACCTGGTACGTCAGCGCGTTCGTCCCCGCCATGGGTGTCCTCCCGGTGGATGCGCGTCGATGGAATCGGTCCCGTCGCGTCAAACTATGGGAGAAAGGCCGGAGCGAGTCAAGAACTAGACATGGCCGGTGAGCGCCAGATACTCCGCAGTCAGGACTGCGCCCTTGGCGGCGCCCATCCGCGTGTTGTGCGAGACGAGCACGTACTTGACCCCGTGCTCCAGCGCGGGGTCGTCGCGGATGCGGCCGACGCTCGTGGTCATACCGCCGTCGGCGTCGCGGTCGAGCCGAGGCTGCGGCCGGAACGGGTCGTCGTGCACGGTGATCAGCCGCCGGGGCGCCGACGGCAGCGCGAGCCGCGCGAGCTCGCGGCCGAACTCATCGAAGGCGGCGGCCACGTCCGCGGGCGCCACGGCCGCCCCGAGCGATACCGTCACCGCCTCGGTGTGTCCCTCGCTCACAGGAACGCGCGTGCACGTGGCGCTCACCGGGAACGCCGCGGGGACGATGCCGCGCGATCCATCCAGGCGGCCGAGGATCTTGCCCGTCTCGCGCGCAACCTTCTCCTCCTCGCCCGGGATGTAGGGGATCACGTTGTCCAGGATGTCGAGCGCGATCACTCCCGGTGAGCGTCCCGCGCCGGAGACCCCCTGCAGGGACGTCATCAGCACACGCTGGACGCCAAAGCGGTCGAGCAGCGGCCGCAGCGTCATCACCAGGCCCATCGTCGTGCAGTTGGGCAGGGGCGCGATGAAGCCCCGCCAGCCGCGCACCCGCCGCTGGTGGTCTATCTGCGCGGTGTGCTCCGGATTGACGCCGGGCACCAGGATCGGTACGTCCGCCTCGTAACGGAAGGCGGAAGCGGTGCTCAGCACCGGCGTGGTCTCCGCGTACCGTGCCTCCAGCTCCCGTGCTGCGTCTGACTCGACCGCGCCGAATACGATATCTACGCCTCCCAACTCGAGCCCATCCGCCTGCTCGACCGGCATATCGAGCAGGTGGGCAGGCGGGTCCTCCAGACACCACCAGCGCCGAGCTCCGGTCTTGGCGTCGCGAAGAGCGGCGCCGTAGGTCTTGCCCGCCGACCGTTCCGAGGCGGCCAGCATCACGATCTCGAACCACGGGTGCTGCGCGAGCGCGAGGAGAAACTGCTGGCCGGCGATGCCGGTCGCTCCCACCACGGCGACACGCTTCCGCATGACATGGTCTCCTTGGTCCCCCAAAATGCTTGAGGCCCGCGATCACCGGGGGGTGGTCGCGGGCCTCATGGATGCGAGGACGTCTTCTAGTGTCTTTAGGTCTGTTGCCGGGCGCGCGCCACCTTCCCCCCTGGGCGTCCCGTAGTCCGGGACCCCAGCCGCGTCTTGTCGGTGCCGCGCTTGGCCCGGCGGATCATAGCGGTACTTGTAGTCCGGAGGAGGCCCACCTGTCAAGGTATGATCAGGTCATGCTCCTCGCCCAGATCACCGATCTCCACATCAGCACGCCGGGCAGCGTCAACGATCGGCACTTCCGCACCGCGGAGCACCTGGAGCGCGCGGTGACCCATCTGAACGGGCTCCGGCCGCGGCCGGACGTCGTCCTGGCGACCGGCGATCTCGTCGAGCGCGGGGAGCCCGAGGAGTACGCGCGGCTGCGCGCGATCCTGGACGGCCTCGCGATGCCGCTCTACGTGATCCCGGGCAACCACGACGCGCGCGAATCCCTCGCCGGCGCCTTCGCCGACCGCGGCTACCTGCCGCAGGACGGCGGCTTCCTGCACTACACCGTCGAGGACTGGCCGGTCCGGCTCGTCGCGCTCGACACGCTCGTCCCCGGCGCGGCCGGCGGCCGCCTGTGCGCCGAGCGGCTCGCCTGGCTCGACGCGCGTCTCGGTGAGGGGAGGGAGCGGCCCACGGTCGTCTTCATGCACCACCCGCCGTTCGTGACCGGCATGCGGGCGATGGACGCCATGGGCCTCGAGGGCAAGGCAGAGCTGGCCGAGGTGATCGGCCGCCATCCGCAGGTCGAGGGGGTGCTGAGCGGGCACGTGCACCGCCCGATGACGCGGCGGTTCGGCGGCACGGTGGCCACCACCTGTCCCGCGACCGCGCATCAGCTCGCGCTCGACCTGGCCTCCGAGCCACGCCTGGCGGTGGTGATGGAGCCGCCGGCCTGCATGCTGCACCTCTGGCTCGGCCCGGCGGAGGGGCTCGTCAGCCACGTGAGCGTCATCGGTGGCGAGCGGCCCCCGTTCACGGTCTACGACGGCCAGCGCTGGCTGCGCGACGCGGTCCCGCCGCCCGCGTTTCATCCCCGCTGACCGCGCGCGGGCCCGCGTGATCCGGTGGCGCGGGTTGCAGGGCGGAGATCGATTTGATAGCGTCGCTTCCATGACCTCGACCTCCTCCGCGCTCGCGTGGACCACCGAGGAGGTCCGGGTCGCCGGCTCCTCCGTAAGACTACGTACTACCGGCCGCGGCGCCCCGCTGCTCGTGCTGCATCACGACATCGGCACGCTCGAGCAGCTGCCGGTCTACGAGGCACTCGCCGACCGCTTCACGCTGCTGCTGCCCTCGCATCCGGGCTACGACGGCTCCGAGCGTCCCGCCTTCATGCGGAGTGTCCGCGACGTCGCGGTGACCTACCAGGCCCTGCTCGCCCAGCGGAGCCTCGCCGACGTGGCCTTGGTCGGCCTGGGCTTCGGCGGCTGGATCGCGGCCGAGATGGCGACCATGTCGCCGCGCGCCTTCCGGAAGCTGGTGCTCGTCGGGGCGATGGGCATCAAGCCCGCCGACGGCGAAATCCTCGACCAGGCCCTCGTCAGCTACATCGACTACGTGCGGGCCGGCTTCGAGGATCAGGGGGCCTTCGATCGGCTCTTCACGCCCGATCCGCCCACCGCCACGCTCGAGCGGTGGGATCTCAACCGCGAGATGACGTTCCGGATCGCGTGGAAGCCCTACATGTACAACCCGACGCTGCCGCCGCTGCTGGGCGGGGTGCGGACGGAGACCCTGATCGTGTGGGGGCGGCAGGACCGGATCGTGCCGGCCGGGGTCGGGGACCAGTACGCCCGCGCGCTGCCCGGGAGCCGGCTCAGCGTCGTGGACGGCGCCGGGCACTTCCTCGAGATGGAGCGGCCCGACGCGCTCGCGAAGCTCATCGTGCCGTTCGCCGCCCAGGCCTGAGCGGGAGACCCCCATGCACCTCATGTACTTCACGGAGCAGCCGATGTCGGCGTACCCGGAGGAAGAAGGGCGCAAGCGGGGCGCCACCGCGCTGATGTTCTCGAACCGCCACTTCGATCCGGTGGCGGGCAGCCGCCTCTACAACGAGTACCTCGAGCACTACCGCCTGGCCGAGGACGTGGGCTTCGACGGCATCATGTTGAACGAGCACCACAACGCGCCCTTCTGTATGCAGGCCAAGTGCAACGTCTTCGCCTCGATCCTCGCCGCGGTGACCCGGCGCGTGAAGATCGTGCTGCTCGGCAATCCGCTGCCGCTCGCCGACAACCCGGTGCGCCTCGCGGAAGAGCTGGCCATGATCGACATGGTCTCGCGCGGGCGGCTCGTCTCCGGCTTCGTGCGCGGGGGCGGGCAGGAGCAGCTCGCCACCGGGGTGAACCCCGCCTTCAACCGCGAGCGCTTCGAGGAGGCCCACGAGCTGATCGTGCGCGCGTGGACGCAGGAGGGGCCGTTCCGCTTCGAGGGCACCCACTACCAGCACCGCGTGGTGAACCCCTGGGCGATGCCGCTGCAGAAGCCCCACCCGCGCATCTGGATCCCGGGGGTGCTCAGCAAGGAGACGATCGTCTGGGCCGCGCGCCAGCGCTATCCCTACATCGCGCTCAGCACCGCGATCGACGCCACCAAGAAGATCTGGGAGCTCTACGATTCGGTCGCCGCGGAGGCCGGCTACACCGGCGGGCCGGAGAACCGCGGGTATCTCCAGCGCTGCCACGTGGCCGAGACCGAGGAGAAGGCGCTCGCCAACGCACGGCAGTTCATGTGGATGCAGGGCGAGTTCACCGGCCTGGCGCACCCGGTGTGGTCGAGCCCCTCGGGGTACTTCTCGCCGTCCTACCGCAAGGCCTTCGTCGAGTTCGCGGTCGGCCGCGCCGCGAACCCGCGGGCCGCGGCCTTCGAGGACCAGATCCGCGATCAGCAGATCATCGCGGGCACGCCGAAGACGGTCCTCCCCAAGCTCCGCCGCCTGCTCGAGGAGACGCGCCCGTCCATCCTGGGCTTCTGGGCGAGCGACGGCTTCGTGAGCAACCAGGACGCCACCACCTGCATCCGGTTGCTGGGGCAGGAGGTGCTCCCGGCGGTGCGCGAGATGGGCAAGGAGCTCGGGCTCTGGAGCCCGTTCGAGGCCAATGCCCCGGTGGGCATCAACCAGTCGGCCCCGCCGGCGCCCCGCAACGGGGCCTGAACCCTGACGCCAGTGGCGCCCGGCCGCCCGGCGCTAGCCGACGGCCGTCCGCGGCGCCTTCGGGCTGGTCTTCTCGGGCAGGCACGTGAACTCCACGCGGACCTTGCCCTGCCGGACCAGCTTGAGCCCCGAGTAGTCCGTCATGGCCGCGTGGCAGAGCTGGCGCGTCTCGAACGAATCGATCGCGGTGTAGCCGCGGTCGATGACCTGGTTGCCCACCTGCGCGGTCTCGTGGGCCCAGAGGATCCAGGCCAGGGTCAGCACGTAGCGCTTCATCGGGATCGTCCCCCTGTGGTTGGTCTCTCCAGCGAGAGCAAGCGTCGGACCATTAAAAATCAGACATGATTCCAGCATCTTGTCTTAGATCTGCTCAGACGGCAGAGAAAGCGCGGTGCGAGGCTGGGAAGGGGAGTACCCAGCCTGGAGGCACCCGATCCCGCGCAAGAGGTGCCGGCGGTCCGCGCTCAACCGCGGCGGGCGCCGAGGCCGTATACTGGCGCGCGTGACCGCTCCGCTCACCCCCCAGCCAAAGGAGGCTCCCGTGGCCACCAAGATCCTCGTTTCCCCCAAGCTCCCCGCCGCGCTGCTCGACGTCGCCCGGGGCCTCGTGCCTGCCGGCTTCGAGATGGTCGTCGTGGACGCGGGCACGCCCGAGTTCACCGCGGCGCTGCCGGACGCCTCCTACTACGTGGGCTTCCCGCGCGCCGAGCTCAACGGCGAGTTCTTCAAGGCCGCGCCGGGGCTCAAGCTGGTGCAGCTCATCAGCGCCGGCTACGACCGGCTCGACGTCGCCGCGGCGAAGCGCGCCGGCGTACCCGTCGCCAACAACGGCGGGTCCAACTCGGTGGCGGTGGCCGAGCACACCCTGATGCTGATGCTGGCGGTCTACCGCAAGCTGTCCTGGCACCACGCCAACGTGGTGACCGGCAAGTGGCGGGTGGGGGATTTCGCCTCACACCGGCTCTACGAGCTCGAAGGCAAGACCCTGGGCATCGTGGGGCTCGGCACCATCGGCAAGAAGGTCGCGCGGCGGGCCGCCGCCTTCGGCATGCGCATCCTCTACTACGACATCGCGCGTCTGGCCGAGGACGCGGAGGACGCCCTCGGCGTCCGCTTCGTGCTGCTGCCAGAGCTCCTGCGCACCTCCGACATCGTCTCGCTGCACGTGCCGCTCAACGACGCGACCCGCAACATGATCAGCACGCGCGAGCTCGGGATGATGCAGCCCTCCGGGGTCCTGATCAACACGTGCCGGGGTCCGGTGGTGGACGAGGCCGCGCTGCACACGGCCCTCACCAGCGGGCGCATCGCGGCCGCCGGCCTCGACGTCATGGTCGAGGAACCGCCCATCGCCAACCATCCGCTCTTCGGGCTCGAGAACGTGACCTTCACGCCCCACATGGCGGGCCCCACCTGGGACAACTGGTTCAAGGCCTTCCGGAACGCCTTCGACAACGTGCAGCGCGTGGCCCGCGGCGAGCGGCCGCTCTGGGTGATCCCGGAGCTGCGCTAGCCTCCGTCTAGCCTCCGTCGATTCCTTTGAGCTCCGCGTGAAGCGGGCGGGCTCCGGCAAGGCCGCGGCGCGGGCCGGGCTCTTCCTGACCGGGATCCGGCGCGCTGGCGCCCCGCGGGAGCCCGCGCCGTTTCCGTTCACACTGCCGCTCTTCCGTGACCTCGAGCGCCTGGACTTCCGGGCGCCCGTCACCTTCCTGGTCGGGGAGAACGGCTGCGGCAAATCCACCCTGCTGGAGGGCCTCGCCGCGGGCGCCGGCGCCGTCGCGGCGGGGGGCCGCGATCTGGAGCGCGATCCCACCCTCGCGGGCGCCCGGGCCTTCGCCCGAGCCTTCCGGTTCCCGCGGGTCCGCCATCCGCGCGCCACCCTCTTCATGCGCGCGGAGGACGTCTTCGGCTTCACCCTGCGGGTGGGCGGGGCGATCGAGGGGCTACGGGCGATGGAGGACGAGCTCCGCGCATCCCGGCCCGAGGGCTCGTGGGGCCAGCGGCTCGCGATGGGCGCGGCGGCCAAGGAGCGGGCCGCGCTGACGCGTCGCTACGGCGCGGCACCCGACGCGCGCTCCCACGGCGAGACCTTTCTCCACGTGCTCCAGCAGCGGCTGGTGCCGCGTGGGCTCTACTTCCTCGACGAGCCCGAGACGCCGCTGTCGCCGACGCGCGTGCTCGCGCTGCTCGCCCTCCTGCGGGATCGGGTGGCCGAGGACTGCCAGTTCGTCATCGCCACGCATTCCCCGATCCTCATGGCGCTCCCCCAGGCCGACATCCGGCTGCTCGAGGACGGCGCGATCGCGCCGGTCGCGTACGCCGATGTCGAGCACGTGCGCATCACGCGCGCCTTCCTCGACGATCCGGACAGCTTTCTGCGCCGGCTCTGAGCGCCCGCGCCGCGGGGGTTTGACTTGCGCGCCCCCGGCCCGGATAATTGGCCCCGATGCCCTGGCCCAGCTCGCGCTCCGTCGCCACCGTGTGGCTCCTGGCCGCGCTCAGTCTGATCGGGTGGCTCATCGTCAATCTCGACGTGGCGGGCTGGATCATCCTCGTGATCACGGTGGGGCTCATGGCCTTCGAGCTCACTCGCCCGCGCGACGGGCAGGGCTCCCGCCCCAAGGCGCGCGTCCCGGACGACACGACCGGCTAGCCCCGCAAGGCGGGGGTGGGCGCGGGCATCAGCCCGAGCATCAGAAAGGCCCGCCGGACGGGAGCTCGGTCATGCGGCGCAGTGCCTCGCGCACCAGCGGCACGAAGAGCATGGCGGTGAAGAAGAGCGTGGCCAGCCAGATGGCCACGTGCAGCAGGCGGGCGCGCCGGCCGGTGTCGGGCATAGCGCTCGGAGCGTAGTCCTGCGACGGCCTTCCGTCAAGCGATCGCCGCCTCGTTCCGGTTGCTATCCGGTATCCCGGTGGCTACACTACGCGCCATGCGACGGGTCCGGCGGGCGCTGAAAGGACGGGCGAGCGCGATCACCGGGCTCGTCGCGGTGGTGGCCCTGGTCAGCCTGCCCGTCGAGGTGCGGATCGGGCTCGTCAAGCACCCCGTAGTCGCGCCGGCTCCCGTGGTGTCGCTCTTGCTCATCGGCTCCTGCCTGCTGCTCGTGGGCTCCGGTCTCGGCCTGCGGCGCCTGGAGGCCGCGCGGGCGGACGCCCGGCGGCCGACCCCGGGCGTCTAGAGACGGAGCGCGTGGGCGCGCTGGGCCGCACCCTCCGGTATCTGGGGCTCGGCGGCGACGACTCGGATTCTCTGGCCGCCGATCTGGCCGCCCACCGCGAGGCCCGCAGCGAGCCGGCCGGCCTCGGCGCGGGGCTGTCCTTCAAGGGTGAGCTCGGGGGTGACGGGGACTTCCACATCGCGGGGCGCTTCGAGGGCGACATCAACGTGACGGGCCGGGTGCTGGTGGGCGAAGGGGCCGATGTGGACGCCAACATCAATGCGCGCACCATCGTCGTGGGCGGCACCGTGCGCGGCAATCTCTCGGCGGCGACCCGCGTGGAGATCCTGCCGACCGGTGTGCTGACCGGCACCCTCAAGACCGGCAGCTTCTCGGCCGCCGACGGCGCCGCCGTCAAGGGCGAGATCTGGATCGAGCGGCCCGACGCCGCCGACCCCGCGACGGAGCGGCGCCGCTGAACGAGCTGGGGGAGTTCTTCCAGTCCCGCTGGGCGCGCCTGGGGCTCAAGATCGCCGGCGTGGTGGTGGCCCTTGGCCTCGTGGGGACGGCGGGCTGGCTCTGGATGCGCGTCGGAGAGTCGCGCGGCCAGGCCGCGCTGGCCGGCGCCGCCGAGGCGGTCCAGCAGGGCGAGGGGCCCCTGGCCACACCGGAGGCGCGGCAGAAGGCCATCGCGATGCTCCAGGCCATCCTGGCCGAGCACGGCCGCTCGACGGCGGCCGCCCAGGCCGCCTACCAGCTGGGCAATCTGCAGTACCAGGCCGGCGACTACGCGGCGGCGCGCGCTGCCTATGAGATCGCGCTCGCCAAGGGCGCCGGCGGCAGCCTGCGCACGCTGAGCGCCTCGGGCGTGGGCTATACGTGGGAGGCTCAGAAGAACTACGCCAGCGCGGTGACCGCCTACGAGGCGGCCGTGGGCGGGCTCGGCCCGAAGCAGTTCTTCTTCGAGGAGGCGCTGCTCGATCTGGCCCGGGCGCAGGCGCTGGCCGGCAAACCCGCCGAGGCGCGCGCGACCTACGAGCGTCTGCTCGAGGAGGCCCCCGAGACCCGGCGGGCCGACGACGTCCGGAGCCGTATCGGCGCGCTTGAGCCGGTCGCGAAGTAGGGCCCGCCCCTGGCGACCCCCGTTACAGTCCGATAAGGTACATTATGTTAAGTACAATCCGGCCCTCGTGACCGACGGAACGCTCTACCTGGCGCTGATCTATCTCCACCCCGGCCAGACCGAAGCCCTCCGCCGATACGAGATCCTGGCCCTGCCCGTCTACCGTCGGCACGGCGGACGGTTCGAGCGCATCCTCATCCCGTCTCTGGCCGCCTCCGGCGGCCCCAACCCCGACGCCCCGGACGAGATCCATCTCCTGCGGTTCGACACGCGGGACGGCCTGGACGCCGTCCGGCACGACCCGGAGATGGTCGCCCTGGTCCCGCTCCGCGAGGCCGTCGTCCGGAAGGCGTTGTTACTGCGGGTCGAGGATGTACTACCGGAGCGCTACTTCACGGCCGGACGCTGAGCCCGGGCCTCACGCCGGGCTCAGCGCGTGGATCAGGGCGTCCTCGAGGTCGGCGATGCACTCGAGCAACCCGGCGGTGTCCTCCCACCGCTCCTGCACCGCGGCGTACTGCGCCTCCCCGAAGCAGCGCGCCTTGCGCTCGAGGAGGCCGGCGGCCGCCACGCGCCCCTGCTGGAAACCCGTGCGCATCGTGTACGGGACCTGAGCGGAGCGCACGCGGTCGGCCTTCCAGGCGCGCAGGAACTCCGCGGTGGGCAGGACCGCGTACGGATAGCCGTCGGGGTCGTGCATGCGCACCCGGTCGTTCTCGACGCCCAGCACCACCACGAAGTGATCGCTGCCCGAGAGCTGGGCATGATGTGGCATGTAGCCGAGCCCACCCATGTCGAGCGGCCCCGCCAGGACCGGCCCACGCCCGGCCGCCTCGGCAAGCCGGGCCAGCGCGGCCTCGGGTGCGCCGTCGCGCTCCTCCCGGCACTCCCAGCCGAGGACGTCGAGCGCGGTGGTGATCCCCTGGTCCGGGGAGGCGAGCGGCGAGCTGAAATAGACGAGCAGATCGCGTCCGACCCGCAGGTAGAGCGTGCCGAAGGGCATCGTGGTCAGGCACTCGATGAAGCCCGGCTCGGGCAGCTCCGCGGCGGTGGCGCCCGACTCGCGCAGCGCCATGTACATGCTGTTGGCGCAGCTGTAGGCGCGGTTGCCGCCGTAGCGGGTCACTGGATGGTCGCGGTGAGCGTCAGGGCCGTCTCCTCCGACGATTGCTCGGAGCGGTAGCCGAGGATCTGCCGCGTGATCGCGTGGAGGCTCCCGGTGCTGCCGCCGATCTGCAGGCGTCCACCGTTGGGCACGATCAGGTCGGCCGCCGCCTCCACCACCTCGATCGTTCCCCCGCCGCCGGGCGTGAAGTAACTGATCACCGGCGTCAGCGTGACCCGGATGCGGTTGCCGGGCAGGATCACCGGGCGCACTGCGAGCGCGGTACCCACCCGCTGCCACGCGACGCCCTGAGCGACGTGGCCCTTGCCGGTGGCGTAGTCGTGGTAGTAGGCCATCTGCCGGTACGGGACGTCCTGCGCGACCAGGATCGAGCCGGCCCCGCCGTCTTGCACCACCGTGAAGAGCCCGGAGGATCGCGTGACGCGGGTGGTGGTGTCCTCCACCGCAAGGCCGCCCCGCCCGCGCGCCCGGGGGGCTCCGCGGCGCTCCTCCACGACGATGCCCCCCTGTCCCTGCACGCCCTGACGGGCGCCCTGGGTCTGCTGCGTGAGCTCCAGCAGCACCTTCACCTGGCGGCCGCTCTGTGCCGCGACAGGCGCGACGGCAGCCAGCGCGAGCAGCGCCAGCAAGACGACGCGGAGCGCGCTCACCCGGGGATCTGCGCCTCTTCGGGCAGGCGGTCCCAGACCGGGTTCCACTCGGGCAGCGTGAGCCCGACCCCGCCCGCCTTCTCCGCGACCTCTCGCGCGAAGGTCTGACGGACCTCGTCGTTGTCGCGCAGCTTGAGCCGGTACTTCCGGTAGAGGACGTTCTTGGCCGAGCCCGGGCGTCCGAAGATGTTCATGGTGCGGATGTACCACTTGTTCAGCGTGGTCTGCGCCTCGTCGCGGGTCTTGGGATCCTCGGCGAGGCGCTTCACCCAGACCTCGCCGTGGCGGATGTGAAACTTCTCCTCCTTGAAGATGCCCTCGATCGCGCGCACCCAGGGCCCGTAGGAGCAGGTGCGCACGTCCTCGAGCTGGTGACCCGCGCCGCGGTCCATGCAGAAGTTGAAGAAGATGAAGTCGGCCCAGGTGTCGATCGGGTAGTAGAAGATGTTCACCCGCTTGTCGGCGGTGATGCGGGCGGTGCCGATGTCGGCGTCGTCGGCCACCCGCATCGTGAACGCCTCGTCGTGCGCCCGCACGTGCGCCTCCACGTCAACGCCCAGGTCGGCGAGGAGCCCGTACATGACGGTGGCGTGGCGGAGCTCGTCCTTCACGATCTGGGCCACCACGTGCTTCTCCTCCACCCCGGGTGCCTTCGCGATCCACGGCACGTAGCCGTAGCCGCCCGCCAGCTCCGAGTCGGCCTGCATGGTCATGAGGTGGATGAGGTTCTCGCGGTACGCCTCCGTCATCTCGTCCGGGGACTCGATGCGCTCGCCCGCCTCGATGCGGGCCAGCAGCCGGGCTTCGTCACGCTTCGCCATGCCTATCTCCTTTCCACGACCCGCACCGCCTTGCCTTCGCTGCGCGGGATGGTCTTCGGCGCCACGACCGCGACCTCCGGATTGAGCCCGAGGTGGCCCCGCAGGCACGCGGCCACCCGGGCGGACAGTGCGGCGAGCCGGGTGGGCGCGGCCTCGAAGCCACCCCACTCGCGCACCACGCGCTCGTCCGGCTCCACGTGCACCGCCAGTGTCGGGAAGGCCTCCCGCCGGTCCACCACCAGCTGGTAGTGCGGCGCCAGGTCCGCCACCGTCAGGAGCGCCGCCTCGAGCTGGGAGGGATACACGTTGACCCCCTTGATGATCAGCATATCGTCGGTGCGTCCCTTGATGCGCCCCATCCGCACCGTGGTCCGCCCGCAGCGGCAGGGCGCGGGATCGAGGTGGGTGACGTCGCCGGTGCGATAGCGGATCATCGGGAGGGCTTCCTTGGTGAGCGAGGTCAGCACGAGCTCGCCCTCCTGCCCGCAGGGCAACGGCGCCCCGCTCCGCGGGTCAACGATCTCGGGCAGGAAGTGGTCCTCGTTGACGTGCAGGCCCTCGCGGGCCTCCGCGCACTCGCCCGCCACCCCGGGCCCGATGATCTCGCTGAGCCCGTAGAAATCCACCGCCGGGCAGCCCCAGAGCGCCTCGAGCTGCGCGCGCATCGCCTCCGTCCACGGCTCGGCGCCGAAGAGGCCGTAGCAGACACCCAGCGCCCGGGGATCGCTTCCCTGCTCCCGCAGGCTCTCGCCGATGTGGAGGGCGAAGGACGGGGTGCACGCCAGGCCCTGCGGGCGGAAGTCCTGGAGCAGCAGGATCTGGCGGTGCGTGCTGCCCGAGGAGACCGGCACCACGGTGAGGCCCAGGTGCTCGGCGCCGTCGTGGAAGCCCAGGCCCCCGGTAAAGAGGCCGTAGCCGTAGGCGATCTGGATGAGCTGGCCGGGCTCCGCCCCGGCGGCGGCCAGCGACCGCGCCATCACTTCCCGCCACACGCGGAGGTCGTTGCGCGTGTAGCCCACCACCGTGGGCTTCCCCCGGGTGCCGGAAGAGGCGTGGATGCGGACTACCGACTCGCGCGGCACCGCGAAGAGCCCGAACGGGTAGTGCTGGCGCAGGTGGTCCTTCACCGTGAAGGGAAGCTCCGCGAGGCGATCCAGCGTCACCGCGTCGTCCCGAACCCCGGCGGCGGCGAGCGCGTCGCGATAGAAGGGCACGCGCGCGCGGGCCCAGGCCACGCTCGCCCGCAGCCGGTCGTCCTGGAGCGCCCGCATCGCGGAGCGCGGGGCCGTCTCGGCGTCGCGGTTCCAGATCATCCCTCAGCTCACCGCCACCCGCCGCACCAGCCAGCCTTGCCGCTCGAGGAAGCGGGCCATGGTCTCGAGCGTGCGCGGATCGGCGGCGGGCTCGAGACTGATGCGGTCGGGCAGGACGTAGCGCACCTCCGGATAGGACACGAGCACCCGCAGCAGCGTGCGCACGCGGGGATCCCAGGAGAGCAGCCCCTGGCGGCCGGGCCCGGCGCTGTGGGGATCCCATTCGGTCTGGAATCCCACCCGCAGGCTCCGGCCGGGCGACGGGATCGCCATCAGGGCCGCCGCGCCAGCAGGGCTTCGTACTGCGCGACCATGGCCGCGGTCTGTCGGGGCGCCGCGAAGCGCGCTTCCACGAGGCGGCGCGCCGCCCGGCCCATGCTCGCGCGCCGGCCGGCGTCCAGCAGGAGCCCGATGGCCGCGTCGGCCATCTCGCTGGTCTCCGCCTTGGTGAGGATCCCGGTCTCGCCGTCGGTTACCACCTCGTCCACCCCCGGGGCGCGCACCGCCACCGCGGGAAGCCCGCAGGCGTGGGCCTCCGCCAGCACCAGCCCCTGCGTCTCCGTCTCGGACGCGAAGAGGAACAGGTCGGCGGCGCGATAGTAGTCGGGGAGCGCCTCGGGCGGGAGCCCGCCGTGGAAGACGATCCGGCGCCGCGCCCGGCTCGCGGCCGCGCGCCGCTCGAGCACCGGGCCGTGGCTGCCCTTGCCCACCAGGTGCAGCGTGGCGGTCGACACCGCGGCCGCCACCGACTCGAAGGCGTCGAGCACCCGCTCGAGGCTCTTCTCGCGGTCGAGCCGGCCGGTGTAGAGGCAGATCACCCCGTCGGCGGGCAGGCCGAGGCGATGGCGGGCGCGCTCCCGGCTGGCCGGGCTGAAGAGCTCGAGGTCCACGCCGGTGGGGATCATCGCGACCGGCGTGCGCACGCCCCGCCGGCGCAGGGTCTCGGCCACGTGCTCGGACGGGGCCACGACCAGGTCGGCGGAATCGGCGAAGCGGGAGGCCAGGCGCACCGCAAGGCTCCGCACCAGCCGCGGCGGCAGCGGCACGTAGTGCGCGTACTTCTCGTAGTGCGTGTGATACGTGAAGACGAGCGGGCGCCGCTGGCTCCGCGCGAGGCGCCGGCCGGCCAGACCGAGCAGGAACGGATGATGGACGTGAATGACGTCGAGGTCGAGCGCGCGGGCGACCCGCCCGAGGCGACGCGAGATGGGCAGCGGCAGCGAGAAGCCGGGATAGGTCGGCGCGGGAATCGACGGGTAGCGGAACACGTACGGCGGGTCGGCGTGCGGCGGGCGGGCGGCCGGCGCGAAGATCCAGGTCCGGTGCCCGAGCGCCTCGAGCCCCCGCCGCAGGGTCTCGACGGCCGTCGCGACCCCGCCACGAAACGGCAGGTAGTTGTTGGTGAACAGCCCGACCCGCATCCACTACTCGTCCGGGCTCTTCGGGTCCTTGCCGCGCTCGATCCGGTCGAAGTCGCCCGGCTTCAGCGACTCGAGCCACTCCTTGATCTTGGCCTGGTCATCGCCCTTGCCGGTTCCGATCTCGGTCTCCTTGGCGACCTCCACGGAGCGGGCCTTCTGGACGACGTCCTCCTCGACGAAGATCGGCGCCCCCACCCGCAGGGCCAGGGCGATGGCGTCCGACGGTCGCGAGTCCACCGTGATGTCGGCGGTACCCAGGCGGAGATGGATGACCGCGTAGAAGGTGTTGTCGCGGAGATCGTTGACCACGATCTTCTGCACCCGGGTGTCGAGCGACTCCAGGATGTTCTTGATGAGATCGTGGGTCATGGGCCGGGGCGTGGAGATCTTCTCGAGCTCCAGCGCGATCGCGTTGGCCTCGAAGAGGCCCACCCAGATGGGCAGGGAGCGCTTCTCCTCGTCGTCCCGGAGGATGATCATGGGCATGTTGGAGAGCGGATCGAGCGCGAGCCCCTTCACTTTCATCTCCAGCCACATGGTGCGCCTCCTAGGCCTCTAGCTCCCCGCGGAGGCTGTGAGGCAGGGCGCGGACCACGCGCACCGGCACCACGCGGCCCAGCAGGTCGCGCCCTCCGGGATCGAAGTTCACCACTCGATTGCAGCGGGTGCGCCCGGCCGCCTCGCCCGCGTTCTTGCGCGAGACGCCGTCGACCAGGACGGGTAGTGTGCGGCCCTCGAGGCGCCGGCTGCGCGCCGCGCCCACCCGGCCCGCCGTCTCCAGGATGCGCCGGTTCCGGTCGGCCTTGACCTCTTCCGGCACCTGATCGTCCATCTCCGCCGCGGGTGTGCCCGGCCGGCGCGAGTAGCGGAAGGCGAAGACGTTGTCGTAGCCGACTTCCTCGACCATCTCCACCGTCCGCGCGAAGTCCTCCTCGGTCTCGCCGGGAAACCCCACGATGAGGTCGGTGGAGAGCGCGAGGTCCGGCACCGTGCTCCGGAGCTCCGCGATCAGCGCGAGGTAGCGGGCACGCGTGTAGCCGCGATTCATCCGCTCGAGCACCCGGTCCGAGCCCGACTGCAGCGGCAGGTGCAGGTACTCGCAGACCTTGGGGACGTCGCGGATGGCGCGGATGAGCCGGGGCGTGAGGTTGTACGGGTTCGAGGTCGTGAAGCGGATGCGCTCGATCCCGTCGATGTCGTTCACGCGCTCGAGCAGGGCCGCCAGATCCGTCGGGGGGCTCAGGTCGCGGCCGTAGGCGTTCACGGTCTGACCGAGGAGCGTGACCTCCCGGCACCCCGCCTCCGCGAGCCCACGGATCTCGTCCACGACGACCTCGGGCGGATGGCTGCGCTCCCGGCCGCGCGTGGTCGGCACGACGCAGAAGGTGCAGTGCTTCTCGCAGCCCTCCATGACGGTGACGAAGGCCTTCAACCGGAGGCCGCCCTCGGGTCGCGCGGTGATCTTCACGAGCGCCCCTTCGCCGGTCTCGAGCACCGGTCCCCGCCCCTGCCGCGCGCGGCCGACCAGTTCGGCGACCTGTGCGATCGCGGGCGAGCCGAAGACCAGGTCCACATAGGGGGCACGTTCCTGGATCCGCCCCTTCTGCAGTTGCGCCATGCAGCCCATGACCCCGATGACCAGATCCGGCCGCTCGCGCTTGAGGTGCCGCAGGGCTCCGAGCTGCGAGAAGACCTTGTCTTCGGCCTTCTCTCGAATCGAACACGTATTGAGCAGGATCAGGTCGGCGTCCTCCGGGCGATCCGTGAGCTCGTACCGTTCCTGCTTGAGCAGACCCGCCACGCGCTCGGAGTCGTACTCGTTCATCTGACAGCCGTAGGTGATCAGGTGAAGCTTGGACATCAGGCCGAAGCCGGCGGAGGAAAATTCCGCATAAGTGATCGGAAGTTACGGTAACACCCACCCCCGGGCATGTCAAACTCCGGGGGATGAGTCAGACGGTCTCCTCGAAGACGCCGATGCGGCGGAACTTCTCGTGCCGCTCCTCGATCAGCTGGGCCTCCGCCTTGGACTTGAGCTGCCAGAGCTGATCGCGGAGGGCCGCGCGCAGGCTGGCCGCGGTGGCCTCCCAGTTCCGGTGGGCGCCCCCGACTGGCTCGGGAACGATGGCGTCGATGACGCCCAGCTTGAGGAGATCGGGTGCGGTCACCCGCATCAGCTCGGCCGCCTCCGGGGCCTTGGCCGCGTCGCCCCACAGGATGGCCGCGCAGCCCTCGGGCGAGATCACCGAGTAGATCGCGTACTCGAGCATCAGCACCCGGTTGCCGACCCCGATGGCGAGGGCCCCGCCGCTCCCTCCCTCCCCGGTCACCACGCAGATCACCGGGGTGGGCAGGCCCGCCATCTCCCGCAGGTTGCGCGCGATCGCCTCGGCCTGCCCGCGCTCCTCGGCGCCGAGCCCCGGATAGGCCCCGGGCGTGTCGATGAACGTGATGATGGGCTTGCCGAACTTGGCCGCGAGCTGCATCAGCCGGAGGGCCTTGCGGTAGCCCTCCGGGTGCGGCATCCCGAAGTTGCGCGCGATGTTCTCGCGCGTGTCGCGGCCCTTCTGGTGGCCGATCAGCACCACCGGCTCGCCGTCGAAGGTCGCGAGGCCGCCCACGATCGCCTTGTCGTCGCCGAAGACCCGGTCGCCGTGCAGCTCGACCCAGTCCTCCAGCAGCAGGTTGACGAGGTCGAGGGTGTGCGGGCGCTTGGGGTGCCGGGCGATCTGGGCGCGCTGCCAGGCGGTCAGGCTCGAGTAGACGCGCTGCTGCTGGCGGGCGAGGCGTTCCTCGAGCTTCGCGATCTCGTCGCGCGCCTCGAGCGGCTCCTCCGAAGCGCGCAGCTCCGCGATGCGGTTCTCGAGCTCGAGGAGCGGCTTCTCGAACTCAAGCTCGTCCGGCATACTCCACGAGTATACTGCCCGCTCCGAGCAGGCCTTCTACTTTGGTCACCAGGTCGGACGCCGGATCCACCGCGAGCTCCTTGATCCGCAGCACCACCTCCTGCTCGGGCAGCAGCACGTGGAGGAACAGCGGCGTCCGGCCCTCGTGCTGGCGGCAGGCCGCCTTCACCGAGGCGAGCAGGTCCGGGAGGGACTCGGCCGCCGCGCTCACCCGGATGCGGCAGGCGTGCGCGGAGGCGTCGGGCCCGTTCCCGGTGCCGTTGCCGGCTGGGGCCGGATTGCCCATCGCGTCCTCCAGGGGCTTGATCTCCTCCGCGAGCACGACACGGCCCTTGTCGCTGTCGTCCGCGCGGCCGCGCACGATGACCGGCCCCTTGTGCCGAAGCGCCCCCGCGCAGCTCCGGTAGGGCTCGGGAAAGATCGTCAGGGGAACGCTGCCGTCCACCAGCTCGATCGTGGCGAACGCCATGCGGTTGCCGCTCTTGGTCGTGCTCTCGCTGAAGCCGCTCACCTGTCCCAGCAGGAGCACGCGTGCACCCGTCGAGCGCGCGGCGAGGTCGGCGGCGCCGAGCGCGCCGATCCGGCGCGAGACCTCGCGGTACTGCTCGAGCGGGTGACCGGAGAGGTAGAAGCCCAGGACCTCCCGCTCGTAGGCCAGCATCTCCTCCTGCGGCCACTCGGGCACGCGGGCCGCCGCGGAGGGCGGGGCCGCCGGCTTGGCGCCGCCGCCCAGCGCGTCGAAGAGCGAGACCTGCCCTTCCTCGCGGTCGCGCTGCTGCCGCTGGCCCCGGTCCATCGCCTGGTCCAGCGCGGCAAGGAGGCCGGCCCGCGTGCTCTGCAGCGAGTCGAACGCGCCCGCCTTGACCAGGGACTCGATCACCCTGCGGTTCACCAGGCGCAGGTCGACCCGGGCGCAGAAATCCTCGAGGGTGGCGAAGCGGCCGGCCGCCTCGCGGATCCGCACGATGGACTCGATCGCGGTGGCGCCCACGTTCTTGATCGCGGCCAGCCCGAAGTGGATGGCCTCCCCCGCCACCGTGAAGTCGGCCCGGGAGACGTTGACGTCGGGCGGCTCGACGCGCAGGCCCATCGCGCGCGTCTCTTCCACGTACTGGACGATCTTGTCCGTCTTCTCCATTTCCGAGGTCAGCAGGGCGGCCATGAACTCGGTCGGATGGTTTGCCTTCAGATACGCGGTCTGGTACGCCACGACGCCGTAGCACGCGGCGTGGGAGTTGTGCACCGCGATGCCGTTGGCGATGAAGCTGGCGGCCCCGGGCACCTCGAAATCGTAAGTCGGCTCCTCGCCATCGACGGTAAATCCGCGAGGGCGGGACCATCCCATCGGGGATTCGGCAAGAGCGTAGAGGGCCGGCGAATCGAGCTTTTCGGAGAGATGTCTCAGGGTGTCGCGCCGGATGCCCCGCTTCCGTCCGTCCGCAAACAGCAGCCGATACGAGATCCCGAGGACCTCGCAGCCCGCCCGCAGGCTTGGATGCGTCTTCGCGATGGCCTCCCGGATCGGGCCCAGTGCCAGCACCATCGGGACGACATCCACCGTGCCGGGGGCGAAGAGCTTCGGCGCCTCGGCGCAATCCCGCGCCAGCGCACCAAGACCCTCACGCTTTCGGCCGACAAGGTGCGCCCCAACGAGCTGGTCGAACCATCGATAGGCTACTCGCCCGCCCAGAAGGTTGACGGTGAAGCGCGGTCGGCGCGCGCCGCGATAGGCGAACTCCTTCCGGTGAATCGTCGACGAGAGCCCCAGTTTCAGCAGGAGGCGGCGGACGTCCTCGGCAAGACCCCCCGAAGAGGTCGAGTAGAAGATCGACCGCGTCTTCCGATGCATGCAGCCGTCACCTTGAAAGAGCTTGGCAACGAGGATCGCGATGGCGCGAAGGTCCCAGCCTTCCACGAGCGACGGCACTCGTTTGTCGAGAGCCCCTTTCCCCTTCAGACCGCAGTCCTCGAACAGGAATCGCACCGCGCCCGTGGGGTGGCGGCGGTCAGCGCGAACCGGACGGACCGATGATGCCCTGGGCGCCGCGCGATGCTCGATACGAGGGATCGTGTTCTCGAAGAGGGCGAGCGACGCAGCCATGTCCTCCAGCTCGTCCTGCGACGTCGAGTACAGATAGAAATGCCCCTCATAGTTGAGCGAGCCGTCCGACAGTGCATGCCCGAGGAGAGCCGGCAGATGATCGGGGACCGTCTGCGCTCCGCAAGGAAGCTCCCGGGTGACCGCCACGAAGTCGTCGATGCTCAGCTCTTCCGCGTTCACCCAGCCGCGCTGCGTGAAGATCGGATGGTCGGGCGTGCAACGCACCGACATTCCATTGGCGAGGAGGAGTCGACCCACGGGACGCACTCCGCTCGGGCGCACCGCGCGCGCGCGGTAGGGGCCGTCCTTCGTGAGCACCAGATCGCCGGCCCGCACCTCGGTGATGAGCTTCTGACTGCCATCGGCCATCTCGACACGGGTGTCGCGGGCCAAGCACTTGTTGAAGCCGTAGCCCGCGAACTTCTCGATCAGGTCCCAGATGCGCTCGGCCTTCCGGGGATCGATCGTGTTGGCCTTGCAACCCGCGATGAATTTCTCGCGCTGGGTGGCCATCAGCTCGCGGTCCTTCTTCCCCATCGCCTTGCGCAGCGTGTCGGCCTCGCCGAGCGAGAAGCCGGCAAGGTCCGCGGCCAGCCGCATCACCTGCTCCTGGTAGACCATGATCCCGTAGGTCTCCTGGAGGACCTGCTCCATCAGGGGATGCTCGTAGGCGATGGGGGCGCGGCCGTGCTTGCGGTTGACGAAGTCCTCGATGAGGTCCATCGGGCCCGGGCGGTACAGCGCCACCATCGCGATGATGTCCTCGATGCGCTGGGGCTTGAGGCGCTTGAGCGCGTCGCGCATCCCCGCCGATTCCAGCTGGAACACGCCGAAGGTGCGCGCCTCGGTGAGGAGCTGGTAGGTCCGGGCGTCGTCGAGCGGCAGGGCGTCGCCGTCGAGCTCGATCCCGCGCGACTCCTTGAGCAGGCGCAGGGCGTCCGAGATCACGGTGAGGGTCTTGAGTCCGAGGAAGTCCATCTTGAGCAGGCCGAGCTTCTCGATGGGCCCCATCGCGTAGCCGGTGATGAGCTCGGGTCGCTTGGGATCCTTGTAGAGCGGCACCCGCTCCATCAGGGGCTCGTCGGAGATGACCACCGCGGAGGCGTGGACGGAGGCGTGCCGCGTGCAGCCCTCGAGCGCGCGGGCCACTTCCCACATCTCCCCCACCCGCTGGTCCCGCTTGACCTGCTCGGCCAGGGGCGGGGCCTTCTCGAGCGCCTCGTCGAGCGAGATATTGAGCGGGAAGCCGGGCACCAGCTTGGCGATGCGATCGGCCTCGCCGTAGGAGAAGCCGAGGACGCGGGCCACATCGCGGATGACCGCCTTGGCCCCCATGGTCCCGAACGTGATGATGTGGGCGACCCGGTCCGCCCCGTAGCGATCCACCACGTAGCGGATGACCTCGTCGCGCCGATCGTCCGCGAAGTCGATGTCCATGTCCGGCATCGAGATCCGCTCGGGGTTCAAGAAGCGCTCGAAGATGAGCCCGTAGCGGATCGGGTCCACGTTGGTGATGCCGAGGCAGTAGGCCACCAGCGAGCCGGCCGAGGAGCCGCGCCCCGGCCCCACCGCGATGCCCTGGCGGCGCGCGTAGCTGATGAAGTCCCAGACCACCAGGAAGTAGCCGGAGAACCCCATCTTGGAGACCACGCCCAGCTCGTAGCGGAGCCGCTCGACCACCGCGTCGGCCGGGGAGGACCCGTAGCGCCACTTGAGCCCCTCGAAGGCGCGCTCCTCGAGATAGGAGTCGAGCGTGAAGCCGTCCGGCACCTGGTACCTGGGGAGGTGGAACTGGCCGAACTGGAGATCCACGTTGCACCGCTCGGCCACCGCCAGGGTGTTGCGGTAGGCCTCGGGCAGGTCCTTGAAGACCGCGCGCATCTCGTCGGCCGACTTGACGTAGAACTCGTTGCTCGAGAACTTCCAGCGGTTGGGATCGTTCATGGTGGTGCCGGTCTGGATGCAGAGGAGCGCCTCGTGGGCGCGCGAATGATCCGCCTCGAGGTAGTGCGAGTCGTTCGTCCCGCACAGCGGGGCCCCGATGGCGCGGGCGATCCTGATCGTGCCCTCGGTCACCGCCACCTGCTGCTCGAGACCGTGCGACTGCACCTCCATGAAGTAGTAATCCTTGCCGAACACCTCTTGGTACCACCCCGCCGTCTGGAGTGCCTTGGCCTCTTCCCCGGCCGAGAGCTGCCGGCTCACCTCGGAATTGAGGCAGCCCGAGAGCACGAGGAGCCCGTCCGCGTGCTGGGCGAGCAGCTCCCGGTCCACGCGCGGCTTGTAGTAGTAGCCCTCGAGGTAGGCCTTGGAGACCAGCTTCATGAGGTTGGCGTAGCCGGCCCGGGTGCGCGCGAGGACCGTGCAGTGGCTCGCGCCCTCGTAGCCGCCGTCCTGGCTCGAACGCTCGAAGCGGCTGCCCGGGGCCACGTAGAGCTCGCAGCCCAGGATCGGCTTCACCCCCGCCCTCTCGCAGGCAATGTAGAAATCCACCGCCCCGAAGAGATTGCCGTGGTCGGTGAGCGCCAAGGCCGGGAACTTCAGCGCGCGGGCGCGCTCGACCAGCTTCTCGAGACGGGCCGCGCCGTCCAGCAGGCTGTACTCGGAGTGGACGTGCAGATGGACGAAGTCCGAGCGTTTCATGGGTGCATTCCGATCGGCTGAAGCCCCGGGCCGCGAGGCCGAAGTCTTGTCAGGGCACGCGCAAGGCAGTTCGGATGAGCGCTTGCGCGAAGGAGCCCAACCGCCAAACTGAAGTCTTCCACATTCAGGCGCGCCGAAAGACTATTCCCACTCGATGGTGCTCGGGGGCTTGGAGGAGATGTCGTAGACGACGCGGTTGACGCCCTTGACCTCGTTGATCACGCGGGTCGAGATCCTCCCGAGCAGGTCATAGGGCAGCCGCGCCCAGTCGGCGGTCATGGCGTCCTGGCTCATCACCGCGCGGAGCGCGATGACCTGCGCATAGGTACGGAAGTCGCCCATCACGCCCACCGTCCGCACCGGGAGGAGCACCGCGAAGGCCTGCCACAGCTCGCGCTCGAGCCCGGCCTGGCGCACCTCGTCCTGGATGATGGCGTCGGCCTCGCGCAGCAGGGCCAGGCGCTCTTCCGTCACCTCGCCCAGCACACGGATGGCGAGCCCGGGCCCCGGGAAGGGCTGCCGCCAGACGATCTCGCCCGGCAGGCCGAGCAGGGCGCCCAGCTCCCGCACCTCATCCTTGAACAGCTCGCGGAGCGGCTCCACCAGCTTGAAGCGCATGTTCGGCGGCAAGCCGCCGACGTTGTGGTGGGTCTTGATGGTCGCCGACGGGCCCTTGAACGAGACCGACTCGATCACGTCGGGGTAGAGCGTGCCCTGGGCAAGCCAGGGGATGTGCCCGAGCTTGCGGGCCTCGTCCTCGAACACCCCGATGAACTCCGCCCCGATCGTCTTACGCTTGATCTCGGGATCGGAGACGCCTTTCAGACTGTCGATGAATCGCCTTGTTGCGTCCACATGAATCAAGTTCACCTTGAAGGCATCTCGGAACGTCCGTACCACGCCCTCGGCCTCCCCCTTCCGGAGCAGACCGTTGTCCACGAAGAGGCACGTCAGCTGGTCGCCGACCGCCTTGTGGATCAGCGCGGCCACCACCGAGGAGTCCACACCGCCCGAGAGCGCGCAGAGCACAGGATCCGGGCCGACCTGGCGCTGGATGCGCTTGACCGCCGAATCCACGAACGAAGGCATGGACCAGTCGGCGGTGGCGCCCGCCGCGTCGAGGAAGTTCCGGAGCACGGTCTTGCCCTGGGGGGTGTGGGCCACCTCGGGGTGGAACTGGACCGCGAAGAGCTTCCGGGCCGGATCGGCCATGGCCGCGACCGGACAGTTGTCGGTGCTGGCGAGGTTCGTGAAGCCCGGCGGCGGCTTCAGCACGGTGTCCCCGTGGCTCATCCAGACGGTCACGAGGCCGTCGGCCTCCGGCTGCACACCGCGCAGCAGCCCCTCGCGGCGCAGGATCCGGAGCTGCGCCTTGCCGTACTCGCGGCGCTCGGCCGGCACGACGTGGCCGCCCATGAGGAAGCCCATCGCCTGCATGCCGTAGCAGATGCCGAGCAGCGGCAGTCCGGACTCGAGCAGGCGCTTGTCGGGCAGCGGCGCCTCGTCCTCGTACACGCTCGACGGGCCGCCCGAGAGCACGATGCCGGTGTAGCCCCCCGCCAGCACGTGGTCCACCGGATCGGTGCACGGCAGGATCTCGGAGTAGACCCCGAGCTCGCGGATGCGGCGGGCGATGAGCTGCGTGTACTGACCGCCGAAATCGAGGATGGCTACTTTAGCGGTCATGGCCGAATGACTCCGCGGGGCGGTTTGGCCTCTTCGCCCGACGGGGCTCATCGGGGCGCCCGCATGACCGATCGCATTCACCGTCGGAGCGTCAGCGTGGAGTGCCCAGCTTCTGGGCGCGCTGGAAGACCTTGCCCTCGGTCTTGATCGACGGCGCGATGATCAGCTCGGTCTGCTGCAGCTCGCGGATGTTCATGGCGCCCACCGACCCCATGCAGGTGCGGATGGCGCCCACGAGGTTGAGCGTACCGTCCTCGGTGAAGGCGGGTCCAAACAGGATCTGCTCGAGCGGCCCCGCGATGCCGACCCGGATGCGCGTGCCGCGCGGCAGGTTCGAGTGCGGCGTAGCCATGCCCCAGTGGTAGCCGCGGCCCGGCGCTTCCTCCGCTCGCGCGAAGGCGGAGCCGATCATGACCGCGTCCGCGCCGGAGGCCAGCGCTTTGCAGATGTCCCCGCCGGTGGTCATGCCGCCGTCGGTGATGATCGGCACGTAGCGACCGGTCTTCTTGTAGTAGAAGTCACGCGCGGCCGCCGAGTCCGCGGTGGCGGTCACCTGCGGGACGCCCAGACCCAGCACCTCGCGGCTCGTACACGCGGCGCCGGGGCCCACTCCGATCAGTAGCGCGTCCACGCCGCAGCCCATCAGCTCGAGGCAGGCCTCGTAGGTGACGACGTTGCCGATGATGAGGGGAATCGAGAGGTGCTTCTTGAGCTGGCGGATGTCGACCGGGGTGTACTCGCTCGCGACGTGCCGCGCGGTGGTCACGGTGGACTGCACCACGAAGAAGTCGGCGCCCGCTTCCTCCGCGATCTTCGCGAAGCGCTCGGCGCGCTGCGGGATCGAGGAGACCAGGACGGGGCCGCCGCCTTTCTTGATCTCGCTGATCCGCTTGTGGATCAGCTCTTCCTTGATGGGCTCGCTGTAGATGCCCTGGATGATCTTGGTGGCTTCCTCCAGGCTGGCGGACGTGATGCGATCCAGGACCGCGTCGGGATTCTCGTAGCGGGAGAAGATGCCTTCCAGGTTGAGGACCGCGAGCCCCCCGACCCGGCCCATCTCGATCGCGAAGGAGGGGCTCACCACCCCGTCCATGGCCGCCGCGATGATGGGGATGGGAAACCGATGGCCACAGAGCTCCCAGGAGATATCCACCTCGCCGGGGTTGATGGTCAGGGCGCCGGGAACCAGCGCGATGTCATCGAAGCCGTACGCCGCCCGGGCCTTCCGGCCCCGCCCGACCCACATGCCCATACGCCCCGCCTCCTGGCCTCACCCGGCCTGGGCCCGGGGCCGGTTGCCGGCCGCCTGAACCCTGTATGTAGAGAACCGCCCGCCCCGACCTACTGTATTTAGGGGGCAAGTATACGAGCGCCGGCCCCCGGGTGTCAACCGGGGGCCACGGGGTTGGCTCGCTCCCAGAGCAACCGGAGACCTTCCAGCTTCAGCTCGGGATTGACGAACTGCAGACACTGGACGACCTCGCGCATCTGCCCCACCAGCCCCCCGGTCCCGACCACCTTCACGTCGCCTTCCATCTCCCGGCGCATGCGGTCCACGATGCCGTCCACCAGCCCGGCCCATCCGTATATCATCCCGGACTGGATGTTCGTGATCGTGTTGCGGCCGATGGCCTCCTTGGGCCGCACCAGCTCCACTCTGAAGAGCCGGGCCGCCCGCGAGACGAGGGCCTCGGCCGCGGTATTGATGCCGGGGGCGATCGCGCCGCCGATGAACTCGCCGCGGCGGTTCACGCAGTCGAACCGCGTGGCGGTGCCGAAGTCCACCACGATCAGCGGGGTCCCGTAGAGCGCGATGGCGGCCACGCAGCTCACGACGCGATCGGCGCCGACCTCGCGTGGAGTGTCGACGTTCAGCGGCAGGTCCGCGGTGACGCCCGGCTCCACCGTGAGCGGGTTCACGCCGAAGTACCCCTCGCACATCCACTCGAGCGCCTGCTGGATGGGAGGCACCACGTTGGAGACCGCGACACCCGTGATGTCCTGCTGCGCGATCCCCCGCGTGCCGAGGAGCGTCTGGATGAACACGCCCCACTCGTCCGCGGTCTGCTCGCGCCGCGTGGTGAGCCGCCAGGAGGCGCGCAGGCGCGCGCCGTCGTAGATGCCCAGCGAGGTGTTCGTGTTGCCGACGTCAATGACGAGCAGCATGCGTCATCCCCTCCTCGACGGTTCCACCCGATACGATACGGACCAGCCGCCCGTCGCCCGCGCGGGCCACCAGAATGCCGTCGTCCCCGACGTCCACCCCGACGCCGTCGGAGCCGTCGGGCAGCCGCACCGGCTGGCCGGGCAGCGTGGATCGCTCGAGCCATGCGCCCCGCAGCGCCGCGAAGCCGCCGGCCTGCCACTCGTCGTAACGCCGGGCGAGGTGCTCGAGCACCGCGGCCAGCACCAGGTCGGCCGCGAGGATCCGGCCGGTGACGAGGCGCAGCGAGGTCGCCCGGTCGGCGAGGGCCTCCGGGAACGCGGTCTGCGTGAGATTCACCCCGATGCCCAGGATCACGTGATGGAGCCGGCCCGCGCCCGCCCCCGCGCCATCGCCCACGCTATCGGAAGCGGCCTCGGCGAGGATTCCGCACACCTTCCGGCCGTCCACGAGCAGGTCGTTGGGCCACCGGATGCGCGCGGTCACCGCGGCCGCCCCCGCGAGCGCCTCGGCCACCGCGAGCCCGCCCACGAGCGAGAGCTGGGGCGCGGCGGCCCCCGGGCCCGCCGGTCGCAGGAGCACGGAGGCGAGCAGGCTCTGGCCGGGCGCGTCCCACCAGTCGTGGCCGCGCCGGCCGCGCCCCGCGCGCTGGTGCCGCGCGGTCACCACCGTGCCCTCCGGGGCGCCCGTCGCGGCCAGACGCTGCGTCTCCGACTGCGTCGAGTCGGTGGTGTCGAGCGCGTGAATCACGAACTGCACGGCGGCCGGCTCCGCCCTACCCGAGGGCCGCGAGGCTCGTGGAGAGCTTCTGCTCGGTCTGGCGCTGCTCGGCGAGCCGCTCGCGTTCCCGCTCGACCACCTCCGCGGGCGCGCGCTCCACGAACTCCGGCCGGCCCAGCTTGCCCTCCAGGAATGCCATCTCCTTGCGCGCCCGCTCGATCTCCTTGCGGAGGCGCTGGCGCTCGGCCTCGAAGTCCACCACGCCTTCCAGGCGCACGAACACGTCGCCGCTCGGGGTCGTGGCCACCGCGGAGCCGGCCGGGCGCGCACCGTCGCGGGAGACCGTGATGGCGGCGCGGGCCAGGCTGCCGATCACCGGCAGGCTGCTCTCGAGCGCAGCCACCACCGCCGGCCCCACCGGCTTCACCGTCACCACCAGCTCCACCGCCGGGGAGATCCGGCTCTCGCTGCGGACGGTCCGGATCGCGCTCACGAAGTCGAGCACCGGGGCCATCAGCCGCTCCGCCTCCGCGTCGCGCCCCTTGCGGGTGGCCTTGGGGAAGGGCGCGATCATGATGGACTCCCCCTTGTGCGGCAGGCGCTGCCAGAGCTCCTCCGAGATGAACGGCATGAACGGGTGGAGCAAGCGTAGCGTGGTCTCGAGCGTCTCCACCAGCGTGCGCTGGGTGACTGCCTTCGCCTCCGGGCTCTCCGGCTGGTAGAGGCTCCGCTTGGCGATCTCGAGGTACCAGTCGCAGTACTCGTGCCAGAGGAACTGGTAGACCGCTGAGGCCGCGTCGTTGAAGCGATAGGTGTCGATCGCTTTGCGCACCTGGGCGATCGCCTCGGTAAGGCGACTCCTGATCCAGCGGTCGGCCACCGACGGTGTGCCGCGCCGGGCAAGCGCGGGATCGTAGCCGTCCAGGTTCGTCAGGACCAGGCGGGCCGCGTTCCAGATCTTGTTGGCGAAGTTCCGGTAGCCCTCGATGCGCTCCTCGGCGAGCCGGATGTCGCGCCCCTGCGCGGCAACCGCGGCCAGGGTGAAGCGGAAGGCGTCGGTACCGTACTTGTCCATCACGCCCAAGGGATCGGCCACGTTCCCCTTGGACTTGGACATCTTCTGGCCCTCAGCGTCGCGGATCAGGGCGTGAATGTACACGTGGTGGAACGGCACGTCCCCCATGAACTTGATGCCGAGCATCGCCATCCGCGCCACCCAGAAGAAGAGGATGTCGAAGCCGGTAGACAGCACCGAGGTCGGGTAGAACACCTTCAGCTCCGGCGTGGATTCGGGCCACCCGAGCGTGGAGAACGGCCAGAGGCCAGAGGAGAACCAGGTGTCGAGGACGTCGGTATCCTGCCGCAGCGGCCCCCGGCACTGGGGACACTCGGCCAGGTCGGTGCGGGAGACGTGCATGCTGCCGTCCCGATCGCAGTACCACACCGGGATGCGGTGCCCCCACCAGAGCTGGCGCGAGATCGCCCAGTCGCGGATGTTCTCCATCCAGTGGAAGTAGGTCTTGCTCCACGCGCGGGGGACGATCTTGATCTTGCCGCTGCGGACCGCCTTGATGGCGGGCTCGGCCAGCGGCTTGGTCCGCACGTACCACTGCTTCGACACGAGCGGCTCCACCACCGTCCTGCAGCGGTAGCACACGCCGACCGCGTGGCGGTAGGGCTCGATGCGGTCGATGAGCCCGAGGGCCTGCATGTCCTCGACGATCCGCTTCCGGGTCTCGAAGCGGTCGAGGCCCGCGTACTTGCCGGCCAGCGCGGTCATCTTGCCGTCGAAGCCGATGACGCTGCGGATCGGCAGGTTATGCCGGCGTCCGATCTCGAAGTCGGTGGCGTCGTGGCCGGGCGTGACCTTGATAACCCCGGTGCCGAACTTCGGGTCTACCGCGCTGTCCGCGACCACCCGCAGCGTGATGGTCCCTTCCACCGACGGCACCTCGAGCATCTCGCCCACGTAGCGCTTGTAGCGCTTGTCCTTGGGATGGACCGCCACCGCGGTGTCGCCCAGCTTGGTCTCGGGCCGCACCGTGCCGAGGGTCAGCGGGCCGTACTTGATGTAGACGAACTCGGCGTCCTGATCCTCGCGCTCCACCTCGAGGTCCGAGAGCACGGTCTGGCAGCGCGGGCACCAGTTGACGATGTAGTCGCCCTGGTAGATGAGCCCTTCTTCCCAGAGGCGCACGAAGACCTCGCGCACCGCCGTCGAGAGCCCCGCGTCCATCGTGAAGCGCTCGCGGGCCCAGTCGCAGGAGGCGCCGAGCCGCTTGAGCTGGCGGATGATGGTGCCGCCCGACTCTTCCTTCCACTGCCAGACGCGGGCGATGAAGGCCTCGCGCCCGAGGTCCTCCTTGGTCTTGCCCTCCTTCTCGAGCTGCCGCTCCACCACGTACTGGGTGGCGATGCCCGCGTGGTCGGTGCCCGGCATCCAGAGCGCGTTGTAGCCGTCCATGCGCTTGTAGCGGATCAGGACGTCCTGCAGCGTGTTGTTGAGCGCGTGCCCCCAGTGCAGCGAGCCGGTGACGTTGGGCGGCGGGATGACGATGCAGTAGGGCTTCTTCCGTGAATCGACGTCGGCGTGGAAGTAGCCACGCTCTTCCCAGACGGCGTACCAGTGAGGCTCGACGCGCGTCGGATCGTAGCGGTCGGCGATTTCGCTCATGTTATCGCGTCATTGTAGCACGGGGGCGGCGGTCTGGACCCGCCAGCCGGCTGGACCGCGGGTCCAGGTGAGCGCCCACGGCACGCGCCGGCCGTCGCGCAGCTCGGTGGCGGCCATCGTGACCGGCCCGCGCGGGCCGGCCGGGCCCACCTGCTCGCAGACCGGCTCGGGCACGAGGCTCTTCGGCAGCCGCGCGCGTAGCCCGGGCGCGGCCACGAGCTGGCTCAGAGCGCGCGCGTCCGCCTGGGCCAGGGCGCGGAAGAGGCGGTCGGAGGCCGCGCCGAGCTCGCGGTGCCAGCCGTTCGTGACCCGCCGCCGCGCCAGCGCGAGGCCGCCCGCGGCGGCGAGCCGGTAGTGGTCCTCGTGCGCGAACTGCTCCGCGCATCCGGGCTTCCAGCCGGGATGGCGGGGCTCGTAGCGCACCACGAGCTCGCCGGCCTGGGTGCGCCAGTCCGTGACCCGCAGGCCCTCGGGCCACTGGGTGGCGGTGGTCCAGGTACGCGCCACCCGGTCGTGATCGAGTCCCTCCCAGAGCTCCGCGTGCAGCGTGCGCTCCCCGTCGGCCGCGGGCGAGCCGCTCCACACCGCGAACACGCGCGCCACGCGGCCCGGACCCGCCGGCCACACCCGCGCGTCGAGCAGCCCGTCCTGCGTCGACGAGGCGGCGAGGGCGGCGGCGGGGCCCGTCCGCGCGTACACGCGCAGCGAGCCCGACCCCTCCACCCCGCTGAAGCTGTAGAGGCCGAGCGTGAGCGGCGCGCCATCCCCCGCGCCGGGGATGCGCAGCACGCGCAGGGTGGCCCCGCCCCAGCTCTCCATCATCTCGTGGAGCCGCTCGCGGATGAAGGCGACCGAGGAGAAGGGCTCCTCGCCGCGCAGGCTGTCGAGCACCTCCGCGTCCACTACCTCGTACAGCTCGCGGACCGCGCGCTCGCGCTCGGCCGCGTCCACCGCGCCCGCGAGCCGCTCGCGGGCCACCGCCTGGAAGCGCTCCAGACGGTCGGCCGCGGGCGCGGGCACGGCCGTGGCCGCGAGGAGGGCGGCGACCAGGGCGCCCCGGAACCACGATGGCCGCATGACGCTAGCGTACAATGGTCGCGGATGACCCGCATCCTCGACCGCTACGTCTACAAGGAGATGGGCCCGCCCTTCCTCATCGGCATCGCCGTCTTCACGTTCTTCCTCGTGATCGATCGCATCTTCCAGCTCACCGACCTCGTCATCACCAAGAGCGTGCCGTTCTCGCTCGTGCTGCCGCTGCTGATCTACATGCTCCCCGCCTTCCTGGCCCTCACGCTGCCGATGGCCCTGCTCGTGACGGTGCTGCTGGTGTGCGGGCGGCTGGCCGGCGACCTCGAGGTGGCCGCGCTCAAGGCCTGCGGAGTGAGCCCGCTGCGGCTCTTCCGCCCGTTTCTCGCGGTCGGCATCATCGTCACCCTGCTCGTCTCGTGGCTCACCCTGGTGGTGGGGCCGTGGTCGAGCGGCGCCTTCCAGCGCCAGCTCTTCCGGATCCTCCAGTCGCGCGCCACCACCGGCATCAAGGAGCGCACCTTCAGCGCCGCCTTCAGTCAGTTCGTGATCTACGTGGACGAGGTGAGCGCCTCGCAGGTGCGCCTGAAGGGCCTCCTCGTCTCCGACGAGCGGAACCCGGAGCAGTCTCGGGTCATCGTGGCCCGCGAGGGCCGCCTCCTGAGCGACGAGGCCACCCGCCGCATCACCCTGCGCTTCCTGGACGGCTCCATCAGCGAGTCCGACGTGAGCGACCGCCGGCGCTTCCGCCAGACCTACTTCAGCCTCTACGACATGACCCTCCCGGTGGACTCGCCCCTCGCGGCGGTCGCGCGCGAGGAGAAGCCCGAGAAGCAGCTGCCGCTGCGCCAGCTCGTCGCGGAGGCGGAGACCCTGCGGCGCTCCGGCCAGATCTACGCGCCCCACTATGTCGAGCTGCACAAGCGCTTCGCGCTCCCGGTGGCCGCCCTCGTGTTCACCGTCATGGCGTTCCCCCTGGGCGTCCGCTCGCAGCGGGGCGGGCGCGCGGTCGCCCTCGGGCTGAGCTTCGGCGTCGTGGTCGGCTACTACATCCTCTACTCGACGATGGAGGGCCTGGCCATGCGCAACCGCATGCCCGCCGCCATCGCGGTGTGGATCCCGAACGCCATCCTCGCGGTAGTCGGCGTGGTGCTCCTGCGCGCGAGCGTCGCGGGAGTCTCACCGGCCGGGCTCGATCTCCTCTGGCGGCTCTGGGCCAAGGTGGGCGAGCGGCAATCGGGTCGGGTGGCCAAGCCGCTCGAGGAGCGGCGGCGGCACCTCCGCCGCCTCGCCGGCCCCCGCGCGTCCACCTTCGTCATGGACCGGTATCTGGTGAAGCAGTACCTGATCTACCTCGGCATCGGGACCGGGATCGGGGCGGTGCTCGTCGTGGTGGTGGACCTGCTGCAGACCCTCGACCGCTTCCTGCGCTCCAAGCCGCCCTTCTTCACGATCCTGGAGCACTTCGTGTACCGGGTGCCCGGCGAGCTCTACAAGGGCCTGCCGATGATCGTGCTGATCGCCACCGTGTTCCTGTTCCTCTCCCTCACCCGCCAGCGGGAGCTCGACGCGCTGAAGGCGGCCGGGGTCAGCCTCTACCGCGTGAGCCTGCCCATCCTGCTGGTGGCGGGCGCCATCAGCGTGCTCGCGGTCGTCTTCCAGGAGGTCGCCCTGCCCGACATCAACGCCAAGGCGGACGAGGTGGACCGCGTGAAGATCCGCGGGCAGCTGCCGCGCCACCTCCAGCGCCAGACCCAGATCTGGTACCGATCGTCCGACACGCGCTTCTTCCGCATGGCCCTGCTCGATCCGGCCGGCAAGTCCATGGAAGGGCTCACCGTGCTGGAGATCGGCCCCGACTTCCGGCTCATGGAGCGGCTGGATGCGCGCACCGCGCGGTGGACGGCTGAGGGCTGGCAGCTCACCGACGGCGTCCTCCGCCGGATGGACGCGCAGAACCGGGTCACCTCGGAGCCGTTCGCCACGCGTGTGGTGCCGATGGTGGAGCACATCGACGATTTCATCAAGGTGCACAACGCCCCCGATACCATGAGCTTCCTGGAGCTGCGCGAGTACGTGACCAAGCTGCGGGAGGGCGGCCATCGGGTCAACCGCTACCTGGTCCAGCTCTACTCCAAGCTATCCTTTCCGCTCGTGCACGTGATCATGGCGCTGGTCGCGATCCCCTTCGCGCTGGTCTCGCCGCGCAGCGGAGGGCGCGCCATGGGCATCGGCGTGGCCATCCTGATCGCGCTGGGCTACTGGGTCCTGCACTCCGTGGCGATCGCCTTCGCCCAGGCCGATCTGCTGCCCGCCGCCCTCGCCGCCTGGACCGCCAACATCGTCTTCGCGGGCATCGGCACCGCCCTGTTGCTCAGCGCCCGAACCTAACTCGGGGGGGGCTGCGCCCCCCTTCCGAACCTCCCCCCGAAAAGCGGGATTGCGCGGGCGGAGCCCGCGCGGAACGCGGCCCGTCTCACCGGCGAGATTCTCTTCCACGAGCGCGTCCTCGCGGAGGTGGGCAGGCCGGGCGCCGCCCTCCCGGGAGCCGTGTCCTCTGCGGAGAGTCGAAGCGGGAAGCGGTCCGTCTCGTGGCTCGATCGAGAGGGCGCGGCGGGATGCGAGTCAGCGTGCTCCCGGGAGGGCGGCGCCCGGCCTGCCCACCTCCGCGAGAGGCAAGGACGCTAGCGGCCTTCGCGAAGCTGGCGGAGGGCTTCCTCGATCAGCTTTTGCTCCTGGCCGTAGGTGCCCCAGTCGCCCTTGCGCAGCGCCTCCTGCCCGCGCTGCCAGGCTTCCCAGGCGCGCTGCACCCCCGCGGCGATGGCCGCGG